>NZ_NWUO01000002.1 GCF_002895925.1 Mixta theicola | reverse complement strand
CGACTTCCGTAAGCCGAACGCGTGGCTGCTGCAGGCGCGGCAGAACCCGGCGTCGCCGCAGCCGGGAGAGATTGACGTGTTCGAGTGGCCGGGACGCTTTGTGGAGCACGCGCAGGGCGAAAAGTATGTGCGGGTGCGCCAGGAGGCGTGGCAGGCGGCGCACCGCCAGATAAGCGGGGAGGGCACGGCGCTGGGGCTGGCGCCGGGGTACACCTTCGCGCTGCTGAACGCGCCGCACGGGGGCGACAACGGCGCGTACCTGACGCTGGAGGCCGAATATTATCTGGAGGAGAACCGCTACGCCAGCGGAGAGGGCGACACGGTACAGCGCATCCGTTTCCGGGTGCTGCCGGCGGCGGCGGTGTACCGGAAAGAGGCGGAGACGCCGTGGCCAAAGACGCACGGGCCGCAGACGGCGCGGGTGACGGGGCCGGCGGGGGAATCGATACATACCGACCGCTACGGGCGCATCAAGGTGAAGTTTCACTGGGACCGCGAGTCGAAGGGTGACGAGACAAGCTCGTGCTGGGTGCGGGTATCAAGCGCGTGGGCGGGCCAGGGCTACGGCGGGGTGCAGATACCACGGGTGAACGACGAGGTGGTGGTGGACTTCATTAACGGTGACCCGGACCGCCCGATAGTGACGGGTCGGGTGTACAACGCGGCGAGCATGCCGCCGTGGACGCTGCCGGCGGCGGCGACGCAGATGGGGTTCATGAGCCGGTCAAAGGACGGGAAGCCGGACAACGCCAACGTGCTGCGCTTCGAGGACCGGGCGGGCGAGGAGCAGGTGTGGATCCAGGCCGAGCGCAACATGGATACCAACATTAAAAATGATGAAACCCACATCGTGGGCGGCAACCAGACGGTCAATATCAGTAAAGATCACACCAGTAAGGTGGAAGGCAGCTACACGCAAATGACACAGGCGACGCGCAGCGAGCTGGTGGGCGGTGATTATGAGCTGAGCGCCGAAGGCACGCTGACGCTGGCTTCGGCCAATAGCATTCAGCTGATCTGTGGCGACAGTATGCTGATTATGAACGAGTCAGGTGACGTCGTACTGCAGTGCAACACCTTCTCGGTGAATGCTTCCGCCCAGGGAGAGATTAATACCGGCGGCACGCTCGATTTGAACATCAAAAAGCCCGGCGGCTCGATCTCTTTCTCACCGATGCCGGATCAAATTAAAGAGCTGGTCAGCACGGTATTTAATAAAAATAAAGGAAACAGCTAATGAGTCAGCCAGTGCAATATATTCTGACGGAAGGCGCCCTGACGCTGCCGGAAGCGGCGCAGGATGAAAGCGTCACCATTCTTAAGCTGCCGCAGGCGCAGGCATCGCTGGTCGTTACCCGGGCGTTTACGGTTAAGCCGGGCGAAGAGGAACAGTACCTGCAGCAGCAGCTGGAGAAGGTTAAGCGCGACATGAAAAAATTTGTCGCCGGGGAACCGCAGGATACGCTGCTGGGCGCGCTGCCGGCACGGGAAATCCAGTTTCATTTCCAGAATCAGCAGGTCACCCTTTATCAAATTCTGCTGACGGTCATGCTTAACGATCATCTGATGGTGCTGACCCTGAGCCGCACGCAGCCGTTCGATGAAGCGGCGCTGGCGATGTGGCACGCCATCCGGGCAAGCTATACGCCAGCCGGGGGCGGGAAGGTCTGAGCATGACGGATGAACTGATTGCCGCAAGGATGGGCGATCCGCTGGTACACAGCTCGGCGCTGGCTGATTTTGTCAGCGGCATGGTGGAAGGCGCGATTTATCTCGGCATTTACTCGGCGGCGACGGCGCTGTGCGGCACCGGTTTCGGCGCCGTGCTGGGCGTCGGCCTGGCCGTTGCGGCAGGCGTGAGCGGCATACCGGAAAAAATCGGCAACAGGGCCGGCGGGATGGTGGATTCCGCGCTTGATTTCCTTGGGCTAAAAGGGCCGCCCGATGCCAGAATCACCAGCGGATCGGTTAATGTCCGTATCATGGGTAAACCGTCGGCGCGCGCGGCCGGTACGGTGGATCACGCTTATCTGAACGCCTTCCCCGGCGGAGAAGAAGAGAGCCTGAGCGCGGAAGATGTCGTCACCCTGATCTCGGCGGGCATCGCTGCCACCGCGTCGGTGGTAAAGCACCCCGGCAAAGCGGCCAGCGCCCTGTATGACAACGTTAGCGACATTGACGGCAATGATGTTAAACATTTTTTCTCCGGTATCTGGAGCAACCTGACGCAGCCGTTAGTGAAAAGCGCCAGCCCTTACGCCACGCCCGCCCCAAAAGACACCGTTCTCTGTTCGAAACTTCATCTGGCTGAAAACGCTAACTTCCTGGCAGAAGGTTCGCGCAAGGTATTGATCAACGGACAGCCTGCGGCGCGTAACGGCGATCGCAGCACCTGCGAAGCCAAAATCGAGGTGGCGGAAAACCCGCGTGTACGCATCGGCGGCGGCAGTATTGTGGTGCGCGATATCCGCAGCGGGAAAAATTTCCTTGCCTGGGTGCTGGGCAGCCTGACTGGCGGCGCGGGGATACGGCAGGGCGTTAAAGCGCTGCAAAGCCTTTTTCAGGCGCGCAAACTGATGCGTCTGCTGCGTGAGGGCGTCTGCCCTGTTGCCGCAGCGGCCACGCAGGCCATCGCGGCGGAAAGCTCGGTACAGGCGTTGGGGCTGATCGCCAGTAAAGCGGTGCAAACCGCGCACCCGGTGAATATCGCCACCGGGGCTAAAATTCTTGCCGGACAGGAAGATCTTGATTTTTCCCTGACCGATCGCATTCCGCTGCTGTGGCAACGCGTCTATCACAGCCGTAACCGTGCTGTCGGCCTGCTGGGGGCTGGCTGGATGCTGCCGTTTGAGACCCGCTTTATCCGCCGGACGGAAGGTCTGGTCTGGCGTGATATCAGCGGCCGGGAGCTGGGCATTGGCCCGGTTAATCCCGGCGACGTGATCGAATGTCTGGAAGATGGCATGACGCTGTGGTTCAGCCCGCAGGGCGCCATCGTTTTACAGAACGATCTTGGCGAATTTCAGCTTTATGAACCGGATCCGGCACGGCCCGGCGAATGGCATATCGTGCGTATTTACGATCGCCATGAAAACTGCCAGCACTATGCGTACAACAGCGCGGGTCAGCTGGTCTCCATTTCCGGGGATAACGAAGCGCTGACGGTCGCGCTCAGTTATGAGACCCGTCATGGCCGCCTGGCGGCCGTGCATCAGGTGTGCGGCGACACGCATTATCTGCTGGTGCGCTATGGCTATAACGAACAGGGTCAACTGATCGCCGTGGAAGATGCCGACGGCATCGTGACGCGCCGGTTTGGCTGGGATCGTGCCAGCGACTGCATGGCATCGCACAGCTATGCCACCGGCCTGCGCGTGGAATATGAATGGCGTCCCGAAGCGGGCGGCGCGGAATGGCGTGTGCAGCAATACCGCGTTTGCGATGAAGCAAACGAGACGCTGGAGCACTGGCTGATCGATGCGGACGAGCAGGCCAGGCGTGCAATCGTCACCTGCCTGTCCGGCGGCAGCTCAGAACATCACTGGGATCATCTTTACCGCATCATCCGCTACACCGACAGCTATGGCGCGGAATGGCGTTATCAGTGGGCCGCCGATGGCGAATTGCTGAAGGCGACCATCGATCCCGACGGCAACCGCTGGGAATATAACCACGACGTGCGTGGCAACCTGACGATGGTGCGCGACCCGCTCGGCCAGACCACGCTGACCACCTGGCATGAGATGTATGCGTTTCCGCTGAAAGAAGTATTGCCGGATGGCGCGGTGTGGCAGTACGGCTACAGCAACCGGGGCGACGTGACGGAACTGATCGATCCGGCAGGCGGGGTGACCCGTTTCGCGTGGAATGATCAGGGCGATCTGACGGAGCGAACCGACGCGCTGCAGAACACCAGCCGTTACGGGTGGGATGAGCGCGGCCAGCTGCTGCGCGATGAGGACTGCTCCGGCCATCAGAGCCACCGTATTTATGATGAACGCGGTCGGCTTATCCGGCTCAGCCAGCCCGGCGCGGGCAGCGAACAGTGGCGGTGGACGGCGGCGGGCCGGCTGGCGGCGCACATCCGCGCCGACGGCCGCGAGACCCGCTATGACTATGACCGCGCGGGCCTGCTGACCGGCAGCAATACCGACGGTTTTTCAGAACGCAGGGTGACGCGCAACGCCCGCGGGCAGGTGGTGACGGAGATCGATCCGGCCGGTCACCAGGTGCGTTACCGTTACGATCGTTTTGGTCGCCTGCAGACGCTGATTAACCCGAACGGCGACAGCTGGCGCTTTGAATATGATAACGGCGGGCGGCTGCTGGCGCAGTATGACTGGTCGGGACGGCGCACCGCCTGCCGCTATACGCTGCAGGGCCGGGTGGCAGAGGTTATGCGTGAAGCGCTGCCGCAGGCGAATGAGACGCCGCCGGCCCAGGTGACGCACTATACGTATGACGCCACGGGCCGCCTGGTTATCAGGCAGACGGCAGCCAGCCACACGGAATACGTTTACGGCCCGCGCGAGGTGAAAATTCGCCGTGCGGCCCTGAGCGCCTGGCAGCAGGCAGCGGCAGACGGCCAGGCGCCGCAGTGGGAAGAGACGCTGAGCTTCAGCCGTGACGCGCTGGGTAACCTGACGGCGGAAGAGAACCACGGCGGCCGCTGGCAGCATGCATATGACGCCCTGGGTAACCTGCTGGTGACCACCGCGCCGGACGGCAGCGAACTGCGCCACCTGCGCTACGGCAGCGGACACTTGTTGCAGATGAACCTGCACCATGACGGGCTTAATACGGAGCTGGCGGGCTGGGAGCGCGACAGCCTGCACCGTGAAATCCGCCGCAGCCAGGGGGCGCTGACGCTGGAGACGCGCTACGATGCGGCGGGGCGCATCACGCTGCGCGGCAGCCGTCGCGGACATACGCTGGTTTTCGAGCGGCGCTGGCGCTGGGACCGTCTCGACCAGATAAACCAGGAGAGCGTAACCGACGGCGACGCGGGCGCAGAGAAGTACCGTCAGCAGCGGTGGGGCTACGATGCCACAGGCCAGGTGACGCGCAGCGCAGGAGCAACGCAGGAAGAGCGTTTCAGCTGGGACGCGGCGGGCAACCGTACGGACGCGCCGGGTGAGACGGTGTGGCATAACCTGCTGCAGCGGCTGAACGGCATCCGGCTGGCGTATGACGGCTTTGGCCGTCTGGCAGAGCGGCGCGACACGCGGCGCGGGCTGACGCAGCGTTTCCGTTACGACGAGGAAAACCGGGTCAGCGGGGTGACGCTGGAGGGGCACCGGGAATACCGGCGGGCGGAATACCGCTACGACCTGCTGGGCCGCCGCACGCACAAGCGGCTGTACCGGCACGGCAGCGCGGAGCCGGAGGTGATAACCTTTCAGTGGAACGGACTGCGGCTGGCGGGCGAGGCGAGCAGCCACGCGCCGGGTAAGAAAACGCAGTACCTTTACGGCGAAGGCACATGGGAGCCGCTGGCGCGGGTGGACAGCAGCGCGGCGGGCAGCGAGGTTTACTGGTATCACACCGGGCTGAACGGTCTGCCGTTGCGCATGACGGACGCGCAGGGCGATACGGTTTGGAAAGGGCAGTTCAGCACCTGGGGCGACACGCAGCAGGAGCAGAGCCACACGCCGCTGGCAGTGCCGCAGAACCTGCGTTTTCAGGGGCAGTACCTGGATAGGGAGACGGGCCTGCACTACAATCTGTTCCGGTACTATGACCCGGCAACAGGACGCTACACGCAGCCTGATCCGATCGGTCTGGCTGGCGGGCTGAACACCTATGCGTATGTGGGGGATCCGCTGGTATGGGTGGATCCGCTGGGGTTGGCCGCTGAAAATATATTCATTCATTATACTGATAAAGCTGGTTTTGAAGCCATAATGAAGTCTGGGGTTCTTAATGCTAATTCTAGTGGTAAGGTTTATCTTACTGATCTATTAATGTCACCTGATGATGTCGTTAGAGATCTTCTGATAAATAATAAAGATCATATTGGGCGAGGTGACTATAGCATCGTATTCAAGACTGATTCATTACAGCTAAGCAATATTGAACAAGTTTCTGAATTAGAGTATACCCATAAAGGAAAACTAAGGCTCAATGATGTACTATACTCAGGTAAAAACCCATATGATATCGTTGCTGATATGTCATATGAAAAAAGATTAAGTATGCTGCATAATCAAATTAACTCGAGAGGAAAACGTTGTGGCTGATGGTGCTTATAAAGAAACTAAAATAATAAAATTGAATCAGGCAGAGGTTAATGCTTTAAAAAAAAGCATTCTATACTTGAAATTTTCATGTAAAGAAACTGATTCTGTATTATATGCCGGAAGTCCATTAATAAATGGAGTGTTAGATAAGTTATTAAACGTGGATGATCTTGGTCAGTTTGCAAAAGAATTTTATTCTAAAAAGAACCCTACTAATGAATCGGTTGTGAGAGAAAAACTAGAAAGGTATGCAAAGGAAAATGGGAAGAATGTTGATGAAATGCAACATGTATATAAAGACAGCATTTACCCCTTTCCTGAAAATTAAAAGATTTAGATAAAACCATCTATGGAAACATTAACGGCACAATGTTTGGACCTGAAACTAAGGAGATAGGCTGGCTATCCAGAGCGCAAAAATTTAGTAGCAGCAGATATGAACAATGCTTCAGCGTTGGCCCCAAGGAGCGAGCCTCATGGATGAGGCGAGTATTCGGGCCTGCACTACAATCTGTTCCGGTACTACGATCCGGCAACAGGGCGCTACACGCAGCCGGACCCGATAGGGTTAAAAGGCGGTTTAAACCTATATGCTTATGCGCCTAATCCATTAAGCTGGATCGACCCGTTAGGGCTGAGTAATAAATGTATGGGAGTTAGCTTGTCCGGTCATCATGTACCTTCTGTTCGTAAATCTAAAGGTCGTCCGTTTGCAGTTTCCAGATCTGATAAAACTCGCCCGACTTTATTCCCTAGGGGAAAAAATCCAGAGCATGATCACTGGCGTTTACATGATGCAGAGCGAGATTTTATCGGTCCACGGCAAGGTGATTTTCCTGACTCAGATAAAGAGCTTTTTGATGCATATCGGAAAGCATATTCGGGATTGGATGACATTAAGGTTGATGTTAAATCCCCGAATGGAACTTATAATTTAGGTACCGATGTGACTTCATCTAAGGCAGTCGATTTAATAGAGGTTTGGCTTAAATTACAAGAGTTAATGTAATGAAAAATAGAAATCTTCTTGAAGTTGACAAATATTTATCCGTTCTGACTAACTTTGATTTCCTAAAATCCTTAGATGTTGATGATGCTCTTGATTCGAGGGATGAACCTGGATTTGATGATCAGTGGATGACTGTATTCAAATCACTGGAAAGCAAGACTTTTAAAACAGATGATATTTCTTTTGTTGATATGTTGCGAGAAAAGGCATTTAAACAATCTTTTAAAGTGATTAATAACTCAGAAATATCATCGCGGATATCTGATGATTTCGAGATAATAGCTAAAAGTTTTATCGCTGGGGATGATAATAACTGGGCTATTACATATTTATGGATGTCTTATAAAAATAAAAAATTTCCTGAATAAATTATCATTAAAAATAAAATCCAGTGGGGTGTTCTTGAACCTCCTGGTTTTTATTTGTATTGTATCCTAAATAAATTAGTTTTGCGTGTGGGTCATAAATTTTCGAAAGGGGGAGTTGGCATTGTGTGCAGAAAAAATAAATGCTAGTGCAGGACTGCCATTTGCACATGTGAGAGATGTCCTTGCCCGTGATATTAAAGAGTTGAGAAGGATTCGTCCTGAAATATCTAACAAAAAATTGCAGGTTCTTATTGTTTTAAATAAAATAATGTATCTGAATTAAGATGGGAAGAAATGTATGAATCTTCATAAGCAAGTAGTTAGCGCAATATTCAAAGAGCTCTTTGAAGATAACTCAATGCGTTACAAAAAATTCTTAAAGAAATCAATTAATAATGATGCGGATGTGTATGCTAAAGCAAAAAATGTATTAGCGTAGTTAAGTGATGAAGATAAAGACAATGTTTTAAAATTTATTGATGTTGTCATTGTTGATAGTGCTTCACTAATGTTTGGAACACTTGATGGTACTCATTATTCAGATAATATAGATGGTAGTTTTATAGTTACTTATGAGGATGATGAAATACAAGGTGATCTTCAGGACCTGTTTATAAAGAGGGTCGAAGGTAAAGGAATATATAATTAAAAAAAGGAAGCGATCCACGATCCTTCTGGCTTTATTTTTTAATTGGTGGTTTGTGTCCGTAGATCTTTAATCTGTTATCGGGTCTGCTCAGCATTTCGCTTCTGTTGTACATAGCGGGTTAAATCCTCATTAAGCCGTGTGGTGAGAGGCTCTGGAAGCAGTGGCAGGAAGCTGTCCAGGTTTTTAAGAGCGATGCTGGTTTCGTGAAATCCGCCGCAGCCGGGGCACGCTGATACTGGAGACGCGCTACGATGCGGCGGGCGCAGAGAAGTACCGTCAGCAGCGGTGGGGCTACGATGCCACAGGCCAGGTGACGCGCAGCGCAGGAGCAACGCAGGATGAGCGTTTCAGCTGGGACGCGGCGGGCAACCGTACGGACGCGCCGGGTGAGACGGTGTGGCATAACCTGCTGCAGCGGCTGAATGGCATCCGGCTGGCGTATGACGGCTTTGGCCGTCTGGCAGAGCGGCGCGACACGCGGCGCGGGCTGACGCAGCGTTTCCGTTACGATGAGGAAAACCGGGTCAGCGACGTGACGCTGGAGGGGCACCGGGAATACCGGCGGGCAGAGTACCGCTACGACCTGCTGGGCCGGCGCACGCACAAGCGGCTGTACCGCCACGGCAGCGCGGAGCCGGAGGTGATAACCTTTCAGTGGAACGGACTGCGGCTGGCAGGCGAGGCGAGCAGCCACGCGCCGGGACGCCGGTCACAGTACCTTTACAGCGAAGGCTCATGGGAGCCGCTGGCGCGGGTGGACAGCAGCGCGGCGGGCAGCGAGGTTTACTGGTATCACACCGGGCTGAACGGTCTGCCGTTGCGCATGACGGACGCGCAGGGCGATACGGTTTGGAAAGGGCAGTTCAGCACCTGGGGCGACACGCAGCAGGAGCAGAGCCACACGCCGCTGGCGGTGGCGCAGAATCTGCGTTTTCAGGGGCAGTACCTGGATAGGGAGACGGGCCTGCACTACAATCTGTTCCGGTATTACGACCCGGCAACAGGACGCTACACGCAGCCGGACCCGATCGGTCTGGCGGGCGGGCTGAACACCTATGCGTATGTGGGGGATCCGCTGGTATGGGTGGATCCGTTGGGGTTAACTCCTTGCTCATCTAATAAAGGATTTAACCATAAAGATAGAATTGCCAGTCGTTGGACTGACCGTTTGACGGGGAAAAGGCCTTCGGATGTTAATGATTATTTAATGTCAAAAGGATGGTCGAAAACATATCCTCAGGCTGGCAAGCCAGGCGCTATCCAGCATATCCAATATGTTAAAACAACAAAATCGGGTACTACTTATAAATTAGACTACCATCCAGGCGGTTCTGGTTCTCAGAAGAATATTCATGGAAATGACTACTGGAAACTTTATCGCGATGTTAATGACAAAGATGTCGTTTATGGGCGAATAGGTCACGGTAGATTTGAAAATTATGATCTTATCACAGATTCGCCAGTTTATATTGATGGTGTATTAATGAATGGTGGGCTATAAATGATCAACATTAATGCTGATATAGTTTCTAATAAATCGATTGGGGATATATTTTTAGGCGATAATATTGAAAATTATCTCATTGAAATGCATTCAAATCATGTTGTTAGGTCTTTTGATTATTTTTTGCCTGATAATGAAAAAAGGATGGCGTACGTGGTTGATGAAACAATTACGATAGCTACGTTATCGAACGGTTTAATTACATCTGTTGGGTGTAATGAGAAATATAAAGGATGTTACATGAACTCTTTGTATACTGGAATGAGAATGTCTGATTTAATAAAATCAACTGATAATCAACGCATTTTTAATGGTTCTATTATAATTAATGATGATTTTGGTTTTTCAATTGATCTTCCTGAGCCATATGATGAAATAGCAGATGATATAGATCAAGTTCCTTTAGATCTTATTCTAAAAGTAATGAGAGTTGCTGATTATTCCTCCTGGAAACCTAAAAAATAGATAAAAATCCGGAGGCGGTCCCTATGATACTTCCGGATTTATTTTTAGCCACTGAGCTTAGCCACCACCGCGCCGGACGGCAGCGAGCTGCACCATCTGCGCTACGGCAGCGGACACTTGTTGCAGATGAACCTGCACCATGACGGGCTTAATACGGAGCTGGCGGGCTGGGAGCGCGACAGCCTGCACCGTGAAATCCGCCGCAGCCAGGGGGCGCTGACGCTGGAGACGCGCTACGATGCGGCGGGGCGCATCACGCTGCGCGGCAGCCGTCGCGGGCATACGCTGGTTTTCGAGCGGCGCTGGCGCTGGGACCGTCTCGACCAGATTATTCAGGAGAGCGTAACCGACGGCGACGCGGGCGCAGAGAAGTACCGTCAGCAGCGGTGGGGCTACGATGCCACAGGCCAGGTGACGCGCAGCGCAGGAGCAACGCAGGAAGAGCGTTTTTACCGGGACGCGGGATGGTTACACAGCTAACGCCGCCGATGTCGCTGCAGTCGGCCGATACCCAACGTTTTGACGTAATGGCGCCCTGAATTTTTTGCGATTAACAAGAACGCTGGTTGCCCGGCGGTCTTTTCGTGACATTTCACTCTTCCGGCTGGCGAATATCATCCAGCACCGCCTGTAAAAAATCCGCCAGGGTGTCGCAGGAGATAAAAAGGTTTTGATACTGTTGCCTGTCGCGTGATTCCCATTTGTTGGTTCTTACATCGTATGTATAGGTATCCAGAGAAGAACCACTAATTTCAATACAATAAAAATCGTCTTCAATCATAATGCTGGGAGCTTCCTGAGCGATATTTTTCAGATAGCCATTGAAAGTAAACAGATCATTCTTATAATCGAAGTGGTTCTTTATTCCGTGAATTTTACAACCATCAATATTAATTCCGTCCAGGCGTTCAACGAAATCTTTATACTGCTTCCAAAACAGACGCGGAGCTTTGCCAATTTCACGGCCAAAATCATAATGATAAAGATCATCCGGAAAATTAACTGCCGGAGCTAGCTTTTACTTATTTTCAATAACTATTTCTTTTAATTGATTAATAATGATGTCGTTTATATGCATATTATTCACCGTCAAGGATAAACTACGCCAACAGGTATTACCCATAATATTTCTTTTGTTTCGCCAGACCGCATTTTACGCGTAATATTTTTTTGCGCCGCATTGAAGACGTAGTGTTCATGATCGCGTCGGATAAGCACAAGGTTACTCATATCATTCGTGCCGCTGTCATCCAGTGGTAGCTTATGATGTATTTCCCAATTTTCGCCAGGTCGCACACCTTGAGCCATTTTCGCCAGTTCATCCCGACTAAAACGCCTTTTCGCCTCCGGATGCTCTATCAGCATTCTGTAAAATTTTGGTTTTACGCTCTGGAATTGCCTGCGCAGCAAAGCCAGCTCAGCCCGCTCCCGCCGTACGTATTCCCTCTTTATCACTTCGATATTATGCAATAGCTTAGCTTCACCTCTGGCTTTCCCCAGATAGTGTTTCAGCTCGTCCAGGTTCGCAACACCGTGACGGCCCGCAATGGAAGCCTTTCCCGTTCCCGTGGCCCGTGCGGTGGCAGCTGGTTGGTATAACCGTTATAAGCGCGTCGTTGCATATTGATAAGCTGAAAGCCTGTTGACCAACGGTCATCAAAAACGTATTCACTGTCGATGCGTGACCAGGCGAAAAAGGGACTGATAATTTTCTCATATTTTTCCGGGGCGAGATTGTCGCGCGCCAGGTAATAAAGATCCGTTCCGGGCAGGCTGAAGCTCATGGTCCATATCCTTATGGCGTGGAGACGTGCTCCCTGTTTTATTCAACAGTTCAGGGGAAAGCTATTGATTATTTTTTTAATAAGTTAAGTCTGGGAGGGAAATAATCATTAGATAGAGAGTGGCAGAGCGGAAAGGGTAAATTATGGCCGCGCTATGCCTTAACGGCAGCTAAGTAAAAGCCGCGACATCAAGAGCGCAGGGTATGTTTTCAGTGTCCGAATTGGGTAAAGTCAAGGCCGCCTTCTTTAAAGGCGGCCTTGTGATTAGTGAGCGCGCAGCCCGGCGGCATTCATTAACAGCCGGAACAGGCTGGCCACCACAAACAGCGCCAGCACGCTGCCGCCCCAGATAATCACCATCCACAGCAGCCGCCGCCACAGCGGCTGCTTCACGGTTTTATCCGTCATGCGTTGCATTTCCATTGCTGCCTCCTGTCAATGGTAACCCTGTTCCGGATCGATCTTGCCGCGGAACACATGATAGCTCCAGAAGGTATAAACCAGGATCAGCGGGATAATAAACAGCGCGCCAACCAGCATAAAGCCCTGGCTCTCCGGCGGAGAAGAGGCGGCGCGGAAGGAAATATCCGGCGGGATCAGGTTCGGCCAGATACTGATGCCCAGCCCGCTAAAGCCCAGGAATACCAGCACCAGCGTCAGGATAAAGGGCGAATAGTGCGCATCCGGCAGCCAGGCGTTACGCCACAGCGCCCATGCCACCAGCAGTACCAGAATCGGCACCGGCAGGAAGAAAAACAGGTTCGGCGTGGTAAACCAGCGGTCGGCGATCGACGGATGGATCAGCGGCGTCCAGACGCTAACGATCGCCATCATCACCAGCAGCGCCAGCAGCAGCGGGCGCGCCAGCTTACGCATGGTTTGCAGCAGATGGCCTTCCGTCTTGATAATCAGCCAGCTGGCGCCCAGCAGCGCATAGGCGACCAGCAGCCCCAGTCCGCAAAACAGGCTGAACGGGCTTATCCAGTCGAATACGCTGCCGGTCCATTCCCGTCCCTGCACCGGGAAGCCGTTAAGGAACGCTCCCAGCGCCACGCCCTGCGCAAAGGTGGCGATAAAGGAACCGGCGATAAACGATTTATCCCAGAAGGCGCGATGCGATTCCGTCGCCTTAAAGCGGAACTCAAAGGCGACACCACGGAAAATCAGCCCGATCAGCATAATCGTCAGCGGAACCGCCAGCGCATCCAGAATGACCGAATAGGCGAGCGGGAAAGCGCCAAACAGCCCGGCGCCGCCCATTACCAGCCAGGTTTCGTTGCCGTCCCAGACCGGCGCAACGGTATTCATCATAATGTCGCGGTCTCGACTCTCACGCATCATCGGATAGAGCAGGCCGATGCCAAGGTCAAAGCCGTCCATCACCACATACATCAGGATGCTGAACACAATAATGACGAACCAGATCAGTGGAAGATCGATACCCATTATTTAATTCCTCCCAGATCATCTTTCTTACGCTCATCCAGCGACTCATCGGCGGCAGAGAGCGGACGCGCCGGCGTACGCGGCATACCTGGACCACCGTGCGGCGCATGATCGACGAACGGCTGCGGCCCGCGGCTTACCAGCTTCAGCAGGTAAACCAGACCCACGCCAAACACCGAGGCGTAAACCAGAATAAAGGCCAGCAGACTGATCGACATATGCAGCGTACCGTGATGAGAAACCGCATCGCGGGTACGCAACAGGCCATACACCACCCACGGCTGACGGCCAATTTCGGTGGTAAACCAGCCGGCCAGCAGCGCCACCAGGCCGGATGGCCCCATAATCAGCACAAAACGGTGGAACAGACGCTGATCGTACAGCCGCTTACGCAGACGCAGCACCAGGCTCCAGACGCCCGCCAGAATCATCAGCAGGCCCAGCGCCACCATAATGCGGAACGACCAGAAAATGATGGTGGAGTTAGGACGATTTTCCGGTGGGAAACTTTTCAGCGCCGGGATCTGTTTGGTCAGGCTGTGAGTCAGAATAATGCTGCCCAGCACCGGCACTTCCAGCACATATTTCGTCTTTTCCGCCTGCATATCGGGCAGACCAAACAGGATCAGCGGCGTCGGCTCGCCGGGAGTATTTTCCCAGTGGCCTTCAATCGCGGCGATTTTGGCCGGCTGATGTTCCAGCGTATTCAGGCCGTGCGCATCGCCGATACCGGCCTGGATAGGAGTGACAATCAGCGCCATCCACATTGCCATTGAGAACATCCGCTTGATCGCCGGGCTTTTATTGCCGCGCAGCAGATGCCAGGCACCGGACGCGCCGACAAAAAAGGCGGTCGCCAGGAATGAAGCGGTCGTCATATGTAGCAGGCGATAAGGGAAAGAGGGGTTAAAGATCACTTTTAACCAGTCTGCCGGGATCAGCTGACCGTTAACCACCTCGTAGCCCTGCGGGGTATGCATAAAGCTGTTGGAGGCGAGGATCCAGAAGGTAGACATCAGCGTACCCAATGCCACCATACAGGTAGAGAAGAAGTGCAGCCCCGGCCCCACGCGATTCCAGCCAAACATCATCACGCCGAGGAAGCCCGCTTCAAGGAAGAAGGCGGTAAGCACCTCATAGGTCAGCAGCGGGCCGGTAATACTGCCCGCAAAGGCGGAAAATCCGCTCCAGTTAGTCCCGAACTGATAGGCCATTACCAGGCCGGAGACCACGCCCATACCAAAGTTCACTGCGAAAATTCTCAACCAGAAATGATACAGGTCGCGCCAGGTGTCATTACGGGTTTTCAGCCATAACGCTTCCAGCACCATCAGAAAACTGGCAAGTCCAATGGTAATAGCCGGAAAAAGTATATGGAAAGAGACCGTAAACGCAAATTGTATCCTTGCCAGTTCGAATGCGTCTAAACCGAACATAGCCACCTCGAAATGTTCATTATTAAGCTGCCAAAAGGGGTAAGTCCTTGCCGATAACACAACAAGTGTAGAAGAGGTTTTAGTGAAGCACAGAAATGGTGGCTATAACAGCAACAGAAAATAGGAAATTATATATAACAGTGATCGCTACTGCCGCACTATTTTGATGCGCACCGCCTTTTTATCGTGCCTGTTTTGCCCTGTTTTAACAGCAAATGTTATCCACGATCACAAAAGCGATATTTTATCTTATCCCTGCATAATTCTGCTGTTTGATCTGCCGTTTACGCCGTCGCTTCAGATATTTATTCACTATTTATGCAATTAATATGAATGGGTCTGGCGACTAACTCATTGATTTAAGGTTGTTGAACCTGTTTTATGCAGTTTAAACGCTGGCTGGCACAAAGCATGCAATCTAGAGTAGAGCTGCAATGAATCATTTCATTAACATAATTTAAACTTTTGATTCACCCGCCGGGTGATGCTACGAGGCCGCTATGCAACAGTCAGTTTCTCGTCAGGATTTCGATCGCTGGATGGTTCCCGCTTATTCTCCTGCCAGCTTTGTGCCGGATCGGGCGGAAGGCTCAGTGCTGTGGGATCAAAACGGTAAGGATTATATCGATTTCGCCGGCGGTATCGCCGTTAATGCGCTGGGCCATGCGCATCCTGAACTTCAGCAGGCGCTCACGCAGCAGGCGGCTAAACTCTGGCATACCGGCAACGGCTATACCAACGCGCCGATCCTGCACCTGGCGAAGCAGCTGATTGATGCCACTTTTGCCGAGCGGGTATTTTTCTGTAACTCCGGCGCCGAGGCGAACGAAGCCGCGCTGAAGCTGGCGCGTAAGTATGCTCACGACAATTTCGGGCCGGAGAAAAGCGGCATTATCGCCTTCAATAATGCGTTTCATGGCCGCACGCTGTTTACCGTCTCGGCAGGCGGCCAGCCCGCCTATTCCAAAGATTTCGCGCCGCTGCCGGCCGGTATTGACCATGCGGTATTTAACGATCTTGATTCTGTGGCGCGTCTGATTAATGACCGGACCGCAGCGGTCATCGTCGAGCCGATCCAGGGCGAAGGCGGCGTGCTGCCTGCCGAACCCGCTTTCCTGCGCGGGCTGCGCGAACTGTGCGATCGCCATAACGCGCTGCTGATTTTTGATGAAGTACAGAGCGGCGTTGGCCGTACCGGCTCGCTCTATGCCTATATGCATTACGGCGTGACGCCGGATGTGCTGAGCACTGCCAAGGCGCTGGGCGGCGGTTTCCCGATTGGCGCGATGCTGACCACGGAAAAGCTGGGCGCGGCGCTGAATGTCGGCAGTCACGGCACCACCTACGGCGGTAATCCGCTGGCGGGCGCGGTCGGCGGCAAAGTGATGGAGCTGATTAATCGCCCGGAGGTACTGGAGGGCGTACAGCTGCGTCACCGCTGGTTTACCGATGGTCTCAACGCCATTAATCAGCGGCTGCATCTGTTTAAAGAGATCCGCGGTCTCGGCCTGTTGATTGGCTGCGTATTAAACGAAGATTTCAGCGGCAAGGCGAAACAGTTCAGCCTGGCGGCGGCGCAACAGGGCGTGATGGTGCTGATTGCGGGCGCTAACGTGGTGCGCTTTGCGCCGTCGCTGATTATCAGCGAGCAGGATGTGGAAACGGGCCTGGCCCGCTTTGAGCGCGCCTGCGAGTCGGTCATTAAAGGAGCGTCGTGATGATGTATATTCGCCCCGTAGAGCGTGACGATCTGCCGCAGCTGCTGGCGCTGGCGGGTAAAACCGGCGGCGGCCTGACCTCGCTGCCCGCCGACAGCAAAACGCTGGCGGCGCGCATTGAGCGCTCGATTCAGACCTGGCAGGAGAAGCTGCCGCGCGCCCAGCAGGGCTACGTTTTCGTGCTGGCCGACAGTGAGACGCATCAGGCCTGCGGCATCTGCGCCATTGAGGTGGCGGTAGGGCTGCAGGATCCCTGGTATAACTTCCGCGTCGGCACCCAGGTACACGCCTCGAAAGAGCTGGAGGTTTACAACAACCTCGCCACGCTGTCGCTGTGCAACGATCACACCGGCAGCAGCGAGCTGTGTACGCTGTTTCTTGACCCTGAGCGCCGCGACGGTAAAAACGGCTATCTGCTGTCAAAGTCGCGCTTCTTATTTATCGCCGCTTTCCGTGAGCGCTTTATGGATAAAGTGGTGGCTGAAATGCGCGGCGTCAGCGACGAGCAGGGGCGCTCGCCGTTCTGGGAAAGCGTCGGCAGCCACTTTTTCTCAATGCCGTTTACCCAGGCCGATTTCCTGAGCGGCACCGGGCAGAAAGCTTTTATCGCCGAGCTGATGCCAAAGCATCCTTTGTATGTTCACTATTTATCGGCGCAGGCGCAGGCGGTGATCGGCCAGGTCCATCCGCAAACCGCGCCAGCCCGCGCGGTGCTGGAGGCCGAAGGTTTCCGCTATCAAAACTACGTCGATATTTTTGACGGCGGCCCAACGCTGGAATGCGATATTGAGCGCATCCGGGCGGTGCGCAAGAGCCGTCTGCTGACCGTGGAGGCGATTGCGCCGGAAGCGTGCGCAACCGATGCGCTGCCGCTCTGCCTGGTCAGTAACGATAACTATCACCATTACCGCGTGCTGCTGCTGCCCGCCGATCCGAACCGCGATCGGATACGCGTGCCGGCCGCCGCCGCCGAAATTTTACGCTGTCAGCCCGGCGATACCTTACGGGTAGTGCCGCTTTGTAGCGAGGAGAAAAAAGCATGACGCACTGTATCAATGGAGAATGGCTGAGCGGCCAGGGTGAAAGCCTGAGCAAAAACGATCCGGTCGACGGCGCGCCGCTGTGGCAGGGGAACGCCGCTGATGAACAGCAGGTGGCCGCCGCCTGCGCCGCAGCGCGTGCCGCCTTTCCCGCCTGGGCGCGTCAGCCGTTCGCGGCCCGTCAGGCGATCGTGGAAAACTTCGCCGCGCAGCTGGAACAGCATAAAAACGATCTGAGTGAAACCATCGCCCGCGAAACCGGCAAGCCACGCTGGGAGGCGCTGACCGAGGTGCAGGCGATGATCAATAAAGTCGCCATTTCCATTAAGGCTTACCATGAGCGCACCGGCAGCCATCAGCAGGCGGAGAGCGCGCTGCGCCATCGTCCGCACGGCGTGCTGGCGGTGTTTGGTCCTTATAATTTTCCCGGCCATCTGCCGAACGGGCATATCGTTCCGGCCTTGCTGGCAGGCAACAGCGTGGTGTTTAAACCCAGCGAGCTGACGCCGCTGACCGCTGAAAAGACGATGCGCCTGTGGCTTGAGGCGGGCATCCCGCCGGGCGTGCTGAACTTGGTGCAGGGCGCGCGGGCCGTTGGCCAGGCGCTGGCGCAGCAGCCGCAGATTGACGGCGTGCTGTTTACCGGCAGCGCCAGCACTGGCTATCAGCTGCATCGGCAGTTTGCCGGGCAACCGGAAAAAATGCTGGCGCTGGAGATGGGCGGCAATAATGCCTTGATCGTTGAAGACGTAGCGGATATTGATGCGGCGGTGCATATTGCCGTGCAGTCGGCGTTTATCACCGCCGGACAGCGCTGTACCTGCGCGCGTCGGCTGCTGGTGAAGCGCGGCGCGGAAGGCGATGCGTTTCTGCAGCGGCTGGTGGAAGTGACGCAGCGGCTGCGTATTGGCCGCTGGAACGATGAGCCGCAGCCCTTTATGGGCAGCGTGATCTCGCCGCAGGCCGCTGAGCATATCTATCAGGAGTGGCAAAAGCGCCTTGCGGCAGGCGGCAAAGTGCTGCTGAACATGCGCTGGCCGGCCCGTGACAGCGCGCTGCTGACGCCCGGCATTATCGATCTCACCGGGGTGAATAATGTAGCGGATGAGGAGGTCTTCGGGCCGCTGCTGGCGGTGGTGCGTTACGACAGCTTTGAGCAGGCGATTGCGCTGGCGAACGCTACCCGATACGGCCTGTCGTGCGGGCTTCTCTCGCCGCAGCGGGAAAAATTCGACCAGCTGCTGACTGAAGCGCGCGCGGGCATCGTTAACTGGAACAGGCCGCTGACCGGCGCCGCCAGTACCGCGCCGTTTGGCGGCATCGGCGCCTCTGGCAACCATCGCGCCAGCGCCTGGTACGCCGCCGATTACTGCGCCTGGCCGCTGGCGTCGCTGGAAACGCCCGATCTTACTTTGCCAGCAACGCTGTCGCCGGGCCTCGACTTCAGCCAACCGGAGAGGCGCTAATGAAAGCCAGAGAAGTTAACTTTGATGGTCTGGTGGGTTAACCCATCACTACGCGGGCCTGTCGTTTGGTAATGAAGCCTCGACGCGTCACCAGCATCAGCTCTCTAACCCCAGGCTGGCGGCGCAGCAGGGGCTGCTAAAAATGAAGGCGCTGGCGGATGCTGGTTTCGCGCAGGGCGTGATCCCGCCGCACGAAAGGCCTCATCTGCCCATGCTGCGTCAGCTTGGCTTTAGCGGCAGCGATGCGCAGGTGCTGGCCAAAGCGGCACGTCAGGCGCCGCAGCTGCTCTCTGGCGTGAGTTCCGCCTCGGCGATGTGGGTGGCGAATGCCGCAACGGTTTCGCCTGCTGCCGACAGCGCCGACGGCAAAACCCATTTCACCGTGGCGAACCTGAACAATAAATTTCATCGCGCCATTGAAGCTTCGACCACCGGCGCGCTGCTGCGCGCTATTTTCCGCGACGAGCGCTATTTCGCTCATCATCATGCGCTGCCACAGGTGGCGCTGCTGGGGGATGAAGGCGCCGCTAACCATAATCGCTTTGGCGGCGACTACGGTGAGCCGGGCGTACAGCTGTTTGTCTATGGGCGTGAAGAGGGACATAGCGGACTGGTGCCAGCGCGCTATCCGGCGCGCCAGACGCGCGAAGCCAGCGAGGCGGTGGCCAGGCTGCATCAGCTCGATCCGGCCCGCACGCTGTTTGCGCAGCAGAACCCGGCGGTGATCGACCAGGGCGTTTTTCATAACGATGTGATCGCCGTCAGCAACCAGCAAGTGCTGTTTTGTCATCAGCTGGCGTTTCTGCATCAGGATAAGCTGCTGGCCGACTTAAGCGAAAGGGTATCCGACTTTACGCCGATTATCGTGCCGGACAGTCGCGTGTCGGTGACGGATGCGGTAGCAACGTATCTGTTTAATAGTCAGCTACTGAGCCGCGACGATGGCACTATGCTGCTGGTACTGCCGCAGGAGGCGCGCCAGCATGCTGGCGTCTGGCAATACCTGACTGAGCTGGTGGAGAGCGGCGGGCCGATTCGCGAGCTGAAAGTGTTCGACCTGCGCGAAAGTATGAACAACGGCGGCGGTCCGGCCTGCCTGCGTCTGCGCGTGGCGCTTAACGCTGGCGAACAGCAGGCGGTTAACCCGGCGGTGATGATGAACGAGCGGCTGTTTACTACGCTTAACCAGTGGGTCGAACGTCACTACCGCGATCGGCTTACCCAGGCTGATTTGGCCGATCCGCAGTTACTGATTGAAGGACGCGAAGCACTGGATGAGCTGACGCGTTTGCTAGACTTAGGAAGTGTTTATCCATTCCAGCAGGAATAAAATCCCGGCGACGTGATAATTTCACGTTGCCGGTTTCCCGCGTTACAGGAGTTGTCATGCAGGATTTGTTACAGCAAACGCTTTCCGGCACCGCGCCGATAATGACCAGCGGAACATTACCGCATCTGCGCTGGCATTGGCTGGATGAGGGCATTCTTGAACTGACCCCGCTGACGCCGACTCAGCAGGCCATCGCCGTTTCGGCCGGTATTCACGGCAATGAAACCGCGCCGGTAGAGATGCTGAACTCACTTATTACCCGTCTGCTGCAGGGTGAACAGCCGCTGGCGGTGCGGTTGCTGGTGCTGCTCGGCAATCCGCCCGCTTTGCGTGCCGGAAAGCGCTATCTGCGCTGCGATTTAAACCGGCTGTTCGGCGGGCGCTGGCAGCAGTTTGAAGAGTGTCCTGAGGCGCAGCGCGCCTGGCGGCTGGAGCAGGCGCTGGAAACCTTCTGGCAGGCCGGATCGCATCAGGAAACGCGCTGGCATCTCGACCTGCATACCGCGATTCGCGGCTCTTACCATACGCGTTTCGGCGTGATGCCGTTCAGCCCGCGTCCCTGGCCTGAGGAGTTTATGCACTGGCTGGCGGCGGCGGGGCTGGAGGCGCTGGTGTTTCATCGTGCGCCGGGCGGTACCTTTACCCATTACAGTAGTGAACATTTCCAGGCCGCCAGCTGTACGCTGGAGCTCGGTAAGGCCTTGCCGTTCGGCCACAACGATCTTGCGCAGTTTCAGGCGGCGCAGCAGGCGCTGGCGGCGCTGATCTCCGGCGAACCGCTGCCGCCGCTGACCGCCGCGCCGCGCCGCTACCGGGTCACGCAGCAGATTACGCGCAACAGCGAACATTTCCAGCTGCACATGAGCCCGGAGACGCTGAACTTTACCGCTTTTCCGCAGGGCATGCTGCTGGCGGAGGATGGAGAAACGCACTATTTCGTGCAGCAGGCGCGTGAGTACGTGCTGTTTCCCAATCCCAATGTCGCTCCTGGCCTGCGCGCCGGTTTAATGCTGGTGGAAGAGAATGCGCATAACGGCGACGCGGCGGGGCAGCTGAAATAATAAAGCGGCCTGGCCTGGCTGGGCCAGCTACAGTGCTACGCCTGCGCGCGTAGCCTTGTTACGCTCTGCTGACCGCCTTGTCCTGCCTAAGCGGCAGCGCATAAAAACGGCGGGAAGAGAATTTTTCCGGAGGCGTTAACTTTTTCTTTCTTCTATCCTGTCCTCAGGGTTACACTTCTCCACGATTTCCGCTATTTTCCGTATACAGTCATATTCTTTTGCAATTCCTCACCCTAATCTTCTTATTCTCTCCAGGATTGCTGCGTTTTTATCTTCTATGCTTTCAGGGCTTTACTCAGACTCTGAGTACTTGACGTTTGGTGTCGTAGACTTATTTCCGTAGCAGCGACATCAGCTGTCGTCATAAAACTGATAAGTAAGGACAATACAATGCGTAAACTCACCTCTCTTTTTGTAGCATCCGCTCTGGCTTTCGGTGCGGCGAGCATCGCCCATGCAGCAGATTCCCTGACCCCGCCGCCAGCAGGCAGCGAAAAAGCAATGCATCATAAAGGTCCGATGGGACATGGCCCGATGGGGATGTTTAAAAACCTGAACCTGACGGATGCGCAGAAACAGCAGATGCGCGACATCATGAAAGATGCCCGCAAAGATATGAAACGTCCGTCACTGGAAGAACGCCGCGCTAATCACGCAATCGTCGCTGCCGACAGCTTCGACCGCAGCAAAGCGGAAGCGCAGGCTGAGAAGATGACCGCCAACGCCAAAGAAAACGCCGTGGCGATGATGGAAACGCAGAACAAACTGTATAACGTGCTGACGCCGGAACAGAAGAAGCAGTACAACGCTAACTTTGAGAAACGTCTGACTGAAAAACCGATGCACAACGGTAAGATGACTCCACCGCCAGCTGACGAATAATCGTCGCGCGGAATAATTCCTGAGACCGCCGACGTTGTCCATGGCCCTTCGCCGTGGGCAGCGTCGGCGGTTTTTTTATCAGAACGTTCCGGTGCCGCCGTCAGAACACCAGACCTGACCGGAGGTGAAGCTGCTTTCCGCTGAGGCCAGCGTCACGTAGAGCGGGGCGATCTCGACCGGCTGTCCTGGCCGACCAAACGGCGCTTCTTCGCCAAACTTCATCACTTTTTCCATCGGCTGACCGCCGCTGGACTGTAACGGCGTCCAGTAGGGCCCCGGCGCAACGGCATTTACCCGAATCCCTTTCTCCGCCACCTGTTTTGCCAGCCCTTTAGTAAAGGCGATAATCGCCGCCTTGGTTTGCGCATAGTCGAGCAGGATGGCGCTGGGTTTACCCGCCTGTACCGAAGAGGTGTTCACAATCGCCGCACCGGGTTGCAGATGCGCCATTGCCGCTTTGGTGATCCAGAACATCGCGTACACGTTGGTTTTGAAGGTCTTATCGAACGACTCGGTAGTGAGATCGGTAATCGATTCCACATACTGCTGGCGACCGGCGTTGTTGACCAGAATATCCAGCCCGCCAAGCTGCGTGGCCGCATCGTTAACCAGCTTCTGGCAAAAAGCCTCATCGGTAATGTCGCCTGGGATCGCGACCGCCTTACGGCCTGCCGCCTTAATCAACGCGATTACTTCTTTAGCGTCCGACTCTTCTTCCGGCAGATAGTTAATCGCTACGTCGGCGCCTTCACGCGCGTAGGCAATAGCCACGGCGCGGCCAATGCCGGAATCACCGCCGGTGATCAGCGCCTTGCGGCCGGTAAGACGGCCGCTGCCACGGTAGCTTTCTTCACCATGATCGGGACGCGGCACCATTTTACTGGCCAGGCCCGGCGGATCCTGCGGCTGACGTTCAAAGGGCGGTTTGGGAAAGGCCCCCAGCGGATTTTTGCCGGTCAGAGGCGGGGCGCCGTCTGACGTCGCGCTGCCGCTTTCCGCTGCGCTGGCGCTGCTTGCCATAGCCATACCGGTAACCGCCATGCTGCCCATCAGGCCGCCAACCACCTGGCGACGAGAAAACTTACTGTGATCGTGTTGAGACATGCGTTCTCCTTTTCATCAGTAAAGTGCCCAACAAACGGCGACACAACTGATTAAAAGGTAGACGCAAATCACAGCTCACGCGAAGCGTCGCGCCGATTAGAGCGGGATAATCGGATATTTGCCGCTCAGCATCGGACGGCAAAGATATTTATAGCCGTCATTATCAAAACCCTCCGGCGGACTGGTCAGATTTTTCGCCTCGTCGAGATGCGTGACGGAGCCGAGGTAAAACCAGTTATGAATAATATGCAGCTGGGTTTCCTGCGGCCCTTCCTCCACCAGCGCCACGGCGCCCGGCCACGGCCAGCACACCACGCGCACTTTCTCCAGCGCGGCCAGCAGGCGCTGATGGTGATCGCTAACCGGCTCTTTGCCGCAGCAGGCACCGGCACAGCGTTTCAGGCTGGCGCGGAAGCAGGCGCGGTTTTTACCGTGGCTTTCCAGCCCCAGCAGACCGTAGCAGAGCTGGTGTTCATCGGCGATGGTTTTGAGCGTTTCCAGCGCAGAGCGGCGGCTGGAATAGAGCCCGAACAGATTAGGCGAGGCGGAGAAATCGAGATCGCGCGCATAGACGATATTGGGTTGAGCAACGCCGTCCCACTGTAGCGAGCAGAGCTGCCGGTTGCGCCGCAGCCGTTTGTTGAACAACGGCTGCTGATTTTTGATCATCCGTGCTTCCAGCAGCAGCGCGCCCAGCTCGCCGGCGGTAGTGATCCAGCTGAGGCGGCGCGTCAGACGCAGCATTTTCGCCTCTTCCGGCGTACGGAAATGCGACATCACCCGCGTGCGCAGGCTGATGCTTTTGCCGATATACAGCGGCATGACGTCGCTGTCGCCGTGAAAGGTATACACGCCGGGCAGATTGGGAATATCGGCCAGGAACGAACGAAGATGATCGGGATATTCATAAATAGCCGCCGCTTCAAATTCAAGGCGGTGGCTGGCAGCACGTCTTACCACAGGTGACTCCGTTTACTGGTTGCATATCCAGTCTATCAGCCGGAGTGGAGCTTGAACAGTGCAAAAAAACGGCGCGTTGCCGGTTTTATCAGCGCCGTTTAAGGCAGCCAGACGGGTTTGTCTGGGTACAAAGGAGAAAACGGGGGATGTTTAACGGGCGGCCTGATTTTACGAAAAATCTGAATGAAGACGGAAGGGCGTTAAGCCGGAAGGTTGCGCATAAGCGAGCAGGCCGCACGCGTCAGCCTGCTCGTTGAACCGTTATTTTTTCCAGTAATCGTCAAAAACGGTGAGCGGCAGACGGCGCTTATGCTCGGTTTTTTGATACCAGACTTCAATGATTTTGGCGGCGGATTCATCGATCTGCTGGCCTTCAAGGTAGGCATCGATCTGACCATAGCTAACGCCCAGCGCCACTTCATCCTGCAGGCCCGGACGATCATCTTCCAGATCCGCCGTCGGGTGCTTCAGATAGAGGTGCTGCGGGCAGCCTAACTCTTTCAGCAGCATTTTTCCCTGGCCTTTGGTCAGGCGGTGCAGCGGATTAATGTCGGTGCCGCCGTCGCCATATTTCGTGAAAAAGCCGGTAACCGCTTCAGCTGCATGGTCGGTGCCAACCACCAGGCCTTTGGTCATGCTGGCGATGCTGTACTGCGCCTTCATGCGTTCGCGCGCTTTTTCATTGCCGCGCACAAAGTCGCTAAGCTCAATGCCCGCATCCTTCAGCGCGCGCTCGCTGGCCAGCACCGCTTCTTTAATATTCACCACCAGCGTGCGATCGGGCTGAATAAAATTGAGCGCATCCTGACAATCTTTTTCATCCGTCTGCACGCCATACGGCAAACGCACGGCAATAAACTGATAAGCGTTATCGCCGGTCTCTGCGCGCAGTTCGCTTATGGCCTGCTGGCTCAGTTTGCCGCAGAGGGTAGAGTCCTGACCGCCGCTGATGCCCAGCACCAGGGTTTTTAAAAAGGGATAGGCTTTCAGATAGGATTTCAGAAACTCAACGCTGGTACGAATTTCTTGTTTGGCATCGATTGTCGGCTTGACGTCCAGCGCCTTAATTATTTCCTGCTGCAGTGACATAAACCACTCCTTAAATCAGTAGCCTGTTGGCTCGTTACGAATGCGTATCTTGTTAAAGCTAACGTGCAACAGACAAAACGACAAGCGGGTTTGCCCCGGGGGAATGTTCAGGCGCGGTTAATTCAGACAATTTGCGCTTTTGTTACGCTGGCACTGCTCGCTGCGCCGCGTTAAACCGGCATTGGCTGTAAGCCGATAAATCCGCGCCATAAATTTGATAAATCAGTGGTTATGTTCCAGGATTACTTCACATGGACAATCAATGAGGAACATACAGATGAAAAAACTCACAGGATTTATCGGTGCTGCTGTGGCTTTAGCGGTGTTATCTGGTTGTACCGCTTACGATCGCGCTGAAAGTTTCGTTACTCAGCCCGTCGTGAAGGATGTGAAAAAAGGAATGACTCGCGATCAGGTTCGTCAGGTTGCTGGCCCGGCGTCCACGGAAGTTACTATGGTACACGCGCGCGGTACCTGCCAGACCTACGTGCTGGGCGAGCGTAACGGCAAGCCGCAGACCTATTTTGTCAGCTATAGCGACACCGGTCGCGTTATGAACTACGGTTTCCAGAGCTGTAAAGAGTACGATACCGATCCGCAGGCCAGTCAGTAAGGCCTGACAAAAATTAACGGAGGCGGCCTTTTCAGGCCGCCTCCGCTGTTTCAGCTCCACGTCTGCGCCTGTTACAGCCCCGGCGGACGCGGCACCTCAAGGTATTCTCCGTCGATGCTACGTTCGTAGTAATGTCCATCCTGCACATAATAGCGTCGCCCGTTGTAATCGAGCGCGCGCATTCTGTTGTCCAGCGTAACGCGTTCTGCAGGCGGCTCTGCCACCACGTAGGTGTCTCCCTGACGTTGGTAATAGTTGCCGTTCAGCAAGTAGTAGGTCAGGCCGCCAATCAGCACGGCTGTGGCCGCCTCCGGCAGAAAGCGGAAGGGCGCCGGGCGTCCCCAGCCGCCACCGCCGCCGTGATGCCAGCCGGGACCGCTGTCGTGATGCCAGCCGGGGCCCGGTCCGCCGCCCGGATGGGCTACAGCAACAACCGGCGCGGTTAGCGTCAGGGCAAGTAGCGATGCGATAACCTTTTTCATGGTGATTCTCCTGCGTTAACTCACAGCAGAATTGACCCGAATGCGGGAAAACACAAGCAGGAAGCGGCCGATTTAGCGCATCGTTACCATGCTTAACGCTTTCTTAACACGGCGGGAAAATCATGGAGAAAAAAGGCGGGCCGTTCGGCCCGTCGCAGACGATATAAGACTCAGGGCACGGGGAACCCAGGCAGAAGAGTAAAGCGGGACGAGCCGTCAGGGATGACGTTTTGTGCGTCTTTACGATCGGCCGGGATTCCCTGAGCAGGCACTTCAGTAGCAAAGTGAAGGCGGGCTAAATAACCCGCCAACAGCATCAGGCCGGTACGCTTAGCGCTTTCTGGCTACGTGACCAGATACGGTGCGCGCCAAGGAAGGCGATAAACTCGCTCATCAGCACCCCTTCCGCTTTCACATCTTCTACCAGCCCTTCTTCAGGCTCATCGTCGCCCAGGCCAAACTGCGCTTTAAAGCGTCGCGCATCGCCGCTCAGGCCGATAACCTTCAGATGCTTATAGGCTTCCAGCAGGTAATAGCGCGCATCGCCGCTTAGCAGCAGTGCATCGATATTGCCGTCCGGTACGATAACCGCATCAATCGTGACCGAAGGCAGGCCGCTAAAGGTGCCGTCAACCGGCAGGCTGGAGCCATCGTCGGCGCGAACCTGTCCCATATGCGGTGCCAGTAGCTTAGCGTGAACGCCATGCGTTTTTAGCTCCTGTAGAATAGCCAGCACGTCGGCGGCTTTCACGCCGTCGCTCAGCAACAGCGCAACCTGACGGCCTTTGATATTGCCGTTCGATATCGCATACAGGCTCAGGCTGGCATCCTTTTTCAGGCCGTTAACATCTTTAGGCGGCGCGGTATGCAGTTTCTCATCCGACAGCGCAATGCCCAGATTTTGCGCCACGCCGTGCGCCAGCGAGACATCAATATGCAGCAGATGATCGACGACGCGCTCGCGAATATAGGCGCGCGCACCTTACTCAGCTCGAAGGAGTAAGCTTCGATAATATGCTGCTGCTCAATGGGCGTCTGGCTTAGCCAGAACAGACGCGGCTGGGAATAATATTCGCCGAACGACGGGCTGCGCTCGCGTACTTTGTGTCCTTCAATGCGCTCCTGATAGCTTTCAAAACCGCCACGATGCGGCTGCGATGGCGTTTCACGCGGCCAGTTATCGTTGATGGAGTTCGGCTCATAGTTCGCTGGATTGGTATCAATATCCATGCGATGCATACCCTGACGCTGGAAGTTATGGTAAGGGCAGACGGGACGGTTAATCGGAATTTCATGAAAGTTGGGGCCGCCAAGCCGGCTGATTTGCGTATCGGTATAGGAAAACAGGCGGCCCTGCAGCAGCGGATCGTTAGTAAAGTCGAGTCCCGGCACAATATGGCCCGGATGGAAGGCCACCTGCTCGGTTTCGGCAAAGAAGTTGTCCGGGTTGCGGTTCAGCACCATCTTACCGATCAGCTCTACCGGAACCAGCTCTTCGGGGATCAGCTTGGTGGCATCCAGCAGATCGAAATCAAACTTAAACTCGTCCGCTTCCGGGATCAGCTGCACGCCCAGCTCATATTCCGGGTAATCGCCGGCTTCAATCGCTTCCCACAAATCACGGCGATGGAAGTCAGGATCGCGGCCGGTCAGCTTTTGCGCCTCGTCCCACAGCAGCGACGCTTTGCCCGCCACCGGCTTCCAGTGAAAGCGTACAAAGGTCGCTTTACCTTCCGCATTAATCATTCGGAACGTATGAATACCAAACCCTTCCATCGTGCGATAGCTGCGGGGGATGCCGCGATCGGACATCGCCCACGTCACGTTATGCAGCGTTTCCGGCTGTAGAGAGACGTAATCCCAGAAAGTGTCGTGCGCGCTTTGTCCCTGCGGGATTTCATTGTGGGGCTCTGGTTTCACCGCATGGACAAAGTCAGGAAATTTATGCGCGTCCTGAATAAAGAAAACCGGCGTATTGTTGCCGACCAGGTCGAATACGCCTTCCTGGGTATAAAATTTGGTGGCGAAGCCGCGAATATCACGCACGGTATCGGCGGAACCGGCGCCGCCCTGAACCGTAGAGAAGCGTACAAACACCGGCGTTACCCGATCGGGATCGCGCAGGAAATCCGCTTTGGTGACCTCGCTTAACGAACGATAGGGCTGGAAATAGCCGTGCGCCGCCGAGCCGCGCGCATGCACGATACGTTCAGGTATGCGCTCATGGTCAAAATGCGTGATTTTTTCACGCATGATGAAATCTTCCAGCAGCGTTGGACCACGCGTACCCGCCTTCAGTGAGTTTTGGTCGTTGGCGATGCGCGTTCCCTGATTGGTGGTCAGCGGGAAGTTTTCGCCGCCCTTACGATGCGCGTCCAGCTGATCGAGTTTGGCGTTACGCGTCGTGGGCGATTTCAGGCTGCCCGGCGCGGTGGGCTGTTTACCTGGCGGTGTCGGTTCGGCTGAGGGCTGATGCGATCCATCCGCCGGCGCTAACGAGTCCAGACCTGGCCTGGCGGATTCGGGACCTGTAGCCGGGGCGCTATGGCTCAGCTCTTTATTATCAGTTTCTTTCGACATTAGCATTGCTCCTGTTGGTGTCGTTCAAGGCTCCATTAACTATAGAACAACACGTTAGGCACGCCTGGATTTTCCGGGGTTTTGTGTTATGGCGCGTTGAGAAAGTCGAAGAGAAAGAGGCGGTAAGGAAGCCGGGGCGGGAAAAAATAAGGGCCGGATTATCCGGCCCTTATTCGGTTGACCGACCTGAAGCGCAGCAGGCTCAGGCCGACTATCAGAACGCCCTCGCGTTAGCGATGCGCCAGTTCGCTATGCTCGTCGCTATTGAGCAGCTTTTTATCCGTCTGTCCCAGCCAGTGGCTGGTGAGGGAACCGGCCGTCATCGCGCCATTGACGTTAAGCGCGGTGCGGCCCATATCGATCAGCGGCTCGATAGAGATGAGCAGGGCAACCAGCGTGACCGGGAGTCCCATCGCCGGCAGCACTATCAGCGCGGCAAAAGTTGCGCCGCCGCCGACGCCCGCCACACCGGCTGAGCTCAGGGTAACGATGCCAACCAGCGTAGCAATCCATACCGGATCCAGCGGGTTAATGCCCATCGTCGGCGCAACCATCACCGCCAGCATGGTCGGATAAAGACCGGCGCAGCCGTTCTGACCGATAGTGGCGCCGAATGAGGCAGAGAAGCTGGCGATAGATTCTGGTACGCCGAGACGCTGGGTCTGCGCTTCCACATTGAGCGGAATACTGGCGGCGCTGGAACGGCTGGTAAAGGCAAAGGTAATCACCGGCCAGACCTTACGGAAAAAGCGCAGCGGATTAATGCCGTTGACCGAGAGCAGCAGGGCATGGACGCCAAACATTATCGCCAGGCCCAGATAAGAGGCCACCACAAAGCCGCCGAGCTTGATAATATCCTGCAGGTTAGAGCTGGCGACCACTTTGGTCATCAGCGCCAGCACGCCATACGGCGTTAGCTTCATAATCAGGCGTACCAGCTTCATAACCCACAGCTGTAAAACATCGATCGCTTGCAGAACGCGCTCGCCTTTCTCGCGGTCATCCTTCAGCAGCTGCAGCGCGGCAACGCCAAGGAAAGCGGCGAAAATAACCACGCTGATAATGGAGGTAGGGTTAGCGCCGGCCAGATCGGCAAACGGATTTTTGGGAATAAAGGAGAGCAGCATCTGTGGCGCGCTGAGATCGGCCACTTTACCCGCATAGTTAGACTGGATCGCCGACAGACGGGCGGTTTCCTGCGCGCCCTGCACCAGCCCTTCGGCGCTCAGGCCAAACAGGGTAGTAACAAATACCCCGACCAGCGCGGCGATAGCGGTGGTAAACAGCAATACGCCAATGGTCAGCAGGCTGATTTTCCCCAGCGAGGAGGCGTTATGCAAACGTGCCACGGCGCTGAGAATGGACACGAATACCAGCGGCATCACGATCATTTGCAGCAGCTGGACGTAACCGTTGCCCACCACGTTAAACCAGCTAATCGACTCTTTCAGTACCGCTGCGTTTTCACCGTAGATTATCTGCAGCGCCAGGCCAAACAGCACGCCGATGATCAAACCAACCAGTACCTTTTTCGACAGGCTCCAGCCCTGGCGGCCAAGCCGGGATAACACCACCAGCAGGACGATAAACGTCAAAATATTCACAATAAGTGGAACGGTCATTTTTTTTCTCCATGAGATTACCCCACAGTCGCGTTAACGCGCAGCCTGTGGGGCAGGAAGAAGTGTTTTTATTGGCGCAGTGTTACGCAATGGGCGGCATGGTATCAGGTCAGAACCTGACGTTATTAGATCCGAATGGAATGGGTTATAACTTTTTGTTTGGTTGCGTATACAAACCCGGCAGGCGGTTAGTTAAGCAGCCGATCGATGCCCATCTGAACATTATTCATGACGCGGGCAGGCCAGCCGTCAGCGCCAAAATGCGGCATTCCGGGCGGAAACCACAGCGCGCCGGCGACAAGGGCCAGACAGAACAGGCGCTCCAGCTGATTGCCTGATTTGGTATTCAGGATGGGGAAACGAAAGCGCCAGCGGCACGGCCACAGCAGCGGCACGCCAGCCGGCGTGAGCATATCCGCAGCAATATGGCTGAGATAACCCAATACCATGCCGTGCATGGCATCGCCGGGCAGCGGCGAGCCGTGCGGCAGGTTAAACTGCAGCAGCGTCACGCCGCCCAGCACCGCCAGCAAACTGTGGGTAAAGCCGCGATGACCGAACGCCCGGGCGACAGGCTGTGAAATCCAGCGAAAACGCTGGCCAAGCGTTGAGCGTGGATGATCAATATCAGGCAGCAGGCAGGTCAACAGAACCGCCGGAATAATATGCCACCAGTCGCCGTTAGCCAGCTCTGGCGTTAGCTCAGCGCGCTTCGCAAAAATAGCGCTGGCGATGGCAAAAATAACGTGGCCTTCGGCCGTCATGAAGATAACCTGGATACATAACTGTCAATGTATCCAGTATAGGGGATTTATCCAGTAGAATGGAAGTTGTGACGCTGTAACCAAAAGTGAATAGCGAACGGGGCCAGGCCCCGTCTGGTAAGCGCTAGCGCGCCAGCCAGCCGCCGTCGACGGCCAGCGTATAGCCATTCACATAATCAGATGCGGCTGATGCCAGAAAAACCACCGGGCCCATCATATCGTCAGGTTTACCCCAGCGTCCGGCCGGAATGCGTCCCAGAATTTCCTGACTGCGGCCTTCATCATTACGCAGCTGCTCGGTGTTGTTGGTTGCCATATAGCCTGGGGCAATGGCGTTAACGTTAATGTTGTGCGCCGCCCATTCGTTGGCCATCAAACGCGTCAGGCCCATTACCGCGCTTTTAGAGGCGGTATAGGAAGGCACACGGATCCCGCCCTGGAAAGAGAGCATGGAGGCGATGTTGATGATTTTTCCGCCGCTGCCCTGGCTGATAAACTGACGCGCCACCGCCTGCGAGAGGAAGAATACCGTTTTGCTGTTGATATTCATCACGTCGTCCCAGTTCTGCTCGCTGAATTCAATCGCATCCTGACGCCGAATGATACCGGCGTTGTTAACCAGAATATCGATACGGCCACAGGCCGCAACCGCCTGTTCCACTACCTGCGGGATACAGCTGCTGTTCATCAGATCGGCGTTAATATTGATAAAGCGGCGGCCGGTCGCTGCCACCAGCGCTGGCGTCTCATTCGCGCCGGAGTGGTTAACGCCGACAATATCGCAGCCCGCCTGCGCCAGTCCAACGGCCATTCCCTGGCCCAGGCCGGTATTACAGCCGGTAATCAGCGCCACTTTCCCTGCAAGATTAAATGCATTCAGTACCATTTTATGCTTCCTGTAATCGCCGTTAACGCAGTTCGCTGACTTTGACCTGATCCATATCGTCAAAGTCCTGATTTTCACCCACCATACCCCAGATAAAGGTATAGCGTTTGGTGCCGACGCCGGCGTGAATCGACCAGGCTGGTGAAATCACCGCCTGTTCGTTATGCACCAGCAGATGACGCGTTTCCTGCGGCTGGCCCATCATATGAAACACGGCATTTTCCTCATCCATATCGAAGTAAAAATAGACTTCCATACGGCGTTCGTGGGTATGGCAGGGCATGGTATTCCACAGGCTGCCTTCCTCCAGTTTGGTCAGGCCCATCGTGAGCTGACAGGTTGGCAGCACATCCGGCACGATAAATTTATTAATGGTGCGACGGTTGCTGGTGGCGGGATCGCCCAGCGTAGTGGACGAGGCTTCTGCAAGGGTGATTTTTTTGTCGGGATAACGCGTATGGGCCGGGGCGCTGTTGTAATAAAATTTAGCGGGCTGGCTGGCATCCACGCTGTTAAATACTATCGACTGCGCGCCCATGCCGACATAAAGCGCCTGCTGGTTACCGATTTCCCAGGCCTTGCCATCAACCTCAATCAGGCCCGGCCCGCCAATATTGATCACGCCTAATTCGCGCCGCTCAAGAAAATAGCTGACGCCCAGCTGTTTACCCACTTCGCTGCCGATGGTTACGCCCTGGCGCACCGGCATCACGCCGCCGATGATAATCCGGTCGATATGGCTGTAGGTCATGGTGTAGTTATCGGCAGCGAAAATGTTCTCAATGAGAAATTCGCGCCGTAAGCCAGCCGTATCAAGCTGACGGGCATGATCGCTGTGGATGCTTTGACGGACTTGCATATCAATGCCTCTCTGAGGTTGAAACCCATAAAATAGAATTACGCGGGTCGTTATCAGAATCATAGGCAGGTCGACATATGAATTCAATAAAAATGAAATGGCGTTTTATTTATTTTGCTCGCCGGATCATGTTTGCGGAAAAAAGCATGGCGGGCTAACGGAAGGCGCGGCCGCCATAAATGAAAGAAACAGCAGAAAAAAGCAGCGTGGGCCGTGGCGAATGGCCTGCCTGCAAAGCGCAGGCAGGCAGGGCAAAAATCAATATCCTTTCAGCTGCTGTGCCGACAGCTGCAACAGCGAATCCAGCTTAACGTCCGCCAGTGACCAGCGGGCATCGCTGCGATATTCCGCTGCGGGAACCACCACCGACCGCATGCGCGCCGCTTTGGTAGCGATCATCCCGTTAAAGGAATCTTCCAGCGTTACGCAGTTTAACGGATCGACGCCCAGGCGCGCCGCCGCGTCCAGATAAACCTGCGGATGCGGTTTGCTAAAGGGCAGCGCCTCTGCTGAAACCAGCACCTCGAAATAGTCGCGCAGGTTAAACAGCGCCAGCACCTTCTCCAGCATATGCAGCGGTGAGGCGGAGGCCAGACCGATTTTCAAACCCTGCGCCTGGCAGAGCTGCAGCGCCTGCTCCACACCCGGCAGCAGCGGTTTCTTATCTTCCACCAGATTAATCGCGCGGGTAATAATGCGCTCGGTGACCTCCTGCTGGCTGGGGCCGTTCCACGGCAGCGTTTCGTACCACATGCGCACCACCTGATCGATACGCAGGCCCAGCGTATCCGGCAGTTCGCTACGGCGCGACAGATCGACATCGAGCGTGGCAAAAATGTCCAGTTCAGCCTGGTCCCATAAGGGTTCAGAATCGATCAGCAATCCATCCATATCAAATATCGCGGCCAGTACAGGTCGGGTATAGGTCATACAAGGCTCCATTTTTACATTTTGTCTTACCATAGCATGAAGCTTTTCATCAGGCATGGCCGGACTGACAGGATAAAATATCTGGCATCGCTTTTTTCCAGGCGCTTTTCCCTGATTCAGGTAGACTTATTGCCAGACAACAGGTGCAAGGAGAAACCATGACTTATCAACAGGCTGGCCGTGTTGCCATTATTAAACGCGTGGCCGGCTGGATTATTTTTCTACCGGCGCTGATTTCTACGCTGGTATCGCTAATGAACTTTATGTTCAAACACAGCGAAAAGCGGCCCGGCATTGATGCGGTTCTGCTCGATTTTATTCACGTGATGATCGATATGATCCGCTTTAATACGCCGTTTCTCGGATTTTTCTGGCGTAATTCGCCAGTACCCGATTTTAACGCGGGCGGCAATATCGGTTTCTGGCTGATCTATATCCTGATTTTCGTCGGCCTGGCGCTGCAGGCCTCCGGCGCGCGTATGTGGCGTCAGTCGCGTCATATAAAAGAAGGGATCGAAGATATGCTGATCCTTGAACAGGCAAAAGGAGAGGAAGGGCGTAGCCGACAGCAGCTGGAGGAAAAAATCGTTGTGCCGCGGCATACCATTTTTCTGCAGATTTTCCCGCTCTATATTTTGCCGGTCGTTATCGCCGCGGCGGGCTACTTTGTTCTGTCGTTAACCGGCTTTATCTGAACGGCTCAGCGGGCCGGAGAGGCGATCTCCTCAGGCCCGTTTTTTCCCTGTTCATCCCGCTCCAGCAGCAGACCTATCGCACGTTGTGCCTCACCCAGCCAGCTGCCGCCAAAAACGTTGGCGCGATTAAGCAAATAATAGAGCTGATAAACCGGCTGACGCTGGACGAAATCTTCCGGCAGCGGCCAGACTGACTGATAACCCGCCATGATTTTTTCCGGGAAAGCAGGAGAGTGCGCAAGCATCGCCAGGTCGCACTCACGATCGCCCCAGTAGCAGGCGGGATCGTAGATCCACGGGCCGCTCTCGCTGCCCGCGCAGTTGGCAGGCCATAAATCGCCGTGCAGCAGGGAAGGCTGCGGATGATGAGTGGCCAACGCGCGTTGCACGCAGTCGATAATCAGTTCGGTATTGCCGTACAGAATGCCTTTTTCCGCCGCCAGCTGTAGCTGCCAGCCGATACGCTGTTCCGAAAAGAAGCGTGACCAGCGCCGCACCCAGCCGTTGGGCTGCGGCATACTGGTAATATTATTGTCGAAATCGAGACCGAAATGGGGCTGTTCGCTCCACTGATGCAGCCGGGCCAGCTGCTGTCCCAGCTGAAAGGCGCTGGACTCATCCAGCGGACGCGGTGGAATATACTCCAACAGTAAAAAGCTGTAATCGCGATCGCTGCCGATGCCGTACACTTTCGGCACCCGTACCGTCTGGCTGCGCGCCAGTAGCGCCAGCTGATCCGCTTCCGAGGTAAACACGTCCAGCATCTGCTGGCTATTGCACTTCACGAATATCTGATGTTCGCCATAGCGTATCTGCCAGGCAGAATGGAGCTCTCCGGCGGGCAGTTCCGTGCGCTGGGTAATTTCCGCATTTTCTGACAGTTCACTCAACAGACGACTTATGGCTGACCACATGGGGCTATCCTCATTTTCGCTGTGTAATGATAAAGCGTAGGTAAAATTAGCGCGAGCGCACAGGCCGGACGTCAGGCTTTAAGGCCGGTTTTGCTGGATAAAATCCGCAAAGGTTTGCACATCAACCTCTGGTTCATGGTCCAGCGCTACCTCGCCGATGCTGGCGGCCTGCTGACGAACCTCTTCAGCACTTTTGGCGCTGACAATGCCGTAACTGTTGCTACCCAGTTCGTGCGTATGGCCGTCATCATCCTGCAGGGTGGTGGTGAAACCGCCGTTGGTCATCGCGCTGTTCAGTTCCAGACCGGCAGCCAGCCCTTTATCCTCGTAACGGAAGGTGACGACATAGCGGGTCACGCCTGATGGGCTCATATTCACCTCATTGTTCCCGAAAGAATTTTCAGCTTAGACCATCACCGCCAAAGGAGCGAATCGGTAACCAAACGGCCTGCATAACGCAGCTAATTATTATTCAATAGCGGCTGAACTGCTGCCGGGCGCAACCGACGATGTATCGCTGGAAACGTTATCGCCATAAAGCCGGACGCCTGCAGCGTGTCAGGCTCACAGTGGGTAAGCCGGGCCAGGCGCCGCGCGGTTGACAGGGTTAAACAGGCTGCTATTCATTATTATTATTTGATTTTAAAGGGAAATAAATATTTTCTCCGCCGTACTGCGTTTCGCTTGCTTACCCTTTATAATGCGCGCCGTTAATAAGAAAAATCCAATTCGTAGCACCTTTTCCTCTGGATGCTTAGGTATTCGCGCTATTTAACGCTTGTTTACAAAATTTACGGTAAATGACGTTGCTTACAGCGTAAAACTCTTCAGACTCTCTCTTTTTTAAACTGTCGTACGGATCACAATAAATGAATTTGCTTAACAGGTATTCTGCTGCGCTATTACTTTCTGTCGGCGCTTTTTGTCACCAGGCTATGGCTGATAACACCGTCTTTACCGTTATGGACGATCCTTCCACCGCTAAAAAACCTTTTGAAGGCAACGCGGCGGCGGGCTACCTGGCGCAAACCGGCAATACCCAAAGTTCTTCATTAACGGCCCAGACCAATATGACATGGTATCAGCCGAATACCGCGTACAGCCTGTGGGGTAACGCGGCGAATACCTCGTCTAATGATGAACGCTCTTCCGAGACGTATCAGATTGGCGGACGTACCCGCTATAACATGACCGACAACGATTACCTGTTCGGCCAGGCCAGCTGGCTTAGCGATCGTTTTAACGGCTATGATTCTCGTGACGTGCTGGCTGCCGGTTACGGTCGTCAGATCCTGAACGGCCCGGTGCATTCACTGCGTATGGAATTTGGTCCGGGCGTGCGTTATGACGATTTCCACGATGGCGGACATGAGACGCAGGCGCTGGGCTACGGCGCGCTGAGCTATCAGTGGCAGCTGACCGATACCGCGAAATTTATTCAGGGCGCTTCGGTGCTGAGCAGCTTTAATGATAACACCACGGTTAACTCGGAGACCGGCCTGCAGGTGGCGATTAACGCGCACTTCTCGTTAAAGGTTACCTATAACGTGACCTGGAATAACAATCCGCCAGAGTCCGCGCCGGATCATACCGATACCAAAACGCAGATCCTGCTCTCTTACGCGATGTAAAAAACGGGCTGCCTTTGGCAGCCCTGAAGAGACCGATTTAAAGCGCGGGAAGTTAACGCCTCCCGCGCCTTCAAACAGGCTGCCAGCTAATGACCCTCGCGTTGCGCTAACGGACCCTGGCGCGAAATACCCAGAATGCCCAGCTGTTATAGGCCAGCGTGAGCGGCAGGATTATCCCATAGCCGCTTAACAGAAACAGCTGCGTTGCCGGCGCGGCGGCCGCCTGTTGAATGGTTAGCTTACCGGGCAGCAGCCACGGATAGAGCCCGACAATCAGTAATGCCCAGCTCAACGCGATCAGCGTTAATACCAGTATAAGCGACAGTAGCGGCAGCTCCCGATAGAAAGCCAGCAGCAGCGCAGCCAGCGTCAGCGCCATCAGCAGCAGGATAATCTTGCCCGGTAGCCGTTGCCACGCCTGTAACAGCGTGCTGCTGTCCAGCAGATTAATTGCGATCATTAGCGCCAGGCTAAGGATTAAAAACAGCCAGGCCAGCTGGTGGGCCAGCGCAGGTTCCGATCCTGCGATGCGCCACTGGACCCAACAGCAGCCGCACAGCAGGTAGGCGGCAATCAGGCCGAATCCACACAGCGCCGGATAAAGCGTCAGCCAGCTGAACGGTCCTTCTTGCGTACGACCGGCAATCACCAGACCGACCAGCGCGCCCTGAATAAAGGTAGCGATCAGTGAGCTGATAACATGCGTTAAATCGAGGCAGCGGTGCCAGCGTGGGTTAACGTGACCGCGATACTCCAGCGCCACCGCCCGCCCAATCAGCGCCAGTAGCATAATAAACAGCGGCAGATAGACCGCGCTGAACAGCGTGCTGTAGACCGCCGGGAACAGCGTCAGCATACCGCCCGCCAGCAGCACCAGCCAGGTTTCGTTAGCGTCCCAGACGGGAAGAATGCTGACTGCCAGCTTGCGGCGCGATTCATCGTCGCGAAAGAAAAACAGCAGCATTCCCACGCCGAGATCGGTGCCGTCCAGCAGCAGATACATCAACAGCGAAACCGCGAGCGTGGCGGCAGAAATATCATCCAGCGTCAGGGGGATCATTTTTCTCCTCCGCCTTTGGGTTGCATCTCCTGCGCCGGGCTGGGCTCATCAGCCTGCGGCGCTTTGCTGGCGTAATGCAACAGATAGCGCAGCCCAATAGTAAACACCAGGCCATAGACCAGTAAAATAGCGCAGAGGGAGGCGATCGCCAGATGCGGGGAGATGGGTGAGACGCTGTCGGCAGTGCGCACCATGCCGTAAACGGTCCAGGGCTGACGCCCCATCTCGGTAACGACCCAGCCGGAGAGCATAGCGATAAAGCCCGACGGCCCCATTAATACCAGGGTTTTTAATAGCCAGCGAGAGCGCCACAGGCGTCCGCGCAGCCGCTGGATCAGTGCGGTCAGACTCACCGCCAGCATCAGAACGCCTAACCCGACCATCAGGCGAAAAGCGAAAAATACCGGCGCGACCGGGGGAATATCCTCGGCGGGAAATTCGCGCAGGCTTTTAATCTGTCCGCTCAGATTGCGGCGCAGATAGAGAGAACCTATCTGCGGAATCGCGATTTCCCAGTGATTGCGCTGCTGTTGTCTGTCGGGCAGCGCAAACAGCCGCAGCGGCTCGCCTTCGCCCGGCGGCGGACGCTGCCAGTCGCCCTCAATCGCCGCTATTTTTGTCGGCTGATATTCCAGCGTGTTTTCACCGTGAAGATCGCCCACTACCGCCTGGGTCAGCGTCAGAAAAGGCAGCAGCCACAGGCTTATGGTCAGCATCAGGCGAGCCCGGCTATTATTGTTGTGGCGTAAAAGCTGCCAGGCTCCGGCGGCGGCCACCATAAAAGCGGTGCCGATCAGCATCGCCAGCAGCATATGCGCCGTGCGCCAGGGAAAAGAAGGGCTAAAAATAATGGACATCCAGCTTTGCGGCTGAAAGCGATGTTGTTCGTCAAGGAAAAAACCGGCGGGCGTTTGCATCCATGAATTGGCCGCCAGGATCCAAAAAACGCTGATTAACGCGCCAATGGCCACCAGCACGGTTACCATAAAATGCAGGCGTGGACCGATGCGCCCCATGCCAAACATCATTACGCCCATCAGGCCCGCCTCCAGAAAGAAGGCGACCAGCACTTCATAAAACATCATCGGGCCGATAAGGCCGCCAACGCGTTCGATAAACGGCGCCCAGTTGGTGCCGAACTGAAATTCCATCACCACGCCGGTAACTACGCCTACCGCCACATTTAAGGCAAAAATCTTCAGCCAGAAATTATACAGATCTAAATAACGCTGCTGCCTGCGCCACAGCCATGCGCCCTCCAGCGCCACCAGCCATATCGACAGACCAAAGCTGAAGCCGGCGAGGATAATATGCAGGCCGATGGTCACCGCAAACTGGACGCGGGAGAGCAGCAGCGTCAGCTCCGCATCAGGCATGACTGTCTTTACCGCTAAAGGCGCTGATGGGCTTTTCCGGGGCTGGCTGTTCCATCGCGCTGGAGAACGCTTTTAATCCGGCAACCAGCGGCATGACCGCGTGCCATAAGCTCTCGTCGTGCAGCAGCTTCCAGGTGCCGCTGACGCCGGGCGCAACCTCATGCTGCTGCTGGGTTTCAGCATGCTGATTAACCGCATTTAAGGCTGACTTCACCGCGTAGACAGTTTTATGGAACTCTCCCGGCGGAATATCGGACAGCGCCATCAGCAGTACCGAGAGGTTTTGCATCGCATTTTGTGAGCCGGGTTTGCTTAACCCCTCCACCAGTACCTTCGCAATCTGCGTATTGGCTGACACCATATCGTTGGCCAGGCGCAGAAATCCGTGGTGGTGCAGGCTGTGCAATAGCTCATGCAGCGCATCATGGGCATCAGGCTCGGTTTTGGTTGGCGGGACATCATAATTTATAGGCTCAGCCATTAAAATTTCTCCGGATGTTGAGTGTGTTCAGGAGGAAGGGTGTAACCCTCCTGCTGCCATTTGATTTCGATCGGCAGGCCCGCCAGCGGACTACGGTTGCCGTGGCGGAAGTTTTGGCGCGGCAGCGGCTCTGCCAGCGGCGGATGCGCCAGCTTGACCATTTTCACCGCGATCTCTTTGTATGCCGGGGTGTTAACGTCAGGATCGTGATGTTCGCCGGTCAGGCTGTTAACGCCAGACTTACCGTGGTGAATCGGCATAAACAGCACGTTGCCCGCTACGCGTTCGCTGATGACCACCGGCACCTGCATCGCGCCACGCCGCGATTCGATGCTCACCCAGTCGCCCTGATGGATCTGACGCTCCTGAGCCAGCTGCGGGCTGACTTCGACAAATCCGTTCGGCGAAAGCGAAAGCATACGGCCGCCTCGCCCGGTTTGATTGGTGGACTGAAAATGCTCCAGCATCCTGCCGTTGTTTAACCACAGATCGTATTCGTCGTCCGGCATTTCCTGCGGCGGCTGCCAGCTAATGGGATACAGCACCGCTTTGCCGTCGGGGAACTTAAAGCCATCGGTATAGAGTAGCGGAGTGCTGCTGCCGTCCGGTTTTACCGGCCACAGCTGCGACTGCCAGCCGCTGAGACGTTGATAGCTCACGCCGGCAAAAATGTTGGCGATGCGTGCGGCTTCCGCCATGATTTCTCCCGGATGCGTATAGTTCCAGGGATGACCAAGACGGGCGGCGAGATCGGTAAGAATGCGCCAGTCGGGCAGGCTGTTGCCCAGCGGCGGCATCACCTCGTAAAAACGTTGAATACGGCGCTCGGTATTAACGTAGCTTCCCTCTTTTTCTACGCTGGGGCAGCCCGGCAGCACCACATCGGCAAAAGCCGCGGTGCGGCTCATAAAAATATCCTGCACGACCATAAATTCCAGCTTGCTGAACGCCTCATGCACTTTGGTGGAGTTCGAATCGGAATAGGCGGTTTCCTCACCGATGATATACATCGCTTTCAACGCACCTTCGTGCGCGTGCTCGACCATCAGATAGTTATCCGCTCCGGCTTTGTTGGAGAGCGCCTCTGGCGCAACGCCCCATGCATGCGCCCACTTTTCCCGTACCGCTGCGTCGGTGACTTTTTCATAGCCGGGATAGATATTGCTCAGGCAGCCGAAGTCGCTGGCGCCCTGTACGTTATTGTGACCGCGCATCGGATAGCCGCCGGTGCCCGGTCGGCCATAATTGCCGGTGACCAACAGCAGATTAGAGAGGGCGGTGCTGGTGTCCGCGCCGTGGCTGTGCTGCGTAATGCCCATTGCCCACAGCAGACAGACCCGTTCGGCCTGGCCGATCATCTCCGCCGCGTTAATCATCTGTTCAACGCTCAGTCCGGTCTGCTCGCTGGCGTAGTCCAGGGTAAAAGGCGCCAGCGAGGCGCGATAGGAATCCACCTGATTGACCTTTTCGGCCAGAAAAGCTTCGTCCGCATAGCCATGTTCGAACATATAACGGGACATCGCCGAGGCCCACAGGCTATCGCTGCCGGGTTCGATCTGTAGATGAAGGTCGGCACGCTCGGCCATTTCATGCTTGCGCGGATCGACTACCAGCAGTTTCTGTCCGTGTTGTTTCTGCGCGGCCTTGAGACGCGAGGCGATAACCGGATGGTTTTCCGCCAGATTGCTGCCGACAATAATGATTAAATCGGCCTTCTGCAGATCGTCAATGGTGCCCGCGTCGCCGCCGTAGCCGACGGTGCGGAACAGCCCTTCGGTCGCCGGGTTCTGACAGTAACGCGAGGAGTTATCGACATTGTTAGTGCCAAAAATCAGACGGGCTATTTTTTGCGTCAGATAGGCTTCTTCGTTGCTGCCCTTGCTGGAACCGATAAAACCGATACTGTCGCCGCCGTGCTGCGCCGCAATCGTTTTGAGCCGCTGCGCGACGAGATCCAACGCCTCATCCCAGCTGGCCGAACGGAAGCGCCCGTTTTCGCGGATAAGCGGCGTCGTCAGGCGCTGTTGGCTGTTAACAAAATCCCAGCCGAACTTCCCTTTCAGGCAGGTTGAGATGCCATTCACCGGGGCATCGGCCACCGGCTGAACTTTCAGGATGTGGCGATCGCGCGTCCACATTTCGAAACTGCAGCCGACGCCGCAATAGGTGCAGACGGTTTTGGTTTTTTTGATCTCTTTCTGACGCATCTCCATATCCATCAGCGAAATGCCGGTTATCGGCGGCGCGCCAACGGTGTTTTCCAGCGACTTCACTAAATCGATCATTGGTCGCTTAAGGTCTTCCGGCATCGCCGTAAACGGCCCGGCGTTGGGCTGCATGGTTTTTTCCAGCAGCGCGTTGCAGGGACAAACGGTGACGCAGTGGCCGCAGCTTACGCAGCTGGAACCGGCGATTTGGGTGCCGCCGTCCCACAGCACGCGCGGATGTTCCGCGCTGTAATCGATAGAGAGCGTTTCATTGACCTCAACGTTCTGACACGCTTCCACGCAGCGTCCGCAGAGGATGCACTGATCGGGATCGTAGGTGTAGAACGGGTTGCTTTCGTCTTTTTGGTACGGCTTGCGCTGGTAAGGATAATACTGAATCGGGATATGCATATCGGCGACGGTGTTATGCAGCGTACAGTCGCCGGTATTGTGCTCGCACAGGGTACAGTAGAGTTCATGGCGCGCCAGCAGACGATCCATACCCTCTTCCTGCGCCGCTTTCGCCTCAGCGTGATGGCTGGATATGTCCAGGCCATCATAAGTACGCAGCGTACAGCCGCGCACCAGCTCGCCCTGATATTCCACCCAACAGACATCGCAGGATTGCAGCGGAGGCAGGGAAGGGTGATAGCAAACGTGGGGCAGGATTTTACCCTGGGCTTGCAAAAAATCGATCAGCGGCTGGTCGGCTTCACCGCTCAGGTGTTCGCCGTTGTAGATAATCGTGCAGGTATTTTGGCTCATCGGGTGCTCTCATAAGACATTGCATCACCACTTCCTGTGATTTTTCCCTGTTTTCGTAAAGTTATGTCATTGAAGGTAGACCGTGACGGCATTTCCGGCAAAGAAGGGGGTAAAAAAATCCGAACGCAAATGATAAAAATTATTTCAATGAGTTGCGCGCCTGCGGTTGCTGCCTACGCTTTAAAGTAAGGCTGGCTGAAGCGGAGGGCCTGATCATGAGTGAGATAATATCGTTATTGTCCGGGGGCTGGAGTTGGGTACTGGGAGGGCTGGCAATCATTATCGGGTTTGTAGGCTCTTACTTCGGTGGAAAAAAAATCGGCAAGACGCAGGAGAAGGCTCGTGCGGACGTAGCGGCGGCACAGCTGCAAACCCAACAGGCCGAGGCGAGTACACAAAAACAGGCGGATAATATTAAGGTGGCTAAACATGTGGAAACGTCTAACGTTGCTCTCAGTGACGCTGCTGCTCGTGACAAGCTGCGCCAGTCGAAATACAACCTCGATGATTGACCGCGCCAGCGTCGATTCATCCTGTACGCTATTTCAGCCCATTTATACGCATGGCAACGATGCGGAAGTGATGGACGTACGTACTATACGCGCGATTAATACGCATAATGAGCTGTGGGACAGGCTCTGTAGCGATAAAAAGCAGTAAGCAAACCGGCTTTCTAAAAGCGCTAACGGCCCGCCAATGTGGGCCGTTTTTTTGCGCCTGCGCCGGGGATTTTTAGTTGGCGGCATAACGGCATAAGCCCTATTTACAGATATACCCGATCGTTAACGCTCCGATAAAGTTACAAACTTTTGCTTACTAACTTAATTATTCAGGTTAAAGTTTAAAGCGGTTTAAAAAGTTACTGTGATGAAAATGTCTGCATTTTTCCGTGATTATAAAAAAGCGTTTAACCAAAATGACAAAATGGGCTTAAACGAGTGGATAAATTTTACCCTCAAAAGCCTGATTATGTTCCTGCTGCTTTTTCTGGGATATACCGCCCTGCAATATTTTATTTTAATTAAAAGCCCGCTCTTCGACTATTTGAGCGTTTCAGATGTCAGGCTTACCAGCATATGCGGTTTTACCGGCATTTTGCTTGCCTGTTTTACCCCGTGCATTTTGTATGCGGTTAAGTCTGCGATCGGATAAAAATCGGCAACGAAGCGGGGCATGAATTAGCCTGGACATCCGCAGCCATAAAAATCCCGGCGACATGGCGAACGCCGGGCAAACACTTGTTTAACATCATCTCTTTAGCGTGTAAGATGTTCGCTCTTCAACTATTACCCGGCCAGGTCACTTTTGCCTATGTGTACCAGGCTGCGTACCAAATTAACAACTGTGGGTTAGTTTTGGCCGGTAATCCGTTGAAAATTAACTTCTAACCAATGTTTGCATGTAATCTTTCGTGTGGGTTACCACTGCAATTAAGGATATGAAATGCCTGTAATTACCCTTCCTGACGGCAGTCAGCGCAGCTTCGATCGTCCTGTTAGCGTGATGGATATTGCGCAAGATATCGGTCCGGGCCTGGCAAAAGCCTGTATCGCCGGTCGTGTTAACGGTGAACTGGTAGATGCGGTCGACCCGATCGCAGAAGACGCCAGCGTTGCCATTATTACCGCGAAAGATGAAGCCGGTCTGGAGATTATTCGTCACTCCTGCGCGCATCTGCTGGGTCACGCCATGAAACAGCTCTGGCCAAACGCGAAAATGGCTATCGGTCCGGTTATTGATAATGGCTTCTATTATGATGTCGACCTTGACCATACTCTGACCCAGGAAGATCTCGATCGGCTGGAAAAGCGCATGCATGAGCTGGCCGAAACGAACTATAGCGTTGTTAAGAAAAAAGTCAGCTGGCAGGAAGCGCGTGACGTATTTGCCGCACGCGGCGAAAACTACAAAACTATCATTCTTGATGAGAATATCAGCCATGACGATCGTCCTGGCCTGTATCACCATGAAGAATATGTCGATATGTGCCGTGGGCCGCACGTGCCTACTATGCGGTTCTGCCATCATTTTAAGCTGCAGAAAATCGCTGGCGCCTACTGGCGTGGCGACAGTAGCAATAAGATGCTGCAGCGCATTTACGGCACCGCATGGGCAGATAAGAAGCAGCTGAGCGCCTACCTGCAGCGTCTGGAAGAGGCGGCCAGGCGTGACCATCGCAAGATTGGCAAGCAGCTCGATCTTTACCATATGCAGGAAGAAGCGCCCGGTATGGTGTTCTGGCACAACGATGGCTGGACTATCTTCCGTGAGCTGGAAACGTTTGTTCGCAGTAAGCTGAAAGAGTACCAGTACCAGGAAGTCAAAGGTCCGTTCATGATGGATCGCGTACTGTGGGAAAAAACCGGCCACTGGGAAAACTATAAAGAAGCGATGTTTACGACCGCTTCCGAAAACCGTGAATACTGCATTAAGCCGATGAATTGCCCCGGACACGTGCAGATTTTCAATCAGGGTCTAAAATCATATCGCGATCTGCCATTACGTATGGCGGAGTTTGGCAGCTGCCACCGTAACGAGCCTTCCGGCGCGCTGCACGGTTTGATGCGCGTACGCGGCTTCACCCAGGACGATGCTCATATCTTCTGTACGGAAGAGCAGGTACGCGCTGAGGTTAACAGCTGTATTAAGATGGTGTACGACATGTACAGCACCTTCGGTTTTGAAAAAATCGTGGTGAAGCTGTCTACCCGTCCGGAAAAACGCATCGGCAGCGATGAATTATGGGATCGCGCAGAGGCGGATCTGGCTGCGGCGCTGGAAGAGAACGCTATTCCGTTCGAATATCAGCCGGGCGAGGGCGCATTCTACGGTCCTAAAATTGAATTCACTCTGCATGACTGTCTGGATCGTCCATGGCAGTGCGGCACCGTTCAGCTCGACTTCTCATTGCCGAGCCGTCTGAGCGCTTCTTATGTAGGTGAAAATAATGAACGACAGGTGCCGGTGATGATTCACCGTGCTATTCTGGGTTCAATGGAACGCTTTATCGGTATTCTGACTGAAGAATACGCCGGTTTTTATCCAACCTGGCTGGCACCGGTACAGGCAGTGGTGATGAATATCACCGACGGGCAGTCTGATTATGTCAACGAATTAACGCGAAAATTGCAGAATGCGGGCATTCGTGTAAAAGCAGACTTGAGAAACGAGAAGATTGGCTTTAAAATTCGCGAGCACACATTACGTCGCGTCCCTTATATGCTGGTTTGCGGTGATAAAGAGGTAGAAGCCGGTAAAGTGGCTGTACGTACCCGCCGCGGTAAAGACCTTGGGTCTATGGACGTGGATGTGCTGATCGAGAAGCTGCAGCAAGAAATACGCAGCCGCAATCTTCATCAATTGGAGGAATAAGGTATTAAAGGCGGAAAACGAGTTCAACCGACGCGTCCCAATCGTATTAACGGTGAAATCCGTGCTACCGAGGTGCGTCTGACTGGCGTCGAAGGCGAGCAGCTTGGTATTGTTAGTTTACGCGAAGCTATTGAAAAAGCTGAAGAAGCAGGCGTTGATTTAGTTGAAATCAGCCCTAACGCCGAACCGCCGGTTTGTCGTATAATGGATTACGGCAAGTTCCTCTATGAAAAGAGCAAGTCTTCTAAGGAACAGAAGAAGAAGCAGAAAGTTATCCAGGTGAAGGAAATTAAATTCCGCCCTGGTACCGATGAAGGCGACTATCAGGTCAAACTACGCAACCTGATTCGTTTTCTGGAAGAAGGCGATAAAGCCAAAATCACCCTGCGTTTTCGCGGTCGTGAGATGGCGCACCAGCAGATCGGTATGGAAGTGCTTAACCGCGTGAAAGAAGATCTGAGTGAACTGGCAGTGGTTGAATCTTTCCCTTCGAAGATTGAAGGCCGCCAGATGATCATGTGCTCGCACCCAAGAAGAAACAGTAGGCTTTCAAGTAATAATGCCGCGCAGCGTTCGCGCTGGGCGGTTTTTATTCGCCTGTCTGGTTCATTTTATTAACAATGCGAAGTGGATATTTTATAAATGCCTAAGATTAAAACTGTCCGTGGCGCGGCTAAACGCTTTAAAAAAACCGGTAAAGGTGGATTTAAGCACAAGCATGCGAACCTGCGTCATATCCTGACCAAAAAATCAACCAAGCGTAAACGTCACCTGCGCCCGAAAGCCATGGTGTCTAAAGGCGATCTGGGTCTGGTTATTGCCTGCCTGCCGTACGCATAAGTTAATTTTTCAATCAGAATATAGAACAGGAGAGCTCAAATGGCTCGTGTAAAACGTGGTGTAATTGCTCGCGCACGTCACAAAAAAATCTTAAAACAAGCTAAAGGTTACTACGGTGCACGTTCACGTGTTTACCGCGTTGCCTTCCAGGCTGTTATCAAAGCTGGTCAGTATGCTTACCGCGACCGTCGTCAGCGTAAGCGTCAGTTCCGTCAGCTGTGGATTGCGCGTATCAACGCTGCAGCGCGTCAGAACGGTATCTCTTACAGCCGTTTCATCAATGGCCTGAAAAAAGCGTCCATTGAAATTGACCGTAAAATCCTGGCCGACATCGCCGTATTCGACAAAGTGGCTTTCACTGCACTGGTTGAAAAAGCGAAATCAGCTCTGGCGTAAGTCAGATGGAAGAGGGAGCTTGCTCCCTCTTTTATTTTATGTAACCGCAGCAAAAGATTGACTTTTCCGCCTGCTGGCATTTCAATAGAGCCGTTTAACGCAAGCGACAAGGTAAACCAAGCATGCACGCTATTTTTCGTTTCTTTTTTTACTTTAGCACCTGATTTCCGGGGGCTTGTGCGCGAAAAAAGAAACGAAAAATCGCACTGAAAGCCTCCCTCGTGGAGGCTTTTTTGTTTGCCGCGAACTGATATGGACTTCTGGTCCCCACCTGAAACAGCCCGGCCTTAGGCTGGAAGAAGAGGAAACAATGTCCCATCTCGCAGAGCTGGTTGCCAATGCCAGGGCAGCCATTGAACATGCGCAGGACGTTGCGGCGTTAGATAACGTCCGCGTCGAATATCTGGGCAAAAAAGGGCATCTGACCCTGCAGATGACCACCCTGCGCGAACTGCCGGCCGAAGAGCGTCCGGCGGCAGGCGCGGTGATTAACGAAGCCAAACAGCAGGTGCAGGAAGCGCTTAACGCGCGGAAAGATGCGCTGGAATCCGCCGCGCTTAACGCACGTCTGGCGGCTGAGACCATTGATGTTTCCCTGCCAGGGCGCCGTACAGAAAATGGCGGCCTGCATCCGGTCACCCGTACCATCGATCGTATTGAAGCCTTTTTTGGCGAGCTGGGTTTTGCCGTGGTCACCGGACCGGAAATCGAAGACGACTATCATAACTTCGATGCGCTGAACATTCCCGGCCATCATCCGGCCCGCGCCGATCATGATACCTTCTGGTTTGACGCCACGCGCCTGTTGCGTACCCAGACCTCCGGCGTACAGATCCGCACGATGAAAAACCAGCAGCCGCCGATTCGCATTATCGCGCCGGGCCGCGTTTACCGTAACGATTACGACCAGACGCATACGCCGATGTTTCATCAGATGGAAGGCCTGATTGTCGATAAAGGTATCAGCTTCACCAACCTGAAGGGCACACTGCACGATTTTCTGCGTAACTTCTTCGAAGAGGATTTACAGATCCGCTTCCGTCCTTCCTATTTCCCGTTCACCGAGCCTTCTGCTGAAGTCGATGTGATGGGCAAAAACGGCAAATGGCTGGAAGTGCTGGGCTGCGGCATGGTGCATCCGAATGTGCTGCGCAATGTCGGCATCGACCCGGAGATTTACTCTGGCTTCGCCTTTGGCATGGGTATGGAGCGTCTGACCATGCTGCGTTATGGCGTGACCGATCTGCGTGCTTTCTTCGAAAACGATCTTCGTTTCCTCAAACAGTTTAAATAAGGGCAGGTTATCCAATGAAATTCAGTGAACTCTGGTTACGCGAATGGGTAAATCCGGCTCTTGACAGTGCGGCCCTGGCGGAACAAATCACGATGGCCGGCCTGGAAGTAGACGGCATTGAGCCGGTCGCGGGCGCTTTTCACGGCGTGGTCGTTGGTGAAGTTGTTGAGTGCGGTCAGCACCCGAACGCCGATAAACTGCGCGTAACCAAGGTCAACGTCGGCGGCGAGCGTCTGCTGGATATTGTTTGCGGCGCGCCAAACTGCCGTCAGGGCCTGAAAGTGGCGGTGGCCACCGTCGGTGCCGTGCTGCCGGGCGATTTTAAAATCAAAGCGGCGAAGCTGCGCGGCGAGCCGTCAGAAGGCATGCTGTGTTCATTCTCCGAGCTGGGCATCAGCGACGATCACAACGGTATCATTGAGCTGCCTGCGGACGCGCCGATCGGCGCTGATATTCGTGATTATCTGCAGCTGGACGATAACAGCATCGAAATCAGCATCACGCCAAACCGCGCCGACTGCTTTGGCATTATTGGTATCGCGCGCGACGTGGCCGTGCTGAATGGCCTGCCGCTCAATACGCCGGAAATGGCCGCGGTGCCGGCGACCATCAGCGATACGCTGCCGATTCGCGTAGACGCGACCGATGCCTGCCCGCGTTATCTGAGCCGGGTAGTAAAAAATATTAATGTGAAGGCGGCCACGCCGCTGTGGATGAAAGAGAAGCTGCGTCGCTGCGGCATTCGCTCTATCGATCCGGTTGTGGACGTGACCAACTACGTGCTGCTGGAGCTGGGACAGCCGATGCATGCCTTCGATCTGGATCGCATTGATGGCGGTATCGTGGTGCGTATGGCGCAGCAGGATGAAGCGCTGACGCTGCTTGACGGCAACGAAGTGAAGCTTAACAGCGATACGCTGGTCATTGCCGATCACCATAAACCATTGGCAATGGGCGGCATCTTCGGCGGCGAGCACTCAGGCGTTAATGAAGAAACCTCCAGCGTACTGCTGGAATGCGCCTGGTTTGCGCCGCTGGCGATTACTGGCCGCGCCCGTCGTCACGGTTTACATACCGATGCGTCCCATCGCTACGAGCGCGGCGTCGATCCGGCCCTGCAGCAACAGGCAATGGAGCGCGCTACGCGCCTGCTGCTGGAGATTTGCGGCGGTGAAGCGGGTCCGGTTGTTGATACCAGCGCCCAGGATAAGCTGCCGGTACGCGCTACCATTACGCTGCGCCGTGAAAAACTGGATCGACTGATTGGTCATCATATTGCCGATGAACAGGTCACCGACATCCTGCAGCGCCTGGGCTGTGAAGTGAGCGTAAGCGCAGGCGAATGGCGCGCGGTAGCGCCAGGCTGGCGCTTTGATATGGCGATTGAAGAAGATCTGGTTGAAGAAGTGGCGCGCGTTTACGGCTACAACAACATCCCGGACGTGCCGGTTAAAGCCTCGCTGGTTATGACGCAGCATCGCGAAGCCTCGCTGTCGCTGAAGCGCGTAAAAAACCTGCTGGTGGATAAAGGCTACCAGGAAGCCATTACGTACAGCTTTGTCGATCCTAAAGTGCAGGCCTTGCTGCATCCAGGCGTTGATGCGCTGATTCTGCCCAGCCCGATCTCCAGCGATATGTCCGCGATGCGCCTCTCGCTGTGGACCGGTTTGCTCTCTGCTGTGGTATACAACCAGAACCGTCAGCAGAGCCGCGTACGTCTGTTTGAAAGCGGTTTGCGCTTTGTGCCGGATACACAAGCAGATTTAGGTATCCGTCAGGATGTTATGCTGGCTGGCGTATTGAGCGGCAACCGCTTCGAAGAGCACTGGGACCTGGCGCGTCAGACCGTCGACTTCTATGATTTAAAAGGTGATTTGGAATCGGTACTGGAGCTGACCGGCAAACTGGATGTCATTGAATTCCGCGCCGAAGCGAATCCGGCCCTGCATCCGGGGCAAAGCGCCGCGATTTATTTACAGGGCGAACGCATCGGATTTATCGGAGTAATTCATCCGGAGCTGGAGCGCAAGCTGGATCTCAATGGCCGAACCTTAGTGTTTGAACTGCTTTGGAATAAGGTTGCAGACCGCGTCCTGCCTGATGCGCGCGAGATTTCTCGCTTCCCGGCAAACCGTCGCGATATCGCCGTTGTGGTGGCTGAAACGGTCCCGGCAGCAGATATCATTGCGGAGTGTAAGAAAGTTGGCGCAAATCAGATAGTTGGCGTAAACTTGTTTGACGTGTACCGTGGTAAGGGTGTAAACGAAGGTTTTAAGAGCCTTGCGATAAGCCTGATTTTGCAAGATACCAGCCGGACACTCGAAGAAGACGAGATTGCCGCAACCGTCGCCAACTGCGTTGCGGCATTAAAAGAGCGATTCCAGGCAACCTTGAGGGATTGAACCTATGGCGCTTACAAAAGCTGATATGTCGGAATACCTGTTTGAAAAGCTGGGGCTGAGTAAACGGGATGCCAAAGAGCTGGTTGAACTGTTTTTTGAAGAGGTAAGGAGAGCTTTGGAAAACGGCGAGCAGGTCAAACTGTCTGGATTTGGCAACTTTGATCTTCGCGACAAAAATCAACGGCCAGGACGTAACCCGAAAACCGGTGAAGATATTCCGATCACCGCGCGTCGTGTGGTAACGTTCCGCCCTGGACAAAAGCTGAAAAGCCGCGTCGAGAACGCTTCCCCTAAAAACGACTGATCTGTCAGCAACATAAAAGGCCGCCCCGTGCGGCCTTTTTTATTCCTAACTTAAAACCACGTCCTGTGGACGTGGTTAGCAACGGATTTTGGCTTTGCCTTATTATCTTTAGGTTTAAATCTAACAGAACGGGCAGAGACTTCTTTTTAAGGTTTTTGGTACGCCCTTCCAGGGCGAAATCAATGCCGCCTTCTATGAAGGCGGATTTTTACTGCCGCTGCTCAGGCTGGCTAAACGGAGTTTTTTTCCGCTTTTTTCATAAAGCAATCACAATGTAAGGAATTCGTAAGTATCAGGCAAATAAGGTGAAAATCGTCTCAGGATGATAGTGACAGCCTGCGCTTCGGGAGTATAAACAGGGGGTGAAACACGATGAGGTTACCCCGATGAAAATGAAAACATTACTTCCAGGCATAGTGCTGAGTATCCTGACGGCGCTTCCTGTTGCTGCCAGCGCTGCCGTTTCGTTTGATCTGACGCCCGCCGGCGTGACGATCCATATTGGCGATCGCGATCATCGAGGTTACTACTGGGATGGCTATGACTGGCGCGCCCCGCAATGGTGGCAGGAACATCACGGCCATCATATTGGGGAGAAAGGGCCGCGCGGCTACTGGAACGGCAACGGCTGGCAATCCCATCGACCTGAAGAGCATCGTCAGCAATCCGATCGCAAAAAGCCGGTAACGCATCATCAGGAGCCTGCACATGGTAGGCCGATGGCGCACCGTGAAGGACACAACAACGATCGGCTGGCGGCGGATCATGATGCGCATGGCGCGGCAGGCCATCGCCCCGATTTTCAGCCGCATGGCTAAGCGTATTACGCCGGGCGACAGCGCCCGGCTTGTCTTATCCCTTTCTTTTTTTGCTTCAGCCACTACAATCAAATCTCTGTTTTCCTTATAAAACTACGGCTATGACGCTGCTAACTGAACTTTCCCGTCAGGCGGATCGCCGCGCTTATCGTTGGCTGGGCTGGCTGAGCGCCATCCTGCTGGGCATTACGCTGATCAGCCTGTGCGCCGGGGAAGAGTGGATCCTGCCTGACCGCTGGCTAAGCGAGGCGGGGAAGCTGTTCGTCTGGCAGCTGCGCCTGCCGCGTACGCTGAGCGTGTTGCTGGTCGGCGCCTCGCTGGCGACGGCGGGCTGCGTAATGCAGGCGCTGTTTGAAAACCCGCTGGCGGAGCCGGGCCTGCTGGGCGTATCAAACGGGGCGGGCATTGGGCTGGTGCTGTGCGTGCTGCTGGGTAATGGCGATTTCTGGGCGTTCAGCCTGGCCGCCATTGCCGGCGCGCTGCTGGTCACGCTTATCCTGCTGCGTTTTGCCCGTCGTCATCTTTCCAACAGCCGCCTGCTGCTGGCTGGCGTTGCGCTGGGGATTATCTGCAGCGCGGCGATGACCTGGGTGGTTTATTTCAGCAGCAACCTCGATTTGCGCCAGCTGATGTACTGGATGATGGGCGGCTTTAGCGGTATTGACTGGCGCTACCGCTGGCTGATGCTGGCGCTGCTGCCGGTTCTCTGCTGGCTGAGCGCGCAGGCGAAAATTCTGAATTTACTGGCGCTGGGCGAAACCAGCGCACGCCAGCTCGGCCTGTCGCTTTTCCTGTGGCGCAACCTGCTGGTGGTGGCGATTGGCTGGCTGGTGGGCGTTAGCGTCGCACTGGCCGGATCGATCGGTTTTATCGGGCTGGTGGTGCCGCATTTGCTGCGGTTAAACGGGCTTACCGATCATCGTATGCTGTTACCGGCCAGCGCCCTGGCTGGCGCCGCCGTATTGCTTGCTGCCGATATCATTGCCAGACTGGTACTTACCGCAGCGGAGTTACCCATTGGCGTAGTAACGGCTACGCTGGGCGCGCCGCTGTTTATTTGGTTATTACTCACTCAGCACCGTTAAGGGGCTGTATCACACACCGAAACAGGAAACACGCATGAGCATTTACGATACTGAACTGGTTATGCTGGATGGTAAACGGACCACGCTGGGACAATGGAAAGGCGATGTCCTGCTGATCGTTAACGTGGCTTCCCGGTGCGGACTGACGCCGCAGTATAAAGAGCTGGAAAACCTGCAGCGCGCCTGGAATAAATCCGGCTTTAATGTGCTGGGTTTTCCGTGCAACGCTTTTCTCGGTCAGGAGCCAGGCAGTAACGAAGAGATCAGAGATTTTTGCAACACCAACTATGGCGTCAGCTTCCCGATGTTTAGCAAAATCGAGGTGAACGGACCTGAACGCCATCCGCTTTATCAGCAGCTGATTGCAGCATGTCCTGAAGCGGTAGAACCGGAAAATAGCGGCTTTTATGAGCGTATGGCGAGTAAAGGCCGGGCGCCTAAACAGAAGGGCGACATTTTATGGAATTTCGAGAAGTTCCTGGTCGGTCGCCACGGTGAAGTGGTACAGCGTTTCGCGCCGGATATGACGCCGGAAGATCCTATCGTAATGGAAAGTATTAAGCTCGCGCTGGCGAAGTAATGTTGTTATCCATTGAGCAGGCGACCGTGCCGGGACGCCTGCAGGCTTTTAGCGCCCAGGTCAACGGCGGAGAGCTAATCCATCTGCTTGGCCCCAATGGCGCCGGTAAAAGTTCACTGCTGGCGCGCCTGTCCGGGCTTTTGCCCGGCAAAGGCGTGGTGCGACTTGCCGGCAGGCCGCTGGAAGCGTGGCCACGGGCATCGCTGGCGCGACGGCGCGCCTGGCTGCCACAGCAGCAGCCGCCGCCGGGGCAGATGGCGGTTTTTCACTATTTGCAGCAGCATCTGGCGGGCGCAACGGTCGGGCAGGATACGCTGTTATCACGGCTGATAGCGGCTTTTCAGCTGCACGATAAGCTTACGCGACCGCTAACCCAACTTTCCGGCGGCGAATGGCAGCGCGTAAGGCTGATGGCGGTGCTGCTGCAGGTTTGGCCAGGCGCCGTGCAGCCAGCAACGCTACTGTTGCTGGACGAGCCTTACGCCGGGCTGGATGTGGCGCAGCAGCAGGCGCTGGATCGCGAGTTAGCGGCTTTTTGTCGCGCGGGCGGCGCGGTAATCACCAGCGGTCACGATCTTAACCATAGCCTGCGTCATGCACGCGGCGTTTGGCTAATGCAGCAGGGAAAAGTGATGCAGCAGGGGCGTGCTGAGGCCGTTCTGCAGCCTGAGACGCTGCGCGCGCTGTATGGCCTGGCCTTTCGTAAGCTGCAGTCAGAAGGAGAAAGCTGGTTAATCGCTGAAGAGATGCGCTGAGATGATTGCCAGCGCTAATTGTTACCGTTACAGTTAGCCCGGCTCCGCTCATACAGGAAGGACTCAGGTTATGCGAATCGGTGTATTACTCTTGCTTAGCGTATTACTTGTCGGCTGTAGTCATCATGCGCCACCGCCTGACGGGCGTCTTGCTGATTCAATCACCGTTATTGCTGAACTGAACGACCAGCTAAGCCGCTGGCACGGTACGCCTTATCGCTACGGCGGCCTGAGCCGGAGCGGCGTCGACTGTTCCGGATTTGTTTATCTCACCTTCCGCGATCGCTTTAATTTACAGCTGCCGCGAAGCACTCGCGCCCAGACCGTTACCGGAACGCGCATCGATAAAGATCAGCTGCTGCCGGGGGATTTAGTTTTCTTTAAAACGGGCCGTGGAGAAAACGGTCTGCATGTAGGCATTTACGACAGTGATAAACAGTTTATTCATGCCTCTACCAGCCAGGGCGTAATCCGTTCTTCGCTGGATAACAGCTACTGGCAAAAAGTATTTTGGCAGGCGCGGCGAATTTAAGATTAACCTGTTGAAAAGCATCAATCGATTCAGAAAATGCTCATTTAAACAGCTTTTAAAATATGAAATGATAAGCAGGAAATGTAGCGCCGGAATGAATGAAAATTCGGCTTTACATAAGCGGCCTTTTTAATTGTCCTGTAAGTAAGATACTCCCGGAATCAACAGAAATTATCACTAAATCTTATTTATTAGCATGGCGCGGTGCAGAGAAACATAAGCGGCCATAAAGGTAAATTTGAGTTATATTCTGCAGTATCAGTAAGTTACCGTACTAAAAAGAGCGAAAAGGGCCGCCGCCTGTCATTAAGGACACTATTGATTGTAGTTTTTCCTTAGTATAGGATGCCCAAATTGCCACTTTTCATGGCTAAAAAAATGACAACTCCAGTTTTTGCTGATTATTTTATTCATACAGCCTTCAATCCTGTTTATGCTTTAAATGGTCGATTACTTGCCGTAGATTTGCTGTCCAGCTTTACGCATGCTTCTCTTAAGGTTGTTGTGCCGCAGGATATTCTGTTATCTCAGCTCGACGGCGAACAGCGTTTGCAAACGTTACAAAAGCAGATCGGCGTTATTGAGCATTATCACGACTTTTTTCTGCAGAATAATGTTGCAGTAATTTTGAGCGTGGATGAAGAAATGGTTGAGACCATTTTATCCAGTGAATTCCTGCTACGTAAACTGCAGCCGCTTCAGGCGCTGGAATTAGCGCTTAATGAGAGCTTTCCCGACTTTAAAGCGGGAAAAGATAACCCGTTATTAAGCAACCTCAGCGACAAATTTAAATTAACGCTGAATAATTTTGGCTCAGGTAAAGCCCCCGCAAAAGCGGTTTACGATAATCTGTTTCACCGTATCAGGCTGGATAAATATTTTTTGCAGCAGACGCTAAAGCGCGCCTCTTATCATTCCATGTTAAAGGCCATCGCTTATCAGGTCAGCGATCACTGTCAGCAATTTATCGTGCAGGGCGTGGACGATCTCGCCACGCTGGAAAAAATCACCCCTTTTGCCTTTACCGGCATGCAGGGCGCGCTGTTTCCCCCCGTCCCGGATAGCGAACTGGCCACCCTGATGGAGCCGCCCCCCGGCTTTTCTGACGGCCACGGCTGATAGCCCACGCGGTTTTTTGTTTACGACCTCACATCAGGGTTACACTTAAACTCTACTGCGGCAAACGGAGGCAGCATGGAGTTTAATAACACCTGGCATAATGAATTAAGCGGATTTTATACCGCGCTGAAGCCGACCCCGCTTAAACAGGCCCGCCTGCTTTACCATAGCGAGGCGCTGGCGCGTGAGCTGGAGCTGGATGAAAGCTGGTTCAGCGCGGACAAAACCGACATCTGGAGCGGCGCAACGCTGCTGCCTGGCATGCAGCCGCTGGCGCAGGTCTATAGCGGCCATCAGTTTGGCGTCTGGGCCGGACAATTGGGCGACGGGCGCGGCATTCTGTTGGGCGAGCAGCAGCTGTCCGACGGCAGAAAATTTGACTGGCATTTAAAGGGCGCGGGCCTGACCCCTTATTCGCGTATGGGCGACGGGCGTGCCGTGCTGCGCTCGACGGTACGTGAATTTCTCGCCTCTGAGGCTCTGCATCATTTAGGCATTCCTTCCAGCCGGGCGCTAACCATTGTGACCAGCGATGAACCGGTTTATCGTGAAACCAAAGAGCGCGGGGCGATGCTGCTGCGCGTCGCGGAAAGCCATGCGCGTTTCGGCCATTTTGAACACTTTTTCTATAACGGCGAACCGGAAAAAGTACGGCAGCTGGCAGACTACCTTATCCATTATCACTGGCCGTCGCTGGAGTCGCAGCCGGATCGCTATCTGCTGTGGTTTAACGATGTCGTGGAGCGCACCGCACGCTTAATCGCCGCCTGGCAGAGTGTTGGCTTCGCTCATGGGGTGATGAATACCGATAATATGTCAATTCTGGGTCTGACGCTGGACTATGGCCCCTACGGTTTTCTGGATGATTATCAGCCAGGCTTTATTTGTAATCATTCGGATTATCAGGGACGTTACGCCTTTGATAATCAGCCAACGATCGGTTTATGGAATCTTAACCGGCTGGCGCATGCGCTGTCGGACCTGATGACCACCGAGCAGCTTAAGCAGGCGCTGAGCCGGTACGAGCCGGCGCTGATAGCGGCGTGGGGCGAAAAAATGCGCGCGAAGCTGGGCTTTTTAACGCCGCAGGCGGAGGACAACGAGCTGCTCACCGGACTGCTGGCGTTGATGAGTCAGGAGGGAAGCGACTATACGCGCACCTTCCGTATGCTAAGCGAGACGCAGCAGCAGGAGAGCCGTTCGCCGCTGCGCGACGAATTTATCGATCGGGCGGCGTTTGACCAGTGGTATCAGCGTTATCAGCAGCGTTTATTAAAAGATGAGCGCAGCGACGCCGAACGCCAACAGCGAATGAAAGCAGCCAATCCGGCGGTTGTTTTACGCAACTATCTGGCTCAGCAGGCGATTGAAGGCGCACAGCGGGATGACATCACCATGCTGAAACATCTGCATCAGGCGTTGTGTAATCCGTTCAGCGATGCGCCGGAATATGCCGATTTAACCCGGCGTCCGCCGGATGAAGGCAAGAAAATCGAGGTAAGCTGCTCCAGCTAACCCGCTAACCCGCTAACCCGCGGACAAGCAATTTAGCCAGAAGATATTTTTCACAAATATGCACTGAACTGAAGGCGCGGGGAGTGCAGGCAGAAGAGTAAAGCGTCCTGCGCCAGGGATGGCGCAGGCCGAGCTGTCAGAGATGATGTCTTTTGCGTCTTTACGATCGGCCTGCGCTCCCTGCACAGGCACCGGTTTTTTAATTAAAACGGCTATCCACCGCATCGGCCAGCTGCGCCAGCACCGCTTCGCTATCTTCCCAGCCGAGACAGGGATCGGTAATGGACTGACCGTAAGTAAGCGGCTGTCCGCTAACGACCGGCTGATTACCCTCCTGCAAAAAGCTTTCAATCATCACGCCGGCAATGGCGCGCGAGCCGTCACGGATCTGCTGCGCGACCGATTCGGCCACGTCACGCTGGCGGCGGTGCTGCTTCAGGCAGTTGCCGTGGCTAAAATCCACCACCAGCTGTTCCGGCAGGTCAAACGCGCGCAGGCTGGCCGCCGCATCCGCAATATCCTGCGGATGATAGTTTGGCACTTTACCGCCGCGCATAATGATATGGCCGGAAGGGTTACCGCTGGTCTGATAAATGGTCATCTGACCATGCTTGTCAGGCGAAAGGAACATGTGGCTTACCCGTGCCGCCCGAATTGCATCTACCGCAATGCGCGTATTGCCATCGGTACCGTTTTTAAAACCGACCGGACAGGAAAGGGCCGACGCCATTTCACGATGGATCTGACTTTCCGTGGTTCGGGCACCGATAGCGCCCCAGCTCACTAAATCGGCAATAAACTGGCCGATCACCATATCAAGGAACTCCGTAGCCGTAGGCAGGCCCAGCGCATTAATATCCAGCAGCAGCTTACGCGCAATGGCAAGCCCTTCATTAACGCGAAACGAACCATCCAGATCGGGATCGGAAATCAGCCCTTTCCAGCCAACAACGGTACGGGGTTTTTCAAAATAGGTGCGCATGACAATTTCAAGACGGGAATGATACTTATCATGCAGCGCCTTGAGCTTAGCGGCATATTCCAGCGCGGCGCGCGGATCGTGCAGCGAACAGGGGCCAATAATCACCAGCAGGCGCGGATCGTCGCCCGCAAGAATACGCGCGATGCGCTGGCGCGCCTGAGTGACATTGGCAGCGATACCCTCGCTTATCGGGTACTGCTCCGCCAGCGCTGCGGGCGTCACCAGCGTATCGATGCGTGCAGTTCGCAGTTCATCAGTTTTGTTCATTGGGATCTCAAAATAATTTCTTCACAGCGGCAGAAGTGCCGGGAAGTGATGGCGATCACAATAAACCAACCAGCAGTAAATTCAACCGCCTGAAAGGGTTAAAAGCGTATCCTGGAGCATAATATGTGCCGAAGCTCAGCTTAATACATCCGGCGATTCAGTCCCATAATATCGAGAATTTTCGTGGCGATCTCTTCAACCGAATAGTTAGTGCTGTTGAGATAGGGGATTTGGTGCGAACGAAACAGCGCTTCAACTTCGCCCACTTCCAGCCGACACTGGCGCATTGAGGCATAGCGTGTGTTCTCGGCCCGCTCCTGACGAATCGCCGCCAGCCGTTCCGGATCGATAGTTAAACCAAACAGCTTATGCTGCAAAGGCTTCAGGGCCGGCGGCAGCTTCAGGTTATCCATATCATCGGCGATGAACGGATAATTGGCGGCCCGCACGCCAAACTGCATGGCCAGATAAAGGCTGGTCGGCGTTTTACCGCAGCGGGAAACGCCCAGCAGGATAACCTGCGCCTCGTCAAGGCCGCGCAGCGAAATACCGTCGTCATGCGCCAGGGTATAGTCGATGGCTGCGATGCGCGCGTCATATTTACCCAGGTTGCTGGCGGTTAATCCGTGGGTGCGGTGCGCTACCGGGGCGGGTGCCATGCCCAGTTCCTGCTGTAGCGGCGCGACCAGCGCCTGCACAATATCCTGACAAAAGCCGTCGCTTTGTAAAATAACGTCGCGCACCTCCGGCAGAACAATAGAAAAAAACACCAGCGGACGCAGGCCGCTTTGCTGATAAATGGCGTTAATCTGCGCTTTTACCGCCTGCGCGCGCTGGACGTTTTCTACAAAAGGCAGGGTAAAGCTATTGGTCATCACCGGAAACTGGGACATAACCGCATGTCCCAACACCTCAGCGGTGATAGCGGTGCCGTCAGAGATGTAAAAAACGCTGCGTTCTGCCGTCATACTTATTCTCTCTTCTACAGGGTTAACTGAGCCTGGCAGATAATCAACAATAAAATCAATCAGCAATTTCGCATACTTTATGAAATGAAAGTTTCAAAAATTATTAATTTGAATATTTTATTCTTTGCGCTTTTACTGAGCGTTTAGCCCATAAGTAAATGAAATAGCGTTCCTGCTTTTATTTATCTATAAACCTAGCTGAAGAGAATGAATGGATAAAAGCAGGCGGCCCAGCGTTGCGCAAAAAAATAAACCAGGTAAAACGGTTACATTAATACATTTTACTGAATTTATTGCTTTTATTAAAAAATAATTTTGTTGCGCAAACGCCTTATTATAGCCGGAGTTTTCTTAAAACCTTTTTTTTGCGCTGCTTTAACGATTCAACACTTTCGCTTTTACATTCTCTTGTGCCAGGCTGAATAAGCGTCATAAGCGCAATTTTTCCGTGTGCCCCTCAAATTTATCATAAAAGGATTGTCCCAATGTTCAATCAAGGCGAAATGCCGCTAGTGCTCTGGTATAGCCAGTTAGGCATGAACGATGTTGATCGCGTGGGAGGAAAAAATGCCTCTCTCGGTGAAATGATTACTAACCTGTCGTCGCTTGGCGTATCCGTTCCTGACGGTTTTGCGACCACCTCGGAAGCTTTCAATCAATTTCTCGATCAGAGCGGCGTTAACCAGCGTATTTATGCGTTGCTGGATGAAACCGACATTGATGATGTGGATGAACTTGCTAAAGCGGGTAAGCAGATCCGCCAGTGGATTGTAGAAACACCTTTCCAGCCGGCGCTGGAAGAGGCCATACGCGAGGCTTATCAGCAGCTGTCAGCCGATGATGAAGAGGCCTCTTTTGCCGTGCGATCCTCGGCGACGGCTGAAGATATGCCGGATGCGTCGTTCGCCGGTCAGCAGGAAACCTTCCTTAACGTGCAGGGCTTCGATGCTGTTATGGTCGCGGTAAAACATGTTTATGCTTCGCTATTTAACGACCGCGCTATCTCCTATCGCGTGCATCAGGGCTACGATCATCGTGGCGTGGCGCTCTCCGCTGGCGTGCAGCGCATGGTGCGCTCCGATGAGGCCGCTTCCGGCGTAATGTTTACCATTGATACCGAATCGGGCTTTGATCAGGTCGTGTTTATTACCGCCGCCTGGGGGCTGGGCGAAATGGTGGTGCAGGGCGCGGTTAACCCGGATGAATTCTACGTACATAAGCCGACGTTACAGGCCAGCCGACCTGCCATTGTACGCCGCAATATGGGTTCGAAGAAAATCCGCATGATTTATGCCGATTCGCAGGCGCATGGCGAGCAGGTAAAAATTGAAGACGTACCGCAGCAGGATCGCGATCGTTTTTGCCTCAGCGATGATGAGGTGCAGGCGCTGGCGCATCAGGCGCTGCAAATTGAAAAACACTATAAGCGTCCAATGGATATTGAGTGGGCGAAAGATGGCCATACCGGCAAGCTGTATATCGTTCAGGCGCGCCCGGAAACCGTGCGCTCTAACGGGCAGGTGATGGAGCGTTACACGCTGCAGGGCAAAGGCAAGATTGTGGTCGAAGGACGCGCAATTGGCCATCGTATTGGCGCAGGCGAAGTGAAGGTCATCCACGATATTAGCGAAATGAACCGTATCCAGAAGGGCGATGTGCTGGTCACCGATATGACCGACCCGGACTGGGAACCGATTATGAAAAAAGCGGCGGCGATCGTGACTAACCGTGGCGGGCGTACCTGTCATGCGGCGATTATCGCTCGTGAGCTGGGCATCCCGGCGGTAGTCGGCTGCGGCGACGCCACCGATCGGCTGAAGGATGGTCATAAAGTGACGGTTTCCTGCGCCGAAGGCGATACCGGCTACGTCTACGACGATCTGCTCGACTTTGAAGTAAAAAGTTCGCAGGTGGATAAAATGCCTGAGCTGCCGCTTAAAATCATGATGAACGTGGGCAACCCGGACCGGGCGTTTGATTTTGCCTGCCTGCCTAACGAAGGCGTCGGCCTGGCGCGTCTGGAATTTATCATTAACCGCATGATTGGTGTGCATCCAAAAGCGTTGCTGGAGTTCGATCAGCAGACGCCGGAGCTGCAGCAGAAAATCCGTGAATTAATGAAAGGCTTTGACGATCCGGTGGAGTTCTACATTGGACGTCTGACGGAAGGGATCGCCACGCTGGGCGCGGCCTTTGCGCCGAAGCGCGTGATTGTGCGCCTGTCGGACTTTAAGTCTAACGAATACGCCAATCTGGTCGGCGGCGAGCGCTATGAACCGGAAGAGGAAAACCCGATGCTGGGCTTCCGTGGTGCCGGACGCTACGTGGCGGATCGCTTCCGCGACTGCTTTGCGCTGGAATGCGAAGCCGTGAAGCGCGTGCGCAATGAGATGGGGCTGACCAACGTCGAAATTATGATTCCTTTTGTGCGTACCGTGGCGCAGGCCGAAGCGGTGATTGAGGAACTGGCGCGGCAGGGTCTGAAGCGCGGCGAGAATGGCCTCAAGGTGATTATGATGTGTGAAATTCCGTCCAACGCGCTGCTGGCGGAGCAATTCCTTGAACACTTTGACGGCTTCTCTATCGGCTCAAATGATATGACGCAGCTGGCGCTGGGGCTGGATCGCGACTCCGGCGTGGTTTCTGAACTGTTTGACGAGCGTAACGAGGCGGTTAAAGCGCTGCTGTCGATGGCTATCCGCGCCGCCAAAAAGCAGGGTAAATACGTTGGCATTTGTGGTCAGGGACCGTCCGACCATCAGGACTTTGCCGCCTGGCTGATGGAAGAAGGCATCGACAGCCTGTCGCTTAATCCTGATACGGTAGTGCAGACCTGGCTCAGTCTTGCTGAGATAAAGTAAAAGATCCCTTAATAATGTTACTTATCTATAAAGGCCGGAATTTCCGGCCTTTTTACTGGGCAAAAGGGCAAAAAAAAAGCCCATCACATGGGATGGGCAAAGACTACACACAGCAATTCTTCACTTTACTCAGGGGAAAAAGGTTGTTTAAAAATCATAGGTTTGATCCTAAACATGGCACTCATAGTATTCAGCTACGGCTTGCCAGTCTTTAAGAATCCTCTTATTAGTTAATCGTTCGTTATATTTTGTGCGCCTGTTCAGGCTATTAAGGCCCGAAAACTGTGCCACTGGTAATCAGTTTCGCGCTGGCATCACCGCAAAAGAGGTAATGGTAAGAAAAGTTAAGCAATATTAATGAAATTTCGGCGGGCGGACAGAACGGAAATGCGCCGGACAGCGCGTACTGTCCGGCTGGAGGGGTTACCGGGAGTCTGTATCTTGCTTCACTTCTTCTTCATGTTCGGCCAGTTCCTCAACGACATCTTCAGGATCTTCTGCCGGCATCGGCGCCTCATGCACCCAAACTGCAACCAGACGATAGGAGACCGCCAGCATCACCGGCCCAATAAACAGACCAATCATGCCAAAAGCCATCAGGCCGCCGATTACCCCGGAGAGAATCAAAATCATCGGTAAATCGGCGCCCATACGAATCAGCATCGGACGCAGCACGTTATCCAGCGTACCGACAACGCAGCTCCATATCAGCAGCACCGTGCCCCACGTAGTATCGCCGCTCCAGTAAAGCCAGATAACCGCCGGGATCAACACCGGTAACGGACCCGCCTGCACCAGACAGAACAGAATCATCAGCACCGTCAACAGCGTGGCATAAGGGATGCCGGCCACGGCCAGGCCAATCCCGCCCAGGACGCCCTGCACCAGCGCGGTGACTACCACGCCCAGCGCCACCGCGCGGATCGCCTGCCCGGCAAGCAGCACCGACGCATCGCCCCGACGTCCCGCCAGGCGGAAGGCAAAGTGGCGAATGCCATCGCCAACCTGTTCGCCGCGCCAGTAAAGCAGCACGCTGAATAGCAGCATCAGGCCCAGATGCAGCAGAAAACGCCCGAAATGGCCCGCCTGGGCGACAAAAAAGCCGGTAGTGCGTCCGACATAAGGCTGTACTTTCGCCATGAGGGCGCTGCCGCCGCCGTCCAGCAGCAGGTGATAGCTGCTGTACAGCTTCGTGCCGACCAGAGGGATCTCATTCAGCCAGCTCAGCAGCGGCGGATGAAGATTCCCTGATGTCGCCCAGGCAACCACCGGCCCGATATTATTGATCAGGCTGTTCACCAGCAGCGCGACGGGAATAATAAACAGCAGTAGCAGGATAAGCGTCATGGCGATAATCGCCAGCGTACGCCGTCCCCAAAGCAAAGCCTGTAGCTTAAGCATTAGCGGCCAGGTGGCAATAACAACCATGGCTGCCCAGGCAAATCCCAAAATGAATGGCTGCACCACCCAGAAGCAGGCAACAATCATCAGCAGGATGAACATCAAAGAGAATAGAATTTGGGTTAAGTCCATATCCTGTCGCAGTTTTCTCATACGAAAAAAAGATCCTTAATTTGCGCCTTGCGATTATGAGCAGCCCGTTGCCGCTCATCACATAATAATGCGCGATTCCTTTACGTTGCGACAGGGTTAAGCAACGGAAGTTTTTACCTTTCCTGAAAAAACAGCGGGCCATAAAAAAATGTGATACAACGAGATTTCGCAGATAAAACAGCAAGCGCAAACGATACACAACATTTGGTTACCCGATAATGATCCCACAGATTTCTCAGGCGCCAGGCCTTGTGCAGCTGGTGCTTTCATTTTTGGACACGCTTAAACAACAAGGATTTACCGGCGATACGGCTACCAGTTATGCCGATCGTCTTACCATGTCGACCGATAACAGCATTTATCAGCTGTTGCCGGATGCGGTGCTTTTCCCACGCTCAACGGCCGATGTCGCTCTGCTGGCCAGAGTCGCGGCGATGCCGCAGTTTGCCCGTCTGATCTTTACCCCGCGCGGCGGCGGCACCGGCACTAACGGGCAGTCGCTTAATCAGGGCATCGTGGTCGATATGTCGCGCTATATGAACCGTATCCTGGAAATTAACCCGGAGCAGGGCTGGGTGCGGGTTGAAGCGGGCGTGATAAAAGATCAGCTCAATGCCTTTCTTAAGCCTTACGGCTATTTTTTCTCACCGGAGCTGTCAACCAGCAACCGCGCCACGCTGGGCGGCATGATTAATACCGATGCTTCCGGTCAGGGCTCGCTGGTGTATGGCAAAACCTCCGATCATGTGCTGGGGCTGCGGGCGGTGGTGTTGGGCGGCGATATTATCGATACCCGCGCCATGCCGGTCGCGCTGGCGGAGCAGCTGGCCGCCGGGCAGACGCCGGAAGGATGTATCTATCACACCGTGCTGTCACGCTGCCGCCAGCAGCGCGATCGGATTACTGAAAAATTTCCACCGCTGAACCGCTTCCTTACCGGCTACGATTTACGTCACGTGCTAAGCGACGATCTGCAAACGTTCGATCTAACGCGCATTCTGTGCGGGGCGGAAGGCACGCTGGCCTTTATCAGCGAAGCGCAGCTGAATATTACGCCGCTGCCTGCGGTACGCCGTTTAGTGAATATCAAATATGACTCATTTGATTCGGCGCTGCGTAACGCACCGTTAATGGTGGAAGCCAAAGCGCTGTCGGTAGAAACGGTTGATTCAAAGGTGCTGAATCTGGCGCGTGAGGATATTGTCTGGCATTCGGTGCGCGAGTTAATTACCGATGTGCCGGGCAAAGAGATGCTGGGTATTAATATCGTCGAGTTCGCCGGAGACGATCGTCAACTGATCGAAAACCAGGTCGCTTCCCTGTGCCAGCGTCTCGATGCGCTGATGGCGCAGCAGCAGGGCGGCGTGATCGGCTATCAGCTGTGTAACGATATTGATGCGATAGAGCGCATCTACAATATGCGTAAAAAAGCCGTAGGCCTGCTGGGGAATGCCAAAGGTCGCGCCAAGCCGATTCCCTTTGTGGAGGATACCGCAGTGCCGCCGGAACATCTGGCGGACTATATTACCGAATTTCGCGCGCTGCTGGATAACCACGGCCTGAATTACGGCATGTTTGGTCATGTTGATGCCGGCGTGCTGCACGTGCGCCCGGCGCTGGATATGTGCGATCCGCAGCAGGAGATGCTGATGAAGCAGATCTCCGATGAAGTGGTCGCGCTGACGGCGCGTTACGGTGGGCTACTGTGGGGCGAACATGGGAAAGGGTTCCGGGCGCAGTACAGTCCGGCCTTTTTTGGCGAAGTGCTGTATGAAGAACTGCGCCGTATCAAGGCGGCCTTCGATCCTGCGAACCGGCTTAACCCCGGCAAGATCTGTACGCCGTTCGGCGTCGATGATCCGATGATGCAGATCGATGGCGTGAAGCGCGGCTATTATGACCGCCAGATCCCGCTCGTCGTACGTAATGAGTGGCGCGGCGCGCTGGAGTGCAACGGTAACGGCCTGTGCTTTAATTTTGACGTGCGCAGCCCGATGTGCCCATCGATGAAAATTACCCACAACCGTATTCATTCGCCTAAGGGGCGCGCCACGCTGACGCGCGAATGGCTGCGTTTGCTGGCGGAGAAAGGCGTCGATCCGCTGACGCTGGAGCAGCAGATCCCGGAATCCGCCATTAGCCTGCGTGGTTTAATCACCCGAACCCGCAACAGCTGGTATGCGCGCAAAGGCGAATATGACTTTTCGCATGAGGTAAAAGAGGCGATGTCCGGCTGTCTCGCCTGTAAAGCCTGTTCCACGCAGTGCCCGATTAAAATTGATGTTCCGGCGTTCCGATCGCGTTTCCTGCAGCTTTATCATACGCGTTACCTGCGCCCGCTCAGCGATCACCTGGTGGCGGCGGTAGAAAGCTATGCGCCGGTGATGGCGCGCGCGCCGCGCACCTTTAATTTCTTCCTGCGGCAGCCCTGGCTGCGCACCCTGAGCCAGCGCCATATCGGTATGGTTGATCTGCCGCTGCTCTCTTCGCCCACGCTAAAACAGCAGCTGGCGGGCCATACGGCGGCGACAACGACGCTGGAACAGCTGGAGAAACTTGACGCCGCCCAGCGGGAAAAAACGGTGCTGGTGGTACAGGATCCCTTTACCAGCTATTACGAAGCGCAGCTGGTGGCGGACTTTGTGCGCCTGATTGAAAAGCTGGGGTATCAGCCGGTACTGCTGCCGTTTTCGCCTAATGGTAAAGCGCAGCATATTAAAGGCTTCCTGAAACGCTTTGCCCGCACCGCGCAAAAAACCGCAGATTTCCTTAACCGGCTGGCGCAGCTGGGGATGCCGCTGGTGGGCGTCGATCCGGCGCTGGTGCTGTGCTATCGCGATGAATATCAGCAGACGCTGGGCGATAAACGCGGCGATTTCCACGTTCAGCTGGTGCATGAATGGCTGCATCAGGCGCTGTCGCCACGCGCGATACAGCCGCAGACCGGGGAAGCCTGGTATCTGTTTGCCCACTGTACGGAGGTTACTACGCTGCCCGCCACGCCCGAACAATGGGCCGCCATTTTTGCGCGTTTTGGCGCGCGGCTGGAAAATATCAACGTGGGCTGCTGCGGCATGGCGGGAACGTACGGACATGAGGCGAAAAATCTGGATAATTCGCTGGGGATTTATGAGCTCTCCTGGCATCCGCAGTTACAAAAACTGCCGCGTCAGCGCTGCCTGGCCACCGGCTACTCCTGCCGCAGCCAGGTTAAGCGTATCGAAGGCTCCGGGATGCGCCATCCGCTGCAGGCGCTGTTGGAGCTCATGTAATGGCGATCTGGAAGCGACAGGTTACCCTGGCGGAGATAAATGCGCGCGGCGTCGGCTGTATGGTAGAACATCTGGGCATCCGCTTTACGGCGCTGCATGATGATGGGCTGGAAGCCACAATGCCGGTCGATGCGCGGACGCGCCAGCCGTTTGGTCTGCTACACGGCGGCGCGTCCGCCGTGCTGGCGGAAACCTTAGGCTCGATGGCAGGTTATCTCTGCACGCAGGATGATGAGATGCTGGTTGGCCTGGAGATCAATGCCAACCATCTGCGCGCGGTACGGGAAGGCGAGGTGCGGGGCCGCTGTCGGCCGCTGCATCTTGGAGGCACGCATCAGGTCTGGCAGATAGAGATTTATGATGGCGAAAATCGTCTTTGCTGCAGCTCGCGGCTGACCACCTCGGTAAGGTCCGGCGCGGCCAGGCGCTGAGCCTTACCAGATCCGGCCGGCATGCTTCACCTGATATGTATTAATGATAATCATTATCACAATAAAGTCGCGTCAGGTTGCAATGGCGCGGCGGAATAATTTATCGATTAATGCGGCCTGTTGATAAAATCGGCGATAGCAATCCCAACCTTCTTATATCAGCGTAAAATAGCTGATGCTGCGGGTTAACTCAGGTAGCACTTTTTAACCGTTTGATTTTAAACTATTATTCCCGGCGAAAATGCCCGCCATGATGGTCAGCGCAATCCAGCCTGGCAGAGACTATCCTTAGTTAACAGGTTCTAAAACCGTATTTTGCGCTTATCCCTGCAAAACAAGAGGTTGAAGCAATTATCATTATCACTAACATAGTGGGATAAGCCTGTAAGGCATCGCATCGCGAGGTAATAAACAATGCAATCTGCAAATCCGGCTTCTTTCTCTCCAGATGATTTTAGCTGGAGGGGTTTGACCCTTACTGACAGCGCAGCGCAGCAAATCAAAGCGCTTGCCGCTAACGATCCGCATGTTTTAGGACTCCGGCTGGGCGTTAAGTCGTCCGGCTGCGCCGGTTTCGGCTATACCATGGACCTGGTGAAAGAGCCGGTAGCGGACGATCTGCTGTTTACTCATCAGGGCGCAACGCTGTACGTGCCGCTCCAGGCGATGCCCCTTATTGACGGTACGCAGGTGGATTTCGTTCGCGAAGGTCTGAATCAGGTATTTAAATTTAATAATCCTAAAGCTCAACACGCCTGCGGTTGTGGTGAGAGCTTTGGCGTTGAGTAACAGTGCTATGTCCCGAAACAGTGAAGCATCAGATGACGTACAAATCTGGGAAGGTGGCCGCAAAAACTATAAAGAAGGCTTCTTTACCCAACTGCAGACCGATGAGCTGGCGCACGGCATCAGCGAAGAGGTGGTGCGCGCGATTTCCGCCAAGCGTAACGAGCCGGAATGGATGCTGGAGTTCCGACTGAAAGCCTATGAAGCCTGGCTTCAGATGGAAGAGCCGCACTGGCTGAAAGCCCATTACGATAAGCTGGACTATCAGGATTACAGCTATTACTCAGCCCCTTCCTGCGGCAACTGCGATGACAGCTGCGCGTCAGAGCCGGGCGCGCTGCAATCCTCCGGCGGCCAGGCGGGCAGCAGCTACCTGACTCAGGAAGTGGAAAACGCCTTCGAACAGCTCGGCGTACCGGTGCGTGAAGGGAAAGAGGTGGCGGTAGACGCCATTTTTGACTCGGTATCGGTGGCAACGACCTATCGTCATAAACTGGCGGAGCAGGGCATTATTTTCTGCTCCTTTGGCGAAGCTATTCAGGAACATCCGGAGCTGGTGAAGAAATATCTCGGTACCGTGGTTCCGCATAACGATAATTTCTTTGCCGCGCTGAACTCCGCCGTCGCCTCAGACGGCACCTTCGTCTATATCCCGAAAGGGGTGCGTTGCCCGATGGAGCTGTCCACCTATTTCCGCATCAACGCGGCGAAAACCGGACAGTTTGAGCGCACCATCCTCGTTGCCGATGAAGATAGCTACGTCAGCTATATCGAAGGCTGCTCCGCGCCGGTACGTGACAGCTATCAGCTGCATGCGGCCGTGGTGGAAGTGATCATCCACAAGAACGCCGAGGTGAAATACTCCACGGTGCAGAACTGGTTCCCCGGCGGCGAAGGCGAAGGCGGTATCCTGAACTTCGTGACCAAGCGCGCGCTGTGCGAAGGCGAGGGCAGCAAAATGTCCTGGACGCAATCGGAAACCGGCTCCGCGATTACCTGGAAATACCCCAGCGTTATCCTGCGCGGCGATAACTCCATCGGTGAGTTTTATTCCGTCGCCCTGACCAGCGGTCGTCAGCAGGCGGATACCGGCACCAAAATGATTCATATCGGCAAAAACACCAAATCGACCATTATCTCTAAAGGGATTTCCGCCGGTAAAAGCCAGAACACCTATCGCGGCCTGGTGAAGATTATGCCGACGGCCACTAACGCGCGTAACTTTACCCAGTGCGATTCGATGCTGATTGGCCCTGACTGCGGCGCGCATACTTTCCCGTATGTTGAGACGCGCAACAACACCGCGCAGCTGGAGCATGAAGCGACCACCTCACGTATCGGCGAAGACCAGCTGTTCTACTGCCTGCAGCGTGGGATCAGCGAGGAAGATGCGATTTCTATGATCGTTAACGGCTTCTGTAAAGATGTCTTCTCTGAGCTGCCGCTGGAATTTGCCGTTGAGGCGCAAAAGCTGTTGGCCATTAGTCTGGAACACAGCGTTGGCTAATGCCAGCGCGATGCATCGTTGCCTGTCGGCAAGCGAAGGATAAAACATGTTAAGCATTAAAGATTTACAGGTAAGCATTGAAGATAAGGCCATCCTGCGCGGACTGGATCTTGAAGTAAAACCGGGCGAAGTCCATGCGATTATGGGGCCTAACGGCTCCGGTAAAAGTACGCTTTCCGCCACGCTGGCGGGGCGCGAAGAGTATGAAGTGTCTGGCGGTTCGGTGGCGTTTAAAGGCAAAGATCTGCTGGAGCTGGCGCCGGAAGATCGCGCCGGCGAAGGTATCTTTATGGCCTTCCAGTATCCGGTGGAGATCCCCGGCGTCAGCAATCAGTTTTTCCTGCAAACGGCGGTGAACGCGGTGCGTAAATACCGTCAACAGGAAGAGCTGGACCGTTTCGACTTTCAGGACTTTATCGAAGAGAAAATCGACCTGTTGAAAATGCCGGAAGATCTGTTGACCCGCTCGGTTAACGTCGGCTTTTCCGGCGGCGAGAAGAAGCGTAACGATATTCTGCAGATGGCGGCGCTGGAGCCGGATCTGTGCATTCTTGATGAAACCGACTCCGGTCTGGATATTGATGCGTTAAAAATTGTCGCTAACGGCGTGAACTCGCTGCGTGACGGCAAGCGCGCCTTTATCATTGTGACGCACTATCAGCGCATTCTGGACTATATCAAGCCGGACTACGTGCATGTGCTGTATCAGGGCAAATTCGTGAAATCTGGCGACTTTACGCTGGTGAAACAGCTGGAGGAGCAAGGCTATGGCTGGCTTACCGACCAGGAGTGAAAACGCGCTGCAGCAGTGGCACCACCTGTTTGAGTCGCGCGGCGACGTGCGCTCACTGCAGGCGCAGCAACACTGGCAGCAGCTGATGCGGCTCGGATTGCCGACCCGCAAGCATGAAAACTGGAAATATACGCCGCTGGACGCTCTGCTCAGCCAGCACTTTGTGCTGCCTGAAGCGTCGGCGCTGACCTCTGAGGATGTCGCTCGTCTGGCGCTGCCGCTGGATGCGGTGCGTCTGGTGTTCGTTGACGGTCATTTTAATGCCGTGCTGAGCGACGCCCAGTTCGATCGCTTTGACGTGCAGGTGGCCAGCGCGACGGAAAGACGCAGCCTGACCGCCCCTGTTCAGCCGGAGGTGTTTTTGCACCTGACCGAAAGCCTCGCCGAACAGGCGACCACGCTGCGTCTGCCGCGTGGTAAAGCCGCCGGGCGTCCGCTCTATTTGCTGCATATCAGCAGCGGACGCGCGGAGCAGCAGCTGAATACGGTGCATTATCGTCATCATCTGCAGATCGAAGACGGTGCCGAGGCGCAGGTTATTGAACATTACGTTAGCCTGAATGCGCAGCCGCACTTTACCGGCGCCCGTCTGACGATGACGGTCGGCGACAATGCGCAGCTGACCCATACCAAGCTCTCGTTTGAAAATGCCGATAGCTACCACTTTGCGCATAACGATATCGTGGCCGGACGCGACGCACGCGTCAGCAGCCACAGCTTCCTGCTGGGCGCCGGTCTGAGCCGTCATAATACCAGTGCTCAGCTGAACGGTGAGAACAGCAACCTGGTCATTAACAGCCTGGTGCTGCCGGTAGATAAAGAGGTATGCGACACCCGCACTTACCTTGAGCACAACAAAGGCTATTGCCAGAGCCGCCAGCTGCATAAAACTATCGTCCGCGATCGCGCACGCGCGGTGTTTAACGGCATGATTAAAGTGGCACAGCACGCGCTTAAAACCGATGGTCAGATGACCAACAACAACTTGCTGTTAGGGCGTCTGGCGGAAGTGGATACCAAACCACAGCTGGAAATCTATGCTGATGACGTTAAATGTAGCCACGGCGCCACGGTAGGGCGTATCGACGAAGAGCAGATGTTCTATCTGCGCGCGCGCGGTATCAGTGAAGAAGCGGCGCAGCGCATGATTGTTTACGCCTTTGCCGCAGAGCTGACCGAAGCGATTGATGATGAAACGCTGAAGGCCTGCGTGCTGCAGCGTATCGCGCAACGTTTTCCCGGAGGCATTCAATGAGTTTTGATCTCGCACGCGTCAGGGCCGATTTCCCGATTCTGGCGCGCGAGGTCAACGGACAGCCGTTGGCCTACCTTGACAGCGCGGCCAGCGCGCAAAAACCGCTGGCGGTGATTAACGCGGAAAGCCATTTTTACCAGCACGGCTATGCGGCGGTTCACCGGGGGATCCACACCCTCAGCGCCGCAGCCACGACGGATATGGAAAACGTGCGTGTCCAGGCGGCGCGTTTTCTTAATGCCGCCTCGCCGGAAGAAATTGTTTTCGTTAAAGGCACCACCGAAGGCATTAACCTGGTGGCCAACAGCTGGGGCGGCAGCCAGCTGCAGCCAGGCGACAATATTATTATCACCGCCATGGAACATCACGCGAATATCGTGCCGTGGCAGATGGTCGCCGCCCGTACCGGCGCAACCATCCGCGTGCTGCCGCTGACGACGGAAGGGGAGCTGGATAGCATGCAGCTCGCTTCGCTTATCGATAGCAGAACGCGTCTGCTGGCCGTTACGCACGTTTCTAACGTGTTGGGCACCGTTAATCCGGTAAAAGCGCTGGTCGCGCAGGCGAAGGCGGCAGGGGTGGTGACGCTGGTAGACGGCGCGCAGGCCGTTATGCATCAGCGGGTAGACGTACAGGATATTGGCTGCGATTTTTACGTTTTTTCCGGCCATAAAATCTATGGGCCGACCGGCACTGGCATTCTGTATGGCCGCCAGGCGTTGCTGTCAGCGATGCCGCCGTGGGAAGGCGGCGGTTCGATGATTGAACATGTGGTGCTGCCGGAAGGCACCACCTATGCCAAAGCGCCGTGGAGCCTGGAAGCGGGAACGCCCAATACCGGCGGTATTATCGGCCTGGGCGCCGCGCTGGCGTACGTAGAAGCGCTGGGGCTGGATAATATTCAGGCCTGGGAGCAGTTGCTGATGCGCTACGCGCTGGATAAGCTCGCTTCGGTGCCGGACCTGAAAATTTATGGGCCGCAGGCGCGTGCCGGCGTGATCGCGTTTAATCTGGGCAACCATCACGCCTATGATGTCGGCAGCTTCCTCGATCGGTACGGGATTGCCATTCGTACCGGTCACCACTGCGCGATGCCGTTGATGAAACACTACGGCGTACCCGCTATGTGTCGCGCATCGATCGCTATGTATAATAGCGAAGAAGAGGTCGATCGGCTTGCCGCCGGGCTGACACGTATTCATCGCCTGCTGGGAGGCTAAGCCGTCCGGCTGGCAAGGGAGGAAGGAATGGCGATACTGCCAGAAAAAGAGAAGCTGGTGCGCAATTTTAACCGCTGCGCCAACTGGGAAGAGAAGTATCTGTACGTAATTGAACTGGGCGGAAGGCTGCCAGAATTGTCTGATTCCTTTCACCAGGCGGAATACAGCGTTTCCGGCTGTCAGAGCCAGGTCTGGATAGTCATGCAACAGGCCGCTGACGGCACCATCGAACTGCTGGGCGACAGCGATGCCGCCATCGTTAAAGGCTTGATTGCGATTGTATTTAGTCTTTATCAGGGCATGACGCCGCAGGAGATTGTGGAATTTGATGTGCGTCCCTGGTTTGAACAGCTGGCGTTAACGCAGCACCTCACGCCGTCCCGTTCTCAGGGGCTGGAAGCGATGATTCGGACTATCCGCACCCGCGCGCAGACGCTTTGCTAAGCTACACTTCTCTCGCGCCCCGTTACGGTTAACGGGGTGTTTTTTATTCATCACGAGAGAAGCTTACATGAAAGTTCACCTTCCTTTCGCCAGCTGGTTAATTTGCGCCGCGCTCATAGTACCGCGTCTGGTCAGCGCCACTGAATATCCTTTGCCTGCCGAAAATAGCCGCTTAATTGGCGAAAACAGCACGGCCCTGGTGCCGAATGATAAGCGTCCGCTGGAGTCGATTGCCGCCCGCTATCAGATTGGCCTGTTAAATATGCTGGAGGCTAACCCCGGCACCGATCCCTGGCTGCCCGCCGCAGACAGCGAGCTCATCATTCCTCAACAGATGCTGCTGCCTGATACCAAACGCGAGGGCATTGTGGTTAATCTGGCGGAGCTGCGCCTTTATTACTACCCGAAAGGGGAAAATAAGGTGATCGTCTATCCGATAGGCATCGGCCAGCAGGGGATTATGACGCCTTCGGTGGTAACCCAGATCAGTCAAAAAATCCCTAATCCAACCTGGACGCCGACCCCGAATATCCGCAAGCGCTACGCGCAGGAAGGCGTGAAGCTGCCGGCGGTATTTCCCGCCGGGCCTGATAATCCGATGGGGCTGTTTGCGCTGCGTCTGGCCTACGGCAGCGGCCACTACCTCATCCACGGCACTAACGCCGATTTCGGTATTGGCATGCGCGTTAGCTCCGGCTGTATTCGCCTGCGCCCTGATGATATTGCGGCACTGTTTAACAGCGTGCCGGAAGATACGCGGGTACAAATTATCAACCAGCCGGTGAAGTACGCTATTGAGCCCGACGGTAAACGCTATATCGAAGTTCATCAGCCGCTATCCCATAATGACCAGGATGATCCGCAAACGATGCCGCTCCCGCTTAGCAAAGTGCTGAAGCGCTTTATTAACAACAAGGAGAGCGATAAAGCATTAATTGAGGCGGCGCTAAAACGACGTTCCGGCATGCCTGTTCTGGTTAACCTGGGCGAAGCGGTAAATAATGACGAAATAGCGCCGCAGAACGCGCTGGAAAGCGCGCAAGAGCAGGCGGCAGGAAATAACAGCGCTACGTTGGGAAAAAGCTGAGAAAGGATTACAGCGACGTTTAGCAAAAAAAGAACAAAAAAATGGTGCCCATCAGGCACCATTTTTATTACACCAGTACTCTTACTTACGGTAAGAATGAGCCTGGTTGTCCAGACGCTGGTTAGCACGAGCTGCGTCATCTTTAGCAGCCTGTACGTCAGAACGCATTGCGTTCACGTCGTTGCTCAGCTGGTCAACTTTCGCGTTCAGAGTCTGAACGTCGCTTGACAGCTGGTCGATTTTAGCGTTGCTGGAGCAACCAGCCAGCAGAGTTGAACCCAGAATTACCGCGCCCAGTACCAGTTTAGTACGATTCATTATTTATACCCTCTAGATTGAGTTAATCTCCATGTAGCGTTACAAGTATTACACAAAGTTTTTTGGTATGAGAATAAATTTTTGATGAGAACATGCTTAATTTTGTTCGTTCGCTCAAAGAAACATCTGTTAGGGCAATAATGCCAAAAAATAAATCAAAACAGTCAGATTTAATTGATTTTATCTTGCCTGAAAGGCAGATTTTATTGTTATTTTCAATTGGAATTTTTAGGAATAACGGTTACGGCAAAATAAAAAAAAAGCGCCTGTTCGGCGCTTTTATCAGCAGAGCTGTAATTATTTACAGTACATGAACCGACGCGGTATTTGTGGTTCCGCTTGGCACCAGGGCACCGGATACCATTACCACTACATCGCCTTTCTGACCGTAACCGCTTTCCAGCGCAATTTCTTTACCAATACGGTAGAAATCATCAGTAGAAGCAATTTCGTTTACCACGCGCGCTTCAATGCCTTTGCTCAGCAGCAGCTGACGTGCGGTAATTTCATTAGTGGTTAACGCCAGAATAGTGGCATCCGGGAAATATTTACGCACGGACTTCGCTGATTTACCGCCTTCGGTCGCGACCACAATCAGCGGCGCTTCCAGCTTCTCGGCGGTTTCTACTGCACCACGGCACACGGCTTCGGTGATACGCAGCTTACGGTTGTCGTTCAGCGTATCAATACGCGATTTCATCACGCGATCGGTACGTTCGCAGATGGTCGCCATGATGCGTACCGATTCCAGCGGGTATTTACCTTTGGCACTTTCACCAGAAAGCATTACCGCATCCGTACCGTCAAGAATGGCGTTCGCGACGTCGCCGGCTTCCGCACGGGTAGGGCGCGGGTTTTTGATCATGGAATCAAGCATCTGGGTGGCGGTAATCACCACTTTGCGTGCTTTATTACATTTTTTGATCATCATTTTCTGCGCGAAAATCACTTCTTCAACCGGAATTTCCACGCCGAGGTCGCCACGGGCAACCATGATGCCGTCAGAAGCATCAAGGATCTCATCAAAATTATTGAGACCTTCCTGGTTTTCGATTTTGGAAATGATCTGGATATGCTCGCCGCCGTGCTTTTTCAGATGCTCGCGAATTTCCAGTACGTCTGAGCGCTTACGAATAAAAGAGGCCGCCACGAAATCCACGCCCTGTTCGCAACCGAAAATCAGATCGCGCTTATCTTTTTCCGCCAGCGCAGGCAGCTGAATGGAAACGCCCGGCAGGTTAACGCCTTTGTTTTCACCCAGATCGCCATTGTTCAGCACGGTACAAACTACGCTGCTTTCAGTAACTTCAGTTACTTCCATACCGATCAAGCCATCGTCAACCAGTACGGTATTGCCAATTTTCAGATCGGCAGCAAAGCCAGCGTAGGTCACCGCAACACGTTCGCTATTACCAATTACTGACTGATCGGTGGTGAAGGTGAAAGTCTGACCCGCTTTCAGCGAAACATCGTTACCGCCTTCCAGCTTCATCGTGCGGATTTCCGGGCCTTTGGTATCCAGCAGGATAGCCGCCTGATGGCCGGTTTTTTCCATAACGGCGCGGATATTGGCGATACGGCGACCATGCTCTTCGTAGTCACCGTGAGAGAAATTCAGACGCATAACATTCATGCCCGCTTCCAGCAGGTTGGTCAGCATCTCTTCAGATTCAGTTTTAGGGCCGATAGTACAAACGATCTTGGTCTTTTTCATGACAAGTTATCTGTAAGTTGTGATGGATGATTAAGGTTTGAGGTCGATGCCCGGTGCATCGGGGAAATATTCATGCTCAGTGAGCGGACTGCGATACAAACTAAGAATAGGTGACAGATATGAAGCGTGCAGAGGAAGTTGAGCGATGATGTTCCGTGGCCCCTGTGGACGAGTTGCGCAACTGGTTGTGAATGTAGGTAAGGGCACGTCAATTGGCTGAAACCATTCAAGTGAAACACCGGGCAATATTATAGACGCTAAGTATACGAAAACCAATCAAAAAGCGTGGATACAGCTGGTGTGGGATCAAGGAAAGTCACGTTGCGGCAACGCTTTTTAGCCCCTGCGCCAGATATAACCCGCAGCCGGGTTCGCCGTTTTTAACCAGACAGAACGCCGGCTGTATACCAGGAAAGTTCTGATAACGTACGGGTTTATGGCTGTAGAATCTTCTGAAAAGAATTTTTGCGAGGAATAAATCAGACGGAAAATAGCGGCCTTTTTATGCGTAGCGCAGATAAAAAATAAGCGTGAATGACGGCGTTAGTTGGGGAGAATAAAGAGAAGGGTAAAACGGAAAAGAAGAGTGGTGCGTTCTAATGGACTCGAACCATCGACCCCCACCATGTCAAGGTGGTGCTCTAACCAACTGAGCTAAGAACGCATCTGCCGTCTTGGGTGACGGCGGGGACGAATATTAGCGACACTGTTCACCGCTGGCAAGCAGAAACATACAATTTTCTGCGCAACTGCCCATCAACTGCGCGACCCGCCGTTTTTTTAGACGCGACGGGCCTTTACCTTAATGCGCCGCGCGGCTCAGGATCAGTTCAGCCGGTAATTTCTGCAGCCGACGAATACGCCACAGCATCATTATCGCCGCTGAGGTTAACCCCAGGATAAAACCGCACCAGAATCCTGCCGGACCCATTGGCGATACCACCCAATCGGTTAGCGCCAGCAGATAGCCGCTGGGTAAACCAATCACCCAGTAAGCCACCAGCGTAATAAAGAAGATCGAACGCGTATCTTTATAACCACGCAGAATGCCGCTGCCGATCACCTGGATGGAATCAGAAAACTGGTAAATGGCGGCCAGCATCATCAGCTGCGCGGCCAGCGCAACGACCTGCGGATTATCGTTATACAACAGGGCGATCTGCTCCCGAAAGCTAACCGTAAACAGCGCCGTTGCGGCGGCCATCATGATGCCCACGCCCTGACCGGTCCAGGCCGCGACTTTTGCCGCCTCTACCGAGCCCTGACCAAGGCGGAAGCCGACGCGAATCGTCGTCGCTACGCCCAGCGAAAGCGGAAGGACGAACATCAGCGAACTAAAGTTAAGCGCAATCTGATGACCGGCGACATTAACGATGCCCAGCGGAGAAACCAGCAGGGCGACCACGGCGAACAGGGTGACTTCAAAGAACAGCGCCAGCGCTACCGGCAGCCCAAGGCGTACTAAACGTTTCAGGACCGTCCAGTCTGGCGGACTGAAATAGCCGGGCAGGGTAATATCGCGCATGGAGCGCGCTCGTCGCACCCACAGCCGCATGATAATAAAAATCACCCAGTACACCGATGCCGTCGCGACGCCGCAGCCGACGCCGCCTAACGCAGGCATGCCCAGGTGACCATAAATAAAGACGTAATTAACCGGAATATTAACCAGTAAACCGATAAAGCCCATCACCATGCCGGGTTTGGTTTTTGACAGCCCTTCGCACTGGTTACGGGCGACCTGGAAAAACAGATAGCCCGGTGCGCCCCACAGCAGCGCGCGTAGATAGCCCACCGCCTTATCGGCTAATGCCGGATCGATATCATGCATCGCGTGGATCATATAACCGGCGTTCCACAGCACCATCATAATCAGCACCGAGACCAGCGCCGCCAGCCAGTAAGCCTGACGCACCTGACCGGCGATACGCTCACGACGTCCGGAGCCGTTAAGCTGCGCCACGACCGGCGTTAAGGCCAAAATAAGCCCGTGACCGAATAATATAGCGGGCAGCCAAATTGAGGTACCGACCGCAACGGCGGCCATATCCGTCGCGCTAACCGAGCCCGCCATAATGGTATCGACAAAGCCCATAGCCGTTTGCGCGACCTGCGCCAGAATAACCGGAATGGCAAGAGCCAATAATTGACGCGCTTCTGTCAGATACTTCTGCACGTATACACCTTTTTATGTTTTGAGAAATGAATAAATAACGCCCAGAGGGAGAAGATAATAAAGAATAGATAATGTTGCACAACGCTGGTGCAGAATCATAACGACATCAGACTATGAAGGAAACCGCATTTTATAGCTCGTGGGCGACGCTTTTCGCGCCTTTGCTGGTCTGCTCTGCGGTGGAGAGTATGTTAATATCAGTAAAAACTGACTGAGGCCGATCTATGTTTACCGGAATTGTGCAGGGCACCGCAGAGGTGGTTGCCATTGAAGAAAAAACTAACTTTCGCACTCATATTGTTAAAATGCCGCCGGCGTTATTACCAGGCCTGGAACTGGGCGCTTCGGTGGCGCATAACGGCTGCTGTCTGACCGTTACCGAAATTAATGGCGATCGGGTCAGCTTCGATTTGGTAAAAGAGACGCTGCGCATTACCAATCTTGGCGATCTGCAGCCGGGCGACGTGGTAAATATTGAGCGTGCGGCGAAATTCAGCGACGAAATTGGCGGTCATTTAATGTCTGGCCATATTATGACCACGGCTGAAATCAGCAAGGTTATCAACGCAGAAAATAATCGTGAAGTTTGGTTTAAACCGCAGGACAGCACGCTGCTGAAATATATCCTTCACAAGGGCTTTATCGGTATTGATGGCATCAGCCTGACCGTGGGCGATGTGACCAAAACGAAATTCTGCGTGCATCTTATCCCGGAGACGCTGATGCGTACCACGCTGGGCGTCAAAAGACTGGGGCAGCGGGTTAATATTGAAATCGATCCGCATACGCAGGCGATTGTTGATACGGTTGAACGCGTGCTGGCACAGCGCGAAGCGGCGCTGGCGGCCACGCTGCAAAACAACGGCGGGCAGTAAGCAAGCATAAAAAAACAGGCAACCCGGTTGCCTGTTTTCTGTTAGCGCGGCATAGCGTTAATGCGGTACGCGCAATCCGCCTTCGGCGCCGCGGCTGAATACGACCTGCCACAGTTGAATATCACGCGCACGAAACGCGCCGGCGCAGGCGTTCAGATAATAGGTGAACATACGTTTAAAGCGCTCGCCATATTTCTCTGCCAGCTGCGGCCAGGCCTGCTGAAAACGTTCATACCATGCCATTAGCGTCGTATCATAATCGGCGCCGAAATTATGCCAGTCTTCCATAATAAAATGCGGTTCGCTGGCTTCGGCAATATGACGTACCGACGGCAAACAGCCGTTGGGGAAAATATATTTATCAATCCACGGATCGACATTCATATCGGTTTTAATCGCGCCGATAGTATGCAGCAGGAACAGGCCATCCGGCTTCAGGTTACGATCGACCACGTTAAAATAGGTAGCGTAATTTTTGGGACCGACGTGCTCAAACATGCCTACGGAAACGATGCGGTCATACTGGCCATCCAAATCGCGGTAATCCTGCAGCAGAATATTAACGTCAAGCCCTTCGCAGCGCTGCTGCGCCATTTTCTGCTGTTCGGCAGAAATCGTAACGCCATCGACCGTAACGCCATAATGACGAGCGGCAAACTCAGCCAGGCCGCCCCAGCCGCAGCCAATATCAAGCACCCTGAGGCCCGGCTTCAGCTGTAGCTTTTCGCAGATCATTTTTAGCTTAGCCTGCTGCGCCTCTTCCAGCGTTTGTGCGGTTTTCCAGTAGCCGCAAGAGTACTGCATAAAGGGATCAAGCATCAGCGAAAAAAGATCGTTACCTAAATCGTAATGCTCTTTACCGACCATCCACGCGCGTTTTTTCGACTGTAAATTCGTCAGCCGCGCCGCCGCAATACGTAAAGTATCTTTGAAATGATGAGGAAGCTGTTGATCCAGCTTGTGCTTTAATACGCGATGAAAAAGCATATCAAGCCGTTCGCACTCCCACCAGACATCCATATAACTCTCGCCAAGGCCGAGGGATCCCTCCTGCAAAACACGTTTAAAAAAATCAGGGTTTTTTACCTGAATATCCCAGGGGCGATTACCGTTGATCTCAATATCAGCCATTTCCAACATTTCATGGACGATACGATACCAATGGTTTTCCTCCAGGTTCACTTCTTCTATGCACGATGAACTCATAGCTTCTCCATCACCTGTGTGATACGAACCTGAGAAACAGAATAGTCAATTTCTCAGGATTGTGAGAAATCTCACGGAAGACCGTGTGCCCGATATCCGACGTTAAGCAGAGGATTGAAGCTGAATGAAAGTCCTGGCCAGCACGATGTCGGCGCCTGAAAAAGTGCAGCCTGGCCGGGGAAAAAGCACATTGATTATTATAAGTCACTGCCTTGCAAGGAGTATATTCTTCCGCAAGGCAATATACAACGGCTAATGGTTAGTTTGCTAACCATATAAGCGCCCGCCGACGCTTAATCAGGAAGGGGGGAATTAGCGGCGTTTTTAGTTCCCGCTGCGCTGCCGCGCGCAGCGTACTGCAACGCATAACCCAGCGCGACCAGAAAAATGGTCGCCAGCATGACCGAGCTGGTGGTCAGTAACGGATGGCGCAGCCAGGAGGAGACGGCCAGGCTGGCAAAAAAGCACAGGCCCAGCTGTAGGCAGTTCTGCAGAGCTGCGGCCTTGCCGGTGTCATCCGGGAACGGCAGCAGGGCGTTAGCCACCACGATGGGATAAATCGCGCCATTCGCCAGCGCCATGCCGCAAAAGGGAATTAATAGTCCCCATAGCGTAACCCGGTCGCTAATCGATACCATAAACAGCGCGGTAACGCTTAGTGCATAAAAAACAAGCAAGAACGGCAGCAGCGTCCGACCACTACGACGCTGAAGCGCAGAACGGCAGCCAAAGCCGCCCACCAGAAACGCGACGGTTTGCGGCAGATAGCTCAGGCCTATATCAGCGGGACTCAGGCCAAGATCGTGCAGGATAAAAGGCGAGCCGGTTAGCCAGGCGAAAAAGCTGGCCGAACAGGCGGCGTAAATCAGCACGTTACCACTGTAGCTACGAGACGCCAGCAGGCGGAAAAAGCCGCTGCGTTGACGTGATGGATCGGAAGCGGACGCGGTTTTTTTCAGGTTCGCCGTGGCAAACAGCAGCGGTAGCGTGACGATAAACAGCGCCAGAAAAATCGCGCGCCATGAAAAATGGCTGAGCAGCCAGGCACCCAGCAGCGGTGCCAGCGCTGGCGACAGGGCTACCAGCGGCATAATGGTGGCAAACACCCGATTAGCCTGCGCGCCCCGGTAGCGATCCACCACCAGCGCCTGCCAGCTCACCGCCGCAGAACAGACGCCAACCGCCTGAATAAAGCGCAGGGTGAGCATCTGCCAGGTTTCATCCGCCCACAGCATGCCCGCACAGCCCAGCGCAAACAGCGTAAGGCCAGACAGCAGTATCGGCCGGCGGCCAAAACGATCGGAAAGCGGGCCCCACAGGAGCTGGGCGCAGGCAAAGCCGCCCAAAAAGACGGTCAGACTGGCGCTAATCACGCCAGCAGAGGTATGAAAACTTTCCTGCATGGCGGTAAACGCAGGCAAATACATATCGGTGGCCAGAAAACCCAGCGTGCTGAGTAGCGCCAGATAGAGCATAAATCCTTTTGAACCAGACATCTCTTTCTCATTTATAAGCAGGTGAACAGACGGCGCGAGGGTAAAGGATGTTTTTCTTAATGTGAAACGCTAAAATTTGCCGTTTGATATCAAAATTTTTGCAGGCAAAAAATGTGGTCTGAATATGCACTGGAAGTGGTTGACGCCGTAGCACGCAATGGAAGCTTTTCGGCAGCCGCGGAAGAGTTACACCGCGTACCTTCTGCCATCAGTTATACCGTCCGTCAGCTGGAGACCTGGCTGGCGGTACCGCTTTTCGAGCGCCGTCATCGTGACGTGGTGCTGACGGAAGCGGGGGAGCTTTTTATTCGTGAAGGGCGGGCTGTTATCAAAAAAATGCTCGCCACGCGTCGCCAGTGCCAGCAGGTAGCGAACGGCTGGCGCGGACAGCTGAGTATCGCCGTGGATCGCATTGTTAAGCCGCAGCGTACCCGCCAGCTAGTGCTCGATTTTTATCGGCATTTCCCGGATATGGAACTGCTGATTACGCCGGAAGTTTTCAACGGCGTCTGGGATGCCCTGGCGGACGGACGGGTTGATGTGGCGATTGGCGCAACGCAGGCGATTCCGGTTGGGGGACGCTTTGCCTTTCGCGATATGGGCGCGCTCAACTGGCGCTGCGTGGTGAGCGTTGATCATCCTTTAGCCAGCGTCACTACCCGCCTGGAGGATGATGATATTCGCCCCTGGCCGTCGCTGGTGCTGGAGGATACCTCGCGCGCGTTACCGCGGCGTACCACCTGGACGCTGGATAATCAGCGCCGTCTGGTGGTGCCTGACTGGGAAAGCGCGTTTGACTGCCTGCGCGCCGGGCTGTGTGTGGGGATGGTGCCCGGTCACTTTGCCGCGCCGCTGCTTAAAGCGCGTCAGCTAACGGAGCTGGCGCTACCGGCGCCTTTCCCCGATAGCCCCTGCTGTGTTAGCTGGTCGGAGCAAAGTAGTTCACCCGCGCTGCGCTGGCTGCTGGACTATCTTGGCGATACGGAAACCATCAACCGGGAATGGCTGCGTGAAGAGTAACGGGCTCAGGAAAGCGGTTTTCCTGAGCCGTCGCGTTAACGGCGGTAGTCGCGGAACGGGCCGTCGGCGACGGAGCGACGTTCAATCAGCGTGGGATGAACCTCAATGGTTTGCGGCTCTTCGCGTTTGCTGATAATTCGGTCCAGCAGCATATCAAAGGCAGTTTCGCCCAGCTGCTCTTTCGGCTGGTGTACCGTGGTCAGCGCGGGCGTAAAATAGCGGGCGTTGCGCACGTTATCGTAACCGATGACTGAAATATCCTGCGGCACGCGCAGCCCCATCTCGTCCGCGGCACAAATCGCGCCCATTGCCATAATATCCCCGCCGCAGAAAACGGCGGTAGGGCGCTGCTTTTGCGCCAGGATTTGCTGCATGGCGCGGTAGCCAGATTCTGGCTCAAAGTCTCCCTGCACAATCCACTCATCGTGTACCGGAATGCTGGCCTCATTCAGCGCTTTCAGGAAGCCGGCAAAACGTCCGCTGCCGGTGTTGCGCTCCATCTGTCCTGGGATCACGCCGATGTCGCGATGGCCGCGCTCTATTAAATAACGTCCGGCGAGATAGCCGCCTTTAAAAGCATTATCCAGCACGGTATCGGTAAAATCGCCACGGGATTCGCCCCAGTCCATCACCACCATGGGAATATTGCGGTTTTCCTCAAGCATTTTCAGCAGCGCTTCAGGATACTCAGAGCACATGACTAACAGACCATCCACGCGTTTCTGCGCCATCATTGACAGATAAGCCTGCTGCTTCTGTAAATCGTTATGGGCGTTGCCCAAAATCAGGGTATAGCCACGGGCGAAACAGCGCGTTTCCACCGCTTCAATAATCTCAGCAAAATAGGGCGCTTCGCTGGAGGTTGCCAACAGGCCGATCGATTTGGTGTGGTTAACCTTCAGGCTGCGCGCGACGGCACTGGGCGAATAGTGTAATTCTTTGATGGCTGCCCACACGGCCTCACGGGTTTCTTCCGCGACAAAACGGGTTTTATTGATGACGTGCGATACCGTCGTGGTGGAAACGCCGGCATGCTTCGCGACATCTTTGATTGTTGCCATTAAAAAGATACTCCTGCGCCTATCGTAATAGTTTGATAAGGCTGATGTTAATCGTTTGCGTCCCACATAGTGTCATTCAGCGCGCGTATAGGTTGTCATTATGCAGGCTGAGGTACGTCTGACGGGCGGGACGTCTTTAAAAAAGGGTCAGCAACGGTGGTTTTTCGTCGTTGCGCAACGCAAGGCGGGGATTCTATCAAGCTGGCGCAAAGAAAACGAGATTTTTACCAGGGAGTATGGGAAAATCTATACCGCTATTTTTTGTGTGGTTAAAGGAGGGGATGGATGAATACGGATCTAAAACTATCAATAGGCACCACGGTTGTGGCATTGCTGATGATTATTGCGTTTAGCTTCACCGCCGTAATGCACTGATCGCAGCGCGAAGAATAAAAAAGCCTGTCTTATGCCAGGCTTTTTTGTTGCGCAACAGCGTTAGCGGATCGTACGCGGCGTCATTACGCGGCGCGCGCCAACGTAGTGCCGCTGCCAGTAATCATCGTCAAGCTGGCTAATCTGAATATCTTTACCGGTACGCGGTGACTGAATAAAGCGGCCGTTGCCCAGATAAACGCCAACGTGATCGGCCGCGCCGCGGTTATTAATGCGGAAGAACACCAGATCGCCTTTTTCCAGCGCTTCACGGTTAATCGGGGCCGCATCGCGCAGGTGATACATTTCATTCGCGGTACGGGGAATTTTAAATCGCACCACATCTTTGTAGGCGTACCAGACCAGACCGCTGCAGTCGAAACCAGTATGGGGCGAGGTTCCTCCCCATAAATAAGGCTTACCTAACTGGCTCATCAGCTTATTCATCGCCGTTTCACGCGCTTTTTGATAGCGTTCACGGTGCGCCTTGCTCATTTCCAGCGGCCCGCCGCGCTTAGCGATCTGCGCCGTTTTTTTATCGCCACGCTGGCGGCCATAGCGCTGTTTGCTATTTTTGCCGTTGTTTTTTTTCACGCTGGCGGTTGTTTTCGCCGATGCGCGGCTTTTTTTCGCGCTGGCTGTGGCTACGGCAGCAGTCTTGCTTTTTTTCTTCAGCTTGTTTTTTTCAACGCTGACCGGACGGGGTTTTTTACTGGCCGTTTTTATCGGCCGACGCTTACGTCGATCGTCGTCGCGAGCGGTTTTTTTATCAACTTTATGCTGACTGGCCTTAACCGGCGCCTGCGGCGACGCCTGGGCAACGTTAAAAAACAGTTGGGCAACGACCAGCATAAAAAGCGTAATCAATAAACGCATGGTGTGGTTACACTCAAAGCGCAGTGATAGCGCAAGGTTAATCTTATTTCTGCCACAGAGGCAGATTCCTGGAGGCCAATTCTAATCGAACTTTTTCCGAAAAGATAAAGCCTTTTTCAGTGAAGTAAAATTTAAATGCATATAGATGTAAAAATAAGCATAAACAGGCGCTTAACTCAGCAAAGTTATTGCCAGGTATTAATCATCGGCGAATAAAATCCCCCTGACTGACGTTATTTTGGCCTGACGACACGGTACAATAACCTGCGTTATTTAACCTTACAGAAAATGTCGTTTTCAGCGACCCGCTACAGTCGCTACAATCAATAGACACGAAGCATGCTATTTAAGGAAGGCAATTATGAGTACTGTTGAAAAAATTCAGCGCCAGATCGCAGAAAACCCGATTCTGCTCTATATGAAAGGTTCGCCAAAGTTACCAAGCTGCGGCTTTTCTGCGCAGACGGTTCAGGCTCTTTCTGCCTGTGGTGAGCGCTTCGCCTATGTGGATATTCTGCAAAGCCCCGACATTCGTGCTGAACTGCCGAAATATGCTAACTGGCCGACCTTCCCGCAGCTGTGGGTTGATGGTGAACTGGTTGGCGGCTGCGATATTGTGATTGAAATGTTCCAGCGCGGCGAACTGCAGACGCTGATTAAAGAAACGGCGGAAAAATATAAAGAAGCGGAATAAGTTTTCATCCCGCTTAACACAGCAAAGGGCGCACTGAGCGCCCTTTTTTACGCTTGCCGATGACGTTATTCGCTGTCGGTGGTCTGTGCATCGGCGGGCTGCTGTTCGGCGACCGGCAGCGGCGGCCAGCCGCCCAGGCGTTTCCAGCGGTTTACCAGTTCGCAAAACAGTTCTGCCGTGCGCTCGGTATCGTACAGCGCCGAATGCGCCTGGCTGGCGTCAAAGGCGATGCCCGCCGCCTTACAGGCTTTCGCCAGCACCGTCTGGCCGACGACCAGCCCGCTCAGGGCTGCGGTATCAAACGTGGCGAACGGATGAAAAGGGTTACGCTTTAGCGCGGTCCGCTCGGCAGCGGCCATCATAAAGCTGTGATCAAAATTAGCGTTATGCGCCACGACGATGGCACGGTTGCAGCCCTGATCTTTCATGCCCTTGCGCACCTGCTTAAAGATAGCGTGCAGCGCATCATATTCATTAACCGCGCCGCGCAGCGGATTATCAGGATCGATACCATTGAACGCCAGCGCCTCCGGATGCAGAATCGCGCCCTCAAAAGGCTCTACGTGAAAATGCAGCGTCTGGTCGAGCTGTAACCAGCCATCGTTATCCATTTTCAACGTAACGGCGGCAATTTCCAGCAGTGCATCGGTTCTGGCATTAAATCCGGCGGTTTCAATATCAATCACCACCGGATAAAACCCGCGGAAGCGGTCAGATAACGCGTTCAGTTGTTTCGATTCAGACATCAGGATCTCATTGGCGAAAAAATGCAGCGCGCATTATGGCAAATTTCGGCAGGGGTTGCAGCAGCGGGAAAAAGCAGGGCGCCTGCAGGCGCCCAAAACTTAGTTGCCGAGGCCGTGGCCGGCGTGTTTATTTTCAATCAGTTCGATTTTATATCCGTCCGGATCTTCTACAAAGGCGATAACGGTGCTGCCACCTTTGACCGGGCCAGCTTCGCGGGTAACCTTGCCGCCCGCCTGACGAATGGTTTCACAGGTGGCGGCGACATCATCCACGCCAAGAGCGATGTGACCATAGGCGTTGCCGAGATCGTATTGATCAACGCCCCAGTTATAGGTCAGCTCAATCACCGCGCCTTCGCTTTCGTCGGTGTAGCCAACAAACGCCAGATTATATTTATATTCCTGGTTTTCACTTTCGCGCAGCAGACGCATGCCCAGCACGCGGGTATAAAAATCAAGGGAACGCTGCATATCGCCAACGCGCAGCATAGTATGAAGTAAGCGCATAATAGTCTCCAAAGGGGGGTTATCATCCGATAACGGTCAAAAAAGCTTAGTATAGCCGCCTGTTTCCAACCGGGAAAACCGGCGCCGGTAATGAGTAGACCAGTCGTCTTGAAAACGGTTTTTTTTAATTTAGCTCTCCGGCAACAGCTGTAAAATTGCCTGTAGCGCATGGGTTAATGCACTGCCATCGCGCCATATTTTGCTCTGCAGGCTGGCGCCGAGCCAGAGCGAATAAAGCGTCTGCGCCATGACGTCGGGTGAACAGCTCAGGCGAAGTTCGTCTTGCGTAACGGCAACGCGCAGCGTCGTGGTCAGGATCGCCATCTGAGCGGCGGTGCCCTGTTCCAGCGCCAGCCTCATCTCTTCTGACAGGTCGCAAACCTCGGCGGAAATTTTAACCGCCAGGCAGTTTTCAATATGACCGGTTTCGCGAAAGCGCTGTTCCGCCTGGCGATAATAATCCAGCAGGCGCTGGCGCGGCGGCAGTGGCGCATCAAACCATATCAGCATACTGTGACGCACAGCGCTGAAATAGCGCTCCAGCATGGCGACGCCGAAGGCTTCTTTAGAGCGAAAATAGTGATAAAACGATCCCTTCGGCACGCCGGCCTGACTGAGCAGTTCACTCAGGCCCATGCCGGTAAAGCCGCGCTGCAAACAGAGCTGCTCGCCGATGGCGAGCAGCTGTTCACGGGTATCATGTCGGGTCGTTTTACTCATGACGCTCAGGGTAATAGACCGGTTGGTCTAATGCAACCCTAATGCGCCTGACAGGTTTTCAGCAGGTCAAGCCGCGGCTGATAGAGAGCGGTTTGAACGTTGACCATCCCTAACAGCGTATGGAAAACATTATCCTGCGAAATCTCATCCTGCTGCGCATGCTGACGCAGACAGGATTCGTTAACGCCAAAAGTACGGGCGTAATCGGAAGAGAGCCACAGCAGAAAAGGAATATGCGTTTGCTGGCTGGGAGCAAACAGATAAGGCGTTCCATGCAGATACATACCGTGCTCGCCCAGCGATTCGCCATGATCGGAGAGATAAATCAGCGCCACGTTAAAGCGATCCTGATAAGATTTTAACAAATCGATGGTGTCGCTCAGCATGGAATCGGTATACAGCAGCGTATTGTCATAGGTGTTCACCAGCGCCTGATGATTGCAATCCTGAATCTGTTTGCTGTCGCAGGTTGGCGTGAACTGCCGCATCGCGGGCGGATAGCGTAAATAGTAAGCGGGGCCATGGCTGCCCATCTGATGCAGCACAATCACCGAGTCATCCTTAACGCCATCAATATAGTGCGATAAACGGTGCAGCAGAGCTTCATCCAGACAGTAGTCGCTGCGGCAAATATTCTGCAGTTTCCATAATGTCATATCGGTATGCGGAATACGGTTGCAGGCGCCTTTACAGCCGCCATCGTTTTCGCGCCACATCACGTTGACGCCCGCATGCGCCAGCACATCCATCAGGCCTTCCTGATGTCGCGCCAGGTTGGCGTTATATTGCGAACGCGGCATGCCTGAAAACATGCAGGGCACTGAAATAGCGGTTTCTGTCCCGCATGAGCTGGCGTGCTGATAGTAAATGACGTTCTGCTGTTTTAGCTTAGGGTTTGTCTCACGGCTGTAGCCGCCGAGCGAGAAATTTTCCGCCCGCGCCGTTTCGCCCAGCACGAAAATGACCAGCGTCTTTTTTTCGGCGGCTTTAATCAGCGGACCTTTATGGGCATCCTGACCTATGCGCACCAGTTCTTTGCTGCCCTGCAGCCAGCGGTTATCAACATAGTTAATGACGCCGCTTACCACATTGGCAGGCGTTACCATTTTTACCAACCCTTTGTTATTACGAAACAAAGAGGCGTAATCCTTATACATCAGGGCGGCGATCAGTAAAATAATCAGGACGGAGCCGATACACCATATCGCCCGCATCGCCAGGGCGAACCACCACGGGCGCGTCGCCTTAATCTTCGTTACGGCTATTATCAGCGCAGGAATAATCCCCAGCACCAGCAGCCACAGCACGTATCGCAGGCTAAGCAGGGCGGTCGCCTCCTGCAGATCCGTTTCAAAGACGTTTTGCACCATATTGGTGTCAATAACCGTACCGAAGCTATACATAAAGTAATTTGCCGCCGCGCCACATAGCAGCAAAATAATCAGCAGCGGCTTGCGGATCCAGGGCAAAGCCAACAGGTTAAATATCAGCATAAAGGCGCAAAACAGCACCAGCGGAATCGAGGCGAGAAACAGATAGTCATGCAGATGAGTCCGGGGAGTGCTTTCTGCCGCACGGACAATAAACTGAGCATTAAGGATAAAGGTAAAAAACAGTGCGCAACCGATAAGAAATAAAGATTCACTACAGCGTATTTTTTTTAGCATTCGTATAAACAATATAAAAGTTGAAGGTTTTATACAGCTTAGGTTTAAAAGCTTAGTAAAACCTTAACGTAAGTTTAATAAAGCGACAGTTGACCGAAAATGTCCAACGCTCGTTTACTGACGAATAATATGAATTTTCTGAACCAGGCTTGCGCTCCAGCCTGAAGATGGCTTGAATGAAAGAAGGCGTTTACTCAGGAGGCGATGTGGCAGAGCAGCTTGAATTTTTCCCGGTGCCAAGCCCGTGCCGCGGTATTTGTCAGTCAGATGAGCGCGGATACTGCCGTGGCTGCCTGCGCAGCCGTGAAGAGCGCTTTAACTGGATGCAATACAGCGATGCACGCAAGCGCGAAGTGCTGCGCCTCTGCCGGCAGCGCTGGTTACGCCTGCATCGCAGCGAAAAACCGTCTCCCCCCGAAGAACCCCAACAACCGTCACTGTTTTGATATTTCCCCCTTTTTTTCTCTGACGACAGCGTATACTGCGGGCCTGAAACGTTAGTCGCAAAGGTAAAAAAATGACAGAACGAGTGCGTATCGCGCCGCAGGGGCCAGAGTTTTCCCGTTTGGTGATGGGCTACTGGCGGTTAATGGATTGGCAAATGTCCGCGCAGCAGCTGACGGGGTTTATTGAACAGCATCTGGAGTTGGGCATTACCACCGTTGATCATGCGGATATTTATGGTGATTATCAGTGCGAAGCCGCTTTTGGCGCGGCGCTGCGACTGGAACCCTCGCTACGTCACCGGATGGAGCTGGTGAGCAAATGCGGCATCGCCACCACCGCCAGGCCAGAACATACGCTTGGCCACTATATTACCGATGGCGACCATATTATCCGCAGTGCGGAAACCACCTTACGCCATTTCTCTACCGACTATCTCGATCTGCTGCTGATACATCGGCCCGATCCGTTAATGGACGCGGATGAGGTAGCGGAAGCCTTTAGCGCGCTGCATCAGAGCGGTAAAGTGCGCCATTTCGGCGTTTCCAACTTTACGCCGTCGCAGTTTGCGCTCTTACAGTCACGTCTGCCGTTTACGCTGGTGACTAACCAGGTCGAAATTTCCCCGCTTTATCAGGGAACGCTATTAGACGGTACGCTCGATCAGTGTCAGCAGCTGCGGATTAAGCCGATGGCCTGGTCCTGCCTCGGCGGCGGTCGTCTGTTCAGCGAAGAGAAGTTTGCGCCGTTGCGGGCTGAGCTACAGGCCGTTGCCGAAGAGACGGGGGCCGAAACGATGGAGCAGGTGGCTTATGCCTGGATCATGCGCCTGCCGTCCATGCCGTTGCCGGTTATCGGTTCGGGAAAAATTGAGCGGGTGCGCGCCGTACAAAAAGCCGGTGCCATCCAGCTTAGCCGCCAGCAGTGGTTCCGCATTCGCAAAGCCGCGCTGGGCTATGACGTGCCGTAAATAAACGCAAAGAAACGCTGCCGTATTCGGCTAAATCCTGATTTTCCTTCCAGGCTATAGAGGCAAGCTGACATTAATCTGCAGGAGGTTGGATGAAATATTACGGTTTGGCAGCGTTGACGCTGCTGATATGCGGCTACGCACAGGCGGCCAGTGAAGAAGTCACGCTGCATCGCGTGACCAAAGAGGGTATTGGCGCATCCGTTGGCACGGTAAAAATCGATGAAACGGCCTACGGACTGACGTTTACGCCAAATCTTACGCAACTTCCGCCGGGCATTCATGGCTTTCATGTCCATGCTAATGGCAGCTGCGAGCCCGCGACTACCGAGGGGAAAACCGTGCCGGCGGGCGCGGCGGGCGGCCACTTTGATCCGCAGAATAGCGGTAAGCATCTTAGCCCCTGGGGCGAGGGGCACCTGGGCGATCTCCCGGCGCTGTACGTTAGCGCCGAAGGCACAGCCAGTAACCCGGTGCTGGCGCCGCGCCTGAAAAAAATCAGTGAAATTTCCGGTAAGGCGCTGATGATCCATATGGGCGGCGATAATCACAGCGATCATCCGCAGCCGCTGGGCGGCGGTGGCGCACGTTACGCCTGCGGCGTCATTAAGTAAGCTTTCTCCTGCAGCAGGTAATGCCATGCCCGATCTGCGGATCGGGCAATTTTTACCTCGGCCCCTTGCCGGGGAAACACCAAAGTTTTGCTTATCAATAGTCCATTCAGCACGCTTTATCGCTTCTTTGAGACGTTACCCATTGATCTAACTTGCTATCCCGGCATGATTACCGGTGCGCGCGTATCGGAATATTCCGTACGTTATGGCGTAATGTCTGTTCGAAAGGCCGTTCAACGCGCCGATCGGCCGTGACGAAATCAACCGTGAGCGGTCAAAGCAAAATTGGCGGTAGCCAACTTACCCGCCCAATTGATAGCCCTCTGGCTCCTGCGTTTTCGGTACTTAACTGGGTAAGTAACGCCTGGCTGCATGGGCGGAAATCTGAAAAAGATTGCTAAACAGCAGGATACGCCAACAGAGCCATCCTCAATTACACAGAGATGCAAGGTGTTTGCATCAGGAACGAATATCCTTTACACAGCGTGCTGAATTTGTATTTTGCCCGTTAAACTCGCAAAATAGACTAAAATCACGCTTGATTGCTAGCAAGCTAATTATAAGGAGATGAAATTGGATACGCCATTAGGAACGGATTTAGCACGCTTAGTGCGCATCTGGCGTGCGCTGATCGATCAACGTCTTAAACCACTGGAACTGACGCAAACTCATTGGGTTACGTTGCATAACATTCATCAATTACCCCCGCATCAGTCACAAATTCAGCTGGCTAAAGCTATCGGTATTGAACAGCCCTCACTGGTGCGTACGTTAGATCAGCTGGAAGAGAAAGGGCTGATTATGCGTTGTACCTGCGCTAACGATCGGCGGGCGAAACGCATCAAACTGACGAAAGCGGCGGAGCCTGTCATCGAAGAAGTGGAACATGTGATCGATGCCACGCGTGATGATATTTTAGCGGGCATTTCGAAACGCGAAGTCGATCAGCTGATTACGCTTATCGCGCGCCTGGAGAAAAACATCGCTGAACTGCACAAGAAAAGTGAGTGATGCAGGATTAAAAAACCGACGCTTTGCGTCGGTTTTTTAATGAGCAAGCCTTAACGCGGAGAAACGGTAACCTGGCTGCCGTTTGAGGCAAGTACCACTCGCTGACCTACGGAGTAACGGCTGGCGGCCTGTTTCTGTACCACCATAATAGTGTTGCCGTCATCCTTACGAATTTCCAGTTCCACACCGTCCGCTTTATTCACCGCGCTCTGTACGCCCTGACCGGCTACGCCGCCCAGTACCGCGCCGCCGGCGGTAGCCAGACTACGACCGGTGCCGCCGCCTACCGTGTTACCCAGGAAACCGCCCAGTACCGCGCCGCCGATAGCGCCGATAACGTTATTCTCATCGCCGCCCTGAATTTTAACCGGGCGAACGGATACCAGCGTCCCGTAGCTCACGCTCTGCACCTGCTTAGCTTCGTTAGCGCTGTACACGTCACCGGAAAGCGTATCCGTGTTAGCACAGCCTGCCAGCGTCATGCCTGCCAGCGCCACAACTAATAAACGCTTCATCATTATAAAGCTCCTTTCATGATTGTTGACTGCAACAAAAAGACAGCCACAGATGACCTAATTATACGGCAGAACCTGCGCCTGTTTTAAAATAATGAAAAAAGACGAGGGCTGAGCATAGACCGTATCGGATAAACAAAGATTCAATTATGCCAGCAAAAAAACATATGCTGAATGTAAAAGCGTCGGGTCGTACATAAAAAACAACAATTAATCATAGAATTACCCTGCCTTTTTTGCCAGGCTGAGGGCTGTTTGAATATTCTTCCATAGCGGAAGTAAGGTCGCATGATGAAATCGGGACGCTATATTGGCGTGATGTCCGGTACCAGCCTGGATGGCGTGGATGTGGTGTTAGCCGTGATTGATGAACAGATGGTGGCACAACAGGCAAGCTATTGTCATCCGTTGCCGCCGGCGATACGCCAGCAGCTGTTGGCGATCAATCAGGGACAAAACCTGACGCTGTCGCAGCTGGGGCAGCTGGATACGCGTCTTGGCCGTCTGTTTGCCGAAGCGGTGTTAACCCTAATGAAGCAGCAAAACCTGAGCGCCGATGCTATTAACGCTATCGGCTGTCACGGCCAGACGGTATGGCATGAGCCTTATGGCGATGCGCCCAACACGCTGCAGATAGGCGACAATAACCAGATTGCCGCCGCGACCGGCATCACCGTGGTCGGCGACTTTCGTCGGCGCGATATGGCGCTGGGCGGGCAGGGCGCGCCGCTGGTGCCCGCTTTTCATCAGGCGCTGCTGATGCATCCGCAGGAGCGTCGAATGGTATTGAATATCGGCGGTATCGCGAATCTTTCCGTGCTGATCCCCGGCAGAGCGCCAGGCGGGTACGATACCGGCCCTGGCAATATGCTCATGGATGCGTGGATCTGGCGTCATCAGGGTCTGCCTTATGATAAGGATGGCGCATGGGCAGGCAGCGGAAAGGTCATTCTGCCGCTATTAAAGCAGATGCTCAGTGACGGCTGGTTTGCGCTGCCGGCACCCAAAAGCACCGGCAGAGAATATTTTAACTTTGGCTGGATCGAAAAGCAGCTCGGCCGCTTTCCAGCCGTGGCTGCGCAGGATGTGCAGGCAACGCTGCTGGAGCTGACGGCGGCTACCATCAGCGAGCAGGTGCTGTTGAGCGGTGGCTGCGATCGTTTGCTGGTTTGCGGCGGCGGCTGTCGTAATCCGCTGCTGATGGCGCGTCTGGCCGCGTTGTTAGCCGGCACTGAAGTCTCGACGACTGATAAAGTCGGGATTAATGGCGATGATATGGAAGGGCTCGCTTTCGCCTGGCTGGCTTATCGCACCTTATCCGGGCTGCCGGGCAATCTGCCCTCGGTTACCGGCGCCCGTGAAGCCAGCGTGCTGGGCGCTATTTATCCGGCCAATCGGCCGCTATTGTGACATATCGCAAGGAGATAACATGCGCAAAAATCTAACGTTGCTCCCGATCCTGCTGCTGGCCGGCTGCGGCCTGTTTGGCAAACGCCAGCAGGATGAGCAGACGCTACACTATCTGTGCGGCACGCTGCCGCTGACGGTAAAAATCGCGCAACAGCAGGCGCATTTAATCATGGACGGCCAGCCGCTGATGCTAACCGAACAGGTGTCCGCCTCCGGCGTGCGCTACAGCGATGGCACCTACAGTTTCTGGTCCAGGGGCGACAGCGCCTTTATTGAACGCAATCAGCGCGTTATCGTGAATGATTGCCAGCTGCAGACAACGCAGGCGCGTTGAATATTATCAGGGGGAATAGCACAATAGCGGCCCCCCTTTGCTATGGTGGGATCCTTATGAGTGACAACGACAGTTTGCAACAGATTGCCCATTTGCGCCGTGAATATACTCGCGGCGGCCTGCGTCGTAACGATCTGCCCGAACAGCCGCTGGCGTTATTTGAACAGTGGCTGCGTCAGGCCTGTGATGCCCAGCTGCCTGACCCCACCGCGATGTGCGTGGCGACGGTCGATGCCACGGGGCAACCTTATCAGCGCATCGTATTGCTCAAACATTACGACGAGCGCGGCATGATTTTCTATACCAACCTTGGCAGCCGGAAGGCGCAGCAGCTGGCCAATAACCCGCGCGTGAGCCTGCTGTTTCCCTGGCATTTCCTGGAGCGTCAGGTCATGGTGCTGGGAGAGGTGGAAAAACTATCGACGCTGGAGGTGGTGAAATATTTCCACAGCCGCCCGCGCGATAGTCAAATTGGCGCCTGGGTTTCGCAGCAGTCGAGCCGCATTTCAGCGCGCGGCGTACTGGAAAGTAAATTTCTTGAGCTGAAACAGAAATTCAGTCAGGGCGAAGTGCCGCTGCCCAGCTTCTGGGGCGGGTTTCGGATAAAAATTGACGCAATGGAGTTCTGGCAGGGCGGCGAAAACCGGCTACACGATCGCTTTTTCTATCAGCGCGACGGTGAGCGCTGGAAAATCGATCGGCTGGCGCCCTGAATTCACTAAATAACCGCCTGAGGCGCTGGCGCTGGCGGCAACGGCGCTTTATTCTATACGCTTCATTTCTCCGCACGTCAGCGGAAAGCTGTGTACCAGCATAGGTGCAGTCGTTACAACATGGAGTCTTTAATGACCAGCAGTAACCTGATTAAACAATTGCAAGAGCGGGGCCTGATAGCCCAGGTAACGGACGAGGATGCGTTAGCAGAGAGACTGGCGCAAGGGCCGATCGCTCTCTATTGCGGCTTCGATCCCACCGCCGACAGCTTGCATTTGGGCCATCTGGTACCTTTGCTTTGTCTGAAACGTTTCCAGGATGCAGGACATAAGCCGGTGGCGCTGGTGGGTGGCGCTACCGGTCTGATTGGCGATCCCAGCTTCAAAGCGGCAGAGCGCAAGCTGAACACGACTGAAACAGTGAATGAATGGGTAGAAAAAATCCGCCAGCAGGTCGCCCCGTTCCTGGATTTCGACCGTGGCGAAAACAGCGCGGTTGCGGCTAACAACTATGACTGGTTCGGCAGCATGAACGTGCTGACCTTCCTGCGCGATATTGGCAAACACTTCTCTGTTAACCAGATGATTAACAAAGAGGCGGTGAAGCAGCGTCTGAACCGTGAAGATCAGGGCATCTCGTTTACCGAGTTCTCCTACAATCTGCTGCAGGGCTATGACTTCGCCTGCCTGAACGAACGCTATGGCGTGGCGCTGCAGATTGGCGGCTCTGACCAGTGGGGCAATATCACCTCCGGCATCGATCTGACGCGTCGTCTGCATCAAAATCAGGTGTTTGGCCTGACCGTGCCGCTGATCACTAAATCTGACGGCACCAAATTTGGTAAGACGGAAGGCGGCGCGGTCTGGCTGGACGCGAAGAAAACCAGCCCGTACAAATTCTATCAGTTCTGGATCAATACCGCCGATGCGGACGTTTATCGCTTCCTGAAATTCTTCACCTTTATGAGCATTGAAGAGATCGATGCGCTGGAAGAAGAAGATAAGAACAGCGGTAAAGCGCCGCGCGCCCAATATGTACTGGCCGAGCTGGTCACCCGTCTGGTGCATGGCGAAGAGGGGCTGGCCGCCGCCCAGCGTATTACGCAAAGCCTGTTCTCCGGCAGCCTGAGCGCCATGACCGAAGCGGATTTCGAGCAGCTGGCGCAGGATGGCATGCCGACCATTATGCTGGATGCCGAAGCCGATCTTCAGCAGGCGCTGGTTACAGCGGAGCTGGTGCCGTCACGCGGCCAGGCGCGCACCATGATCAATTCTAACGCGGTCACGGTTAACGGTGAAAAACAGTCTGATGCGGAATACCGCTTCAGCGACGGCGATAAGCTGTTTGGCCGCTATACTTTGCTGCGTCGCGGTAAAAAGCACTACTGTCTGGTGTGCTGGAAATAAGCGTAAAAAGGCCGGTTCGACCGGCCTTATTTTTTGGCAAGGCTGTGCAGGTTTACTATGAAAAATATTCTCGCTATTCAGTCTCACGTAGTTTTTGGCCACGCTGGCAACAGCGCGGCGGAATTCCCGATGCGTCGCATGGGCGCGAACGTCTGGCCGTTAAATACCGTCCAGTTTTCTAACCATACGCAATATGGGCACTGGACCGGCACCGTAATGCCGGCCTCGCATCTGACCGACATCGTTAAGGGCATTGCCGATATTGATCGCTTAAAAAGCTGCGACGCCGTCCTGAGCGGCTATCTCGGTTCCGCCGAACAGGGCGAACAGATTCTGGAGATTGTTCGCCAGGTCAAACAGGCCAATCCCAACGCCTGGTACTTCTGCGATCCGGTTATGGGCCATCCTGAAAAGGGCTGCATCGTGGCGCCGGGCGTGGCGGAGTTTCACTGCAAATCCTCGCTGCCTGCCAGCGATATTATCGCGCCTAACCTGCTGGAGCTGGAAATGCTGAGCGGCAGCAGCGTGGCGACGATGGAAGAAGCGGTGACAGTGTCACGTCAGCTGATTGCGCAAGGGCCAAAAATTGTGCTGGTTAAGCATCTGGCGCGCGCCGGACGCCGTAGCGATCGCTTTGAAATGCTGCTGGTCACCGCGCAGGAAGCCTGGCATATCAGCCGTCCGCTGATCGATTTTGGCGTCAGGCAGCCGGTAGGCGTCGGCGATTTAACCAGTGGCTTGCTGTTGGTGAATCTGCTGAAGGGCGAGACGCTGAAGCAGTCGCTGGAGCATATCACTGCTGCGGTGTATGAAGTGATGCTGAAAACCCATGAAATGGGCGAATATGAGCTGCAGCTGGTGGCGGCACAGGATCGTATTGCGCAGCCTCAGCAGCACTTTGCCGCTGAGAAACTGTAATCCGCGCTTGTCGCGCTGGGTGCAAAGAATAACGGGACGCGATGGCGTCCCGTTTGGCATCAGGCCAGTCCTTCCGCCTTCAGCGCGGCGACCACCGCCGGCCGTTCGGCTACGCGCGCCTGCCAGGCCGACAACGCATCCAGGCCGCTCAGGTCCAGCTGCACCGCTTTTGCCCAGCGCGAGACCACAAACAGATAGGCGTCCGCCACGCTAAAGCGCGTACCTGCCAGCCATTGCTTATCCTGCAGCTCATCATTGATATAGCGGAATTTACGTTCCAGCTGCTGGCGCTGCTGTGCCTTAAATCCTTCAGGCGTATCCGGGCGAAACAGCGGAGTGAAGCCTTTATGCAGCTCGGTGGCGATATAATTTAGCCACTCCAGCGTATGGTAACGGGTCAGGCTTCCCGCTGGCGCCAGCAGCTGGCGATCGGGTTTCAGATCGGCCAGATATTGCACGATAGCCGGGCCTTCAGTGAGCAGAGTGCCGTCATCCAGTTCCAGGGCTGGCACCTGCCCCTTGGGATTAATCTGCCAGTAATCTTCACCGCGCTCGGTTTTCTTACTGGCTAAATCGACATTCACCTGAGTGAAATCAAGGCCGCACTCACGCAGGATGATATGGGGGGAGAGGGAACAGGCGCCGGCTTTACTGAACAGTTTCATACAATGCTCCTTGTTGCATGCGGGGATGAGCAACATCCTACTGCGGGCATCCTTAAATGTCAGCGGAAAAAAGAATAAAAAAAGCCGTCACGAGGACGGCTTTCTTGTGCGTTACGCCAGGCGCTTACGGCTGTTTAGGCGCGTCATGATCGATAGTCATACGATTCAGGATCGGCGCGGTCAGCAGCATCAGCACGGCGATAATCGCCGTGGCGATACCGATTTTCTGGAACACATCGCTGTAGATATGCAGTGACTGCAGCGGATCGTTGATGCCTTCCGGCACCGCCATCAGGTTAGCAACCTTACCGGCAATCATTGCGGCACCGGCGGTGGTCAAAAACCAGGAGCCCATAATAAAGCCCATCAGACGCTGCGGCACCAGCTGAGCGACCATCGCCAGGCCGAGGCCTGAAATCATCAGCTCACCGATACTTTGCAACGCATAGCTCAGGATCAGCCAGTTAACGGATACGATGCCCAGCTGATTCGCAAAGCTGGCGCCCAGCGGCAGCACCAGGAAGGCGCCGGAGCAGAGGACCATACCGATAGCAAATTTATGCGGCATCGGCAGGCGATCGCCCATTTTGTTATAGACGGCGGCCAGAATCGGGCTGGCAACCATGATCCAGAACGGGTTCAGCGCCTGATACTGCTCAGGTTCGAAAGCGATACCCAGAATAGTGTGTTCCACGTTGCGAATGGCGAAGAAGTTAAGCGAGGTCGGCATCTGCATATAGAGAACGAAAAACACAATCGCTTCTACCATCAGCAGGAAGGCGACGATCATTCTACGACGTGCCGCGCCCTGCAAGGCGAACGCCTCTTTCGCGAAGATCAGGATGATGCCCAGCGCAATCACGCCCAGCACGATACGGGCAATAAACTGATGATGCAGCAGCCAGGTCGCGACAGAAATCAGCACCACCACGCCTACCAGCGTTGCCAGCAGTTTACCTATATGCAGCGGCGCGAAATCGGGCTTAGAACCGTACTCCTTCACCATCTTTTGACACAGCAGGAAGTTAATGACCGTAATCGCCAGGCCGACCACTGAAAGCGCAAAGGCCACGCTCCAGCCGTAGCGAGCCGCCAGCCACGGCGTCAGCATCATGGAAACCAGCGAACCCACGTTAATCGACATATAGAACATGGTGAAGGCGCCGTCGATACGCGGGTCGTCTTTGTCATAGCAGGTAGAAAGCAGGGAAGCCGGGTTGGCTTTAAACAGGCCGCTACCCATAGCAATGGTGGCCATGCCGATATAAACCATCGACACGTCATGCCCCGACCAGGCAACCAGGCTGTAGCCTACCGCCAGTACCAGCGCGCCGAGCACGATCACGCGTTTGGTGCCTAATACTTTATCGCCCAGCCAGCCGCCAATGGCGGTCAGGCCGTAAACCAGCGCGCTGAACGATGAGAAAAGCGTAATGGAATCAGATTCGGACATACCCAGCTGTTTAACCAGGTAGACCGCCATAATGGCCTGCAGGCCGTAGTAGCCGAAACGTTCCCAAAGTTCGATAGAAAAGATCAGATAAAACGCTTTTGGCTGTTTGAACGCATTGAGGCTGGTTGCCTCATCAGTGTGTTTGTTTGCTGTAGACACTGTTACCTCTGTTGTTTCAACCTGATTTTCACCAGGAAATAAGACCGCGTCGCTGGCGAAACCCGCGCACGGTTCTGTAATTAAATCTGAAAAAACGGCGGTTAATTTCTCTTATCCCGCCACCAGTGGCAAGTGTTTTTTTATTTGCTATCCACAGGCCGTTCATCAGGGTTAACGGTAAGAGTTTAGCTTGTTAAATAGTGTTAAGTGCTGTTTGATGTTTTATTGATGGAATAATATGTCATTTTAACCGGGCAGGAGCGGGAAAAAGGGCGATTGTTTTCTGGTTACCTGTTTGGCCGTGCGACGTATGAAAAATGACGAATAATACAGAATAATTCGCTGAAATAAGAGGCTTTTGGGCATTTTTATGAATGTTAATAACAACTTGCGTAACTGGCTTAATTGATAACGCTTGTGGCGTGAGCGGGATCACGCTTTAACATAATAATTTAAGAAGAAAAATAAGCGTTGATGAATTATTAAACTGTAAAAGCCGGAAAAAAATATATTATGCCCGGCTAAAGCGGCAGATTAACGAATTAAATGCAGGAACTGCGCAGGGCTTCAAGCGATCCGGAATAGCGTTAATAATCTGCTTTCCGCTATAACCGGGCAGATCTATTTCTGGTTCTCTTACCAATAGATTTACGCCCGACAATAGCGCCCGGCGGCGGATAAATTACCGCCGCGCCGCATAAATGAAAGCCGATCGGTTTTTTTGGGCGCTCCGGCCGCCGTCGTCAGAGATCGACCTTCTCTTTATACTCGCACAGATCTTCAATCAGGCAGGAGCCGCAGCGCGGTTTACGGGCAATACAGGTATAGCGCCCGTGTAAAATCAGCCAGTGATGACAATCCACTTTAAACTCGGCGGGCACCACCTTTAACAGCTTCTCTTCTACCTGCTCAACGTTTTTGCCTGGCGCAAAATTGGTGCGGTTACAAACGCGGAAAATATGGGTATCGACGGCTATCGTCGGCCAGCCAAAGGCGGTATTCAGCACCACGTTGGCGGTTTTGCGACCGACGCCGGGCAGGGCTTCCAGCGCGGCGCGATCTTCCGGCACTTCGCCCTGATGCTGCTCCAGCAAAATACGGCAGGTCTTAATCACATTTTCCGCTTTGCTGTTAAACAGGCCGATGGTTTTAATGTACTGTTTTACGCCCTCCACGCCGAGTTCCAGCAGCGCAGCGGGCGTATTAGCGACCGGATACAGCCGGGCCGTCGCCTTATTCACGCTGACATCGGTCGCCTGCGCGGAGAGCAGCACCGCAATCAGCAGCTCAAAAGGCGAGTTAAAATGCAGCTCGGTGGTCGGATGAGGATTGTTATCCCGCAGTCGTGACAGAATCTGATAACGTTTTTCTTTATTCACACCGCTTTCCCGGCTGAGCCCGGCACAAGGCTTTGCTGCGCTGCGGCCCGCGCCTTCATTTTCTGATCGATGACATATTTTGCCGCCAGCAGCATGCCGAGGCCGATAAACGCGCCCGGAGGCAGCATCGCCAGCAGCATGGGCGAATCGAAATGCACCACTTCGATACGCAGCACTTTCGCCCAGCCACCCAGCAGCTGATCGGCACCGTTAAAAATGGTGCCGTTGCCGATAATTTCACGCAGGCAGCCCAGCACGAACATGGCGCAGGTTGCGCCCATACCGATAGCAAAACCGTCCAGCGCCGACAGCGGAACAGAACTTTTCGAGGCGACCGCTTCAGCGCGGCCCACCACAATGCAGTTGGTGACAATCAGCGGAATAAAAATCCCCAGCGACTGATAAAGGCCGTAGGCGTAAGCGTTAATCAGCATCTGCACGCAGCTCACCACCGAGGCGATAATCATCACGTAAACAGGAATACGGATTTCCGACGGCACCCAGCGGCGTGAGGCGGAAATCGCGCTATTGGTAATCGTCAGCACCAGCGTGGTCGCCAGCCCCAGCCCCAGCGCGTTAGTGGCGGTGGAGGTCACGGCCAGCAGCGGACAGAGGCCCAGCAGCTGCACCAGCGAGGAGTTGTTTTTCCACAGGCCGCCGATTAATAAATTTTTAGCTTCACTCATTAGCGTCTCCACAAACGGGTAGCGCAGAAATTTTCTCTGGCAGAGTTTCTATAAGCAGCGTAGCGCGTTTAGCCGCGTTAACCACTGCGCGTGGGGTGATGGTCGCACCGGTAAACTGATCGAAATCACCGCCATCTTTTTTCACTGCGAAATGGTTATCCTGCGCGCCGCGCAGCTGAACGCCGCTAAAGCGCGTAATCCAGTCGGAAATACGCAGGTCGATTTTATCCCCAAGGCCCGGCGTTTCATGATGCTCAACCACCCGCACGCCCAGCACCTTGCCGTGGAAATCTGCGCCGACCAGCAGCTGAATCGCGCCAGAATAACCGTCTGGCGCGGTAGTCTCAAGCGCCGCCGCGACCGCACGATCGTCTTTGCGCGCGATATATAAACGATGAGGTTTATCGTTGCCTAAGGCGCTATCCGTGACAACGTAACACTCTTGCTGCATAACGTTATTGTAGTTCTCTGGCGGCACCACCTGATCCAGCAGAATTTTTTGCTGAACCGCAGTTTGATGCTCGACCGTGGGTCGGGTAACCGTATTAACCACCGCCGTCAGGCCGGTGGTGACGGCAGCAAACAGCGCCAGCCTTACGCCATTTTTACGTATGGTATCCAGCATCCTTTACTCCTTGCGGTGGCCGTAAACGCGCGGCTGGGTATAGTAATCGATCAGCGGTACGCAGATATTCGCCAGCAGCACCGCAAACGCGACGCCATCCGGGTAACCGCCGAAACTGCGGATCAGCCAGACCAGCAGGCCAATCAGCGCACCAAAGATCAGGCGGCCTTTGTTGGTGGTGGAGGCGGTAATCGGGTCGGTAGCGATAAAAAACGCACCGAGCATGGTGGCGCCAGAAAACAGGTGAATCATCGGCGACGCCAGAGTAGCCGGAGAAAACAGCCAGCCCAGCGTGGCGCAGACCAACAGGGAAAGCAGAAAACTCACCGGGATATGCCAGCGGATAGTGCGCTTCACCAGCAGAAACAGCCCGCCCAGCAGGAAAGCTACGTTAACCCACTGCCAGCCGAGACCGGCAATAACGCCGCTATAAATCGGCTGAGCCAGCAGCTGCCCGGCGCTATGGCTGGCGCGCAGACCGGTTTTAAAATTATCCAGCGGCGTCGCCTGACTAATGCCGTCCACGCCCAGCTGCAGCTGTTGCATGGTATCGCCTGCCAGCGTGTGATGCGTGAAGATCATGCTCAGCGAATCAAACAGGCCGGGCGTAACGGATTGCAGCGCCTGCGGAGGCAGCCAGCTGGTCATCTGCACCGGGAAGGAGATCAACAGTACCACATAACCGATCATCGCCGGATTAAACGGATTTTGTCCCAGTCCGCCGTACAGCTGCTTGGCGATAATAATGGCGAAGGCGGTGCCAATAACGATCAGCCACCAGGGCGCCAGCGGCGGCAGGCTAATGCCCAGCAGTACGGCGGTCAGCAGGGCGGAGTGATCTTTAAGATTTATCAATACCGGCTGCTTGCGCAGATGCAAAATGGCCGCCTCGGTGCCCCATGCGGTCAGCGTAGCCAACGCTATCTGGATAAGATTGCCGTAGCCAAAATAATACCACTGGACGGCGATGCCCGGTACGGCTGCCAGCAGCACCAGCAGCATAATGCGGCTGGTGGCGCGATGGTTGTGTGTATAAGGGGAACTTGCAATACGAAACATTTAATCCTCAAGGCTCTGCTGCTGTGCTTTTCGCGCTTTAGCGCGGGCAACGGCGGCGGCAACGGCAGCCTTACGACGCTCTTCCGCATCGGTGTCCGTGTCCGCCTGCTGTTGCTGCTGTTGCTGTTGCTGCTGTTGCTGCTGTTGCTGCTGTTGTTGTTGTGCTTTCTTCGCCTTCGCGCGGGCGATAGCGGCTTCCACCGCGGCCTTACGCGGATCGACCGGTGCAGCGGGCTCGGCGGCCGGCGCGGTAGCATCGGTTGCCGGTACGCTATGGTTTTCCGTATTCGTCTCGTTCTGCGCCTCTGCTGCCTGCGCTTTCTTCGCCTTCGCGCGGGCGATAGCGGCTTCCACCGCGGCCTTACGCGGATCGACCGGTGCAGCGGGCTCGGCGGCTGGCGCGGTAGCATCGGTTGCCGGTACGCTATGGTTTTCCGTATTCGTCTCGTTCTGCGCCTCTGCTGCCTGCGCTTTTTTCGCCTTCGCGCGGGCGATAGCGGCTTCTACCGCGGCCTTACGCGGATCGCCAGCCTGACGCGACAGCGGCTCGGTTTCAGCCTGTTTTTCCGCCTGACGGGCGCGCGCCATCGCCTTACGCGCTTCGCGTTGGGCAATCGCTGCAGCATTGTCGGGTTCCTGTCCCGCCTGTACCTCGACAGGCCCGGCGGCTTTCCTGGCCTTCACGCGCTCAAGCGCAGCGGCGATTTCATCCTGCTCGCTGGCGCTTACGCTGCGCTTCGCCTGGGTATGACGCGCTTCGCGGGCCAGCTTCTCGCGCTCAAGACGCGCCTGGCGCGCTTCAAAACGCGCTTTCGCCTCGGCGGTACGCTTCGCTTCCAGATCGATCGCGCGCAGTTCGGCTTTTTCCTGACGGTAATACTGCACCAGCGGAATGTTGCTGGGACAAACCCAGGCGCAGGCGCCGCATTCAATGCAGTCTTCAATATGGTAAGCACGCGCTTTGTCGTGATCGGCACCCTGGCTGTACCAGTAAAGCTGCTGAGGCAGCAGACCGGCCGGACAGGCATCGGCGCAGGCGCTACAGCGAATACAGGAGAGCTCCTGCTGGGGAGCACCCATTTCGCTGACGGCAGGCGCCAGCAGACAGTTGGTGATTTTGACCACCGGCACATCCAGCGCGGGTAGGGTAAAGCCCATCAGCGGGCCGCCCATAATCACCATTTGCTGCGGCTGCGGCTGGAAACCCGCCTGATGCAGTAAATGGCTGACGGGCGTACCAAGACGGCCCCAGACGTTGCCGGGCCTGGTCACCGCTTCACCGGTCAGCGTAACGACGCGCTCGGTTAAGGGTTCGCCGTCGAGGATGGCGCGCTTAACCGCATACGCGGTGCCGACGTTCTGCATCAGCACGCCAATGTCGGACGAGCGTCCGCCGTGCGGCACCTCTTTGCCGGTAAGAATTTTGGTTAACTGCTTCGCACCGCCGGAAGGATACTTGGTGGGGATCACCCGCAGCTGCAGATCGTTGCTGCCGCCCAACGCACGCTTCAGGGCGGCAATCGCTTCAGGCTTATTGTCTTCAATGCCGATCAGCACGCGCTCCGCCTGCAGAACCCAGGCAAGAATACGGCTGCCTTCCACCACCTCATCGGCGCAATCCTGCATCAGCCGATCGTCGGCGGTAATATAGGGTTCGCACTCGGCGGCGTTAATAATCAGCGTGCGGGTGGTGTTCAGCCCGCCTTTCAGCTTGGTCGCGGTAGGGAAGCCCGCGCCGCCAAGGCCCGCCACGCCCGCCTGATGAATACGTTTCACCACCTCTTCACGCGACAGCTGGCGATAATCCGTCAGCGTCTGGCGTTCAATCCAGCGATCTTCGCCGTCAGGAACGATAAAGACGGAAATTTCAGCCAGCCCGGACGGGTGCGCGGTCATATGAGGGCCGATCGCCTCTACCGTGCCGGAAGTGGGCGCATGCACCGGCAGCATGCGGCCGATGCCAAAGGTCAGCGGCTGTCCACGCAGCACTTTATCGCCCGGCTTAACGCAGAGTTCACCTTCGTGACCGATATGTTGCTTAAGCGGGATGATAAAGCGGTCCGCCAGCGGGAGCTGACGCAGCGGCGTGCCGTTTGACTGAGTTTTCATCTCCGGCGGATGAATGCCGCCGTCGAAGTTCCAGACCTTATCTTTACGCAATAAATTCAGTAGGTTAAGCATGATGTTCCACAGGAATAACCCGAACCGGGATAGTTTGCAGATCCCATTTCCAGCTGGCTGGCGTGGTGGCAACCGGACGCATTTCAATACAGTCGGTCGGGCAGGGGGCGACGCAGAGATCACAGCCGGTGCAAACATCGCTCAGCACGGTGTGCATGGCGCGTGTAGCGCCGACGATGGCATCAACCGGACAGGCCTGGATGCACTTGGTGCAGCCGATGCAGTTGGCTTCATCAATCCAGGCGACGGTACGTACCGGCTCTTTGGCGCTGGCATCGCCATCCAGCGGCTGCGGCTCAACGTTCAGCAGCCCCGCCAGCTTCAGCATGGTCTGCTCGCCGCCGGGCGCGCATTTATTGATCGCTTCGCCATTGTTGCCAACCGCTTCGGCATAAGGGCGACAGCCGGCATAGCCGCACTGTCCGCACTGGCTCTGCGGCAGGATATTATCGATTTGTTCCACGATGGGGTCCGCTTCCACTTTGAAGCGGCGTGAAGCGTAGCCCAGCAGCCCGCCAAAAATCAGGCTCAGGGCGCTAATTGCAATAATAGCTATCCAGATAGCGGTCATCAGAATTTCACCAGACCGGAGAAGCCCATAAACGCCAGCGCCATCAGGCCTGCGGTAATCAGGGCGATAGAAGAACCTTTGAACGGCGCCGGCACATTAGCCAGCACCAGACGCTCGCGTATTCCGGCAAACAGCACCATTACCAGCGAAAAGCCCAGCGAAGCGCTGAAGCCGTACAGCGCCGCCTGCAAAAAGGTATGGTTGAGGTTAACGCTCAGCAAAGGCACCGCCAGTACCGCGCAGTTGGTGGTAATCAGCGGCAGAAAAATACCCAGCAGGCGATAAAGCGCCGGGCTGGTTTTACGCACCACCATTTCGGTGAACTGTACGGTAACCGCAATCACCAGAATATAGGAGAGCGTACGCAGATAGACCAGATCCAGCGGCAACAGAATAAGGTGGTTCACCAGCCATGCGCAGATCGAGGCTAGCGTAATAACGAAAGTGGTCGCAAGCCCCATGCCTATCGCCGTTTCCAGCTTTTTGGAGACGCCCATAAAAGGGCAAAGGCCAAGAAACTTCACCAGAACGAAGTTATTCACCAGCACGGTGCCAACAAAAAGAAGCAGGTAATCGGTCATCGTTTCGCCCGGAGTCATAAAAGCCGCTTATTATCAAATATTCCCGGCGCTATCACAACGGCAGTGCGCCGTTAAAAAATCAGCAAAAGCACTCAGGATTAAATTTATGGAGATTTTGGCAGCGTTTACGGCGCGATAAAGGTCTCTTTCACCCGCCGGGAGCGCCTGAAATAGGGCACCAGCACCGCCGCCGCCAGCAGCGCGATCAGCAAAGAGCGCACCGCTGCGCCGTCGGCTACCGGAGAAAACGCAAACGTTTTTAACGCCAGCAGTACCGTCAACAGCAGCCAGATAATGTAATGGCGCGGCAGGCGGCGCGAACGCAAACAGAAAATCCATGTTACCCAGGCGCTGTAACACCAGACGGCCAGCGAGGTCGCCAGCGATAATCCCCACTGCAGCAGAAATGCGTGATCGTGGCTGAACAGCAGTTCGCGCCACGCGGGAGTAAACAGGGCGCTAATATACATCACCACCACCAACGCACTGGTTAACAGGGTTAAAATCAGCCAGGCGAGCGGCAGCAGCAGCCAGCCGCCAGGAAGCGGCGCGGAAGAAGTTAACGACATCATACATTCCTTACAGGACAAACGGCGGCGTGAGACAGGCGTTGCCCAAGCGAATCACGCCTGTTGGAGCGGGCATTATAGGGGAAAGAAGCGGAAGGAGACAGGCAGGATTAAACCACGTAGCGCCAAACCGATTTAGGCACTTCGCCTAAATTAAACAGCCGTCCGCCGGAAACCAGTTCCGCCCGACGATGATCGGCAGCGCGGTACATATTCATTAATTCCCGATCGTCAGTCAGCGAGTAATTAAGATGATCGAATAATTTTTCCAGGCTTTCTGAGGTATTCACTTTACGAAATTTCAACAGGTAATCTTGCGCTGTCATAATAACCATAATAATGGAAAGAAGATTGAGCGACTCAGTATAGAGAGGCCGCGCCATCTGTCCAGATCTCGCCGGGTAAAAAATAGTTAAAATCAGAAAATAGCGCTGTTCAGAAAGAGTTAAGATTTAGATTTAGCCTTTTATCGCCTTTCTCTGCCTGAGCAAACGATTCCGCATAAGAGTATATCGAAAAATGAACCGGCTGCTGGGATTTTTCTCATCAAATAATATTGGGCTGTAAGGTTGTCAGGTAAGGGAAAAGTGACACAGGATTTGTCACAACAAATTTCGCTATCCTTACATTACAGGCATGCGAGCCCAAATCCTTAACATTTTCTTTAAAAAGCACAGGGTTCTGCATTGTGCGAATCATCACAAATCCATTATTTAACCGGAAGAATCTGACGGCAACGGTGATGGCTAAAGTTTACACGTCCTTGTAATCGGTTCCAAAACGCAGACTCGCTAACCGCTTCTCTTTATTACAGTTATTTAACAGGTGCGCTAACAAAATTCAGGCGTTTTTTCCATATTAACTACACATAATTATCAAACCGAAAACAGGTAACCCTTTTAATTAATTGCATTTTGTGAAGTATGTCGAAATCTGCCGTAGCCGAATCCGCCAGGCTGTAATGGCTTTTGTACCTGAACATCTGAATCCCACCAGAGGAATAAATACTATGTGGAAGCGTTTACTTATCTCAGCCATGGTGAGCTCTGCGCTCGCCGCACCGGTGCTGGCGGCAGATATGACCGTTGGTTTTTCCCAGGTTGGCTCTGAATCAGGCTGGCGTGCTGCTGAAACCAGCGTAGCGAAAAGCGAGGCGGCGAAGCGCGGCATTACCCTGAAAATTGCCGATGGACAGCAGAAACAGGAAAACCAAATTAAGGCGGTACGTTCATTTATCGCGCAGGGCGTGGATGCCATCTTTATTGCGCCGGTGGTGCAAACCGGTTGGGAGCCGGTGCTGGAAGAAGCGAAGGATGTGGGGATCCCGGTATTCTTGCTCGACCGCGCCATCGTAGTGAAAGATAAATCACTTTATATGTCAGTGGTCACGGCGGACAACGTGCTGGAAGGGCGGCTGATCGGCGACTGGCTGGTAAAACAAATGAATGGCAAACCTTGTAACGTCGTGGAGCTGCAGGGAACGGTGGGGGCCAGCGTGGCGATCGATCGTAAAAAAGGCTTCACCGAAGCGATCGCCAGTACGCCTAATATCAAAATAATTCGTTCGCAGTCCGGCGACTTTACCCGCAGCAAAGGTAAAGAGGTAATGGAAAGCTTTATTAAGGCGGAAAATAACGGAAAAAATATCTGCATGGTTTATGCGCATAACGACGATATGGCCATCGGCGCGATTCAGGCTATTAAAGAAGCCGGGTTAAAACCGGGGAAAGATATTCTCACCGGCTCAATTGATGGCGTACCGGATATTTATAAAGCGATGCTGGCAGGCGAAGCCAACGCCAACGTTGAGCTAACGCCAAATATGGCTGGCCCGGCATTTGACGCGCTGGAGAAATTTAAGCAGAACGGCACCGTGCCGCCGAAAGTGATAAAAACCGTTACCAGGCTCTGGCTGCCTGCCGATGCGCAAAGCCAACTCGATAAGAAAAAAGATATGGGCTATTAAGCCGCGCTTAACCGCTGTCGTCGGCCAGGCGTTGCCGCCTGCGCCGGCCTTTTTATTTACCGAGGCGCATTATGAACGAGCAAACAGATCGGCTGCTGGATATTCGTGGCGTCAGCAAATTCTTCCCTGGGGTTAAGGCGCTGGATAATGTCTCTTTCAGCCTGCGGCGCGGGGAAATTATGGCGCTGCTGGGCGAAAACGGGGCGGGGAAATCTACCCTGATTAAAGTGCTGACCGGCGTTTATCAGCGTGACGCCGGTGAGATTGTACTGAACGGCCAGCCGATAACGCCGCGCAATACTGCTCAGGCGCAGCAGGCGGGGATCGGCACCGTTTATCAGGAGGTGAACCTGCTGCCGAATATGTCAGTGGCGGATAATCTGTTTATCGGGCGCGAGCCTAAGCGCTTCGGAATGGTCGATCGTAAGACGATGGTCAACGACGCCCGCAGCCTGCTTAATCGTTATGGCTTTGAACTGGATGTTAATCGTCCGCTTGGTCACTATTCCGTGGCGATGCAGCAAATCATCGCTATCTGTCGCGCGGTTGACCTTTCTGCTCAGGTGCTGATCCTTGATGAACCTACCGCCAGCCTCGATGCCAGCGAGGTAGAAATGCTGTTTACCTTGATGAATCAGCTCAGGGCTAAAGGCATGAGCCTGATCTTCGTGACGCATTTTCTCGATCAGGTTTATCGCGTCTGCGATCGCATCACCGTGCTGCGTAACGGGCAATATATCGCCACCCGTGAAACCCATACGCTGTCGCAGCTGGAGCTGATTAAGCTGATGCTGGGACGCGACCTGCTGCAAACCGCGCTGCAGCGTGCCGGGCGCACCTTGCGCAGCGAAAAACCGGTGGTGGAATTTCAACACTACGGCAAAAAGGGTGCCATTGAGCCGTTTAACCTGCAGGTGCGTCCGGGCGAAGCCGTGGGGCTGGCGGGGCTGCTGGGTTCTGGCCGTACCGAGACGGCGGAAGTCCTGTTTGGCATTCGACGGCCCGACAGCGGCACGGCGACGATCCGCGGTAAAAAGCAAAATATACGCAGCCCGGCGCAGGCATCGCGGCTTGGCATGGGATTTTGTCCCGAAGATCGTAAAACCGACGGCATTATTGGCGCGGCCTCGGTGCGGGAAAATATCATTCTTGCGCTGCAGGCGCAGCGGGGCTGGCTGCGTCCGCTTAGCAAACGTGAACAGAGCGAGATCGCCCAGCGCTTTATTCGTCAGCTTGGTATTCGTACTCCCAACGAGGAACAGCCCGTCGAGCTGCTTTCCGGCGGCAACCAGCAGAAGGTGCTGCTGTCCCGCTGGCTGGTAACCCGGCCGCAGTTTTTGATCCTTGATGAGCCGACGCGCGGCATTGACGTGGGCGCGCATGCGGAAATTATTCGCCTGATCGAGTCGCTTTGCGCCGATGGGCTGGCGCTGCTGGTGATCTCTTCGGAGCTGGAAGAGCTGGTGGGCTACGCCGATCGCGTAGTGATCCTGCGCGATCGACAGCAGGTGGCGGAAATCCCGCTGGAAAAACTGTCGGTGGCGGCGATCGTCAGCGCGATTGCGGATGGAGGAGCTCAACATGCCTGAAGGCCACGTATTATCGGAGAAGCCCGCTATGCAGAAGCGTAAATTCCCGCCCGGTATGCCGCAGCTGGCAGCGCTGATTCTGGTGCTGTTGATCGATAGCCTGGTGGCGCATAATTTTTTTGTGCTGCATTTGCAGGATGGACGGCTATTTGGCAGCCCGATCGATATTCTTAACCGCGCGGTACCGGTTGCGCTGCTGGCCATCGGCATGACGCTGGTGATCGCCACCGGCGGCATCGATCTTTCCGTTGGCGCGATTATGGCCATCGCCGGTGCCACGGCGGCAACCTTAACGGTGGCAGGATACAGTTTGCCGGTGGTTATTCTGGTTACGCTGGGCAGCGGCGCGCTGTGCGGCCTGTGGAACGGCATTCTGGTGGCGCTGCTGAAAATCCAGCCGTTTGTCGCCACGCTGATCCTGATGGTGGCCGGGCGCGGTATCGCCCAGCTGATTACCCAGGGGCAAATCGTCACCTTTGACAGCGATGCGCTGGGTTGGATCGGCAGCGGCGCGTTTGGGCTGTTGCCGGTGCCGGTATGGATCGCCGCGATCGTGGCGCTGCTGGTCTGGCTGCTGACGCGTAAAACCGCGCTTGGGCTGTTTATCGAAGCCGTGGGCATTAATCTGCGCGCCGCGCGCAACGCCGGCGTCAACGGCTGGCTGGTGGTGATGTCTGCCTATGTTATCAGCGGGCTGTGCGCGGCGGTGGCCGGGCTGATTGTCGCGGCGGATATTCGCGGTGCCGACGCCAACAATGCCGGACTGTGGCTGGAACTGGATGCCATTCTGGCCGTGGTGATCGGCGGCGCTTCGCTAATGGGCGGACGTTTTAATCTGCTGCTGTCGCTGCTGGGCGCGCTGATTATTCAGGCGATGAACACCGGCATCCTGCTTTCCGGCTTTCAGCCGGAGCTCAATCAGGTGGTCAAGGCGGTGGTGGTGATGGCGGTTCTGCTGCTGCAGTCGCCGCGTTTTCTGCAATTACTGAAACGGCGAGGCAAAAATGTTTAAACGTCATTTACCCCTAATGATTACGCTGCTGGTGTTTATCACGGGCTACCTGTTTTGTCTGACGCAGTTTCCCGGCTTTGCTTCCACCCGCGTGATTGGCAATATACTTACCGATAATGCGTTTCTCGGCATTATCGCCGTCGGGATGACTTTTGTGATCCTCTCCGGCGGGATCGATCTCTCAGTCGGCGCGGTGATCGCCTTTACCGGGGTCTTCCTGGCCAGAGCGATTGGCGATCTGCATCTTTCCCCCTGGCTGGCGTTTAGCATTATTTTGCTGGCGGGCGCCGCTTTCGGGGCGCTGATGGGATGGCTGATCGATGCGCTGAAGATCCCGGCGTTTATTATCACCCTGGCGGGCATGTTTTTTCTGCGCGGCTGTAGCTATCTGATCGCGGAGAGCTCTCTGCCTATCGATCATCCGCTTTACAGCATGCTTTCCAGCCTGGCGTGGAAAATGCCGGGCGGAGGACGCCTGAGCCTGATGGCGTTAATCATGCTGATGGTGGTGGTGGTGGGGATTATGCTGGCGCATCGCACCCGCTTTGGTAATCAGGTTTATGCCATCGGCGGTAGTATGCATTCGGCGCAGCTGATGGGCATTTCAACCCGCGCCACGACGGTGAAGATTTATATGCTGTCCACATTTTTGGCGACGCTGGCAGGGATTGTTTTCTCGCTCTATACCTCGGCAGGCTACGCACTGGCGGGAATGGGCGTAGAGCTGGATGCGATCGCGTCGGTGGTGATTGGCGGCACGCTGCTATCCGGCGGGGTAGGCACCGTGCTGGGTACGCTGTTCGGCGTCCTGATTCAGGGGCTAATCCAGACCTGGATCAATTTTGACGGAACGTTGAGTTCATGGTGGACCAAAATTGCTATCGGCATTCTGCTGTTTGCCTTTATCGCGCTGCAGCGGCTGCTGACGGTAATATGGGATCGGCAGCAGAATGCGCCGGTGAAGCGTATCAGGCTGGAGCAGTAGCAGCGGCGCCTCGTGCCTGAAGGGTATCTAACGGCTGATTACCGCCTAAAGGATACCGTTCTGGGCGGGGCGCTTTTTAAGTTCGCTTATTAGTTACAACATACTGTAGAGGTAATAACTTATCCCCGCTCCGCAACGTACCAGTAGGCAGTCAACAGGGCAAATAAATGAAGAGCGGTATTTTGATGGTCTGCTAAACGCTAATAAGGAAGATTGTCCCGTTAATTCGGCACAGTTAATTTCGTCTTATTTCATACAGGGAATTAATAATTTGAGATATTTTCAATTATTTAATAAATGTTGAAATTAATAGTTTGTTTAACGGCAAGAGCATTTACATACATTCCACTTCAGCGGAAGGATATGCTGCAATAAAAAGACAAAGTAAAATATCAGCGCACCCAAATCGTGAACGCAGGGGAGTCAATGCGAAATAAGGGGTATAGCTTGCCTTAGCTTACGATGGTAAAAATCCTTTTATTTAGCCAGTCATCACGTTAAAAATATTTGCATCACCAGCAAATTATATTACTTGCTCACCCTGGTGACTTAATTCAAAGAGCGACAATAAAAAAGCCGCATCGATGATGCGGCTGCGTGCTCAGTTGACGAATCTAGCGGTTCAGACGGTAATAAACCTCATTCCAGCGCAGCGCATCCTTAAAGGCGGGCAGCGTGGTGTCATTATCAATGACCATCACTTCGATGCCGTGCATCTCGGCATACAGACGCATATCATCCGCGTCCAGCGCCTGGCTGAAGACGGTATGATGCGCGCCGCCGCCAAGGATCCAGGCTTCAGATGCTGTCGCCAGCGATGGCTGCGCTTTCCACAGAGCGTTAGCCACCGGCAGCTTCGGCAACGGCTGCGGCTGTTCGATAGCGTCCACCACGTTCACCAGCAGGCGGAAGCGGTCGCCCATATCGATAACGCTGGCGTTCACCGCCGGACCAGCAGGCGTTGAGAAGATCAGGCGGGCCGGATCGGCCTTGCCGCCGATGCCGAGGAACTGTACGTCCAGCAGCGGCTTCTCTTCTTTCGCAATAGACGGGCAAACCTCCAGCATATGCGAACCCAGCACCAGCTCGTTACCCGGCGAGAAATGGTAGGTATAATCTTCCATAAATGAGGTGCCGCCAGGACGATCGCCCGCCATCACTTTGAAAATATGCAGCAGGGCGGCGGTTTTCCAGTCGCCTTCGCCGGCAAAACCGTAACCCTGCGCCATCAGGCGCTGAACCGCCAGGCCCGGCAGCTGCGTCATGCCGTGCAATGTCTGGAAGTTAGTGGTAAAAGCGCGACAGCCTTCATCGTCGAGGAAACGTTTCATGCCGAGTTCGATACGCGCCGCATCCAGCACGTTCTGACGTTTCTCGCCGTTAACGGCGGCGACTGCGCTAAACCGATACTGGCTTTCGTATTGATCAATCAGCGCGTTAACGTCGCCATCGCTTACCTGATTAATGACATCGACCAGATCGCCCACGCCCCAGCCGTTAACCGCATAGCCAAACTGGATCTGCGCCGCGACTTTATCGCCTTCGGTTACCGCCACCTCACGCATATTGTCGCCGAAGCGCGCCACTTTTAGCTGCTGGCTGGCGTGACGCGCTGCCGCGCCGCGCATCCACTTGCCAAGGCGTTGATGGCTCTGGCTCTCCTGCCAGTGGCCGGTAACTACGCTGTGGGAAAGGCCCATGCGCGCGCCGATAAAGCCGAACTCGCGGCCGCCGTGCGCCGTCTGGTTCAGGTTCATAAAATCCATATCCATACTTTCCCACGGAATTTCCGCGTTAAACTGGGTATGGAACTGCAGCAGCGGCTTGGTCAACACCGACAGGCCGCCAATCCACATTTTGGCCGGCGAGAAGGTGTGCAGCCAGGTAATAATGCCGATGCAGCTGTTGTCATGGTTAGCGTCGCGGCACAGCGCCAGCGCTTCGTCCGGGCTTTTCACCAGCGGTTTCAGTACCAGTTTTACCGGCAGGCCCGCTTCCCGGTTCAGCCCATCTACCACCTGCTGCGCATGATCGGCGACCTGACGCAGCGTCTCCGGTCCATACAGATGCTGGGTGCCAATCACAAACCACACGCTCAGCGAATCAAACTGTTGCATAAAAACTCCTTAAATAGCGGAAGAGGGACGTGCGGCATAGTTCGGTTCAGCTGTCGCACACCACTGTTGATAACGTTCATAAAGCTGCTGATAGCGCGCCACGCGTGAGGCGTCGGGCTGCAGCGTTTTTTCTACCGGGCTGGCCATCTGCTGCTGGGCGCTGGGGACGCTCTCATAAACGCCCGCCGCCACTGCGGCAAAGATCGCCGCGCCCAACGCGCAGCACTCATCGGACGCCACAATATCCAGCGGTCGGTTCATCACATCGCAGCACACCTGCATAATGGCCGGGGACTTACGGGCGATGCCGCCCAGCGTCAGGATGTTTTCTACCGGGATCTGCTGCTGTTCAAAGCACTCCATAATGGCGCGGGCGCCAAAGGCGGTAGCGGCGATAAAGCCGCCGAACAGGGTGGGCGCATCGGTGCCCAGGTTAAGATCGGTAATCACGCCTTTCAGTCGCTGGTTGGCAAACGGCGTGCGACGACCGTTAAACCAGTCCAGCACCACCGGCAGATGATCGAGCTGCGGATCCGCCACCCAGGCATCGGTTAACTGGCGCAGCAGATCCTGCGACAGCGCGTCAAGCTGTGGTTTTAACGCGGGCTGCTGACGCGCGGCCAGCTGTAGCGGCCAGTTCAGCAGGCGACTGAACCAGGCGTACATATCGCCAAAGGCGGACTGGCCCGCTTCCAGGCCAATAACGCCCGGCGTGACGCTGCCGTCAACCTGGCCGCAGATCCCCTCAATCGCGCGGCTGCCGACGCGTTCGCTATCGGCAATAAGAATGTCACAGGTGGAGGTGCCAATGACTTTTACCAGGGTATAAGGCTGGGCACCGGCGCCAACCGCGCCCATATGGCAGTCAAACGCGCCGCCGGACAGCACCACGGAAGTAGCGAGGCCGAGGCGCTGCGCCCACTCCGCCGTCAGCGTGCCGACCGGCTTCTCAGCGGTAAAGGTGTCGGTAAACAGCGGGTAATCCAGCTGTTGGGTCAATATTGGATCGAGCGCGTCGAAAAACGCCGCCTGCGGCAGGCCATCCCACCTGGGATGCCACAATGATTTATGACCGGCGGCGCAGCGTCCGCGTCGAATAGCCGCCGGAGCGGTGGTGCCGCTTAGCAGCGCAGGCACCCAGTCGCACAGCTCAATCCAGGAAACGGCGGCGTCGCGCACGGCGGCGTCGGCACGGGATACATGCAGAATTTTGGCCCAGAACCATTCAGAGGAGTACACGCCGCCAATATAGCGTGAGTAGTCTTCAAACTGGCCGCTGCGGCAGAGCTGGTTAATCTCTTCCGCTTCTTCAATCGCGGTGTGATCTTTCCACAGTACAAACATCGCGTTGGGGTTATCAGCAAATTCAGGGCGCAGCGCCAGTACGTTACCGTCACGGTCAATCGGTGCCGGCGTCGAGCCGGTAGAATCCACGCCAATGCCAACGACGGCGGCGCGCTGTTCGTCGCTCAGGCGCGCCACCACGCCGCAAATCGCTTTTTCCAGCGCTTCAATATAATCCAGCGGATGATGACGGAACTGGCTGGCCTGCGGCACGTTGTACTGACCGGCCATCCAGCGCGTATAGGGCGCCACCTCTTTTTGTAGTTCTTCGCCGCTTTGGCAGTCTACTGCCAGGGCGCGAACCGAATCGCTGCCAAAGTCCAGACCAATCGTTATGGCACCAGCACGCATTCGGGCTCTCCTGTTAATGAACAATCGCAGGCTTTAACACTAAAAAGCGCGGCGGTTTTTCGGTTAGCCCTTGCCAGCTGCATATATGCATTTTTCTGTCATCGTTACAGGTTATGTGAAGCCGATCAAAAGTTAACCTCCGGTTAAAATTGCTGAATTTATGGATTAATTTGTCATAGTTTTGCTATGTGATACCGCTCTACATTTCGTACGGCATTTCCCGCTAAAACTAGCCCAGCGTTTGTTCAGGTAACGCACAATCATCGAGCTAATTACCTGATTTATCGTTTTCAAAACGTTTTTAATCCGATTGGTATCGTTTACACCGTTTCGTTACGCACAACGAAAAAATTACACTGCGCCGGAGAACAACATGCACAAATTCACTAAAGCGTTAGCCGCCATCGGGCTGGCTGCCGTTATGTCACAATCCGCTATCGCTGAGACGATGAAACTGGGCTTCCTGGTTAAGCAACCGGAAGAGCCGTGGTTCCAGACGGAATGGAAGTTCGCCGATAAGGCGGGCAAAGATCTGGGCTTTGAGGTGATTAAGATCGCGGTGCCCGACGGCGAAAAAACCCTGAACGCTATCGACAGCCTGGCGGCCAGCGGCGCGAAGGGCTTTGTTATCTGTACGCCCGATCCCAAACTGGGATCGGCGATTATGGCAAAAGCGCGCAGCTACGATTTGAAAGTGATTGCGGTGGACGATCAGTTTGTAACCGCCAAAGGCAAGCCGATGGATAGCGTGCCGTTGGTCATGATGGCGGCCACCAAAATCGGCGAGCGTCAGGGCCAGGAACTGTATAAAGAGATGCAAAAGCGCGGCTGGGATGTGAAAACCTCCGCGGTAATGGCGATCACGGCTAACGAACTGGATACCGCGCGCCGCCGCACTTCCGGCTCAATCGATGCGCTGAAGGCGGCCGGTTTCCCGGAAAAACAGATCTATCAGGTTCCCACCAAATCTAATGATATTCCCGGCGCTTTTGATGCCGCTAACTCGCTGCTGGTGCAGCATCCGGAAGTGAAGAACTGGCTGATCGTCGGCATGAATGATAACACCGTGCTTGGCGGCGTGCGTGCCACCGAAGGGCAGAGCTTTAAGGCGGCCAATGTTATCGGTATCGGCATCAACGGCGTGGATGCCATCAGTGAACTTTCTAAAGGCCAGGCGACCGGCTTCTACGGCTCGCTGCTGCCAAGCCCCGATGTGCATGGCTATAAAAGTATCCAGATGCTGCACGACTGGGTAACCAACAATCATGAGCCGCAGAAATTCACCGAGGTAACGGATGTGGTGCTGATTACCCGCGATAACTTCAAGGCGGAACTGGCGAAAAAAGGGCTGATGTAAGGCATTGAGTCATTACCGGGCGGCGAACCTCGCCCGGTAAGCCGGCCCGCATTTTTTATGCCGGCAGGTTGTCATCATCTTACGCCGGTTAACCGGCGTTCACAGTGAACAGGCAAAGCGGAGACACCATGAACACTGATTCAGCCTTTCTGTCGTTTCATGGCATCAGTAAAACTTTTCCCGGCGTGAAGGCGCTGCAGGATATTAGCTTTAGCTGTCGCGCAGGCGAAGTGCACGCGCTGATGGGGGAAAACGGCGCCGGTAAATCGACGCTGTTGAAAATCCTTAGCGGCAGCTATCAGCCCAGCGGCGGCGCAATTCAGATTCAGGGCAGGCCGGTGAGCTTCAGCCATACCACCGACGCGCTGAATGCCGGGGTGGCCATTATCTACCAGGAGCTGCACCTGGTACCGGAAATGAGCATTGCGGAAAATATCTATCTCGGCCAGCTGCCGCAGCGTGGCGGGCTGGTCAACCGTAAGCTGCTGCGCTATGAGGCGGGGCTACAGCTGAAAAACTTAGGGATGGATATCGATCCCGATACGCCGCTGAAATATCTGTCGCTTGGGCAGTGGCAAATGGTGGAGATCGCCAAGGCGCTGGCGCGCAATGCCAGAATTATCGCCTTTGATGAACCAACCAGCTCGCTGTCGGCGCGGGAAATCGAGCAGCTGTTCCGCGTTATTCATCAGCTGCGCGCGGAAGGGCGCGTGGTGCTGTATGTGTCGCATCGTATGGAAGAGATCTTTGCGCTTAGCGATGCGATTACCGTGTTTAAAGACGGGCGCTACGTGCGCACCTTTGACGATATGCCGAATACCAGTCACGACATGCTGGTGCAGGCGATGGTTGGGCGCGATCTGGGCGATGTTTATGGCTACGCGCCGCGTGAGCATGGCCCGGTGAGGCTACAGCTGGACGGCGTCCATGCGGTTGGCGTCAGAAAGCCGGTATCGTTCAACGTACGCGCCGGCGAAATCGTGGGGCTGTTTGGCCTGGTCGGCGCCGGACGCAGCGAGCTGATGAAAGGGCTGTTTGGCGCCACGCGGCTGAAGGCGGGGCGCGTGCTGTTGGATGGCAAAGCGCTGGCGATCAGCGAGCCCTCAGACGCGATTCGCGCCGGGATCATGCTTTGCCCGGAAGATCGCAAAGCTGACGGCATCATTCCGGTCCATTCGGTGCGCGATAATATCAATATTTCCGCCCGGCGTAATAACCTGACGGCGGGATGCCTGATCGATCATCGCTGGGAATCGCAGAACGCCGATAAGCATATCCGCTCGTTAAATATCAAAACGCCCGGCGCCGATCAGCTGATTATGAACCTGTCCGGCGGCAACCAGCAGAAGGCGATTCTGGGCCGCTGGCTGTCCGAGGAGATGAAGGTCATTTTGCTGGATGAGCCGACGCGCGGGATCGACGTCGGGGCCAAACATGAGATCTACAACCTGATCTATGCGCTGGCGCAGCAGGGCATTGCCGTGCTGTTCGCCTCCAGCGATCTGCCGGAGGTGATGGGCCTTGCCGATCGTATTCTGGTGATGCGCGAAGGCGAGATCGCCGGTGAACTGTTACATGATGAGGCAACGGAGCAGCTAACGCTGAGCCTTGCCATGCCGAAAAATACGCAACAGACGGCCGCCGTGGCCTGATGCAGGAGTAATGCTATGTCTTCCACGACTTCAAATACGCCGCCGGTAGCGCGTTCCGGTTTACGGTTGGGCCGTATCTGGGATAACTTCGGGATGCTGGTGGTTTTTGCCGTACTGTTTATCGCCTGCGTGCTGTTTATTCCTAACTTTGGCTCGTTTATCAATATGAAAGGGCTGGGTCTGGCGATGTCGATGTCCGGCATGGTGGCGTGCGGTATGCTGTTCTGCCTCGCCTCCGGCGACTTTGACCTCTCCGTCGCCTCGGTGATCGCCTGCGCGGGCGTTACCACCGCCGTGGTGATTAATATGACCGAAAGCCTGTGGCTGGGCATCGGCGCCGGGCTGTTGCTGGGCATGGCCTGCGGCTTTGTTAACGGCTTTGTGATCGCTAAGCTGAAAATCAACGCGCTGATTACCACGCTGGCGACCATGCAGATTGTGCGCGGCCTGGCCTATATCTTCTCCGACGGCAAAGCGGTGGGCATTGAGGATGAACGTTTCTTCGCGCTGGGCTACGCCAACTGGTTCGGCCTGCCGGCGCCGATCTGGCTGACCATTGGCACCATGATCATCTTCGGTTTTCTGCTGAATAAAACCACCTTTGGCCGCAATACGCTGGCGATCGGCGGTAACGAAGAGGCGGCGCGCCTGGCGGGCGTGCCGGTGGTGCGTACCCGCATCATCATCTTTATCCTCTCCGGGCTGGTTTCTGCCGCAGCCGGGATCATTCTTGCCTCGCGTATGACCAGCGGGCAGCCGATGACTTCGCTGGGCTATGAGCTGATCGTTATCTCTGCCTGCGTGCTGGGCGGCGTATCGCTGAAAGGCGGGATTGGCAAAATCTCTTACGTAGTGGCGGGCGTGCTGATCCTCGGTACCGTTGAGAATGCGATGAATCTTCTGAATATCTCACCTTTCTCACAGTATGTGGTGCGCGGTCTGATACTGTTGGCCGCGGTAATTTTTGACCGCTACAAACAGAGCCATAAAGTGGCCTGATCGTTGCGGGCAGCCTGACGGTTGCCCGCTATTCTGACGCTTCGCTACGAGGAATATTATGTATCATCGTCAACCGATTGAGTCACAGCCCAACCCTTTGCTGCCGGGCTATGCATTTAATGCCTGGCTGGTGGCCGGGCTGACGCCGATTAGCGCCGGTGGTGCGCTCGATTTCTGTATCGATCGTCCGCACGGCATGAAAGGCTACATTATCAACCTGACGATAAAAGGACGGGGCCGGGTATTTGACGGTGATGTCTCTTTCGACTGCGAGCCAGGCGAAATGCTGCTGTTTCAGCCTAAAACGCCACATTATTATGGCCGGGCGCCGGAAAGCGACTGCTGGTATCACCGCTGGATCTATTTCCGTCCGCGCGCCTACTGGCATGACTGGCTGCGCTGGCAGGATGAAACCAACGGCGTGGGCCGCCTGCGGCTGTCGGAATCGCTGCGCGGCGAGTTCGATCGCCTGTTCGCCAGCATTGAACAGACCCATAATTCCGGGCGGCGCTTTGCCGAAGAGCTGGCGATGAATCTGCTGGAGCGGCTGCTGCTGCGGGCGGTGGAAGAAGATCCGCGTTCCCATCAGCAAATTCGCGATCCGCGCATTATTGAAGCCTGCCAGTACGTTACCAACAACCTGGCTGGCGAACTAAAAATTGAGGCGGTGGCGAAGCACGTTTGCCTGTCGCCGTCTCGGCTGGCGCACCTGTTTCGCGAACAGATGGGGGTGAATCTGCTGCGCTGGCGTGAAGATCAGCGGGTGATCCGCGCCAAGCTGCTGCTGCAAACCACTCAGGAACCGATCGCTTCCATTGGCCGGGAAGTGGGTTACGACGATCAGCTCTATTTTTCCCGCGTATTCCGTAAACGCGTCGGCGTCAGCCCCAGCGATTTTCGCCGCCGCAGCCAGGACGCGCATGACGCGCTGGTGGCGCAGGAGACCTGGCAGCTGCCAAAGCGAGCAGGGGAGTAAAAACGCCGCGGGACTACCCAACGCCCATTTAATCAGCAGTTGGTTTAACATCTTGCGCAATTATCTGGCATAGTTGCGCAACTTATTTTTATACTACTCTGCACCTTACCTTAAAGATTAAAAGTGAGTGCATATGATCGCCGCCCGCCTTCCGCTTACCGATATTCATCGCCACCTTGATGGCAATATCCGCGCAGCCACCATCCTTGATTTAGGACGTGAATTTAATATTGCTCTGCCAGCCGACAGCCTTGAGGCGCTGCGTCCCCATGTGCAGGTAGTAGAAAACCAGCCGGACCTGGTGAGTTTTCTGCAAAAACTTGACTGGGGCGTGAAGGTGCTGGGTTCGCTGGAAGCCTGCCGTCGCGTAGCGCTGGAGAACGTTGAGGATGCCGTACGCGCCGGGATCCATTACGCCGAGCTGCGTTTTTCGCCAGGCTACATGGCGATGAACCACAATCTGCCGATTGCCGGCGTGGTGGAAGCGGTGATTGATGGCGTGCGCGCTGGCTGCCAGCAGCACAATATTGATGTGCGTCTGATTGGTATTATGAGCCGTACGTTTGGCGAAGAAGCCTGCCTGAATGAGCTGGAAGGGCTGCTGGCGCATCGTGACGGCATTACCGCTGTCGATCTGGCCGGTAATGAGCTGGGCTTCCCCGGTAGTGAATTCCTTAGCCACTTTAACCGGGCGCGTGACGCGGGCTTCCGGGTTACGGTACATGCCGGTGAGGCCGCCGGGGCGGAAAGTATCTGGCAGGCGATTCGTGAGCTGGGCGCTGAACGTATCGGACATGGCGTTAAGGCGGTGGAAGATCCGGCGCTGATGGATTTCCTTGCCGAGCATCGCATTGGTATTGAGTCCTGTCTGACCTCAAATATTCAGACCAGTACCGTGGCGCACCTTGCCCATCATCCGCTGGTGAAATTCCTCGATCACGGCATTCTCGCGACGCTGAATACCGACGATCCGGCCGTGCAGGGCATCGAAATTGCGCATGAGTACCAGGTTGCCGCACCGCAGGCTGGCCTGTCGGCTGAGCATATTCGTACCGCTCAGGAAAATGGTTTGACCATCGCCTTCCTGAGCGAAGAAGAGAAACAACGTATTCGCCAGCGCGTAGCGGGCTAACCTGAAATCGCCAGCCCGCAGGCTAAAACGATACGGGCTGGCGCTATAGCGGACGGGCGACGACAATTCCCGGACGCGACTTAATATAAGAGAGCAGCGGCGTATCGACGACCTTATTATTTATTTTCAAAGAAGAGGCGTTGCGTAACCAGACCTGGTTATCTTTTTTAATCACAATCCCCGTATGAGAAACATCCAGGCCCGTCAGCGGCGAATAGATCCCCAGATAGTCGCCGGTTTGTAGCGCCTGTAATGTCGCCTTATTAATATTATTAGTCGGAATATAATGAATGGTTCGAGGAGTCACCGGCACGCCAGGAAGATAATAAACGCCGTCGGCTTTTAAATTAAGCTGTTTAATTACCATAACGGTAGGCGTATTAAGCTTATCGGTAATATCACGCGCATTCACTGGCGGCAGGCTAAACCAGTCGGAGAAAAAATGTTTGCGCTGGGTAAAGCTGACCTGGCCCTGATGATAGCGCGTAAGGCGCAGCTGAGTGAAAAAGTCGTTGCGGCTGCTGGCGTGGCTGAGCGCGGCGACATAATCTAACAGGGTAAAACAGTCAACGCCGTTGAAATTTACTACCAGCTGCTCCGGGATGCTGTCCGATCCCATTAGCGTATTCTCCTGATAAGGCGTACCGAGAAAGGCTGCGGAAATATCGGCTATTTTTTCTCCTGGCGCTTTATTATGCGCCGGAATAACCTGCTGTTGGATTATCTCATCAAGCCGTTCGGAAGTTTGCTTATCTAATAACGGACAAGGTTTAATGGTGCAGGCGGAAAGAGAGAAAGCTAATAATATCGATGCTATTATTTTCACTTGCTATTCCTTTTTTATTATTTCTGCTAAACAGAAAGTAACCTCAATCCTGAGGATGGAAATGCATAGTTATTAAATAAGCCAGTGAACGCAACTATTTATTTTTACGGTTGAGAAGAAGTGCGCAAAATAATGCCACTGATGCAAAAAAAGAAGGGCGACATAATGTCGCCCTGGCAAGAGTTAAATTCGGCGCGCTAGCCTTACTCCGGCAGCGCTTCCGCTGGCGCGCCCAGCATATAACGGGAGAGGAAGCCGTCGAGCGGCATGTTTTCGCCGTTCATCGTCACCTGAGACCCGTTAAACTGCAGGCTGGTCACGATGTTATCATCCTGCTGTTGCGTCAGACGGAACATCTGTCCCATCGCCGCCAGCCCTTTAACCTGCTGCTCAGCCAGCTTATCGGCCTCAGATTCCTGATAGCCTTCCGCCATTGCCACCTGCTTCATCATTTCGGTCGCCATCGGCATATTAATTACCAGCTTGCCATCCAGCGTTTTCAGCATACGGCTTAGCGCTTCGGCAGGGGTTTGCGCTGCGCCCTGAGCGGTAGCGGGATCTTTAAAATGCGCCGCCAAATTAAAGGTGCTTTCCCCTTTATCGTTTTTCCAGCTTAGCGGAGCCACGGATATCACCGGATCGCCTTTCAGCAGCAGCGGCAGGTTAGCGGCCAGGATCTGACGTACGCCTTCCTGATAACGCACGGGATCCTGCTGAATGCCGGGCTGATTGATCAACGCCTGCATCTGGCTGCGATAGTTATCTGAGGCCGTTTTCAGTGCCTGGCCATCAAGCTGCGACAGCTTCAGGGTCATCTTGCCGGAACCAAAACTGTGTTTTTCCAGCGTCACGTTATCGATAACGTAATCCACCTGGCCGGCAACGGTATTACCGCTGGCATCAAACTTCGTTTTAATGTCCATGCCTGCCAGCGTCGCCGCTTCCTGGCCGTTAACCGCCGTGGTCAGCTTTTTCAGGTTGAAATGCTGATCGCCAATGCGTACGCCCTGCGGGCTGAGCCAGGTTTTGCCATCGAGGCTAATGCCGTTCAGGGTGAACAGAACCGGCAGATTTTCCTCGTTTCTTACCGTCAACGCCACGCTGTCGATATTGGTGTCGAAATTTACCCGATCGCCGTCGGCGTCGCTGTCGATGTCCAGCGTGCCGCCGTTCCAGGCGTAGCGCTCGCCGGTTTTGCCGTTTTGATAATCAAGCGGCAGCAGACGAATCGCCGAGGCGGTTGCGCCGCTGTAGCCGATACGCGTATCCGCATCAATTACCGATTTACCTTTGGTCAGCTCAAACAGTTTTTTCAACGCGGCGGTATTTTCCAGTTCGCTGTGTACCGAAGCCATACTGGGGATCAGATTAAACTTTTTCAGCTGGGCGAAAGGGAAAGGCCCGTGATCGATAGTTTCATTAAGCACCACGCTTTGACCCGGCTTCAGCAGCGCATTATCTTCCGTTTGCGAACTGGCCTGCACGACCAGCTGCGTACGGCTGGTAAACAGACCGCGCTGATAGTTCTGATAACTCACTTTCAGACGGCTGTCCGGCGCAAGCTTCGTCAACTGCGCATTCGCGTTTTGCACTATCTGATCCATGTGACTTTCGATCTGCTTGCCCGTCAGCCAGGCCGCGCCCGTCCAGACCACTCCCAGCGCGACTACAACGCCAACCGCAATTTTCGTCTTATTCATCGTTTCATCCTTTTCCCGGTATCAATGCCTGATATTAATTTATTGAATAATCATAGCATTTACAGGCGTAACCGTCAGCCTGGCAGGTTGTAAACCCGGGCAAGTTGTCCATGACCGCAAACCGCTATTGGCGATTCGCCGGCGGCGACAAAACAGGATTCGCCTGCCCTGAGCGTCAGCTGCTGCTGGCCCGTCAGCCGGGCTTCGCCTTCAATACAGAACAGGATCGCCGCGCTCTGCTGGCTAAGCGTAATCGGCGTGGCGTTTAGCTGATGAATAGCGAAGGCGAAGTCATCGACCGGAACGGGGAAATCGCGGGTATCGTTATGCAGCACCGGCTCGGTAAGCAGGCTGTCAGTGGTGCGTGGCGTGAATTTCACGTTGGCCATCAGTTCGGCAATATCAATATGTTTCGGCGTCAATCCGGCACGTAGCACATTATCTGAGTTAGCCATCACCTCCAGCGCCACGCCGCGTAAATAGGCGTGCGGCGTTTCAGCGAATAAAAACATCGCTTCGCCCGGCTGTAGCTCAATCACGTTAAGCAGCAGCGGCGAGAAAAGCCCGCTGTCATCAGGATACCACTCGGCAATATTTTGAATGGTCTGCCAGGGCTCGCCCTCCTGTGCGTGCAGTGCAGCCTTAAGAATATCAATCGCGCGTTTTTTCTCTTCCTGCCGTAATGAGAGCAGAGAGGAAAACAGCGTGGCCAGGCTGGCCTCATCCGGCTGCTGCAAAAAATGGGCGATGGCCGGATGCGCACCGGCAACCGGCTGCAGCAGCGCAATGATCTCAGCAAGCGGACGGAAACCGTTAATCGCCAGGAAAGGGGTCAGGGCATAAACCAGTTCGGGCTTATGGTTGGCGTCCTTATAGTTGCGCTCCGGCGCGCTCAGCGGAACGCCCGCGGCGTTTTCACGCGCGAATCCTGCCTCGGCGGCGGGCTTGCCCGGATGAACCTGAATCGACAGCGGTTGTTCGGCGCACAGCACCTTAAATAAAAAGGGCAGCTCGCCAAAACGTGCCGCCACTTTTTCTCCCAGCAGGCCCGGCTTATCCGCCTCGATCAGGTCCCGTAGCGAACGCAGCTCTCCGTTTACCTCGATCATTGAGCTGCTTTTAGGATGTGCGCCCATCCATAGCTCGGCCATGGGCTGCTGCGTTGGGTTTTCAATGCCATACAGTTCGGTTAATGCCGTTTTACTGCCCCATGCATAGTTTTGCAGCGAATTGTGAAGCTTAAACATTATGACTCCTTTTAACTGGCGGCTGACCGCAGGTATTAAAGCAGAAAGCGTTTTCGAAACCAGGATGCAAGTCAAATAAGGACGATTGGCTCGCATAATGTTAAATTATTGTATGTCACACTATGGCCCACGCCCGCTGTGCTGGATACGCACAGGTCAGGGCCTTTTAAATCATATGTTTGTGCTAAAGGAGAGAAGTAATGGCAGCCAACCGCATTGAAAAAGATTCAATGGGACCTATTGATGTACCGGCTGATAAACTGTGGGGCGCGCAGACGCAGCGCTCGCTGGAACACTTTCGCATCTCTACAGAAAAAATGCCTGCCGAACTGGTGCATGCGCTGGCGTTAACCAAACGCGCCGCCGCTAAAGTTAACGGCGATCTGGGCCTGCTGGCGCAGGAGAGAGCGCAGGCGATTATTCAGGCTGCGGATGAAGTGCTGGCCGAAAAGCACGCCGCTGAATTCCCGCTGGCTATCTGGCAGACCGGCTCCGGCACACAAACCAATATGAATATGAACGAGGTGCTGGCCAACCGCGCCAGCGAGATCCTCGGCGGCGAGCGCGGTATGTCGCGCCTGGTGCATCCCAATGACGATGTGAATAAAAGCCAGAGCTCCAATGACGTTTTCCCTACCGCCATGCACGTGGCGGCGGCGATCGCCCTGCGTGAAAACCTGGTTCCGCAGCTCAATATCCTGAAGCAAACGCTGCAGTCTAAAGCGGAAGCCTTTAAAGAGATCGTTAAAATTGGCCGTACGCATCTGCAGGACGCCACGCCGCTGACGCTTGGTCAGGAGATTTCCGGCTGGGTGGCAATGCTGGAACATAACCTGAAACATATCGAGCAGAGCGTGCCGCACGTAGCCGAGCTGGCGCTGGGCGGGACCGCCGTCGGCACCGGGCTGAATACGCATCCGGAATATGCGGTGCGCGTCGCGCAGGAACTGGCCGCGCTGACTGGACAGCCGTTTGTTACCGCGCCGAATAAGTTTGAAGCGCTGGCAACCTGCGATGCGTTGGTGCATGCGCACGGCGCACTCAAAGGACTGGCGGCCTCGCTGATGAAAATCGCCAACGACGTACGCTGGCTCTCATCCGGCCCGCGTTGCGGCATCGGTGAAATCGCTATTCCGGAAAATGAACCGGGCAGCTCTATCATGCCGGGTAAAGTTAACCCGACCCAGTGTGAAGCGATGACCATGCTTTGCTGCCAGGTAATGGGCAACGATGTGGCGATTAACATTGGCGGCGCTTCCGGTAACTTTGAGCTGAACGTTTTCCGGCCGATGGTCATCCACAACTTCCTGCAGTCGATTCGTCTGCTGGCGGACGGTATGGACAGCTTCAATCATCACTGTGCCGTTGGCATCGAGCCGAACCGCGATCGTATCACGCAGCTGCTGAATGAGTCGCTGATGCTGGTGACCGCGCTGAATACCCATATCGGCTATGACAAAGCGGCTGAAATTGCGAAAAAGGCGCATAAAGAGGGGCTGACGTTAAAAGCTTCTGCGCTGAAGCTGGGTTATCTGACGGAAGAAGAGTTTGATGCCTGGGTTCGACCGGAAGAAATGGTTGGCAGCATGAAACAGTAAGTTATGCAGCGGGGCCTGATGGCCCCGTTTTCCCGTGTTTACGCTTAGCATAATTCAGCCGCTGCGCTTTCCTTTATTCGCCTTCGCCCACGGGTTTGTTTTCGTTCTGTTATGCCGTACCTACCGGCCGATCGCAATAAAGATGTAGCCGGGGAATTAACAGCCACAGCGGTTCCGCCTGCGGCTTATAGCGATGGTTAATATTTTCCGCATCATAATTTAACAGCTCGCCTAATACCGGCACCTGCTGACGATCCGGGCACAGCACCAGCAGCGGTGAAGGGCAGGCCAGCTGCGTCTGTTTTTGCTGCTCTTTATCCCAGATGCGCGCTATCGGCTGCACCTTAACCGGCCGCTTAATTTTCAGCTTTGCCCCTGCAGGCAGCGACTGCACCGCGATCAGTTCCTGCTGTACTTTCTCTGCCCACTGCTCTCGTGTCCAGGGCGCCTGCGCGCGTCCCGCCTTCAGGCTTTTTTCCAGCTTATCGACAATCTCCTGCGGCGTTACGTTTTTAATAATGTGTTTATTGGCCCAGCCGAAGCGCACGCTATCCGGCGCATCCAGCAGGGTAATGGCGCGGTAGGCGTTCAGCGTCAACAGGCCACGCAGATGCGTATGCACAAACTCAAAGCGCGCTTCGCCTGGCAGCCCGGACTCAACGGTAATAATCTGTTCCAGCTGCGCCTTTAGCTGATTAATTTTATTAACCTGCTGGTGGAGAAGGGCATGCTGGTGGCTGTCGGCCTCAAAACAGAGCGCGCCGGGTAACCGTACTGCGGCTTTGGTGCTGATATTCTCTGACTGACGCTGGATAAACAGACGACAGTAATGTTGCAGAGCGAGCTGACGCGCTTCGTCTCCCAAATGTTGGGTAACGCTGATTTGCGTAATCGGATCGTGTTCCGCGCCTTTTGCTACCGGCGGTAATGAAAACACCCGGCCAACCAACAGCGGCAGTGAGGTTAACTGCTGTTGTAAAACGCTAAGTTCCTTATCAAGCTGATTAGCGCACTGACGCAAATCTTCAACTAAATCGTAGCGGCTCATGGCGACTCCTGGTAAACGGCCTGTCAGATCCCGTAATTAGTTACAACATACTTATTTAACTCTATAAACCACAATTCAGCAACGAAGAAATCATCAGTCAGGCAGAAAAAAGGCCGCGCAATGGCGGCCTGGATGAATTACAGCTTCTTAAGGTACAGACGACCTGCAACCAGCAGCGCTAACAACAGCATTACCGCAATAAATGCCGTAATGCCCGGCCAGCCAAACGCGTGCCAGAACACGCCGCCCAGCGTGCCAGCCACGCTGGAGCCCGCATAATAGCTAAACAGATAAAGCGAAGAAGCCTGTCCTTTGGCGCGCCGCGCGCGTGGGCCAATCCAGCCGCTGGCGACGGAATGGGCAGCAAAGAATCCGGCGGTAAACAGCATCATTCCCGGAAAAATCAGCCACAGTGAATTGAAAAGAGTAATAAGCAGGCCGCCCAGCATCAGCGCCGTTGAGAAAAACAGCACCGGGCCGCGCCCAAAGCGGGCCGTCATCGCCCCGGCTTTAGGTGAACTCCATGAACCGGTCAGATAGACCACCGACAGCAGGCCGACAACTGCCTGACTGAGAAACCAGGGCGCGCTTAGCAGGCGATAGCCAATGTAATTAAACAGCGTAACGAATGCGCCCATTAGCAGGAAGCCTTCTGCAAACAGCAGCGGTAAACCGCGATCGCGCCAGTGCAGACGAAAGTTAATCATCAGGCTGCGGGGTTTTAGCGAGGCAGGACGGAAGTGACGTGAGGCGGGCAGGATTTTCCAAAACATCAGCGCCGAGGCCAGCGCAAAGCAGCCGATAAAAGCCACCGCCATGCGCCAGGAGCTAAAATCCGTAATGACGCCGCTCAGCAGACGGCCGCTCATGCCGCCAATTGAGTTGCCGCTAATATACAGGCCCATCGAAAAGGCGATAACGCTGGGATGAATTTCCTCGCTCAGATAGGTCATGCCTACCGCCGCCACGCCGCTCAGCGATAAACCAATCAGCGCACGCATAATTAAAATGCCATGCCAGCTGTTCATGGTGGCGGAAATCAGGGTACAAATCGCCGCCAGTAGCAGTGCAATGACCATTACCGGCTTGCGGCCTACCGCATCGGAGATCGGGCCGGTAAACAGCAGCCCCAGCGCCATTAACGCGGTTGAAATGGAAAGCGAAATACTGCTTGCCGCTGGCGATACGCCAAACTCCTGGGAAAGCACCGGCAAAATAGGCTGAACGCAATAGAGCAGGGCGAAAGTGGCCAGTCCCGCTGAAAACAGCGCCAGCGTTACGCGCATAAACTGCGGCGTGCCGCGTTTGATATAGAGATTTTTATTTACGACAGCGGGCGAGACGCGCTGAACCCTGTCAGCAGGTAACGTCGCGCTCTGGGATGAGCGTTCCACAAAGGTTCCTTATTTAAACTTCAACCGCTTAATTGTGGAACGGGCGGATTATACTGTCTAATATATTAATTATCTGGATTGATACTTATTAAATATGAATATTGAGCTGCGTCATCTACGTTACTTTATCGCCGTTGCGGAGGAGCTGCATTTTGGGCGCGCTGCGCTGCGGCTGAACATTTCCCAGCCACCGCTGAGCCAGCAAATCCAGCAGCTTGAACAGCAAATTGGCGCAACATTGCTGGCGCGTACCAACCGTAGCGTCCAGCTAACCGCTGCCGGACGTCAGTTCCTGCAGGATGCGCGTGCTATTTTATTAGACGTCGAGCAGGCGGCCAGCCGCGCCGCGCGTTTACATCAGGGAGAAGAGGGCGAAATCCGCATCGGTTTTACCTCATCGGCTCCTTTTATTACCGCTGTTTCTGATGCACTGTTTACCTTTCGTCAACGTTTTCCTCAGGTTCATATTCAGATGCAAGAGATAAATACCCGGCAACAGCTAACGCCCTTAAGCGATGGCCGATTAGATCTCGGCGTCATGCGCAATACGCCGCTACCCGATACGCTCGCCTGGCAGTTGCTGCTGCGCGAACCGCTTTGTTGCGTGGTGCATCATGCGCATCCCCTTGCTCGTCAGCAAAGCGTCTCGGTTACCACCCTGGGCAATGAGCCTTTTGTTTTTTTCGATGCGCAAAGCGGCACCGCGCTGTATGGCGAAACGATGGCGCTGCTGCACCGTTATCAAATCCAGCCTTATATTACCCAGGGAGTGGGCGAGGCGATGACCATTCTTGGGCTGGTCGCCACCGGACTGGGAATATCCATCTTGCCCGCCTCTTTTCGGCGTACGCAGCTGGACGGCGTGGTGTGGTTACCGCTGGAAGAGGCCGATGCCTGGTCGGAAATGTGGCTGGTCTGGTCGCGCCAGCGGGAAATCACGGCGGTAATGTCCCAGATGAAAGCGCTGTTACTGCGTGAAGAGGTGAGCGTCGCCGCAGAAAATCCCCGGTAGGGTAAATCCGTTGTTTTTGTGCAGTAAATCACATACCGAATCAAATAGTTGACGCCCCTTAATATCTCATCCACCATAGCCTGAGCAGGTTTATTTTGAAGCGCGAAAATAAGTGGGAGCAGGGGTAGTGATAGCGGACAGTCAACCTGGTCATATTGACCAGATCAAGCAGACAAACGCTGGGGCTGTATATCGCCTGATCGATCAATTTGGCCCGATATCGCGTATTGAGCTTTCCCGGCGGGCTCAACTGGCACCGGCCAGCATCACCAAAATCGTGCGTGAAATGCTGGAAGCGCACCTGGTACAGGAAACGGAGTATCAGGAACCGGGCAGCCGTGGTCGGCCAGCGGTCGGCCTGATTCTGGATACCGTTGCCTGGCACTACCTGGCTATTCGTATCGGCAACGGTGAAATCACCCTGGCCCTACGCGATCTCAGCAGCGTGCTGGTTACCGAAGAGACCCGGCCGCTGCCTGTTCAAAGCGACACGCCGCTGTTAAACCGCATTATCTTCGAAATCGACCAGTTTTTTATCCGCCATCAGCGCCAGCTTGAACGCCTGACCGCCATAGCCATTACCTTGCCCGGCATTATTCACACCGGCAAGGGGCTGGTTCATCGCATGCCTTTTTATCACGTCGCTGATATGCCGCTGGGGCCTGAACTGGCCGCCCATACCGGCCTGCCGGTTTATATTCAGCATGATGTCTGCGCATGGACCATCGCCGAATCGCTGTTTGGCGCATCGCGCGGGGCCAGCGACGTTATCCAAATCGTGATTGATGATAACGTCGGCGCGGGCGTGATTACCGGCGGACGCCTGCTGCATAACAGCCGCAGTTCGCTGGTCGAAATTGGGCATACTCAGGTGGATGCGTACGGTAAGCAGTGCTATTGCGGCAATCATGGCTGTCTGGAGACGGTGGCCAGCATCGGCAGTATTCTGGAACTGACTTCGCAGCGTATGCAGACCTCTCTCAGCTCCATCCTGCATCATCAGCCGCTGACGGTTGAATCACTGTGTGATGCGGCGCTGAATGGCGATCCGCTGGCACGCAATATCATTACAAGTATTGGCAACAGCGTCGGGCGCATTCTGGCCATTATGGTCAATCTGTTTAATCCTGAAAAAATCCTGATTGGTTCACCGCTTAACCGCGCCGCCGATGTGCTTTATCCGGCAATCGGCGCGTCAATTCGTCAGCAGGCGCTGCCGGCCTACAGCGCCGATATTCATGTCGAACCCACGGAATTCCCTAACGTCGGCACGATGCCCGGCGCCGCGCTGGTAAAAAATGCCATGTACAACGGTGAATTACTTATCAAACTGTTACAGGGCTAATCTAATATCAGTTATCACTAAAAAATTGCGCTAACGCAAGCTGTGCAAAAGCGCGATTTCCTACACTGTGCGACACAAACCGATGATTAAAGTTTAACTATTTCAGGCCGTCAGCCTGCCGGAGTGTTGCTATGCTGAGTCGTATTTTCGTTACCGGTACGGATACCGCCGTCGGTAAAACAGTGGTTACACGCGCCCTGATGCAAAAACTGGCGGAAACGCATCCGGCCGTGGTGGGCTATAAACCGGTAGCAAAAAGCAGCCAGATAACGGCGGACGGGCTGCGCAATAAAGATGCGCTGGTATTGCATCGCGCCTCCACGCTTGATGTCCCTTATGAAGCGATCAATCCCGTGACGCTACTTGAAGATGAAATCAGTACCCATCGCGGCGAAACGATTGACTATGCGCGCCTGAGCAGCGGCCTGCAGTTATTAGACGCGCAGGCTGACGTGGTAGTGATTGAGGGCACCGGCGGCTGGCGCAGCCTGATGAACGATCTGCGTCCGTTATCTGACTGGGTTATTCAGGAACAGCTGCCGGTAGTGTTAGTGGTCGGCATTAAGCTGGGTTGTATCAGCCATGCCTTACTGACCGCGCAGGCGATTATTAACGATGGCCTGCCGCTGCTGGGCTGGGTGGCGAACAGAATCAATCCGGGGCTGGCGCACTACGCGGAAATTATCGACGTGCTGCAGGAGAAAATCCCGACGCCGCTGTTAGGCGAGCTGCCTTATCTGCCACGCGCCGAAGAACGCGAACTGGCAGGCTATATCGACCTGTCGGCGCTTTTCCCGCCGCAGGCCGTTGCCTGAGCCGCCGGGAAAATGCGCCGCGCAGGCAACGCTGCTTTTTGACGCGCCCTGCGGGCGCGTATTTTGTTTAGCGGCTGAGCGCGCGCCGCGTACGGCCTGAACTCAAATAATCAGCGATATAATCCTGAGAAATCTCTCCGCTGTAGCGGCCTTCCTCATCCACAATCGGCATCCACACCAGATTGTGTTCATAGAGTTTTGACAGCACCACGCGCAGATTTTCCTCCGCCTTGCCGGTCACGGTAAAGCTGTGCAGTTTCTCTTCGCAGCGGCCACCGGCACCGCGCGCTTCACGCCGTTTCACAAAGCCCAGCGGGCGGTCATCGTTATCCACCACGGTCACAGAGCGCATATCGTTATCATCCATAATGGCAAAAGCCTCCGACAGCGGCGTGGCACGCTTAACGGTAAAGGTTTGCTGTTGGTCGGTGACATCGCCAGCCTGCACCAGCAGCAGCCGCTTCAGGGTACGATCCTGCCCGACAAAAGAGCCGACAAACTCATTGGCCGGTTTCGCCAGCAGCTCATCAGGCGTGGCGCACTGCACGATTTTTCCCTGTCCGAATACTGCGATGCGATCGCCCAGCTTTAACGCTTCATCAATATCGTGGCTAACCAGCATCACGGTTTTTTTTAACTGGCGCTGCATTTCAAGAAACTCGTTTTGAATCGCCTCGCGGTTAATCGGATCGACCGCGCCGAAAGGCTCATCCATCAGCAGCACCGGCGGATCCGCCGCCAGCGCGCGAATTACGCCAATCCGCTGCTGCTGTCCGCCGGACATCTCTTTCGGATAACGGTGCAGAAACTTGTGCGGATCGAGCGCCACGATATTCATCAGCTCGCAGGCGCGATCGCGGCAGCGTTTTTTATCCCAGCCGAGCATTCGTGGCACCACGGTAATGTTTTCTTCAATCGTCATATTAGGAAACAGACCGATCTGCTGAATCACATAGCCGATATTGCGCCGCAGGGTAACGGTATCCTGGGTGCTGGTATCTTCACCGTTAATGGTAATTTTGCCGCTGGTCGCCGGGATCAAACGGTTAATCATTTTTAGCGTGGTGGTTTTTCCGCAGCCGGACGGGCCAAGCAGCACGCACATTTCTCCAGCCGGTACATGCAGACTGACATTATCCACCGCGTTAAGCGCCGTGCCATTTTTCTGGGTGAAAGTTTTAGTCAGGTTTTCCAGCTTTATCATTATCGAATCCCCTTCGGTGTCAGCACCAGCTGCAGGCGATGCAGCAGCCAGTCAAGAATTATTGCCAGAAAGCAGATCAGCAGCGCGCCGGCGATCAGCATGCGAATATCGCTGCCGCTGATGCCGTCCAGCAGCAGCAGGCCCAGGCCGCCAGCGCCAATTACCGCCGCAATCGCCATGACGCCTACGTTCATCACCACCGCCGTACGAATGCCGCCGAAGATAACCGGCAGGGCAAGCGGGATTTCCACCCAGCGCAGGCGCTGCCAGAAGGTCATGCCGATACCGCGGCCCGCTTCGCGCAGCCCAGGCGGCAAGCTTTCCAGCGCGGTGTGGGTATTGCGCACAATCGGCAGCAGGGAATAGAGAAACACCGCTGTAATCGCCGGAACCACGCCAATGCCCTGACCGATCAGCGAAAAAACCGGGATCATCAGGCCAAACAGAGCGATAGACGGAATGGTAAGCACAATCGTAGCGACGCCCAGCACCGGGGTCGCCAGCCATTTAAAACGCACAATTAAAATGCCCAGCGGCACCCCGGCCAGAATGGCGCAGCCGACCGCCACCAGTACCAGCCACAGGTGCTGCCAGGTGAGGGCGACGAGATGAGGCCAGTTGCCGATCATATAATGAATCGTATCCATAGCGTCTCCTTACAGCATGCCTTTAGACCGCAGGAAATCGCGGGCGACCTGCTGCGGTGATTGATGATCGATATCGACCCGTTTGTTGAGTTCGGTAATGGCATCATCGGTGATCAACGCGGAAAGCTGATTGAGCGCCTCCGCCAGGCCTGGATTCGCCTCCAGCACCTCTTTACGCACCAGCGGCGTCACGTTATAGCTGGGGAAAAAATGCTTATCATCCTTCAGGATTTGCAGATCGAAACCTTTTACCCGGCCGTCGGTGGTATATACCAGTCCGGCGTCAACAAAGCCGTCGCGAATGGCGTTATATACCAGGCCCGGATCCATCTGGCGGATTTGCGGGCGATCGAGCGTTAGCCCGTAGGTTTTTTGCAACGGCTTCAGGCCATCGGAGCGGCCGGCAAACTCCAGGTCCAGCCCTAACATCCAGTTATGGTCCGGGTCCTGTTTACGGATCTGTTCAATACGTGCCACCAGCTGAGAAACCGTGGTGATATGCTCTTTTTCGGCCCGCTTACGCTGCATGGCAAAAGCGTAGGTGTTATTCATCGGCGCCGGATTAAGCCAGACCAGACCCAGCTTGCCATCCAGCCGCCGCACCGTTTGATAAGCCTGCTCTGAGGACATTGGCGTAGTAATATGATTAAAAATAATCAGCGAGGAGCCGGTATATTCCCAGGTCATATCGATCTGCTTGTTCAGCATGGCGCTGCGTCCGATCGAAACGGCGATATTGGTTTTAGGGATCACCTGAAAGCCTTTTTTATTCAGCCACAGCGTGGTCATCGCCGACAAAATATGCTGTTCGGTAAAGCCTTTAGTGGCCAGAGTAATCGGCGCAGCCTGCGCGGTGCCAAGGCAGAGCATCAGCGCTGCCAGCAGCGCGCGTGTCAGGTTAGGGATAATCATAAGGCTCCTTTTACAGCGCGTGCGGGCTCAGCCAGCGACCCAGGGCCGCCAGCAGCATATCCAGAATCAGCGCAAACAGCGCCGTCGCGACCGCGCCTAAAATCAGGACGGGAAAGTCGTTAAGGTAAATACCGGGAAAGATCAGCTCGCCGTAGCTGCTGGCGCCGATAAGAAACGCCAGCGGCGCGGTGCCGACGTTAATGGCCATCGCGATACGGATACCGGAAAGGATCACCGGCCAGGCATTAGGCAGTTCGACCTGGCGCAGCCGCTGCGCTTTCGTCATGCCGATGCCGTTTGCGGCTTCCCGCAGCGATTCCGGCACGCCAATCAGCCCGGCGTAGGTGTTGCGCACGACGGGCAGCAGCGAAGCAAGAAACAGGGCGATAATCGCCGGACGGTCGCCGATACCGATCACGACCATTGCCAGCGCCAGCACCGCCAACGGCGGCAGCGTATTGCCGACGTTAAAGATCTGCATGATATATTCCGCCCAGCGGCGCATATAAGGGCGATTGAGCAAAATACCGCTGGGAATGCCGACCAGCAGGGCGAACAGCATTGACCAGCCCACCAGCCAGAGATGTTGCCTGCCAAGATAAATTAAATCGACCTGGCGCGTTTTAATCACATCAAGACCGACACCGTAAACCAACAGCGCAGCCACCAGCGCCATGACCAGCAGCACCAGAATGATTCGCTTAATCGCGGAGGAAAAGTGCATGAACAGGGTTCTCCTGGTGATTACCTGAAGCGCATCCCTGAAGGATGGCTCAATTGTTATATTAATCCGTGGGCATAACGCCGGGAGAAACAGGCTCCCGCCAGCGCAGCCGGACGATAAAGATAAATTGCTGATTTTTACGCCTTTATCAGCAAAAATAAACGTGGCGTCTTAAATCTATAGCAGCGCTCAGACGGCTTCGCCAGTTTTAGCGGCAAAACCAGCAGGATAGTTTTTGCCTGGCGGGCCTGCAGAGCGCGCGTTTAGCGGCTTCTGGTCAGCAGGCATCCGAATAAACTTTTAGTGACAACGTCACTAAAAGGCATGCACGCTGCGTTACGCGGTGGGCTACGCTTAGTGCATTAACAGGAAGGAACAACATGTCAGAAGCTCAACATCAGACGGTCGCGCACCGTCACTGGATTTTAATCGCCTGTATGCTGGCGATGTTTATGGCGGCGATCGAAGTCACCATTGTCGCCACGGCGATGCCCACCATTATTGCCCAGCTGGGCGGCTTTTCGCAGTTTAGCTGGGTTTTTTCCATTTACCTGCTAACCCAGGCGGTAAGCGTGCCGATCTACGGACGGCTGGCGGATATTTGGGGGCGCAGGCGCATGTTTCTGATCGGCACCTCGCTGTTTTTACTCGGTTCGGTGCTGTGCGGGATGGCGCACAGCATGACCTGGCTTATTCTGTTCCGTGCCTTTCAGGGGCTGGGCGCGGGGGCGATTATGCCGCTCGCCTCTACCATCGTTGCGGATATTTATTCCCCTCGCGAGCGGGCCGGTATTCAGGGCTGGCTGTCCAGCGTCTGGGGGATTTCAGCGATTATCGGCCCGCTTACCGGCGCGTGGATTGTGCAACATTTCAGCTGGTCGCTGGTTTTCTGGGTTAACGTACCGCTGGGGATTATCTCGATGCTGATGCTGACGCGCTGGCTACCGGCGCATCAACAGCCGTCGGCGCAACGACTGAACGTTTCCGGCAGCGCCTGGCTGATGCTGAGCGTTAGCGCGCTGCTGGTTGCGTTGCTTCAGGCGGAAGCGCTGGGATATTGGCTGCTGCTGTTTTTAGCCGTGGCGCTGATCGCCGGTTTTATTCTGCTGCGCCATGAAAAAAACGCCGCGGCCCCGCTGTTTCCGCTGGTCATCTGGCGGAGTCGGGTCATTGTTGCCGGTAACGCGGGAAACTTAATCATCGGCGCGGCGATGATGGGCATCAGCGCCTTTTTGCCCACCTGGATTCAGGGCATCAACGGCGGTTCGCCGCTGCAGGCGGGCAGCGCGCTGGCGATGATGTCGATTGGCTGGCCGCTCGCCAGTACGCTTAGCGGGCGCCTGATGCTGCATACCTCTTATCGCTTTACCGCCCTGCTGGGCGCGCTGTTGTTGATCGCAGGCACCGCGCTGCTGCTGACGCTGCATGCCAACAGCAGCCTGCTGCGGGCGGGCTTTGCCGCCTTCGTGATCGGCACAGGAATGGGGATGACCAGTACCACGTTTTTGGTATCGGTCCAGAACAGCGCCGATTTTGCTATTCGCGGTATCTGCACCGCTTCGATTATGTTCAGCCGAATGCTGGGATCGGCTCTGGGCACGGCAATTATGGGCGCGGTGTTAAATTATAATTTGCTGCTGCGCCTGCCTGATGCTCAGGACCCGGTGCAGCAAATTATGTCGCCGGAGCGGCGGCAGGCGTTAGACGGCGGCACCCTGCATCAGATGACGCTGCAAATCGCCGCTTCGCTGCACTGGGTGTTTATTGTGTCGCTGGTCATTGCCGTTAGCAGCCTGTTTATCGCCTGGACCATGCCGCGGCACCGACCGGAATAAGGCCACTAAATAAAAGGCGCCAAGGAAGGGCGCCTTGAGGACTCTCATGAAGCTGGCGCGTCCTGCGTGGTGCCAGCATTGGCAGGCACGTTAGTTTCACCGTCAACGCCGATACGTTTATAGACAATTTTCTGTGAATCGTTTTCACAATGCCCAACAACCTGACCACCGGCGGCGTCAGCCTGATCGTTAGGTACAATATCCAGCGTAAAAGCTGATTCAGGTACGCCGTTATTAATGATCTTCTGACTAATATCCGCTTTTACCGACTCGCACGACGCCTGGGCCGCCAGCGGAGCAGCAACCAACAGGGCGCTTAATATCCACTTCTTCGCTCTCATCACATCATCCTTTTGCAATAAAACCAGCGGTAACTATAGCAGTAAAGCGCGATCAGGGCGTGACGGGGCGTCCGGTGCGCCGATCGAGACAGCGCAGGGTATTGGCTTCCCAATAGGCATTAACGTTGTAGCTTTTTTCACATTCGTCGCGGGTATCAAAAGCGCGATCGGTTTTATCAAACTCTTTCTCGACGCGGCTGTTCACTTTTTTGCGCAGCATACGCGTGTCGTCCCACTGTTCTTTATTCTGACGCGCTTCCTCATTGCTTAACGCGTTGTTTCCGTTCTCAATAATCACACGATCGGTGCGAGCCTGTACCGCTCCGGGCGACAGCGCCAGGGCGCTGAACAGCGTAAACGGGAGCAAGGCGGCAGCCAGACGTTTAGATAATATTTGCATCATCGGTTCCTTATCTTTCATGGCAACCTGCCATGAGGTAACGTTGGTTTTAGTATACCATCGCCGTCTGTTTACTCACCAGCGAGCCAGGCGCTTCGTTTAGCTTTGAGAAAGCTTTGTATGATCAAAACCACGCTGCTGTTTTTTCTTACCGCGCTCGCGGAAATTGTGGGTTGTTTTCTTCCCTGGCTATGGCTGAAAAAGGGCGCATCGGCGCTGCTACTGGTTCCGGCGGCGTTGAGCCTGACGGCATTTGTCTGGCTGCTGACGCTGCATCCGGCCGCCAGCGGGCGCGTTTACGCGGCTTACGGCGGCGTTTATGTGGTTACGGCGCTGCTGTGGTTGCGCTGGGTGGAGGGCGTACGCTTAAGCTATACGGACTGGCTGGGCGCGGCGGTCGCCTTTTGCGGCATGTTGATTATCGTGGCGGGCTGGGGAAAAGCGTAGCGTTGTCGGCGGCGAGATAAATGTGGCCGATGGCGGCGTCAGTCTGCTGAACGCGTCGCGTCAAGCCCGATCGGGGCGATCGGGCTTGACGCCAGTAACCTTGTGGTTTCTGCATCAGTCTGGCGTCAGTCGGCGCATCAGGACTCTTTGGCGACTTTCAGCCCGGCGGTTGTCTGGCTGACCGGCATCATCTCCAGCGTATTGATATTCACATGCGCTGGCAGCGTCGCCACCCAGTACACCGCTTCGGTGACATCTTCCGGCGTCAGGGCGGTAGTACCGGTATAGACATTTTCCGCCCGGCTGTCATCGCCTTTAAAGCGTACGTTGGAAAACTCGGTGCCGCCCACCAGGCCGGGCTCAATATCAGTCACGCGCAGCGCAGTACCGTGCAGATCGGTACGTAAGTTCAGGCTGAACTGACGAACAAACGCTTTGGTTGCGCCATACACGTTGCCGCCCATGTAAGGCCAGCTCCCGGCTACCGAGCCGAGATTAATAATATGGCCGCTATTGCGCTCGACCATGCCAGGCAGCAGCGCGCGGGTCATATAAACCAGCCCTTTATTATTGGTATCGATCATGGTTTCCCAGTCTTCAATACTGGCCTGATGCGCAGGCTCAACGCCCAGCGCCAGCCCGGCGTTATTGACCAGAATATCGATCTGTTGCCAGTCGTCGGGCAGAGTCGCCAGCGCGGCATCAATCGCGGCGCGATTACGCACGTCGAATTGCAGGGTATACAGGTTTTCTCCCAGATCCGCCTTTAGCGCATCCAGGCGTTCCTGACGGCGTCCGGTGGCGATAACTTTATGTCCTGCCGCGATAAAACGACGGGCGATAGCCTGACCAAAACCGGCGGTCGCGCCGGTAACAAAAATGATCATCTCACTGTTCCTCAACAGATTTTCCAGTCCGATCACCATAGCACTTCACTCTGCTACTGCCCAGTACCGGTTAATGATAAGAAAAAAGCACCGCGCTGGTGCGCTCTGCACCAAAAGTTTGCCTGCTCAGGGCGACAACCCGGACGTTTTTTGCCCATGACCGGCAGCGTGGATGAAATATTAGCTGCCTTAGGCCAGGCAAGCGGTTGCGCAATCGTTTAAGTCGCTTTTGTTTCGGAAAATTAACGTTAACAAACTGATTTAGAGGGAATTTAACGGTAACCCATGCTGGCATAACTCTTGCAATTTGCTAAACGTCTGCTCACCTGCCATAACGATAATTTGGATTAAGGAAGCTTTATGCCAGCCCCTGAAAACTATGCTATTCGCAGCAGCTTTTTCGATATTACCGCCACGGCCAGCGATCCGCAGGAGATCGAGCAACGGGCGCGCTATATCGAGGATGGCCTGCTGCTGATCGAAGCGGGGAAGATCGTCAGCCTGCGCCCCTGGCCGGAGGCAAAAGACGCATTGCCAGCGGAGTGCCTCATCCTCGATCGGCGCGGAAAACTGATCGTTCCCGGTTTTATCGACTGCCATATTCACTATCCGCAAACCGAAATGGTGGGCGCTTTTGGTGAGCAGCTGCTGAACTGGCTGGAAAACTACACCTTCCCCGTTGAGGAGCAATACCATTCAGCCGGGCACGCGGCGGCAATGTCCGCATTCTTTTTACAGCAGCTGCTAAGCAACGGCACCACCAGCGCGCTGATTTTCGGCACCGTGCATCCTGAATCGGTCGAAGCGTTGTTTCAGGCTGCAGAACAGCGCGCCATGCGCATCATCGCCGGTAAGGTGATGATGGATCGCAACGCGCCGGATTATCTGCTGGAAACCCCGGAGCAAAGCTATCAGCAAACGCGCGCGCTGATCCAGCGCTGGCACGGACGCGGCCGCCTGGGTTATGCGCTGACGCCGCGTTTTGCGCCCACTTCATCGCCGGCGCTGCTGGAAAAGGTAACGCAGCTGCATCAGGAATTTCCCGATACCTGGATCCATACCCATCTGGCGGAAAACCCACAGGAGGTGGAGTGGGTGAAAAAGCTGTTCCCGGCGCAGGCGAACTATCTCGACGTTTACCATCAGTATCAGCTGACCGGCCCGCGCAGCGTCTTCGCCCACTGCTTACATCTGGAGCCGGAAGAGTGGCGCTGCCTGCATCAAACCGATTCCGCCATCGCCTTTTGTCCCACCTCGAACCTGTTTCTTGGGAGCGGGCTGTTTAATTTACAACGCAGCTGGCAGCAGCAGATAAAAATCGGGATCGGCACGGATATAGGCGCGGGCACTACCTTTAACATGCTGCAAACGCTGGGCGAGGCCTACAAAGTGAATCAGCTACAAAACTATAAGCTGCACGCCAGCGAAGCGTTTTATCACGCCACGCTGGGTGGCGCGCGGGCGCTAAGCCTGGATCATCTAATCGGTAACTTTATGCCCGGCAAAGAGGCGGATTTCGTCGTGCTGCAGCCAACGGCTACGCCGCTGCAGAGGATGCGCTGGCAAAACAGCCGCGATATTTGGGAAAAGCTGTTTGTGTTAATGACGCTTGGCGACGATCGCACTATCGCCGAAACCTGGGTAAACGGCCAGCGTGCCTGGCATCGGCAAGGCGAGGAGGCGGCGGTATGATTCAGTTTTTGCTCAACCAGACGCGGGTCAGCGAGCATCAGATTGATGCGAATACCACGGTGCTGAACTATCTTCGTCAGCAAAAAGGGCGTCGCGGCACTAAAGAGGGCTGCGCCTCTGGCGACTGCGGCGCCTGTACCGTTACGCTGGGCAGCGTAGTGGATGGCAAGATGCGCTATGAAACGGTTAACAGCTGTCTGTTGCCAATCGGCGCGCTGGACGGCAAACAGTTGATCACCGTGGAGGATCTGCGGCAGGGCGATCGGCTGCATAGCGTGCAGCAGGCGATGGTCAACAGCCACGCCTCGCAGTGCGGCTTCTGTACGCCGGGTTTTGTCATGTCGCTGTTTGTCCTGCAAAAAAACAGCTGCGGCTGGGATCGTCAGCAGGCGGAAAGCGCGCTGGCAGGAAACCTGTGCCGCTGTACCGGCTATCGGCCCATTATCGAAGCGGCGCGTATCGCCTGCGAGCAGCCGGAAGTTGACAGCTTCAGCCAGCGCGAGCAGGAAACCGTTGCCCGTTTGCAGGCGCTGCAGCAACAGTCAACAGGTGACGTTGTCACAAATAACAGCCGCTGCGTGATCCCGAAAACCTGCGCGCAGCTGGCGAGTTTTTATCTGGCAAATCCGCAGGCGGTATTGTTGGCGGGCGGTACGGATGTCGCGCTGCGCATTACCCAGCAGTATCAAAAGCTGCCGCTGATGATTGCGCTGGAAAAGGTAGAGGAGCTACAGCACTGGCAGGAAACGCCGGATGCGATCGTTATCGGTGCTGCCGTGCCGCTCAGCGTTTGTCAGCAGCGCCTGCGATCCAGCATCCCGGAATTTAGTGAAATGCTGCAGCGCTTTGCCTCATTACAGATCCGCAATCGTGGCACGCTGGGCGGCAACATCGCCAACGCCTCGCCGATCGGTGATTGCTCACCGATGCTGTTGGCGCTGGAGGCGTCGCTGATTTTGCAGCAGGGCGACCGGCTGCGTCAGCTGCCGCTCAGTCAGTTCTTTCTCGGCTACCGCCGCACAGCGCTGGAAACGGGCGAGTTTATTCGCGCCATCCATATTCCTAAAGTGACGTTGTCACCTGAGTTTCGCGCCTGGAAAGTCTCAAAGCGGCGCGAGGATGATATTTCCGCAGTGTTTGCCGCCTTCAATATCAAACATGCTGGCGGCGTGATTAGCGGGGCGCGCCTGGCGTTTGGCGGCATGGCGGAAACCCCGCGCCGCGCCGCGGCCTGCGAAGCCGCGCTTATCGGACAACCTCTTTCACCGGCCACGCTGGAAAACGCCTGCCGGGCGCTGGAACAGGATTTTCAGCCGCTGAGCGATGCGCGCGCCAGCGCCGCCTGGCGTATGCAGCTGGCGAAAAACCTGCTGCGCCGCTATTTCCATCAGCTGAACGGCGAACTGGCCGTAAGCGAGGTATCCCGCTATGTCTCATAATCGTCCGCCGGTTAAGCAAGAGGTTCTGGAGGCGCAGTATCTGGCCGGTATGCAGAACGGCGTTGGTCGCCATCAGCAACACGAGAGCGCAGAAAAGCACGTCACCGGCGAAGCGCACTATATTGATGACCGGTTAGCCTTTCCCGGCCTGCTGCATCTTTGCCCGCGCCTGAGTGAGCAGGCGCACGCGCGCATCCTGCATATCGATACCGCCGCCTGCTATGCGATCCCCGGCGTTATTGAGGTTCTGACCTGGCGCGACGTGCCCGGCGAGCTGGATATTGGTCCGCTGGAGCCGGGCGATCCGTTGCTGGCCCGCGACACGGTATATTATGTCGGGCAGATGGTGCTGGTTGTGGCGGCCGAAAGCGAAGAGGCTGCGCGGCTGGGCGCAGAAGCCACCCGCATTGAATACGCGCCGCTGCCGGCGATTCTTGATGTGGAAACGGCGCTGGCGCAGCGCCATTTTGTGCAGGAGCCGCATGTACATCAGCGCGGCGACGCCGATGCGGCGCTGGCGCGTGCGCCGCATCGCATTCAGGGTGCGTTTCATATTGGCGGACAGGAGCACTTTTATCTGGAAACCCAGATTGCGCTGGTCGCGCCTGGTGAAGATCGTTCATTTCAGGTCTGGTCATCGACGCAAAACCCGACCGAAGTCCAGAAGCTGGTCGCTTCGGTAATGGGCGTCGGAATGAATAACGTTACCATCGATATGCGGCGAATGGGCGGCGGTTTTGGCGGTAAGGAGACGCAGGCGGCGGGCGTCGCCTGTTTGTGCGCGCTGGCGGCGCATAAAACCGGACGACCGGCAAAAATGCGTCTGGCGCGTCGCGACGATATGCGCATTACCGGTAAACGTCATCCTTTCTTTGTGCGCTATGACGTGGGCTTTGATGATGACGGCGTATTCTGCGGCGTGAATATCGAGCTGGCAGGCAACTGCGGCTATTCGCTCGATCTTTCCGGGTCGATTGTCGATCGCGCCATGTTTCACGCCGATAACGCCTACTATCTTGGCGATGCGCGCATCACCGGCTATCGCTGCCGCACCAATCTGGCCTCCAACACCGCCTATCGCGGCTTTGGCGGGCCGCAGGGTATGGTGGCGATTGAACAGGTTATCGAAGCCATTGCGCGCCATCGTCGGCTGGATCCGCTCACGGTGCGTAAGCGTAACTATTATGGTCAGCAGACACGCAATATTACCCATTATCATCAGCGGGTTGAGGATAACCTGCTGGATGAAATCACCGCACAGCTGGAGCAGAGCGCAGATTATCAGGCGCGTCGGGAAGCGGTGCGGCAGTTTAACGCCGCCAGCCCGATCCTGAAACGCGGCCTGGCGCTGACGCCAGTGAAATTTGGCATCTCTTTTACCTCCAGCTTTCTCAATCAGGCCGGCGCACTGATCCTGATTTATACCGACGGCACCGTTCAGCTGAACCACGGCGGCACCGAAATGGGACAGGGGCTGCATACCAAAGTGGCGCAAATCGTGGCGGAAGTATTACAGATCGACATAAGTACCATCCGCATTACCGCCACCGATACCGGTAAGGTGCCCAACACGTCGCCAACAGCGGCCTCCAGCGGCACCGATCTTAACGGCAAGGCCGCCCAGCACGCGGCGGAAATTCTGCGCCAGCGCCTGACCGACATGCTGTGTCGCCTGCACCAGTGCCAGGCGCAGGAGGTCAGCTTCAGCAATGGCATCGTGCGGGTAAGGCAGCAGCATTTTACCTTTAGTCAGGTAGCGCAGCTGGCCTGGCTGAATCAGGTGCCGCTTTCGGCCACCGGCTACTATCGCGTCCCCGGCATTCATTACGATCGGGAGGCGGGGCGCGGTCAGCCTTTTTATTATTTCTCCTACGGCGCGGCCTGTAGCGAAGTGCTGATCGATACGTTAACCGGCGAATATCGCCTGCTACGCGCGGATATTTTGCACGACGTCGGCGCCTCGCTGAATCCGGCTATCGATGTGGGCCAGGTCGAAGGCGGCTTTGTGCAGGGCATGGGCTGGCTAACCTGCGAAGAGCTGGTCTGGGATAGTCAGGGACGGTTAATGACCGACGGCCCGGCCAGCTACAAGATCCCCACGGCTGGCGATGTACCCGCCGATTTACGGGTGACGCTGCTGGAGAACCGTAAAAACCCGCAGCAGACGGTATTTCATTCAAAGGCGGTCGGCGAGCCGCCGTTTATGCTGGCTATTTCCGTCTGGAGCGCGCTACAGGACGCAATAGCCAGCGTGGCTGACTATCGCCTGCATCCGCATCTGGACGCGCCCGCCACGCCGGAAAGGGTATTTTGGGCAGTTGACAGGCTGACGGGAGAAAATAATGCTGCCACATGAGTGGGTTGCAACGCTGCAGCAGCTGCGGACGCAGCGTCAGTCTTGCGTGCTGATTACGGTACTCAACGAGCGCGGATCGGTGCCGCGCGATCGCGGCAGTAAAATGATCGTCACGGCGGATCGGCAGTTTTTCACCATCGGCGGCGGACATCTGGAATTTCAATGTATCGAGATAGCGCGCAACCTGCTGAAGCAGGAGCGCGCAGGGTTGCACAGCGAGCAGTTCAGTCTCGGCGCCCGGCTGGGGCAGTGCTGCGGCGGCGCCACGACCATTCTGTTTGAGCCGCTGCTGTACATCCAGCCGCAGATTGCGGTATTCGGTGCCGGTCACGTAGGGCAGGCGCTGGTTACGTTGCTGGCGACGTTACCCTGTCACATCCACTGGATCGATCAGCGTGCCGGGCAGTTTGCCCAGGTGCCCGCTGGCGTCACCGCCTGCCAGGTTGAGGAGCCGGTGGATTATGTGCGGCAGCTGCCGCCAGGCAGCTATTTTGTCGTGATGACGCATCATCATCCGCTCGACCTGGCGCTGTGTGAGGCAATTTTGCGCCGCGACGATTATCGTTACGCCGGAGTAATTGGTTCAAACACTAAACGTCAGCGCTTTGAATATCGTCTGAGCGGCAAAGGGTTCAGCCAGCAGCAGCTGGCGCGCCTGCGCTGCCCGGTCGGGCTGCCGCAGGTTAAGGGCAAACTGCCTGCGGAAATTGCCGTAGCGATCGCGGCGGAAATTATCGCCGTTTACCAGCAGACGCAGAACGCTGGCACCATCGGTTAACTGCGCTTATGATTCTGCTTTACAGGCAAGGAACAGGAGAATAAGGATATGCGGTTATCGGTGTTATTTTTGGCCATTGGCCTGGCGCTGAGCGGAGCAGCTCAGGCAGCCGGTGCGACGGCTAACCACGATCAGGAGAAGACCATGTCCGGCGAACAGCAGAATCCCTTTAGTCAGCCCAGCGCGCTGCCTTTTCAGGCACCGCCTTTCGATCGTATTAAGGACAGCGACTATCTTCCCGCGATTGAAGCGGGCATCCGTGAGAAACAGCAGGAAGTGGCGCGTATCGCGAACGATCCGCAGCCGCCCACCTTTGAAAATACTTATGTGGCGCTGGAGAAAAGCGGCCTGTTGCTGAAGCGCGTGCTTAACGTTTTCGGCGCCATGACCTCCGCTAATACCAACGACGAGCTGCAAAAAATCGATGAAGAGACCGCGCCCAAACTGGCGGCGCTGGACGATGAAATCCACCTGAACAGCCAGCTTTTTGCGCGCCTCGACAGCGTTTACCAGCAGCGCGATAAGCTACAGCTGGATGCGGAATCGCGTCGTCTGGTTGAGGTTATCTGGCAGTCGTTTCAGCTGGCCGGGGCCAGCCTGAGCGACGAGCAAAAAACCGAACTCAAGGCGCTGAATCAGGAAGCGGCGACGCTCAGCACCCAGTTTACCAACCGTCTGCTGGCGGCCACCAAAGCGGGCGGCCTGGTGGTAAAAGATAAGGCGGCGCTGGCCGGGCTGAGCGAGGGCGAAATCGCTGCCGCCGCCGAAGCGGCCGGGGCGCGCGGCCTGAAAAATCAGTGGCTGCTGGCGTTGCAAAACACCACTCAGCAGCCGGAACTGCAGAGCCTGGCGGATCGCCAGACCCGTGAAGCGTTATTTAACGCTTCGTGGCAGCGGGCGGAAAAGGGTGACGCTAACGATACGCGCCAGCTGATTGCGCGTCTGGCCGTGGTGCGGGCGCAGCAGGCGCAGCTACTGGGCTTTGACAGTTATGCGGCATGGAAACTGCAGGATCAAATGGCGAAAACCCCGCAGGCCGCGCTCGGCTTTATGCGCAATATCGTCCCGGCCGCCACGGCGCGCGCGCAGCGCGAAGCGGCTGATATTCAGGCGGTGATTGACCAGCAGCAGGGCGGCTTCAAACTGGCCCCCTGGGACTGGACCTTTTACGCCGAGCAGGTGCGACGGGCAAAATACGATCTCGATGAATCACAAATCCGTCCTTATTTCGAGCTGAACAACGTGCTGGAAAACGGCGTGTTTTATGCCGCTAACCAGCTCTACGGGCTGACTTTTAAGCCGCGTAATGATCTGCCGGTGTATCAGCCTGACGTGCGCGTCTATGAGGTTTTTGATAAGGATGGCAAATCGCTGGCGCTGTTTTATACCGATTACTTTAAGCGTGATAACAAAGGCGGCGGGGCGTGGATGAGCAACTTCGTCGATCAGTCGAAGCTGCTGGGAACCAGGCCGGTCATTTATAACGTCGCCAACTTCAGCAAACCGGCGGCGGGTCAGCCTGCGCTGCTGTCGTGGGATGATGCGATCACCCTGTTCCATGAATTTGGTCACGCGCTGCACGGGATGTTTGCCGATCAGCAGTATCCGAGCCTTTCCGGCACCGAAACCCCGCGCGATTTCGTGGAATTTCCGTCACAGTTTAATGAGCACTGGGCCAGCGACGATAAGGTGTTTAAGCATTTTGCCCGGCACTACCAGAGCGGCGAGCCGATGCCGCAGGCGCTGCACGATAAAATCCTGAAGGCGGATAAGTTTAACAAAGGCTACGACATGACCGAGCTGCTGGCGGCGGCGCTGCTGGATATGCACTGGCACAGCCTCAGCGCCGCACAGCCGCAGCCGGATGTCGATGCTTTCGAACAGGAGGCGCTGGCGCAGGATAAGGTTAATCTGCCGCAGGTGCCGCCGCGCTATCGCTCCAGCTATTTCCAGCATATCTGGGGCAACGGCTATGCCGCTGGCTATTACGCCTACCTGTGGACCGAGATGCTGGCGGATGACGGCTTTGCCTGGTTTAAAGAGCACGGCGGCCTGACGCGTGAAAACGGTCAGCGCTTCCGCGATATGATTTTGTCGCGTGGCAACAGCAGCGATCTTAAGCAGCTGTATCACGACTGGCGCGGTCACGATCCCGAAATCGAACCGATGCTGATTAACCGGGGCCTGAAGGAAGCACCTTAAGTTTCCGCCGCACGATCAAGATAAAAGGGCAGCGCTGCCCTTTTTTTATACCTGCACAAAAGAGCGTTTCCGATGCGAAACATGGCTTCCGGCGCCTGCCGGACTTTCCTGACGGCAGGCCGGGCATAGCGCCCGGCTTTTTCAGGCCAGCGGGCCGCCCACGATGGTTTCCTGCATACCACTCAGGATCCGTTCGCCGCTCTCCTGCTTCAGCTCTTCATACCAGGCGCGCGTCACCTCAGGCTGTTTGCCGTGGGTCACATCGCAGCGCTTACGCGCCTTCAGCACCAGATCTTTCACCCGATCCGCGCGTCGCGCCTCATAGCGCCGCAGCGCATCCTCAATTCCCAGCGAATGCGCCTGTAGCGTCAGCGCCAGCACCACCGCATCCTCCATTGCGGCACAGCCGCCCTGACCAATATCCGGCGTGGTACTGTGTCCGGCATCGCCCAGCAGCGCGACGCGGCCTTTCACCAGCTGCGGGAAGGGATCAATGTCATGTATTTCGATACGGTTGGTGGTTTGCGGATTAATCGCGGCGATCAGCTGCTGCACAGGCCTGGCCCAGCCGCTGAAATAGCGGGTTAAGTCCGCTTTGATGCTGCTGCGGTCCTCCGCCAGCCCCTGCGGCAGCGGCACGTCAAAGAAGAAGTAAAAGCGGTTGCCGCTGACCGGCATCAGCGATACCCGTTTGCCTTCGCCGACAAAGGTGGTCCACTGATCGGCAGGCGCAATAGTTTCATCAATGCTCACCAGGCCATTCCAGTTAACGTAGCCAGCATAGCGCCGCTCAGCGCTCTGGCCGGTCACCGTGGCGCGGATCACCGAGTGGGTGCCGTCGGCGGCAATCAGAAAATCGCCGCGCGCTTCGCTGCCATCGTCAAACCATGCGGTGACGCCCGTAGCGTCCTGTTCAATATAGCTGACGCGCTTGCCGAAGTTAACGCGCTGCGCGCCATAGCGGTTGAGCAGCATCGCCTGCAAATCGGCGCGCGCAACCGGATAAGGCCGCTCGCCGACGCTTTCCACCAGCGGCGCCATAGAAAAGCGGGTCAGGGTTTGCCCATGCTGGAAATCGTTATAGGCCATAAACGCCATATTGCCGCCCAGCGCCTGCAGCGGCGCCTTCAGGCCGAGAAAGTTCAGGCATTTTACGCCGTTTGGCCAGATGGAAATTGCCGCGCCCACCGGACGAATGGTTTTTACCGCTTCATACACCTCGGTTTGATAACCGATCTGTTCCAGCGCCAGTGCCGCACACATTCCACCAATACCGCCACCGATTACGATCGCTTTCATTGCCGTCTCCTTGCTGTTGATAACAGGAGGTTGCAACTTTTGTACCAGTTATGAAGGGGCAGGAAAAGGGCGGTTTTCCCGCTGCGGCTGCGCAATGCCAGGGCAAGCGGCATTAATAGCGCCTCTTTCCGGTGCAGATCTTTGCGGCCTGAAACCTTCGTTTCAGGCACGCGCTCAGTATCTTGAACCTACAGACAGAGAGGGAAGATGCTCCTGATTTATATCAGGACGGGATAATGCGGTTAGCCTTTAGCTTATCGAACAGCGTAAAAAAGGCGTCACGCGTGCAGCGATAGCCGGTAAAGCCCGCTTTGCGGCTTTTGCTGACGTCGGTAAATACTTCCATTGGACGACCGAGATCGGCATCGGTATGCCACCAGGAGACCAGACGGGAAACATCCGCCTCACGCAGCTGATATTTTTCAGCAATTTTTTCCCAGTCGTGATCGGCATCCAGCATCCGGCCTTCCAGCGGCTGTATATGGTCAGGAAGCGGTGCCGCCTTAATCCCAAAGTAATCGGCGATTTGCTCCCACATCCATTTCCAGCGGAAAACGTCGCCGTTAACCACGTTAAAATCTTCATTTTTCGCCGCCGGCGAGGTTGCCGCCCATTCCAGCTGCTCAGCCAGCAGGCTCGCATCGGTCATATCGGTAACGCCGTTCCACTGCGCTTCGGAACCAGGAAAAATAAACGGCTTTCCGGTCTCTTTGCACAGCGTGGCGTAGACGGCCAGCGTCTGGCCCATATTCATCGCATTGCCCAGCGCATAGCCGATAATGGTATGCGGACGATGTACGCTCCAGGTGCAGCCATACTTCTCTGCGGCGGCGAACAGTTCGTCTTCCTGCGCATAATAAAAGTTATCGACCGGCTGGCGCCCCTGTTCTTCCCGGAACGGCGTCATCGGCACGCTGCCTTTACCATAAGCGTCAAAGGGGCCAAGGTAATGTTTCAGGCCGGTGACCAGCGCCACATGGCTGCCTTTCAGGCGCTCGCCCATCGCTTCCAGTACGTTGCGCACCATTGCGCCATTCACCCGGATATTCTCTTGCTCGTTGGCCTGGCGAGACCAGACGCTGAAGAACAGGCTGTCAAAGTGCAGATCTTTTAGCGCAGCGTTAACCGATTCCGCTGACGACAAATCGGCGATCAGCGAGTGGCAGCCTTGCAGCACAGGGGCGCGCCCTCGCGACAGGCCATAAACCTGCCAGCCATCCGCCTGTAATTTCTCTGCCAGCGCGCTGCCAATGACGCCGCTTATACCAATGATTAATGCCTTTTTACTCATTACGCCTCCTGTAACAGATGCTGGTAAGCATAGTGCGGAATTAATCTCCTGACTGCGGTAAAAGCAAAAGTGCTGCGTTTGGCGCTCCGCTAGCAGCCCGCCGCAATAAAATCCCCGTTCGGGCTGACCGGCACGACCGTGAGAAACAGAATCAGGGCAAAAAACAGCAGCAGTACGCCACCCGCAATCCGTACCAGCGCAATAATAGTGGTGGTTGCAGCAGGAGATTCACGTAGCCAGATGGCGGCAACGGTGTCCCGTAAACGGCTTACCGCGATGGCGAGTAATAACAGGGAAAGGCCGGTGCCCAGCGCCATGGTCATAACGGCCAGCATGCCCCATTTCACAATGCCAATCGCGTTAGAGAATAATAAAACGGTAATCGCGCCGCTGCAGGGACGCAAGCCAATGGCAATAATCACGCCGAGCAGCTCTTTCCGGCTGGCAGGCTGAACCAGCGGAATATGATGATGGCCGCAGCCGCATGGCTGGTGCGTATCATGATGAGATGTGGAATGCGGACTCACGGCATCGACCGGCGTATGCGCCATGAGCGGGGCATAATGCACAGCATCGGCGGACGTATGTTGTGACGTTACCGCTTTTCTTTTGGCGAATGTATGCGGAAAACTACGCAGCCCGCGAAGCAACATCCAGCCCCCAAAGGCGGCGATCAGCAGCGCGCTGATCTTTTCCATAACCCAACGGCTCAGGCTTAAATCACCGGCCATCAGGTTAAAACCAACCGCCAGAATAAATACAAACAGAATGGCGCTTAGCCCCTGAACCAGGCTGCCAATCAGCGGCACCGCCCGCAGCGCGGGGGAAGAGTGCTGCTGCGTACTAAGCCAGGTGGTGACCACAAATTTACCGTGTCCGGGCCCAACCGCATGCAAAACGCCGTACAGAAAGGTGAAGAACAGCAGCCACAGCCCGCCGCTGTACTGGCCGTTATTGATTTGCAGCAGATGCAGCACCAGATAACGATGCAGGGTAATCTGCGTCGCCAGGCTCCAGGCTAAGAAATCATTCCAGTTCCACCAACAAAACAGCGCCAGCAGCGCTAACAAGGTGGCGATAACGCCCAGACTTTGCCTGCCAGGGAGGCAGAGGGTACGACGAAGCATAAGGCATCCGGATTAAGAAAAAACTGACTTCAGTATACAGGCAATGCTGGGTACATAAGCGGCGGTAATACACCAGAATAAGTGAACCCCATAACATGGCATTCCAGCCATAGAGATTCAGCAGGGCGCCAGAAACAAATGATCCAACAATCATCACGCCAAATACCACGAAATCATTCAGGGACTGTACCTGCATCTTTTCTTCTGGTCGCTGGAAGTCAATGATGAAAGGGGCGCTGCTGTCATCAGGAAGTCATCCCCTGCAGAATGAAGGCAGAAATTGCCGCAACAAGCGCCTGTGCGATAAAGGTGGGATCCGTTTGGAAAACGGAACATACCTCACGCTAACGCGTCCGTTCTCGTTGAACTCCTGCCAGGCTTTTGCCACTGATGATTGATTGGGAATGGTTCCATTTTGTTCCTCCTTTAAGGATCGGTGATTCTCAAAATAACATATATGATTTATCATATGTGTATTCTGAGTTCATTGGGGGAGAAAATGCTACAGCCTGTTCAGCTTTTCAAAATACTGTCGGATGAAACCCGGCTGGCCATCATTATGCTTCTCAGGGAGTCCGGGGAACTGTGCGTCTGCGATATCTGCGGAGCCACCTCGCAGTCACAGCCTAAAATTTCCCGACATATGGCTATATTACGCGAGTCAGGACTGGTTCTTGACCGCCGTGAAGGGAAATGGATCCACTATCGGCTGTCCCCGCATATACCTGCCTGGGCTGCTGAAACTATCGCCACGACCTGGCTATGCCTGCGTGACGATGTGCGTGAATGGCTGGAAAAATCCACGTCGTTGTCCTGTTAAGTGACACACATACACATTCTTAAAATCATATGTAATGGAGTCTGAAATGTTACTGGCAGGGACTATTTTTTTACTGACGTTGATCCTGGTGATCTGGCAACCCAGGGGGCTAAGTATTGGCTGGAGCGCGAGTATTGGCGCTATGCTGGCGTTGATTTCCGGCGTCATTCATCCTGGTGATATTCCGGTTGTCTGGAATATCGTCTGGAACGCGACGGCGACGTTTATCGCTGTGATCATCATCAGCCTGCTGCTCGATGAATCGGGTTTTTTCGAATGGGCTGCGCTGCATGTTTCCCGCTGGGGCAACGGGCGCGGGCGCTTGTTGTTCACCTGGATTGTGCTGCTTGGCGCAGCTGTCGCTGCGTTATTCGCTAACGATGGTGCCGCGCTGATCCTGACCCCGATAGTGATTGCCATGTTGCTCGCGCTGGGGTTCAGCAAGGGTACTACGCTTGCCTTTGTGATGGCAGCAGGGTTTATTGCCGATACCGCCAGTCTGCCGCTTATCGTGTCTAATCTGGTGAATATCGTCTCTGCCGATTTCTTCAGGCTGGGCTTTACTGAATATGCATCAGTCATGATCCCCGTCGATATTTCAGCCATTGCAACCACGCTGGGTATGCTGCATCTCTTCTTTCGCAGGGATATTCCGGCGACGTATGACGTTGCACTGCTAAAATTACCTGCCAGCGCGATAAAGGACCCGGCAACTTTTAAGGCGGGCTGGATTGTCCTTGTGCTGCTGCTCGTGGGTTTCTTTGTTCTTGAGCCGCTGGGCATTCCCGTCAGTGCGATCGCCGCAACGGGTGCGGTTGTCCTGTTTGCGGTGGCGAAAAAAGGTCATGTCATTAACGCCGGGAAAGTATTGCGGGGCGCCCCGTGGCAGATCGTCATCTTTTCGCTGGGAATGTACCTGGTGGTCTACGGTCTGCGCAACGCCGGATTAACGGAATACCTTTCCGGAGTACTGAATGTGCTGGCGGATAAGGGGTTATGGTCTGCAACTTTTGGCACCGGCTTTCTGACGGCATTTCTGTCCTCCATCATGAACAATATGCCTACTGTGCTGGTTGGCGCATTGTCTATTGACGGGAGCACGGCTTCCGGCGTTGTTAAAGAGGCGATGATTTTTGCCAACATCATTGGCTGCGATTTAGGCCCTAAAATCACACCTATTGGCAGCCTGGCGACACTCCTGTGGTTGCATGTGCTTTCACAGAAAAATATGACGATCACCTGGGGATACTACTTCCGCACCGGCATTATCATGACCCTGCCGGTACTGTTTATCACTCTGGCCGCGCTGGCATTGCGGCTCTCTGTCACTTTGTAATGAGATACCGATATGAGCAACATTACCATCTATCACAACCCGGCCTGCGGCACTTCACGTAACACGCTGGAGATGATCCGCAACAGTGGCAATGAACCGACGATTATTTATTATCTCGATACCCCACCATCGCATGATGAGCTGGTTAAACTTATTGCAGATATGGAGATTACCGTGCGGGCATTGCTGCGTAAGAACGTTGAGCCTTATGAGCAGCTTGTCCTTGCCGATGAGCAGTTAACTGACGAACAGTTAATTGGGTTTATGCTCCAATATCCCATTTTGATCAACCGCCCAATAGTCGTCACCCCGCAGGGAACACGGCTGTGCCGTCCATCTGAGGTTGTGCTGGATATTCTGCCTGAGCCACAGAAAGGAGCCTTTACAAAAGAAGATGGTGAAAAAGTCACTGATGAGTCAGGCAAACGGATCAAATCACGTCACGGGTAATGAAGAAGATGGCACGGTTGATGCTCATGTACATGTCGTAGTGACTGAGGCGGAAGCGGGTCGCGTAATAGTCTCTTGCGCGACCCGCAACGGACGGGATTACCAGCCTTTAATAATATCGCCTTTATAGAGTTCGTTGGCTTTGTTCAGCACTTCCTGCGACTGGAAGGCTTCTTTAAGCTTCTGAATATTTGGGCTGTCTTTATTATCTTCACGCGCCACGATGGCATTCACATAAGGAGACGCTTTACCTTCCATAAACATACCGTCGCGAGAGGCTGACAGATTAACCAGCGCCGCGAAGTTGTTATTGATAATGGAAACGTAAACCTGCGGATCGTCAAGGGTACGGGCTAACTGAGGCGTATCCACTTCAACGAATTTAATTTTTTTCGGGTTAGAGGTAATATCCAACGTGGTCGGCAGCAGACCGGCTTCGGGCTTAACGGTAATCAATCCCTGCGCCTGTAACAGCAGCAGGCTGCGACCCAGCGTAGTAGTCTCATTGGAAATAGTGATAGTTGCGCCATCCGGCAGCTCTTTTAGTGATTTGATCTTGTGTGAATAGCCGGCGATCGGGAAGACAAAGGTATTCGTTACCACGGCAAAGTGATAGCCACGCTCTTTCGACTGCATCTCCAGATAGGGCAGGCTCTGGAAGGCGTTAGCATCGACATCTTTGTTAAACAGCGCTTCGTTTGGCTGGACATAATCGTTAAAGGCCACCACATCGACATCCAGCTTATATTTATCATGAGCGACCTGCTTAACGGTTTCCCATAATTGCTGATCGGGGCCGGTATTAATCGCTACTTTAATTTTATTATCGCTGTCTTTATCACAGGCGCTGAGCAGCGTTACGGATGCAGCAAGCAGGGCCATGAGCACTGTTTTTTTCATTCTGTAGTTCCCTTATAAGTGTAAGAAAAGCACTATAATACACATCTAGACGTCTGTACATCCGTAAACGATGCGTTAGCTGAAAATTGCGGCGTTCTGTTATCCCTTTCAGAGTGATGACCACGGCTAACCCGTTTTCTTTTCCATCAGATCGATCATCGCTCCGGTATGGGCATCGACATTACGAATATAACGCATCAGCGTTTCCGGTTTCTTCCAGGTGCCTTCCTGCATAATCTGCGCCACGGCATAACCCTGTTTCGCCATATCCTGGGCGGCGCCAACGCGGGCGCTATGTCCGCTCCAGCCACGATAACGGTTTTTATTACTCTTCGGCTGACTCTGACCGGCTTCCCGCCAGGCCTGAATAAAAATCTCTTCCAGCGCCGGCGTGCTTAAAGGGCGGCTGGTGGTCATCAGGGCTTTATTGGCGCGATGTACCGGACAGAACAGAAAAGCGTCCGGCTCGGCAGCGAGACCGGCAAGGTTTATCCATTCGGTCAGCCGCTGTGAGGATAAGGTGCTAAGCGCTTTGATCAGTCCGCCGGTTTGAACAATGGTTTTTGTCCAGGCGACATCCAGAATAATACGGCCATCTTCGGCGCGAGTAATATCGCCGGTCCGCAGGCGGGCCAGCTCGCTGACGCGTAACAGCGTACTGTACGCAACATGCAGGAACGCCAGATTACGCACTTCCTTCAGTTGCGGTGAGTTTTGCCAGCGGGCGTCAAGCGCCTTTAAATCTGATAAACAGAAAGGGACGGCCTGGCCGGTCCGTTCGCCTGATACCACGGCAACGCGGTTTATTTTCTTCATGGTACGGAATACCGCAGGCGAGGTATTTGGCGGCAGCAGTCCGGCGTTACGATGGAGCATAGAAATCAGCGACGCGTGTGTGGCGATAGTGGAGGATGCCCGACCGTTCGCCTGCAAAAACGTCAGGTAATCCCGCAGATCTTCAGGCGACATGGGCAAAAAGCAGCGGCCATGCTCCGTGGCCCACTGATGGCAAATGCGCATGACGCTCAATAGCTGGCGCCAGGTATTAGGCGAAAAGGCTTCCCGATCCTGCACAAACGCTCGCAGCTGTTCGGCGAGATTATCATCGGCGATTAAGGCCGGTAATTGCGCATCGTTTTGGATAATTTTTGTCATTTTTAGCTCAGTAAATGTCCATCTCAGCGTTGATCGCGCTACGTGAAATCTGAGAAAAAAGCAGAGCAGTTACCCTGCAGAATTCACGTAGCAGCGCCAAAATAAGAACACGGCATCGTCTGTTTCACGGCAACGTTCATGATACCTGCCTGGTAATGTGCTGTCCTGACTTTATATAAGTCCCATTATATAAAGTTACCCGCTAAGAAAGGCGCAGCGCGTTTGCCAGAGCGGGGCGTTCGGGATCGTTAGAGCATTGCATGGATCATCATTTTTGCTGGCTTCATCTTATTAAACTCATTCCTGCGGTTTGCATATGGATAGCAAGAATAGTTCGTAGTTAAGCGGCTAACGAAGTGGCAATGTTGTTCTACTCCATGCAAACGGAATTTAAATAATGAGTAAATTAAGTCCATCAGAGCTGCCGATCATCGATTTCGCTTTATTGTCGGGTACAGAACCACAGCGAAAAGAAATTCTGGAAAAACTGGGCCAGGCAGCGCGCGACATAGGCTTTTTTTATCTGATTAATCACGGCATTGACCGCAAATTATCAGATAACGTACAACGCGTTGCGCGCGCTTTTTTTGCCTTGCCGCAGGATGAAAAGCTGAAAGTTAAAATGGCAAACTCGCCGCACTTTCGCGGTTACAACCTGGCCGGCGTTGAAATTACCCGCAGCAAACCTGATTTCCGCGAACAGTTTGATATTGGCGCCGAGCGTGAAGCGTTGCCCGTCACAGCAGATTCTCCCACCTGGCAGCGGATGCAGGGCCCTAATCAATGGCCGGACGCCTTACCTGAGTTGCAAATCGTCATTACCCACTGGCAGCAAAAGATGACGCAGGTTGCGCTGGAGCTGCTGCGCGCCTTTGCCGAGGCGCTGCATTTGCCGCGTCACGCCTTTGATAACCTGTATGGCGACTATCCCAACGAACATATCAAACTGATCCGCTATCCCGGCCGCGCGGATAGCGAATCCCGTCAGGGCGTCGGCGCGCATAAAGACTCCGGCTTCCTGACGCTGCTGTTACAGGACGATCGGCCCGGTTTAAAGGTGGAAGTGACGCCCGACAACTGGATTGCCGCCTCGCCGCTGCCGGGTTCATTTGTGGTAAATATCGGCGAATTGCTGGAGCTGGCCACTAATGGCTATCTGCGCGCTACGGTGCATCGTGTGGTGTCGCCGCAGGCGGCGAATGAGCGTTTATCCATCGCCTTTTTCCTTGGCGCACAGCTCGATATGGTGGTGCCGGTTTACCCGCTCCCGGAAGCGCTGGCTCAGCTGGCGCAAGGCCCAACCAGCGATCCGCTCAATCCTTTATTGCGCGATGTAGGCTGGAACTACCTTAAAGGTCGGCTGCGCTCGCACCCCGAAGTTGCACAACGTTTCTATCCGGAACACACCAACTGATAACAATAAGAGAATAATGATGATCAAAAAAAGCGTTTTTACCCTCGCCGGGATGACACTGCTGATTGCACAGAGCTTACAGGCCGCACCTTTGCGCGTGGCTGCCGATCCGGTGCCGCATGCTGAAATTCTGGCATATGTGAAAAAAATCGATCCAAAACTGGATCTGAATATTGTCGAGCTCAGCGGCAGCGTCAATGCCAACGAACTGCTGGCATCAGGCGATGTGGACGCCAACTATTTCCAGCATCTGCCTTATCTGAAAGACCAGGAGAAAGCGCTGGGTAAAACGTTTGCGGTTGCCGCCAACGTGCATATCGAACCGCTTGGGATTTACTCGCGCAAGGTAAAAAGTCTTGATGCCTTACCGCAGGGGGCCAGCATTGCGGTGCCCAATAATACGACAAACCTGAGCCGTGCGCTGTGGCTGCTGCAGGATAAAGGAGTGATTCGCCTAAAAGCGCAGGGCGCAGCGGGTTCGACGCTGGTGACGCCAAAAAATATCAGCGACAACCCAAAACAGATCAAAATCATTGAGATTGAGTCACCTCAGCTGCCACGTTCGCTGGATGACGTTGATGCTGCGATCATCAACGGCAACTACGCGCTGGAAGCGGGTCTGACCCCGGCGAAAGATGCGTTAGGGCTGGAATCTGCAGAACATAATCCTTACGCCAATTTGCTGGTCACCACGCCAGAACTGGCAAAAGATCCGCGCATAGTGCAGCTGGCGAAAGATCTGACATCGCCGCAGGTGACTGACTTTATTCGTAAGAATTACCACGGCTCGGTGATTCCGGTTGCGGACGAAAAACATGATTAAACTCAGGAATCTCAGCAAATCTTATGCCGGTGCAGCAGCGCCGGCGTTAGCCGACGTAACGTTAACGATTGAAGAGGGAGCGATTTTCGGCATCCTTGGGCGCAGCGGCGCGGGTAAAAGTACCTTACTGCGCTGCCTGAATAGGCTTGAAAGTCCTTCCAGCGGCGAAATCGAAATTGATGGCAAGGATATTTCTCAGCTGAGCTTGCCGCAGCTGCGTCGCCAGCGTCAACAGATGGGAATGATTTTCCAGCATTTCAATTTGCTTCATTCGCGTAATGTTCACGACAACATCGACCTGCCGCTGGAAATTGCAGGTGTTTCCTCTAAGGAGCGCCGTCAGCGCGTGGCCTCCCTGCTGCAGCTGGTGGGGCTGGAGAAGTTCGGTAGCGCCTGGCCATCACAACTTTCCGGCGGCCAGAAACAGCGTGTCGGCATTGCCCGCGCGCTGGCCGTGCAGCCGCGGTATCTACTGTGCGACGAAGCTACCAGCGCATTGGATCCGGAAACTACCGGCTCCATTCTCGATTTGCTGGCTGATATACAGCAAAAGCTTAATATCACCATTGTGCTGATTACCCATGAAATGGCGGTGGTGAAACGTATTTGCCACGGCGCGGCGCTGCTTGAGCATGGCAGGCTGGTAGAGAGCGGCAGCATTGCCCAGATTATGCGTCGTAGTGAAGGGCGCTTACGCCACATGCTGTTGAAAGATGGCGAAAACGATCGCGCCTTTATCGCCAAATATCAGCCTGAGGAGTTAAGACGATGCGTAGCGTAAGCCAGGATCGCTTTCAGGAGCTGCTGCTGAATGCCACTTATGAAACCCTGTATATGGTGCTGCTTGCCGCACTGTTTACCGTGGCGCTTGGCCTGCCGATCGGCGTGCTGCTGTTTCTGACGCGTAAAGGCGGTATTTTACCCAACCGCGCTATTTCATTGCTGCTCAATGTGCTGGTCAATACCGGTCGCGCCTTGCCTTTTGTCGTGCTGCTCATTGCACTGATCCCCTTTACCCGTTTGCTGATAGGCACCACTCTCGGTAGTACGGCCGCGATTGTGCCGATCACGCTCGGCGCGTTTCCATTTTTTGCGCGCATTGTCGAAAACGCCCTGGACGAAGTGGATCGCGGCCGTATTGAAGCGGTGGTATCAATGGGAGGTAATTTATGGCACATCGTCAGCCGCGTGCTGTTGCCGGAAGCGCTGCCTGCGCTGGTGGCAGGCGTCACGCTGACTATTGTAATGCTAATCGGGTTTTCCGCGATGGCGGGCGTAGTTGGCGGCGGCGGCCTGGGCGATCTGGCGATCCGCTACGGCTATCAGCGCTTCGACAATCAAATCATGGCGGCCACCATCGTGGTGCTGCTGGTGATGGTACAAATCATACAAAAGCTCGGCGACAGGCTGGTGCGCTCGTTGGCGTATCGCCGTTAAATTTGCCTGTTATGATTATTTCTTACCGCTGATGGCATTCGCTCTGGGTCGTATGAAATAAAAAGTCAGGTAACGGTAACCTGACTTTTTACTCCCGACGTGACTGCACCCGCAGGGCGACCTTATGCGGTAGGGATCGGTTCCGAATGCGGCGTCGCATGAAACTGTCGTTTGAAATAGATTAAGCCATTACCTTCTTCCGCCAGCGTGATGTGTCTGATTTCAAGCAGGTAAAGCTGATGCGTGCCGATAGTCTGAATTTGCTGAATATCGCCTTCCAGACTGGCTAACGCACGCTGTAAAACAGGCTGCTTCAAAACACCGTCACGCCAGCCTTCAAGGATGAAGCGTTGATCCATAGTCAGCGCGGTCATACCCGCAAAGTGACGCGCCATCTCTTCCTGTTCATGATTGAGAACGTTGACGCACATTTTGCCGTTCTGTTCGAATACCGGATTCATCGCACTTTTACGATTCACACACACCAACAGGGTTGGCGGCGTGTCGGTGACCGAGCAGACTGCGGTTGCCGTAATTCCGCAGCGTCCGGCGCTGCCCTGAGTGGTGACGATATTAACTGCCGCAGGCAGGCTGGCCATTGCGTCACGGAAACGTAAGCGATGTTGTTCTTCATGAGACATAAAAACCTCCCGCTATTTAAGTAAGCGATCAAGCTGATTAATATCACCGTTGTTATGCAGATGCGGCACGGTCCAGCCGTTGCGGTCATAATCTGCCAGACAGCGATCCACCATATCCATCATGCTTTTCATATTGCCGGAGCCCTGTGCATGGCGCAGACACTGCAACCGCACTTCATCCTGACTGCCCGCATAGTTAATTTCATACAGCTCGTGACGGCCGCCGAACTCGCTGCCAATCGCATCCCACATCAGCTTTAAGATTTTGATGCGCTGTTCGTGATCCATACCATTTGAGCCGCGTACGTACTGCGCCAGATAGCGATCGATTTCTGGATTGTTCAAGTCACGCACGCTGGACGGCAGATAAATCAGGCTGCTGGTGACAGTGCTTTCAATGATGTTTTTAATTTTGCTGTAAGCCATCGGCGCCATGACGCGGTAGGTCTGCATCGCCTGCATATCCGGCAGCCAGGCGCCATTTTTCCAGGCGTGCGCTTCGGAACACATTGCGTCGCTCAGCGACCAAAACAGGTTACGCCATGCAACGACTTCGCCCAGCGCAGCCTGTACGCCACGGAATTCAAGCACGCCGCTGCATTCAAGGCTTTTTTGCAATAACGCAGTGACGAAATCGAGCTTAACGGCCAGGCGAACACAGGCTTGCATGGGATAGAGACGCGCAAATCCGGCTTCCACGCTCCAGCGACGACAACGGTCAAAGTCGCGGTAAATAAGCACGTTTTCCCAGGGAATGAGCACTTTATCCATCACCAGAATAGCGTCGTTCTCATCGAAGCGGCTGGAGAGCGGATAATCGAACGGTGAGCCGGTTGCGCCTGCCACCATTTCATAAGACGCACGTGAAATGAGCTTCACGCCATCCGCATCCATCGGCGCTACAAACATCAGCGCAAAGCTGGGGTCATCTCCCATAACCTGCGCCGAACCGAAGCCAATGAAATTGTAATGCGTCAGCGCCGAGTTGGTCGCCACCACTTTGGCACCGCTGACGATAATGCCGGCATCGGTCTCTTTCTCAACCTGCACATAAACATCTTTCACTTCATCTGCCGGTTTATGACGGTCGATTGGTGGGTTAACAATGGCGTGGTTAAAGTACAAACCCGCTTCCTGAATACGCTGATACCAGTTGCGCGCGTTATCGGCATACTCACCGTAAAATTCCGGGTTAGCACCCAGTGAACAACCAAAAGCGGCTTTATAATCGGGCGTACGCCCCATCCAGCCGTAGGTCAGGCGTGACCAGTCAGCAATGGAATCTCGCTGCTGGCGGATCTCTTCAGCAGAGCGGGCAAAACGAAAAGTACGGTGGGTATAGCCGCCATTACCGGTATCGGTTTGCCAGCAAAGATTGTCGTGTGACTCAGGTGCGTGCAGGGCATCATAAAGCGTTGAGATGGAACCTGCGGCATTGCGAAAGGCGGGATGAGTGGTAACGTCTTTCACGCGTTCGCCGTAAATATAGATTTCACGTCCATCCTGCAGGCTTTTTAAATATTCTTCACCCGTAAATGGGCGAGTAGTCTGGGCGCGATGGGCTTCAGGTTTCATTTTTTTACCTCACGGGTTGCGGCTAAAAATACAATTAGCGCTTTTGTTATTTAAATGTTTGTTTTCTGTTAATTGATTTAAGCGCTTAACGGCAGAGCCCGGAAGAGACTTTTCAGGCGAACGCTGGTACTTTTCACCAGCAGAAAGGAAGTTTGGCTGAATTGCGATCGCGATCAAAGGTTTAGCAAGGCGATATGCCTGAACATATCGCCCGGTGATTTAACGACTGCGGAACTGACTTGGCGAACAACCCGCCATACGATGGAAAAAACGGGCAAAATAGGCCGGATCTTTATATCCCAGTCCGTATGAGATCTGGTTTACGCTTTGCGCGCTGTAAAGAAGCTGGCGTTTTGCCTCACGCAACAGACGTGCAAATATCAGCCGTTTAGGCGACTGATTGGCAAAGCGACGGCAGAGTTCAGTCAGCCGCGACTCACTGATGCCAAGTCGTTGAGCATAATCCGGCACGGTCATATGCTGCCTGAAATTGTTATCAATCAGATGATTGAACTGTTGAAATACCTGCATTTCTCCACGTACGCCGCAGGCGGAAAGATCGTCTGGTGGGGCTTCTCGCAGCAGTAAGGTAAATACCGCCTGCGCCAGGGCAATTAAGGTTAGCTCACGCCCCGGTGCCGGCTGGCTGAATTCCGCAGCGATAATTGGCCAGTAATGATTTAGCGCATGCAGAGTTTGCGGGCAGGATTCAAGGGAAAGACAGATCCCCTGCAAATTAATCGCCTCGCCGCTGCCCGGCCATAATTTTTCAATTAAGGGCCAGATAATTTCCTGGCGTACAGTTAACACATGTCCGTCACTGTCAGAATCAGTAATAAAAGTATGGGGCACTGAAGGCGGCGTCAAAACAAAAAGCGGGGCTTTTACCGCATAATAATGATCGTCAAGCTGGAGGGTAATTTTTCCGCTCATCAGAAAATGCAGCTGAAAGTAGCGATCGTGCCAGTGCGGGCGCATATCGCGCCCAAAAAAATCAGCCAGTTTTGAAAAGGTTTCGTAATGTACATCGTCACTGGCGTAACGCGCATCGTACTCTTTGCCAATATCAATATTTTGAAATGTCGGATGCGTAGTGGCTGTCATGCTGGCTCCTTAATGCACTTTCCGTGTGTGCTGAAACAGGGCTGTCTGACGCGTTTTCTCTCCCGTCATCGGTATCATCATCAGCACCAGCGCGCCGACTACCAGCAGGGCGGCAACAAACCACAAACCCGCATTAAAACTTCCCGTTGTATCGCGCAATATACCGATCAATAACGGGCTTACTGCGGAGCCAACGTTTCCGACGGCGTTAATAACAGCAAGTGCCACCGCCCGCGCGGCAAAACTAATGACCCGATCGGGCGTGGTCCAGAAAATAGCCATTGCGGTGAACGCTGCGGAGGAAGCAATGATAATACCCAGTAGCTGAATAACAGGATGCGCGCTGGCAGATGCCAGTAACCAGCCGGCTGCAGCAGCAAAGTAGGGCAGAATAGTGTGTCGCTTACGCTCTTTAAGCCGATCGGAGCGTCGGCTCCACCAGATCATCGCCAGAATAGTGCAGAACTGTGGAATAGCGGCCAGCAGGCCAATCGTAATATTGCTGCTGCCTTCATTGAAGCTTTTTAAAATCTGCGGGGTCCAGATATTAATCGCGCTGAGGGTATTGGTCAGGCAAAAGTAGGCCAGGGTATAAAGCATCACCACCGGGGTAAAGACTTCACGCCAGACAGAGGTTTTTACCGCAGTGGGTTTGTCAGCCGCATTGCGTTCGCGATCCATCATGTTTTGCAGGGCCTGCTTTTCATCTTCATCCAGCCAGCGCGCCTGAGCCGGTTTGTCATCCAGAAAAAACCACGTGGCAACGCCCAGAATTACCGACGGTAATCCCTCCAGTAAAAACAGCCACTGCCAGCCTTTTAAATTCCACACGCCGTCGAGCGCCAGAATGTAACCCGATAATAACGAACCAATCATCATCGTGACCGGCATAGCAACCATAAACAGCGCATTAGCCCTGGCACGGTAATAGGCCGGAAACCACCAGGTAAGATAAAGAAGGATGCCAGGCAAAAATCCGGCCTCAGCGATGCCCACCAGCATACGCAGCAGATAAAGTGAGGTGGCGTCCGTAGCAAACAATGTGCAGGTTGAAGCGATACCCCACAGCACCATAATAGTGGCTATCCAGCGGCGGGCTCCTGCAATACCCAGCATAATATTGCTGGGTATGCCGCACAGAACATAAGTGACATAAAACAGCGTGGCTGCCAGCCCAAACATGGTCGAGGTGAGGCCTAAATCTTTGCCCATCGTCAGGCCGGAGAAGCCAATGTTAATGCGGTCAAGAAAGGAGAAAACAAACAAAACGAATAAAAAGACGATCAGCCGTCGAAACAGTTTTTGGATCACCCGCTGTTCAGTTTGAGACAGGCTGTTTTGCTGCTGCGGTTGGGTAAGCGTTGTCATGGTTTTCTCCCCTCTGGAGTTAATAAACCGCTTTGTTTATCTGCTCGCCTGGCTCTGAAGAACCGATAAAGCGAGCCGCCAGCGCCTCTGCTGAACGCGCAAGTAAGGTGGTATCAACGCCAACCGCAACAAATAGCGCTCCCCGTTCAAGGTAGTGTTGAGCCACTGCCTCATTGGCCATCAATATGCCCGGCGCCTTATTGGCCATGAGGATTTTTTCAATACTCTCCTCGATAACTTTCTGGACGACAGGATGAGCAGGATTGCCGGGGAATCCCATATCTGCACTAAGATCGGCGGGCCCAATAAACACGCCATCTACGCCGTCAACGGCCAGTATCTCTTCGAGGTTGGCGACGCCCTGACGCGTTTCGATTTGCACCAGCACGCAGATCTCTTCATCAGCGCCCAGCAAATAATTCGGCACTCGATTCCAGCGCGACGCGCGGGCAAGCGCGCTTCCCACGCCGCGAACGCCATGAGGCGGATAGCGGCAGGCAGCCACGGCTTTTTTGGCGTCCCCGGCGGTTTGCACCATCGGTATCAGTAAGGTTTGCGCGCCGGTATCAAGCAGTTGCTTAATAATTACCGCATCGTTCCAGGGCGGGCGCACTACCGGGTGGCTGCCGTAAGGCGCGATGGCCTGTAGCTGACTTAATACCGAACGCACATCGTTGGGAGCATGTTCGCCATCAATCAGCAGCCAGTGGAAACCGGCACCGGCAACCACTTCCGCACTGTAGCTGTTAGCTAATCCCAGCCACAGGCCGATCTGGGGCTGTTTATCTTTAAGTAGCTGTTTAAAAGTATTAATAATCATGTAGTTAACCTCAGACAAAGCGACAGCTGATGGCGCCCATCACGCCATAGTCGACATGGAAGGTATCGCCTTTGCGTGCGGCCACGGGGCGGGTAAAAGAGCCGCCGAGAATGATTTGCCCGGCTTCCAGCTGAACGTCATGGGAAGCCAGCTTATTGGCCAGCCACGCCACACCGTTAGCGGGATGATTCAACACGGCGGCAGCGACGCCGGACTCCTCAATCACGCCGTTGCGGTACATCAGCGCTGAGATCCAACGCAGATCGAGCGCCTCAGGCTTAACGGGACGTCCGCCCATGACCACGCCAGCATTCGCCGCGTTATCAGAGATGGTGTCAAAAACCTTACGTGAGCGCTGCGTTTCGGGATCGATGCCATGACAGCGCGCATCAATGATCTCCAGCGCCGGAATAACGTAGTCGGTCGCGTTGTAAACATCGAACAGCGTGCAATTGGGGCCACGTAAAGGTTTCGCCAGCACAAAGGCCAGCTCTACTTCAACGCGTGGTACGATGAAGCGGTCAACCGGAATATCGCTGCCATCGGCAAAAAACATATCATCCAGCAGGGCGCCATAATCGGGCTCATCAATTTGCGAGCTGGCCTGCATGGCTTTAGACGTCAGACCAATCTTGTGGCCTTTTAAAACGCGTCCTTCAGCTATCTTCTCTGCTACCCACTCGCGCTGTATAGCGTAGGCATCATCAATGGTCATTTCGCTGTGGCGCAACGAAAGCTGACGAGTCTGTTCGCGATTTTTTTCAGCCTGATGCAGTTCGCGCGCCAGGCGTTTAATGGTTTGGCTGTCTAACATATTCAGACTCCCGTTTGATTAATCCCGCCGAAGCAGAGGTATTTCACTTCTAAATAGTCTTCAATGCCGTAACGGGAGCCTTCACGCCCCAGGCCGGACTGTTTAATTCCGCCGAACGGCACCACTTCGTTTGAAATCAATCCTTCATTAATGCCGACCATGCCGCTTTCCAGCGCCTCGGCTACGCGCCATGCTCGCTGAATGTTTTGCGTCCAGAAGTAGGCAGCCAGGCCGCTTTCGCTATCATTTGCCATTTCAATCGCTTCCTGCTCATCATGAAAACGGAACAACGGCGCTACCGGCCCGAATGTTTCTTCATGAGCAATGCGCATAGTTGACGTCACGTTGATAAGGACGGTGGGTTGCCAAAACTGGCCGCCTAATGCATGCGGCTTGCCGCCGGTTAGCAGCGATGCGCCCTGACGGAGCGCATCAGCGATATGTTCTTCAACCTTGCGGCAGGCGGCAGAAGAGATAAGCGGCCCTTGCTGTGATTCATGGTCCGTTGCGGGGCCCACTTTCAGAGCGGCGACGGCTGCGGAGAAGCGCTCAGCAAAAGCATCATAAATGCCGTCCTGAACCAGAATGCGGTTAGCACAGACGCAGGTCTGTCCACTGTTGCGAAATTTAGCCGCCAGCGCCCCTTCAACTGCGCTGTCTAAATCCGCATCGTTAAAGACGATCAGCGGCGCATTGCCGCCCAGCTCCAGCGACAGCTTTTTCACCGTCTCTGCACTCTGTGCCATCAGTAACTTACCGACCCGCGTCGAACCGGTGAAGGATAATTTACGCACGGTGTCACTGGCGGTCAGGGTCGCACCCACGCCTGTAGCATCCGTCGATGTAATAATATTCAGCACGCCGGCAGGCAAACCAGCTTCCTGTGCGAGCACCGCCAGCGCCAGCGCCGTAAGCGGCGTTTCCGCTGCTGGCTTCAGCACCAGGGTACAGCCGGCGGCAAGTGCCGGGCCTACCTTGCGCGTAATCATTGCGCAGGGAAAATTCCACGGCGTGATCGCTGCCACCACGCCAACAGGCTGTTTTATGGTTACAAGGCGGCGATGAGGGGCCGGAGAAGGAATGGTCTCGCCATAGGTGCGCTTACCTTCTTCCGCAAACCACTCAATAAAACTCGCGCCATAGGCAATTTCGCCCAGCGATTCATTCAGCGGCTTGCCCTGTTCCTGGCTCAGGAGCTGAGCGAGCGGCATCTGATATAACATGATCAGCTTGAACCAGCGTTTGAGGATCGCACTGCGTTCATGTGCGGTCGTTGCTCGCCATGTGACCAGTGCCTGCCCGGCAAAGGCGATAGCCTGTTTGGTTTCGGTTATGCCCAAATCGGCTACCTGCGCGATGATTTCTCCCGTCGCGGGATTACGGACACTGAACTGTTTACCTTTCAGCGCATCAGTCCATTCACCATTGATAAAAGCTTGCTGCCGCAATAATTGCAGTTCTTCTTTCATGAACAAACCTCAACGGAACAGGGCGTGAACGTTATTCTTTTTGAAATTCAGCACCGGATGCAGTTCTTCAACCGCCAGCGACAGCGCCAGATAATGTTCGCTGCTCAGCTTTGCAAAGTGGTGCGTAATGAGATCAAAGAGTGCGGCCATCACCGGCTGTAGCTCCTCCAGCGCACGGCCATGACCAATTTTCAACGTCATGTGTACAAAGGCGTAATCGTGTTTGCCATCGGCCATCTGCCAGGTGTCGATCCAGTGCGCGCGGCTGCGGATGCCGCCGAGTGGGAAGATGCCGCTGTTGGCCAGATGTGCATTGACCTGGGCAAACAGCGCGGGTAATTCAGCCTGCTGACGAATGTTTTCAGTACATTCCGCGATAAAGTGGGGCATAACAGCCTCCTGATACCCGAAAGCGGGCAACGTTAAGCCGATCCTGAGCCTGCAGGATTAGCCATTAATCAACTGGAAGTAAGCTGCAGATCAGAGGAGACCTGCAGCAGCAGCGTTACAGGGTATTGCCCAGTTTGAAGCCTTCTTCCACATCACCTTTACGCGTGTAGGAGAAGCCATCGGCACCGATGGTGACCACCATTTCGCTGGGATCGCTGCGCTCAACTATCGGCTGCGGTTTGCCGTCAAGGTCGAGTACCGGCGAACCTTCTGAATACCAGCTAGGCACCACCGGGCTTCCCCACCAGTCGCGGCGCTGATTGTCATGCACGTCCCAGCTCACCACTGGGTTATCCGGATCGCCGGTGTAGTAATCCTGGGTGTAGATCTCAATGCGATGCCCATCCGGATCGCGCAGGTAGAGATAGAAAGCGTTCGATACGCCGTGACGGCCCGGACCACGCTCGATAAGGTCAGATTTTCGTAATGCGCCCAGCTTGTCGCAAATGGCCAGAATGTTGTGTTTCTCATGCGTCGAGAAAGCGATATGGTGCATCCGGGGGCCCGCTCCGCCTGTCATCGCCGTATCGTGTACCGTTTGCTTGCGGCGCGTCCATGCAGCGTAAACCACGCCATTTTCATCACGAATATCTTCCGTCACCTGGAAGCCCAGCCCCTGAATGTAATCAACGGCTTTAGGCACATCCGGGGTGATCTGGTTGAAGTGATCAAGACGCACCAGGGCTCCCGGCGTGTAAAGATCATAACGCCAGGCCAGGCGATCAACATGCTGCACGTCATAGAAGAACTCGTAAGGGAAGCCGAGCGGGTCTTCGACGCGCACCGAATCACCAATCCCTTTAACAAAGCCGCCTACGCGGCGTTCAGTACGGCAGCCCAGCTCTTTAAAATACGCTTCAGCGCGATCAACCTCTTCCGGGCTGCGGACACGGAATGAGAAGGCGGCAACGGCGGCTACGTCACCCTGACGCAGCACCAGGTTATGATGAATAAATTCTTCCAGCGAGCGCAGATAGATGGTCTGCTCATCCTCTTCGGTAACAGTCAGGCCAAGTATATCCACGTAAAATTCGCGTGCGGCTTTCAGGTTGGTAACCTGAATTTCCATGTAAGCGCAACGAACAACGTCTGGAGCGGGTACAGCAGATGTTTTAGTTTTAATCGCCATTGTTCTGGTCTCTTCAGTATTTACACAGTGCTCAGGACAACCGTCACGCGACGGCCGTCGTTGTAATAGGGGATCAAACGCCCCATTTCGGGATCGGGTGATTACCGTAGGAGATACAGACGTTCTTCATCTCAGCAAAAACTTCGAAGCTGTATTCGCCGCCTTCGCGTCCTGTGCCGGAAGCCTTAATACCGCCGAAAGGTTGCCGCAGATCGCGTACGTTCTGGGTATTAACAAACACCATGCCCGCTTCAATGCTGCGCGACAGGCGCAATACCTTGCTGACATCCTGAGTCCAGAGATAAGACGCCAGGCCGTACTCAACATCGTTTGCCAGACGCAGACCTTCAGCCTCATCTTTAAATGGCAGCAAACAGGCGACCGGTCCAAAAATCTCTTCCTGTGCAATGCGCATCCGGTTATCCACGTCAGCAAGAACAGTAGGGCGCAGGAAGTTGCCGTGGCTCAGACCTTCCGGCTTGTCCGGGCCGCCTGCCAGCAGCCTGGCGCCTTCTTCAATGCCCAAACGGATATAGCCTGATACTTTTTCCCAGTGCTGGTGGCTGATCAGTGCGCCTACCTGCGTATGCGGATCGGTTGGATCGCCAACGCGCAGGCGGTTAGCGCGTTCAGCGAATCGCTTCACAAATTCAGGGTAAATGCTTTCCTGAATGAAGATGCGGGAGCCGGCGGTGCAACGCTCGCCGTTAAGCGAGAAGATGGTGAATAGCGCAGCATCCAGCGCCCGCTCAATATCGGCGTCTTCGAACACCAGCACTGGAGACTTACCGCCCAGTTCCATAGAGAACTTTTTCAAACCGGCATTTTGCATAATCTTGCGGCCGGTCACCGTGCCGCCGGTAAAGGAGACCGCCCGCACGTCATCATGCCGTACCAGCGCATCACCGGCGCTGCTGCCATATCCCTGCACAACGTTAAGCACGCCCGCAGGAATACCGGCTTCCAGCGCCAGCTCACCCAGGCGATCGGCGGACAGGGGCGAAAGCTCAGACATCTTCAGCACGGCCGTATTACCCAGCGCAAGGCAGGGCGCGGTTTTCCAGGTCGCCGTCATGAAAGGTACGTTCCATGGCGACACCAGTGCGCAGACGCCAACCGGCTGGATCAGCGTATAGTTCATCATGGTGTCGTCCACCGGATAGGTGCGACCGTTCATTTGCTGACAGATTTCAGCGAAGAACTCAAAGTTGTGCGAAGCACGCGGTATCAGAACGTTCTTCGTCTGGTGGATCGGCAAACCGGTATCGGCGGTTTCCATTTCAGCGATTTCAGGCACGTTTTCATCGATCAGTTCCCCCAGACGTCGCATCAGACGGGCACGTTCTTTCATGGGGGTATTAGCCCACTTCGGAAAAGCCTTCTTTGCCGCTGCCACCGCCTGATGTATTTCCTTCTCACCGCCAGAAGCCACTTCAGCCAGCACCTCGCCATTGGCCGGGTTCACAGTGGTAAAATAGTCACTGCTGGCAACGTTCTTACCGTCAATCCAGTGGTTAATTTTTTTCATTTCAGGTTCTCCTCAAACTGTTTTTCACTGACAATGCGGTTGGTTAAACGCCCCACGCCTTCCACTTCCACCACCACTTCATCGCCCGGTTTAACATCGGCCAGCCCTTTTGGCGTGCCGGTGGCGATCATGTCGCCGGGTTGCAGCGTCATAAATTCGCTCAGATATTCGATCAGGAACGCGACGCTAAAAACCATGTCGCGGGTGCTGCCGGACTGGGTAAGCTCGCCATTAACAAAGGTTTTTAGCTGCAGGTTTTGCACGTCGGGAATGGCTTCTCGCGGGGTAATCTTTGCGAGCAGCGGCGTTAGGGTGTCGCGGCTTTTTACGCGCAGGTTGGGGCGGTAATAATTTTCCAGATAGTCACGTACCGCATAATCATTGCAAACCGTATAGCCTGCGACATAATCAAACGCCTCGGCACGCTTGACATTGCGGGCAGTTTTACCGATGACCACCACTAATTCAGCTTCGTAGTGCATGTACTCAAGGTTGTCAGGGCGAACGCTGACACAGTTATCTCCGGTCACGGTGTTGGGCGCTTTTATGAACACCAGCGGTTCTTCCGGCGCGTTGAAATCCAGTTCAGTCGCGTGATCGGCGTAGTTTAGCCCCAGCGCAAACAGCGTGGGGTGACCGTCCGGCTGCGTTTTAACGTTCGTTTCATCGCTGAATGAGTTAGTCAGCGTGGGTAAACCCTGCGCTTTAATGGTCACGCTGTCGCCCGCATTCACTGGAATACGTTGCTGTGGCGTACCGAGAAGAATGACATCGCCTGCCTGTAAAGTAGCGAAATCGCTTAACGCGGCGATAAGCTCCGCGGCATTGCGGTGTAGCTCTGAGGTTGACCAGCTCTGTTTCACCACGCCATTGACCTCAGTAACAATATCCAACGCACTGACGTCTTTAAGCCCGGCCATTTCCCCCATTGGGCAGAAACCATCACGACATTTAGCCTTTATCGCCGGGCGATAAAAACTCTCTTCCGCAAGGCTCAGCTCATTGGCCAGCGCATAGCCAGCGATATATTGCTCAGCATCAGCCGCTCTAATTTTGCGGGCAACTTTACCCATCACTACCGCAAGCGTTCCGCCACTGAAGGTTTGTTGCTGTTCAGGCAGTGAAATAACGTCGCCCATCTTCCGATGCGTATTACGTGGCTTGATAAACCAGACCGGCGTTTTTGGCGGGGTTTTATAAGGTGACTGGTGAAAAGCCTCATTCCAGTGTTCTGTTTGAGAACGGTGGTTGAGCGCCACAGCAAAGACCGACTTCTTCATCGTATTTCCTCATGCCCGAAAGTAAATCACCCATGTCGTTAACATGTTAATGAAATGATTATTAGATCATCGGGAGCATAAAGATCAAGAGGGTAAAAAGCGGCTGGTGGTTGATAAAGCTGCTAAATTTTCTTAAAAATACTTTTTAAACAAGCACTTAATTAAGTTGATGTTAATTTTGTTAATTTTTTGTTATCAGATTCGTGATCGTCATCACATCATTAATGTGTTAACATTGTGATCTTTTAGTGCAGAATATTTCTCACGCTATGCAGTCATCTCATCAGGAAATATACTGTGTAGTTAATCCATCCGATCAGAAACAAGCGGAACCTTTATGCATGATTCCCTTACTATTGCTCTCTTACAGGCGCGGGAAACAGCCATGGGCTATTTTCGACCTATCCTTAATCACCATAATCTGACCGAGCAGCAATGGCGCATCATCCGTATTCTTGCTGAACATCGTTCGTTGGATTTTCTGGCACTGGCGAAGGAAGCATGTATTTTGCGGCCCAGTCTGACCGGTATCCTGACCCGGCTCGAAAGAGATGGGCTGGTATTTCGTCTGAAGCCGCTGAACGATCAGCGTAAACTTTTTGCTTCTTTAACGCCGCAAGGCGCCGCGCTATACCAGGAAGCCAGTAGCGAAATTGAGGCTGGCTATCAACAAATTGAAGAGCAGTTCGGCCCGCAGAAAATGAAACAGCTGAAGTCATTGCTGCAGGAGTTCAATGCGCTACAGGAACGTAACGTTAACGGCCCGGACACCGAAGCCATCGAGCCCCATAATTTGACCGGCTGAAGCAGACTTTCTAAGATGTTTTGCCGTTTTGAAATGTCTGACCTGCATATTGTCGTTCAGCTCGATAAGGTTATAACTCACTGTTTTCAGGATGCGATGCTGGCTATAACTACGAAGTAAGGAATTATCTGAACAGGTATTGGCACGCACAGCTGAAGCATTAAAAAATGACCGATGAAACTTGCGCAATAGGTCGGTGAACGCGCGTACCCCTGCTAAAACCCCCGCAGTCCTGCCTCCTGCTAAGGCATTCATGAATAGTAACTTCGTCTGGCGTCGCTGCTCACTGCCCATGACTGCATCACCGATGCCATAGAGAAACTACCGGTTTTTCCGCGCTATTCGTTTGATCCGGAGACCCTTTATGGTGCCATTGATGGGCAGAAATTTGGCGTTGAGCGTCCGATAGTGAAGGCCCGGCATTCGCGTAAATACTTCGGCCGCGGTAAAGGCAGGGTGGCTTACACGCTGCTGTGCAAACATAGTCCGATAAACGGTTACCTTATTGGTACAAACGACGATGAAGGCCATCATGTCTTTAATATCTGGTACCGGAATACCTCAAAGGCGAAACCCACGACTATCACCGGAGACATGCACAGCATCAACATTTCGGCGGTTCCGGCGTAGAGCCCCTTAACCGGCCAGAAAACGATCTGGCCGGGCTTTGCTGTCGCATTTTGACAAGATCTTAACATCTGCCGCATGAGATAAACCCTGCACGTTGAGTGACGACTCAAGTGATCACTACAGGTTTATACATTGAACGGCGGGACAGGCAATGCATGTTGATGAACAACCCACTTATTACACGGCGACAAAAAAATACTCGCTGAGTTGCTCTTCTCTTGAGCAAGACATTGAAGCGGATGTGGTCATTATCGGCGGTGGATTTTCAGGTATTCATACCGCGCTGGAGTTAGCTGAAAACGGTGTGACCAATACAGTAGTACTGGAGGCGCGCTATCTTGGCTATGGTGGCACCAGCCGCAACGGCGGTCAGGTTATGGCAGGAATTGGCCATGATCTGGATGCTATAAGAAAAGACGTTGGCGAAGAGGGCGTAAAAGCTATTTTCGCCCTCAGCGATATCGGCCCGCAGATCATGCGCGATCGAATTCAAAAATATAATATCGATGCGGATTTCTGTAGCGGCTACGGTTATATGGCCTATAACGCGCGTCAGGCTAAAACGCTACGGAATTGGGAAAAGGAGTTTCGGTCACTGGGTTCGTCCTATGATATTCAATATCTTGAAGGCAAGGATGTCCAACAGATTATTGGTTCGGATATTTATCATTCCGCCCTCCTTCATACCGGAGGAGGTCATGTCCATTCCCTCAATCTGCTATTGGGTGAAGCAAAAGCCGCATCGGAAATTTATGGCGTACGTATCTTTGAATACAGCCCAGCGCTGGCGGTGATTTATGGCGACAAAATTGAGGTTCGTACGGCGAAGGGAAAGGTGCGTGCCAGTAAGCTGGTGTGGGCGGTAGATGGTTTTAATAACCAGATAGAACCGGAACTTCACCGCAGCACAATAAACGTTTACGCCTACAACTCTATTACCGAGCCTCTCAGCGATGAGATAATTCAACGCATCAGCCCAATCCGCGGCGCTTACAGCGATATTCGTCCGGTCATTAACTATTACCGCGTTACCAATGAAAACCGTCTGATGTTCGGTTCCTCCACCGCATTAATTGAGCGTATTCCACACGATCTTAAAGCATGGAATCGGCAATTAATGCTGGAGGTATTTCCCTATCTTCATGATGTCAAAATTGATATGGCATGGGGCGGGCCGATGGCATCAACGAAAAACTTGTTTCCGCAACTGGGCACGCTTCAGGACAAACCAAACGCCTTCTTCGTTCAGGGATACTCAGGCTTTGGCGTTACCCCCAGCCAGATTATTTGCAAAATACTTGCAGAAGGTATTTTGGGCGGCTCACCACGTTATGACCTGATGCGTTCAATTAGCCGCGCCAGCATTCCGGGTAAAGATCGCTATCGGGCGCAGCTCTGTTCATTAGGCAAAATTTTACACCAGACTTCCGGCTACTGGCATGGGCGCCGCTAAGTTTCAATAGATTATTCCGTGCAAAATATAAGGAGATCATCATGAGTTTCATCACAATCCAAAAAGGTATTACCCTGGCCGATCTGGATGCCTGGGGCAGCCTGAAAAATATCGGTGGCGAAATTTTTGCGGGCGGCGACGTGCAGGCTTACGGTAAAGCTACTTTTGGTGCGCCGACCGACCCTGTCAGCGCGGCCTATTTCGGCACCTCTAAAGGTAAATATCGTCTGGTTTATCCCTTCAGCGAACAGGCCACGCTTATTGATGGCGAGGTGCATATTACGGATGAATCCACCGGCATCAAAACCGTTTATAAAGCGGGCGACAGCTGGTTCGTCAGCAAAGGCACCTCCACTTTGTGGGAGGTGGTTTCAGACGGCTATACCAAACATTACCTCGCTGTAGCCTGACAGCAACCGCTCCAGTCCAACCCAAAATGCTGCGCAATACGCAGCATTTTTATCTGAACGCAGGCTCACCTTTAAAGTGCGTTCTGAGGTTTCAGACGTTGGCTTTTCTCATCGAGGATCCCGAAAATGGCACTCGTTTCATTACTACCTGAAGTTACTGCATTCCTTGCCCGTCAGCATGGCCACTTTATTCATGGACATCCAACCGCAAGCCAGGGTGAGCGCATCATGATTATTAACCCGGCGAACGGCAAAGCGATCGCCAGCATTGCAGATGCGCAACAGACGGACATTGACGCCGCTGTGGCATCGAGCCAGTCCGCGTTTCGTGGAGCCTGGGCAAATACCACGCCAGCTGAACGTGGCAACGTTCTTTTGCGTCTCGCAGATTTGATGCTTAAACACCGGGAAGAGCTGGCGCAGATTGAAACCAGTCAGTCAGGTAAAACCATACAGATTTCACGGGCCTTCGAAGTGGATCAGGCGGTAAATTTCCTGCGCTACTACGCAGGCGCAGCGACGCGCATTACCGGTGAAACCATCGCGCCGTCATTACCCTCCTTCAACGGTGAGCGCTACAGCGCCTTTACCCGTCGTGAGCCGGTCGGTGTGGTTGTCGGTATCGTACCGTGGAATTTCTCGATTATGATCGCCGTGTGGAAATTTGCTTCTGCGCTGGCCACCGGCTGCACCAGCATCATCAAAGCCAGCCAGTTCACTCCCTTAACGATTTTACGCATTGCAGAGTTAGCCACACAGGCGGGACTACCGGATGGCGCATTAAATGTGGTTAGCGGCGGCGGTAATGCCGGTCGTCAGTTAATTGTCCATGAAGGGACCTCTAAGGTGAGTTTTACCGGCTCGGTGCCGACCGGCATTGCGGTAGGGCGCAGCGCGATGGAAGCGAAGCTAACGCGCGCCACACTTGAGCTTGGCGGTAAAAACTCGGTTGGCTTTTTACCGGATGTGGACGCGGATAAAGCCGTTGCCGGTATTCTGGAAGCGGGCTTTGTGCATCAGGGACAAGTGTGCGCAGCAGGTGAACGCTTCTTTATTCACCGCTCCCGCATTGATGAAACGCTGGATAAGTTAGGACAGGCGTTGGCTTCGATAAAAATCGGCGATCCGCTGGATGACGAAACGCAGTTTGGTCCCCTGGCAAACAAAGCGCATTTCGACAAAATTAACCAGTTTTTTGCGCAGGCCCGCAGTGAAGGTAATACCGTCGTGTTTGGCGGCGAATCGCTTGAAGGCCCAGGATATTTTGTTAAACCGACCGTTATCCGCGTAGATGATCCGAAGGCGCCGCTGCTCAATGAGGAAACCTTTGGCCCTGTCGCAACTTTCTATGCTTATGATGACGAAGAAGAGCTTATCTCATTGTTTAACGATACGCCGTATGGCCTGACCGCAAGCCTGTGGACCAATGATTTATCCAGAGCGTTGAACTATGTACCGCGCATTGAAGCCGGTACCGTCTGGGTAAACATGCACACTTTACTCGATCCAGCCGTTCCGTTTGGCGGCGCAAAAGCGTCAGGAATCGGCCGTGAATTTGGTTCAGCTTTCATCAATGATTACACGGAACTGAAATCAATCATTATTCGACACTGAGATAAACAGATGCGCTGGCCACCGCTAAAGGGACCCGCCTTTTTATAATCAACTTAATAAAAGAAGCGGCCGGGAAGAGAGGTTTTCCCGGCCGCCGATCGTGGTTTAAATTTCTGCATTCGCCCGTCTGCTGCTCAGGAAACCCGCAATTGCCTTCTCAGAGAGACTACATAGCCACCCGCAGCACACAGCGCAATAAACCAGGGAATAAGCTTCACCAGGACGGAGTCGCTGCCGCTGAGTAGCTGAAGATTATCGATAACCAGGACAATGGTTATCAGCATTGCTGCCATGGAAAGTACCGGAGCCCAAAAAATCTGCCATGTGCTGTTTCCATGCGCTAAACGTTTAAAGAACATGATAACCGAAGCGGAAACGCCTACCTGCAGTACCAGAATAGACAAGGTGGCGATGGCAGAACCAAATGCAAATACGTGTACCATAGGATCAACGCTTAAGCTGCCCATAACCGCCAGTAACAGGATAAGCACTATGCTGTGCGCATGGCTGGCGTTGCTGGGCGTCCCGTTTATCGGGTGCGTTTTTGCTAACGCTTTCCAGATCAAACCATCCCTGCTGATACTGAAAAGATAACGCGATATGTTGTTATGAAAGGCCAGAGTGGCAGCGAACAGGCTGGTGATGAGTAATACCGACATCGTATCGACCGCCCATTGGCCGACATTCTGGCGAGTAATATCAAACACAAAATTACCCGGATCCCGGCTGGCCATTTCAATTAACCGTTCAAAACTATAGGCCTGTACCAGTGACCAGCTGGTAAAGCAAAAAAAAGCGGTAATGATTAACAGAGCACAAATCGTGGCGCGGGGAACGGTTTTATGCGGCTCGCGGCATTCTTCCGCATAAATGGCCGTTGATTCGAAACCAATGAAGGCTGCAATGGCGAAGACAAACGCTATCCCCAGGTTACCATGCAAAAAAACCGATGGCTCAAATGAGCTGAACGTCAGCGGACCCGCTTTATGCACCAGCACTGCAACATCGGTGATCAGTACGATGATGACTTCAGCAAGCATCAGCACGCCCAATATTTTGCCGCCGATTTCAACGCGTTTGATACCCAAAATCCAGGCGAGAGCCGCCAGGCAGATGCTGAGGATCCACCAGGCTATGCTCAGCCCAAAATGCTGTTCAAGAAAGAGTTGAGTAAAAAAGCCCAACATTGAAACAATCGCAGTCTGAATTGAAAAATAGGCGATTAACGCCAGCACAGAGGCGGAAGCCCCCCAGTTTGGGCCCAATCCCTTTGATATATAAGTATAAAAAGCGCCAGAATTGCTGACATAACGGCTCATCGCGATATACCCCACGGAAAAAACCATTAAAATCAGACATGCCAGAATATATATAACAGGAATGCCGCCGCCATTTCCGGTAAATATAGCAACAGGTAATGCACCCACAACGCCTGTTAACGGAGAAGCCGCTGCTACTACGAAAAACACTAATGAGAATAAACCTAAGGTATTTTTTCTTAGTCCGGAAGTGTCACTCATTGTCATTACCTTTATAAGCGATTTTATACTTTGAATTTTTGAATTCAAAGGCAGGAAAACGACTCAATATTTTATCAAGTGACTAAGGAGAGATAGAACAAATCGGACATTTATAACAGAGTCTCTTGCACCAGGCCGGAGCTTTTGCATCATTTTAGGGCGACCTGTTTTTAGTGGTAACGTATACGATCGTTATAAGATTCAATGGTAATCCGGCGCTGATATTCCAGGGGCGTCGTACTCACTAGTTTTTTAAACTCTCTCAAAAAGTGAGACTGATCGCTGAATCCTAAATCTAATGCTAATTCACAAAACGTGATATTACTCACTTTATTAATCGTATTTAAAGCATATTGAAAACGGATTATCCGGCTAAAGGCTTTAGGCGACATACCGGTATCCTGGCGGAAAAGTCGCTGAATGGTGCGGCAGGTATAACCGGTTAAAGTTTCTAACTTATCCATGCGGATACAACCGCGACTTCGTATTATCTCATCAATAGCCCACTGAGAAACCAGACAAGGAGAACGCACTATATCAGGATTAAAGTATTGATTAAAAAGATAAATTCGGTGAGGTAAAACTGAAGAAGAGACAATGCGCTCAAAAGCTTCGTAACCGTCTGGAATAACGTCCAGGAAGGAATACTCATTATCGGTTAACTCTTCAGCAGACAGATTGAGAAAAGCGGGGAGGGCGCCAGGTTTAAATCTCACGCCAAAATAGTCGTGTCCAGGTATAAGCTCAACTTCTCTGGCTTCCAGAGGTGAACCACAAACGCGTGCAACAGGCTTACTGTCGTTACAGTCAAATAATATATCTACGCAGCCATCAGGAATAGCTAACGTATTAATTGCATTGCGGGAAACTTTGAAGGAATAAAAATGCGAAACTGATTGGTTTTCAGATCGCATTAAAGAATATTTTTGTGATGCGCTTAGCACAAACCACGGCTGCTCTGGCTGTAAAGAAAAGACCTGTTTATTTTGGGCTGTCGGTAACATTTTTGCTCTCTTTAAGAATAATCATATTCATTAATGCAATTGAGATGCCAACGTTGCTATAAAAATTTAGCCAGCATAAAATCGACGCCAAATTTTTGTCGTTAAAGGTTTATAATTTACTGGGTTACTTATTTCCCTGGCAGCCAGCCGATGAATTTTATGTCGGGCCGGTCAAGCCTCTGGCTAACAAAGTTTCAACCCTTAGCCGCATAAAAAAACAATCTCCACTCCTGATGATATACAAATCATTAACATGTTAATAACTTTCTGTCCAGTTCTGAAGCCAACTTTGCGGAGCCAGCTCAAAAAAATGAGCTTATGGTCAGCTCCCTGTCTGTCAGGGATGAGTTTTTAGAGGCGAGTCTTTACCACTACCACCCGGATACGTTTTCGTGGATATTCTCAGACAAAAGATGCCATACCTTGATAGAGTTTCAACTAAAGGAGAGCAGGGCGATAGTATCTTTTCGAGCTTTAATATAGGTGGGCTCGGCAAAATATCTCCAGGGAGAAAAAGAAGAGTATAAGTAGACGTGTAGATATTGCTATTAACAAGCCCGGCACATACCGGGCTTGTTTTTTTGACTTGAATTAAGCGATTGCGTGTGAATCGACAGATGCAATTTTCGAAATCGGATATCCAGTTGCTGATGCAACCGCCGCGATGCGCTTAAAAGACGGGTTACCACGAGGAGAAAGAGACTTATAAAGCGACTCACGTGACATACCTGTACGTTCTGCAATAGCTGTCATGCCGCCCGTTGCTTCAATGACGTGGCGTAGCGCAAGCATAAACGCCTCATAGCCGCCATCTTCATCGATTTCGATGAGTGCCTGGTGAAGATAGACCGGCGCAAACGCCGGATCGTCTTTAATGAGTTGTACCATTGCATCATCATGAAGCACTGATTTAGCCATAAAATTTACCTCTCATTTCCTGCTTTTGTAGTCGTTGAGAAACTCAACGGCCTGATCAATATCGGCATCCTGCTTTCTTTTATCACCACCCAGTAAAAGCAGGCTCACTGCTCCGTCAGTTGGATCGGTCACATCACTGAAGTAGACGCGATAACCCGGCCCTTGATCAATCCTTAGCTCTGACACGCTTTCCCTGCATGGTTTGTAATCCCCGTAATTTCCTGTGGCCATTCTTGCCACACGGGTAGCAATCTTTGCCTTTGCGATAGGGTCTTTTACACCACGCAAAAATTCATCAAAAGGGTCGCGGCCATTGGCTGTTTTATAATGCTTAACCTTAGCCATAATTGTAGTTCGTAGTTAACAATTTATAGGCATATTGTAACCTATAGATTACTATTTGCCACCGTTAATTTTGAAAATTCAGGGGCTGTTTCTGCGTCATACGCATCCAAAAGCGGCCATAGCTTTGTAGAGCTGAAGGATGCTAAAACTATCGATGGTGTATTTTGTCATTTCGCAGGCGGTATGAATGTTCTGGTTAGTGTTATGTGTTGAACGTTCGCATCCAACTTAAGGCAGGCGCGCGGTAGTGTCTGGTTCGAAAAAGCAGCCGCAGGTATGAGTTCTATTGTCAGGTATCCTCCGTTTTAGCGACAGGAGAACGGTTGAGCGCTGTCCGCCAGAAACTAGAGGACTACCGGTAAAACTGTTTCAAGCGAGGTAAGTGAACACCACAGGGCAAAGGTTTTGTTTCAGGTGCCAGGCAGCAAAGCATGCTGGCGCCTGATCTCCTGAAGGTAATGGAAACCTTCGATAAAAACGATGTCGCGAAATAGCTCCGCAAGCAAATTTGTTAAAGACATAATGTTTGCCAAATAGGATAGTGCGCATAAGCTATGTGTATGTTTGGTGGTGGTCTGTGAATGCTTATGAACTTAGTATCCCTTTGTCATCATTTAACATAATATACATTATGCGCACCAAGGTGACGGAGAGTAAAAAACAACCCTCCGGCATGAATTAGTTATACAACCAGCGGCCCGCTCTGGCTGACTCGATAAGCATATTGATGGTCAGAGGTTTCGCATCTTTGCGATTTTTCGCAGGAAAATAGATACTGAAATCGAGATCAGAATGCCTGAGATTAAACTCAGTAAAAATCTCATCAAGCAAATCCTGAGCTTCTTCTTCATCCATGTTCATTGTCTGGTTTAGTGATGTGTCGCCATTTAAAGGAGGCATTTTAAGCGTCAGCCATGAACGACCATTCCACGGCTTAACAAGTTCATAAACACGCTTTTCAACAGTATCTACCATATTTTGTTATTTCCTCTGGCAATACGGTTGTAATCTCTGACTGTACGATATGTTATTTGTGAAACATCAGACGCCAGAATAACCCAGCCCAGGTATAGCCCGGCCAGTAAAGGTGCTAATCTTTCTGACCATTATGGTTTTTAGTTTATGAGATGGATAACCACCAATAACAGATTTTAGGTGTGATTGCCCCTTCGCCGTTAATGAAGTGCGCTAATTTTAGCATTTATATTAGTCGCTTTTCCCGAGTCACCACGCCGCTCGTAAAGCGTGACAGCCCTTCTGTAGTCTTTGAGAAATACATTATGTAATTACATAAAGTTACATTCTTTACTATCTGGTGAGCATCACAAGCATTGTTTCTTTATTAGGCTTTATTTACTTTCCTTTACGCTTGAGGTCGCCGTGTCTGATAAGAAAAAAGGTGTCCTGACGTTTGTCAGCGGCATTATTGTAAGTCTGTGCGGCTTGCTGTTCCTGGTCTTAGGAGGATGGCTCGCAGCGGAAGGCGGAACGCCCTGGTATCTGTTAGCGGGTACAGGCTATCTGGCATCGGGCATCCTGATTTTATTGCGCCGCTCCTCAGGGCTATGGCTCTATCTGCTGACATTTATCGCTTCTGTTATCTGGGCGGTATCCGAGGTGGGACTGGATGGATGGCAGCTAATGCCGCGTCTGTTCGTGCTCGCCCTGCTCGGCGTCTGGCTCAGTCTGCCGTGGATAGTAAAACCGTTGTTCAGTACAGGCCGTGAAAAACGTGCGGCAACAGCCTCCGGACTGGTTTATATCATCGTTATCGCTGCCATTTTTTATACCGGCTGGCGTGTCACCGATGCGCGTTTTGTCACCCATGCGCCCTTTCCTGCGCCGCAGACAGCGGACTCTGCCGCGACAACGGGCAGTAATGACTGGCGATACTACGGCAATAATCCGGCTGGCCAACGCTACTCGCCGCTTGCGCAGATTACGCCGGCGAACGTCAGCCAGCTGAAACCCGCCTGGCGTTACGATACCGGCGACGTGATGCGTAAGGGCGAAGATAAGGCTGGCCGTGAATATAATTTTGAAGTAACGCCGGTAAAGGTGGGCGATAACCTCTATATCTGTACTCCTCATCGGCAAGTGATTGCGCTGGATGCCACGACCGGAAAACAGCTTTGGAAATTCGATCCCCACACCGATACGTCCGCCAATGAGTATCTGGCCTGCCGAGGCGTCGCTTACAGCAGCGTTGCCAGCGATCCGGAATGCCCGGAAAAGATTATCAGCACCACGGCCGATGCACGTATGGTGGCGATAAACGCCCGTACGGGAAAAGTCTGCAAAAACTTCGGTAACGCTGGCTATGTCAGCCTGACCGATCGGATGGGAGAAGTGCCGGCTGGTTTTCACTTTATCACCTCACAGCCGATGGTGATGGACGGACGTATCGTGCTGGGCGGCTGGATTTACGATAACCAGTCGGCAGGCGAGCCTTCAGGCGTGGTGCGCGCCTACGATGAACAAAGCGGTCAACTGGCATGGGCCTGGGATATGGGCAAGAATCCGGCAAACGCGCCGCTGAAAGCGGGCGAAACCTATACGCGCGGCACCCCGAACGGCTGGGGAACCTACACGGCAGATCCTAAGCTTGGAATGATCTACATTCCGCTGGGGAACGCCACGCCCGATTATTATGGCGGCCAGCGCAGGCCGTTTGATGAGCAATATTCCAGCGCGCTTGTGGCGCTCGATATACATACAGGCGAGGAGAAGTGGCATTTTCAGACCGTGCATCATGACGTCTGGGACTTTGATCTGCCCATCGGGCCGACGCTGATTGACCTGCCGGATACGCAGGGAAACCTGACGCCGGCGCTGGTGCAAACCACCAAAATGGGGCAGCTGTTCCTGCTGGACAGACGCACCGGCAAACCGCTGGCGCAGGTGACGGAAAAAGCGGTTCCCACCTCCCCTTCACTGCCAGGCGAGCATCTTTCCGCTACGCAGCCTTTTTCCACCGGAATGCCCGATCTTTCGCCGCCCGCGCTGAAAGAAACGGATGCCTGGGGCGCCACGCCGTTTGATCAGCTGTGGTGCCGCGTTCAGTTCCACCGCTACCGTTATCAGGGAAAATTCACGCCGCCAGCAAAAGGCACTTCTATCGCCTATCCAGCCTTTGATGGGGTGCTGGACTGGTACGGCGCGTCGGTTGATCCTGCGCACAAGGTGCTGATAGCCAATACCAGCTATATCCCGTTTACTATGCAGATGATGACGAATCAGGAGGCGATGGATCAGGGACTGATAAAGCCGTGGCGCGGCTGGGGCAGCGGTCAGCCCTATCCCAAACCTAAAGAGTTTGCGGTCGGCCCGCAGTATGGCACCTCATGGGCGGCGGTGGTGAAACCCTGGCTATCGGCGCTGGGCGCGCCGTGTAGCACGCCGCCCTGGGGTAAGGTGTTTGCCATCGACCTCACCAGCCGAAAAATCATCTGGGAGCGCCCGGTTGGCACCACGCGAGATATGAACATCTTTGGTACTCATACCAATGCGCCGCTGCCGACGGGCATATTTATGATCGGTGGCAATATTATTACGCGCAGCGGCCTGATTTTTATGGGCGCAACCGCAGATGACTATCTTCGCGCTTTCGATGAAAAGAGCGGGCATGAGCTATGGCGCACCCGTCTGCCCGCTGGCGGCCAGGCAACGCCGATGACCTATCTCGGTAAAGATGGCCGACAGTACGTGGTTATCGCCGCAGGCGGTCATGGCGGTCTCGGAACGCGTTCCGGCGATGCATTAATGGCTTATGCCTTACCTGCCGATCGCTGACGCCGTTACGTCCGGCCTGCCTCAGGCCGGACGCTTAGCCTTATCATGTCTTGCAATACCGGCAGCCCGTTTGTCAACTCAGCGCCAGCCCAGTTCAGGCGCGACCTGGGTTAAAATGGTTTCCAGTACGTGAACGCAATAATCAACGCCCAGCTGATTCGGAATGGTCAGCAGCAACGTATCCGCCTCCGCGATAGCTTCATCCTGCTTTAGCTGCGCAATCAACTTTTCTGGCTCTGCCGCGTAGCTGCGGCCAAAAATCGCCCGCGTTTTTTCATCAAGGTAACCGACCTGATCGCCCTCCTGCCTGCTGGCGCCAAAGTAAGCGCGATCTTTATCATTCACTAACGCAAAAATGCTACGGCTTACTGAAGCCCTTGGCGCGCGAGCGTGTCCCGCTTCCAGCCAGGCTGCACGCCAGGCGCGAATCTGCTTCGCCTGCTGAATATGAAACGCCTCGCCGGTTTCATCATCTTTTAACGTTGAGCTTTGCAGATTCATTCCCAGCCTGGCCGCCCATACCGCCGTGGCGTTGGAACCCGATCCCCACCAGATACGATCGCGCAGGCCTTCCGAAAAAGGTTCCGGCCGTAACAGGCCTGGCGGATTGGCGAACATAGGCTGCGGATTCGGTTTGGCAAATCCTTCGCCGCGCAGTACATCAAGTAAGACCTCGGTATGCCGCCGTCCCATATCCGCATCGCTTTCTCCTTCTTGCGGCTGATAGCCGAAATAACGCCAGCCTTCAATGACCTGTTCCGGCGAGCCACGGCTGATGCCCAGCTGCAAGCGCCCGCCGCTAATTAAATCGGCTACGCCAGCTTCTTCCGCCATATAAAACGGATTCTCATAGCGCATATCAATCACGCCGGTGCCGATTTCAATATGCCGGGTGCGCGCACCAACCGCCGCCAGTAAGGGAAACGGCGCGCTGAGCTGGCGGGCAAAATGATGCACCCGAAAATAAGCGCCGTCCGCGCCCAGTTCTTCAGCCGCCACGGCCAGTTCGATCGATTGCTGCAGGGCATCAGCGGCGGTACGCGTTGCCGACTGGAACGAAGGTCCCCAGTGACCAAATGACAGGAATCCGATTTTTTTCATGCTGTTGCCTTTTACAAAGATGCAGGATAACCGGCACGATTAAGGCCGGATTTTTAGCTGCGATAGCTGAAAATATACGCCAGGAAAATAACCCGTTTTTTAAAAGTAAGCGTCATATAGGGAGATAGCCAATGGAGCGTGCGAAAAATCACGTTAAGGTTTTTCTGTAAAAAGATGATTAATTTTCTACACGGCGGGATCTGCGGCTGAATGGAGGTTTTTACCACGCTAAACCGGCCAGGCAGGCGACGGGGAATGGATCTGTAATGAAGATTTGACGCACTGTAAAGATTGCCTTACCCTGCGCGCACTATGACAAAAGCGCCACCGTAAATTCAGGGGAAAGCGTGAAAAACCGCACTTTTGGCAGTATTTTTATTGTGGCCGGCACCACTATCGGAGCCGGTATGCTGGCCATGCCGTTGGCGGCTGCCGGTATCGGGCCCGGCGTGACCCTGCTGTTGCTGATCGGGCTGTGGGCCTTAATGTGTTATACCGCGCTGCTCCTGGTCGAAGTCTATCAACACGCTTCGGCGGATACCGGGCTGGGCACGCTAACGCGCCGTTATCTCGGACGACCGGGCCAGTGGCTGACCGGCTTTAGCATGCTGTTTTTGCTGTATGCGCTAACCGCCGCCTATATTAGCGGCGCCGGCGAGCTGTTGGCGGTCAGCCTGAGCCAGTGGTTCTCTACTGAGATCTCCGCCAGCAGCGGCGTGTTGCTGTTTACGCTGGTTGCCGGCAGCATTGTCTGCGTCGGCACGCATATGGTGGATATGTTTAACCGCGTATTATTTAGCGCCAAGATCGTTTTGCTGGTGGTTATGCTGGGGCTGATGACGCCGCATATCCATCAAACCAATCTGCTGACGCTGCCGCTGGAACAAGGCCTGGTGCTGGCCGCCATCCCGGTTATCTTTACCTCTTTTGGCTTTCACGGCAGCGTGCCCAGTATTATCAGCTATCTGAACGGCGATCTGCGCAAACTGCGCTGGGTGTTTATCACCGGCAGCGCCATCCCGCTGGTGGCCTATATTTTCTGGCAGCTGGCGACGCTCGGCGCTATCGACCAAAACGCCTTCAGCGCCCTGCTCGCCACTCATGCCGGACTAAACGGACTGCTACAGGCGATTCGTCAGATTGTGGCCTCACCGCACGTTGAGCTGGCGGTGCATCTGTTTGCCGATCTGGCGCTGGCGACCTCCTTTTTAGGCGTGTCGCTGGGTCTGTTCGATTATCTGGCCGATGCCTGTAAGCGTAACGCTAACGTTACAGGGCGGGTGCAAAGCGGGCTGATGACCTTTCTGCCGCCGTTGCTGTTTGCCCTTTTCTATCCGCAGGGCTTCGTACTGGCGCTTGGCTATGCTGGCGTTGCGCTGGCGGTGCTGGCGCTGATTATTCCTTCGCTGCTGGTATGGCGTAGCCGTCAGCAGCACGGCGCGGCAGATTATAAAGTGGCAGGCGGCACTCCTTTACTGCTGCTGGTATTTCTCTGCGGCATCAGCGTGATTGCCATTCAGCTATTGATTGCGCTGGGCAGGCTGCCAGAAGTGGGATAAAGGCGTCGTCAAGCGGCAGTCACCGTATACGCGCCAGGAAGCGTCGGGTACGTTTATGCCATACAACCGGTAACGGAGGCCAGCGCCTCCGTTTCTTGCCCGACGGCGTTATTTATCTTTGCCGAAGCCCTGCTGTAACAGCGCTGGCAGCACCTGCGGGAAGTAGATATTTTTATAGTAATTCGTCACGGTCTGGCTCCAGTTCTCGCCGCCGTCACGCTTAATATCCTGCCAGTGCTGCTCCAGCTCGCGGTTGAACTGACCAATCTTCTCAACCAGGCCCTCCGTCTGATATTTCTCTTCATGGCGGAAGGTGGACATCGGCAGACGCGGTTTCAGATCGGCAGGACGATCGACATAGCCCAGCGCCAGACCGACCAGCGGGAAGGTCAACGGCGGCAGTTCGAACAGATCGATAAATTCAGCCGGGCTTCTTCTCATCCCGCCAATCGGCACCACCCCCAGTCCCTGCGCATGCGCAGCGGCCATTGCCGAGGCCAGCGCAATCCCGACGTCGGTACTGCCGGAAACGACGCTTTCAATACTTTCATGGGCGATATGCTGCTCATCAATCAGCTTCATCGCCTCGCGCGTTTTATACATATCCAGCACAAAGGTGATAAACACCGGCGCCTGGGCAATCCACGGCTGACCGCCCGCCAGCTCGGCGATTTTGGCTTTGGTGGCTTTGTCACGCGTGACGATCGCTGAAACCTGCTGGGAGTGAATTGAGGTCGGCGCACGATAAGCAGCCAGGAGAATATTATCCAGAATGGTATCCGGGACCGCTTTATCCAGATAGCTGCGATCGCTGCGGTGATTAATCAGTGTGTCAATAACCGGATTCATTATTTTTCCCTCGTTTAAGATTCCGGTGAAGTGTAGTGGAGCGCGATTTTAGCGGCTTCGCACTCTGTGCCGCCGCCATAGCTCCGCGCGCGCGCAGCCAGGCCGGATAAAACGGGGAACAGGCAGGGCCAGCCATAACTGGATAAAAATTAGCCATACAAACGTTATGGACATTGCTTTTCAGGCAATCTTTACTAACTTTATTAGTGAGTTCCTGTGTAACCCTTTGCTGTAGACGCATTTCGTCATCCGGCACCGCTTATTGCCACGGCGCCGGATTTTTTTTAGCCGTTAGCGGCGAGCCCGAACCAGCTGGTAACGACGGGTAAAGTATTCAAACGGCGCGCTCCAGACGTGAACCAGACGCGTAAAGGGAAACACCAGAAAAATCGTCATGCCCAGCACCAGATGGACGCGATAAATCCACTCAACGCCGTCCAGCCAGGTTGAGGCGTTCCCCTGGAAAGTCACTACCGACTGCGCCCACCCCACCAGCTTCATCATCCCTATGCCGTCCACATGGCGTAAGGAAAACAGAATCGAGGTCAGCCCAAGGATAAGCTGAGTCATCAAAATCCCCAGAATCACAATATCGGCACGGCTTGAGGTCGCGCGTACGCGCGGATTAAACATGCGGCGTTTCAACAGCATCAGGCCGCCGACCAGCGCCATCAGGCCAAATACCCCGCCCGCGATCATCGCCAGCTTCTGCTTGGTAGCGATAGCGAGAAAAGGCTCATAGACCCAGTGCGGCGTCAACAGACCAAACAGATGACCAAAGAAAATGCCGATGATCCCGATATGGAACAGGTTAGACGCCAGGCGGAAATTCTTTTTATCCAGAATCTGACTGGAGCCGGCACGCCAGGTGTACTGGCCGTAGTCATAGCGTAACCAGCTGCCGATCAGAAACACCGTCCCGCACAGATAGGGATAAATATCGAAAAAGAAGATGTTCAGATAGTGCATTATTTCGGTCCTCCGGCTGACAAATCCAGATACTGCGGGATGGGCTGCTGTTGAAAACGCTGCTGATGCGCTTTTTCCAGCGAGGTGTCACACGCCTGCGCCTGGTCGTCGATAAATTTAATCTGCGCCTCTTCCCAGACGGCATCCAGCGCCTGCCGGGTATCATCCCGCGGCTCCTTGCTCACCTGCCCGGCCACGCTGCTGCTGCGCAGTGGGCTGCCCGCCCACGTCAGCAGCGTATCGAACAGCTGACTAAAGGCGCTGGCCCGCTGCTGCAGCCGCCCGCCAATCAGCGCGAGGATCGGAGCCACATCCTGCAGCCCCTGGCGCGCCGCCGACTCCGGCTGCTGGCTGAGATACTCCAGATAGAGCGGCAAATAGTCCGGCAGCTCGCGACAGTCGAGGAACAGGCCCGCCTGCTCATACTGCGCCAGCAGATCGACCATCGCCTGACCGCGATCGCGTGATTCGCCATGCACATGCTCAAACAGCAACAGCGAAGTAGCGCAGCCGCGATCGAAGGTTTCACACCACTCCGCCTGTCTGTCCAGCAGCTCGCCGCTAAGCCAGCTGCCGGCGAACGGCTGCAGTTGCGGAGCCTGCTGCGCCACCAGCGCGTTCAGCTCGTCCCTGTCCTCCCATAGCGCTTTATCGGGATACTCCAGCAGTAGCGCAATGACTTTCAGCATCAGCATTATTCGCCCTCCGCCCGGTGGGTGATATTAATGGCGTCGATGCGGCGGCTGTTGAACAGGTTGAATTTGCTGTCGCTGCCATGACAGCCGTCGCCAAAGGTAAAGCCGCAGCCGTTGCGCTCCGGGAAGGCGTCCGCCGCCAGTTCGCGATGGCTGGTTGGGATCACAAAGCGATCTTCATAGTTGGCAATCGCCAGGTAGCGATACATCTCTTCAACCTGCGCCACGCTCAGGCCAACCTGCTCGATAGCGCGGGTATCGGTGGCGCCGTCCACCGTTTGCGCGCGCTTATAGTGACGCATCGCCATCATCCTTTTGAGCGCCCGCAACACCGGCGCGGTATCGCCCGCGCTTAGCAGGTTCGCCAGATACTGCACCGGGATACGCAGGGTTTCCACCGCCGGCAGCGCGCCGTCCATCGGCAGCGCGCCCGCGTCGGCCACCGACTGAATCGGCGACAGCGGCGGCACGTACCAGACCATTGGCAGCGTGCGGTATTCAGGATGCAGCGGCAGCGCCAGTTTCCAGTCCATCGCCAGCTTCCAGACCGGCGACTTTTGCGCCGCATCGATCACGTTCTCCGGGATGCCCTGCGCCAGCGCTTCGGCAATCACTTCCGGGTCATTAGGATCGAGAAACACCTCAAGCTGACGCTCGTAGAGATCGGTTTCATGCTCGGTGCTTGCGGCTTCGGCAATGCGGTCAGCGTCATACAGCACCACGCCGAGATAGCGGATACGTCCGACGCAGGTTTCTGAACAGACGGTAGGCATACCGGATTCGATACGCGGATAACAGAAAATGCACTTTTCCGATTTCCCGCTTTTCCAGTTGAAATAGATTTTTTTGTACGGGCAGCCGCTGATGCATAAGCGCCAGCCGCGACACTTATCCTGATCGATCAGCACGATGCCATCTTCTTCGCGCTTGTAAATCGCGCCGCTGGGACAGGTCGCCACGCAGCTCGGATTCAGGCAGTGTTCGCACAGGCGCGGCAGATACATCATAAAGGTGTTTTCAAACTGGCCGTACATCTCCTTCTGCATCGCCACAAAGTTGCTGTCCTGGGAACGCATGCTGAATTCGCCGCCGAGGATCTCCTCCCAGTTCGGCCCCCATTCCACCTTTTTCATCCGCTTGCCGCTGATCAGCGAACGCGGGCGGGCGGTCGGCTGATGTTTGCCTTCCGCCGCGTTATGCAGATGCTGATAGTCAAAGCTGAACGGCTCGTAATAATCATCAATACCCGGCACCTCCGGGTTAGCGAAGATTTTTGCCATCACGCCCGCTTTGCCGCCCAGCCGTGGCTCCAGCTTACCGTTGATTTTACGGATCCAGCCGCCCTTCCATTTATCCTGATCTTCCCAGGCTTTTGGATAGCCGATGCCCGGCTTAGTTTCGACGTTATTAAACCAGGCGTATTCCATGCCTTCACGCCCGGTCCAGACGTTTTTGCAGGTAATAGAGCAGGTATGACAGCCGATGCATTTGTCGAGGTTCATCACCATCCCGACCTGTGAACGTATTTTCATTGCGCTTCCCCCTGCACCTGGTCCAGACCTTCGTCATCCAGCCAGTTAATGTTTTTCATTTTGCGGATCATAATGAACTCGTCGCGGTTAGAGCCGACGGTCCCGTAGTAGTTAAAGCTGTAGGCCAGATGCGCATAGCCGCCGATCATATGGGTCGGTTTCGGGCAGATACGGGTTACGGAGTTATGAAAGCCGCCACGGATGCCGGTAACTTCCGAGCCGGGAATATTGGTGATGCGCTCCTGCGCGTGGTACATCATGGTGGAGCCGGGCTTCACGCGCTGGCTGACCACCGCACGACAGGTGAGCGCGCCGTTGATATTAAACACCTCCACCCAGTCGTTATCCTTAATTTGCAGCTCACGCGCATCTTCCTCGCTCATCCAGATAATCGGCCCGCCGCGCGACATAGTCAGCATCAGCAGGTTCTCGCTATAGGTAGAGTGAATTCCCCATTTCTGATGCGGCGTCAGGAAGTTCAGCGCCTTTTCCGGGTAGCCGTTCGGGGGAATATGCTGCAGCTGCGTGACGCTGCGCGTGTCGATAGGCGGACGATAGGAAACCAGACTTTCACCAAAGGCACGCATCCACGGATGATCCTGATAAAGCTGCTGACGCCCGGAAAGCGTGCGCCACGGGATCAGCTCATGCACGTTGGTGTAGCTGGCGTTATAAGAGACATGCTCATCCTCCAGGCCGGACCAGGTGGGGCTGGAGATGATTTTGCGCGGCTGCGCCTGAATATCGCGGAAGCGGATTTTCTCCTCTTCTTTGCGCCGCGCCAGGTGCGTATGCTCGCGGCCGGTGATTTCGCCCAGCGCTTCCCAGGCTTTTACCGCGACCTGACCGTTGGTCTCCGGCGCCAGCGTCAGGATCATTTCTGCCGCGTCGATGGCGCTATTGATCATCGGCTGACCTTTCGCCGGGCCATCCGCCTTGACGTAGTTCAGCTTGCGCAGCAGTTCGACCTCATTCGCCGTATGCCAGTTAATGCCTTTGCCGCCGTTACCGATGGTTTCCAGCAGCGGGCCTACCGAGGTAAAGCGCTCCCAGGTCGCCGGATAGTCGCGCTCAACCGTGACGATGTTAGGAGCCGTTTTACCGGGGATCAAATCGCACTCGCCCTTATGCCATTCTTTGATTTCATAGGGCTGCGCCAGCTCGCCGGACGAATCGTGCTGAATCGGCTGTAGCACCAGGTCAGTCTCCTGGCCCAGGTGGCCAACGCAGAGCGTGGAGAAGGTTTTGGCAATATCTTTGTAGATTTCCCAGTCGGAGCGCGACTCCCATACCGGATCGACGGCGGCAGAGAGCGGATGAATAAACGGATGCATATCCGTGGTGTTCATATCATCCTTTTCATACCAGGAGGCGGTCGGCAGCACCACGTCAGAATAAAGGCAGGTGGTGGACATACGAAAATCGAGCGTCACCAGCAGATCCAGCTTGCCTTCCAGCGCTTTGGTCTGCCATTCCACCTCTTCCGGGATCGCATCGCCCTTGCCGACGCACTCTTCGCCCTGAATACCGCTGTCGGTGCCGAGCAGATATTTCAACAGGTACTCATGGCCTTTACCGGAGGAGCCGAGCAGATTAGAACGCCAGATGAAGAGATTGCGCGGATGGTTATTGCCATCGTCCGGCTGTTCACAGGCGAAGCGCAGCTTGCCGCTTTTCAGCGCGTCAACGGTGTAGTCAACCGGAGACTGCCCCGCCTCTTTCGCCAGCCCGGCGATGCGCAGCGGGTTGATATTCAGCTGCGGCGCCGAGGGCAGCCAGCCCATGCGCTCGGCGCGGATGTTGAAATCGATCAGCTGGCCGGTAAATTTTTGTTTCTGGGCGATGGGCGACAGCAGCTCGCCGATGCTCAGCTTCTCAAAGCGCCACTGACTGGCGTGACTGTAAAAATAAGAGGTGCTGTTCATCTGACGCGGCGGACGCGTCCAGTCCAGCGCAAACGCCAGCGGCATCCAGCCGGTTTGCGGCCGCAGCTTTTCCTGGCCGACATAGTGCGCCCAGCCGCCGCCGGTTTGCCCCACGCAGCCGCAGAATACCAGCATGTTAATCAGGCCGCGGTAGTTCATATCCATGTGATACCAGTGGTTAAGACCGGCTCCCACGATGATCATCGAGCGTCCGCGCGTTTTGTGGGCGGTATCGGCAAATTCCCGCGCGATATGCTCCAGATTTTTGCGCGGCACGCCGCTGATCTGCTCCGCCCAGGCGGGCGTATAGGCTTTGATGTCATCGTAGCTTTGCGCGCAGTTGGCATCGTCCAGCCCGCGATCCAGACCGTAATTCGCCAGCATCAGATCGTACACCGTGACCACGCGACCGGCGCTGCCGTCCGCCAGCGTAATGTGCTTCACCGGCAGCTGATGCAGCAGCACCGGATCCTGCTTAACGTGGCGGAAGTTGGGGCTTTCATTACCGCCATAGTAGGGAAACGCCACCGCCACGACCTCATCACGATCGTCAATCAGCGAGAGGCGCAGCTGTACCTCGCTGCCTGCCGCCTGCGGCTCAAGGTTCCATTTGCCCTTTTCGCCCCAGCGGAAACCAATCGAACCGTTAGGCACCACCAGATCGCCGCTTTCACTCAGCGCGACGGTTTTCCAGTCGGGATTATTGCTTTCGCCCAGCGCATCGGTCAGATCGGCGGCGCGTAGCAGACGGCCTGAGGTGTAATAGCCGCTCTCGTCCGGCTCCAGCAGTACCAGCATCGGCATATCGCTGTAGCGCCGCGCATAGCTGAGAAAATATTCGCTGGGGTTTTCCAGATGGAACTCTTTCAGGATCACATGGCCCATCGCCATCGCCAGCGCGCTGTCGGTACCCTGTTTCGGTGACAGCCACTGGTCGCACAGCTTGGCGACTTCCGAGTAGTCCGGACTGATGGCAATCGTTTTCGTGCCTTTGTAGCGCACTTCGGTAAAGAAATGAGCATCTGGCGTACGGGTCTGCGGCACGTTTGAGCCCCAGGCAATGATATAGCTGGAGTTATACCAGTCGGCGGATTCCGGCACGTCGGTCTGTTCGCCCCAGGTCATCGGCGAGGCGGGCGGCAGATCGCAATACCAGTCATAAAAACTCAGGCTGGTGGCGCCGATCAGCGAAAGATAACGGGTTCCGGCAGCGTAGGAGATCATCGACATGGCCGGGATCGGCGAAAAACCGGCGACGCGATCGGGGCCGCAGTGTTTGATGGTCCAGATATTAGCGGCGGCGATCAGCGTATTCAGCTCTTTCCAGTCGGAGCGAATAAAGCCGCCATGCCCGCGCGCCTGTTTATAGCTGCGGCTTTTTTCCGGATCGGTGACGATAGCGTTCCACGCCAGCACCGGATCGCCATGCTGCGCCAGCGCTTCACGCCACAGCTCGACCAGCCGTCTGCGCACCAGCGGATATTTTAGCCGGTTGGCGCTGTAGATATACCAGGAGTAGCTGGCGCCGCGTGGGCAGCCGCGCGGTTCATGGTTGGGTAAGTCGGGGCGGGTGCGCGGATAGTCGGTCTGCTGCGTTTCCCAGGTGACCAGCCCGTTTTTAACATAAATTTTCCAGCTACAGGAGCCGGTACAGTTTACGCCGTGGGTCGATCGTACAATTTTGTCGTACTGCCAGCGCTGGCGGTAGCTATCTTCCCAGTCGCGGTTGCTGTTCATCAACTGTCCGTGTCCATCCGAGAAGGTGTCGCTTTTCTGACGGAAATAGCGAAACTTGTCCACTAACTTGCTCATTACCCACTCCTGGCAGAGAGTTTCCCTGCGGTTACATGGCTCAGATTGCATAACCTGAAAAACAGGTCGAAGGAGATGCCGTGATTAGCCTTTAGAAAAGCGGCGACCGTAAACCAGCCAGGTCACCAAAATGCAGACAATGTAGAAAACCAGAAAGAGTTTCATCGCCCCGACCGGCGAGCCGGTCATCGCCAGCGATGTGCCGAAGGCTTTAGGAATAAAGAAGCCGCCAATTGCGCCGATGGCGGAGATAAAACCCAGCGCCGCTGCGGTTTCGGTGGCCGCTACGTGCTGCGCCTGCGCTTCGGTGCCGCCGGAAGCCAGCACCCGTTTACGCGTCAGGGTGCGAAAAATAACGGCGATCATCTGAAAGGTTGAGCCGCTGCCTAAACCCGCGGTCAGGAACAGCCCCATAAAGACGGCGTAAAAGGCGATAAAACTGCCGGAGCCGTATCCCGGCAGCGTGAAAAACAGCAGCAGCGTAAACAGCGCCATCAGGATAAAGTTCACCAGGGTAACGCGAATGCCGCCGAGCTTATCGGAAATGATACCGCCTGCCGATCGCGCCAGCGCGCCTAAAAACGGCCCGAAAAAGGCCAGCTTAAGAATATCCACGTCGGGAAACTGGGTTTTCGCCAGCATGCCAAACCCGGCGGAAAAACCGATAAAGGAGCCGAACGTCGCCAGATAAAGCAGGCTCAGCAGCCACATATGGCCGCGTTTCAGCACCGTGAGCTGTTCGCGTAGCGAAGCCTGGGCGCCCGCCAGCGTATCCATAAAAAACCAGGCGGCCAGCACTGCGATAATCAACAGCGGCACCCACAGCCACGCGGCGTTGGCCAGCCATAAACGGCCGCCGTCCGGCTGCTCTATGCCGTGGACCCCAAGAAAGGCGAAGAGGGGTAGCGAGATCACCATCGGCGTTAACAGCTGCATCACGCTGACGCCTAAATTACCCAGGCCGCCATTAATGCCCAGCGCGCTGCCCTGTCGTGCTCGGGGAAAGAAGAAACTGATGTTTCCCATACTGGAGGCGAAGTTCGCTCCGGCAAAGCCGCACAGCAGCGAAATCACGATAAATACGCTATACGACGTGGCGGGATTCTGTACGGCAAACCCCAGCCAGACGCAGGGTATAATCAGAATAGCGGTACTGATCGCCGTCCATTGCCGTCCACCAAACAGCGGTACCGCAAAAGAATAAGGCACGCGCAGAATCGCGCCGGAAAGTGAAGGCAAGGCGGTAAGCAAAAACAGCTGATCGGTAGTGAAATGAAAACCGACTTTATTAAGATTGACCGCCACGGCGCTGAATAACATCCAGACGCAGAAGGCTAAAAGCAAAGCAAAAACGGAGGTCCATAAATTACGCTGTGCAATTTTTTTCCCGGTTTTTTCCCAATAGCGTGGATTTTCAGCATCCCAGCCGCGCAGAGCGGTATGCGTCGATTTTTCATGTGTGGCCATATTCACTTTCCATAGACAGAATCAATGAAGGCGGACTGAAGCAAAGCGACAATTGCTCGTAAGCGTAGACGGGTTATTTAGAGTGATCAATAATCAATCGGAAATTATAATTATGATAACAATTAATCGCATAAGTAAAATAAACGCTTTAAAAACATAAAATTATAAAAAATAACCCTGACCAGCCCAAAAAATCAGGTGCCCTTTCTGGCATAAAAACGTGACGGCCTTTTTACACTATCCAGATTGTCTGCTCTGACCAGTTTCCTGAAAAATGAAGGGATTGTACGTACGGCCACGGTGATGTGATCCGGCTTGCACTATGCGTACGTCCCATAAAATTAGCGCGACCTGCCGATTCTGTTTAATTGAACGATGTCACATTTTCAGCCCATAACTGTCCGCGGCCACAGGTTAATAACAACGGCCAGGCGGATTTATTTTAATACGGGTTTATGTGAGGTTTGGTTTTATATGCGATAGCTAATCGTCATTTTTTAAATCGAATGATTAATAAAAAGGAAGATTGGAATGAATATTGAATAATATTGAAGAAGATAAATCCCTGCCGTGGCATTCTAAATAAGCGGCTGGCCAGACAGGGAGCATAGCCTGGTGATTCAGGAGAATAAAAATCAATGATGGATCTGCGCCAGCTCGTCTGCTGAAAGACCCGTTATTTTTATTATGGTGTTATGATCGATACCGTTCTGCAGCATAGTACGAGCGATTTTCAGCGTAGCGTCACGTTCGCCTTCGGAACGTCCTTCCTCGCGACCAAGCTGAATGCCCTTCTCAATGCCCTTCTCAATGCCTTTTTGTTCAAGCTGCTGTGCAATGGTCATCAGTGCGTCCTCGTGTTGCGGCACCCGCTGTGCCAGTTCGCGTACAAAAGCCTCTGCGTCTGAAGTTTCGCCTGTCTGTACGAGGTAGTTTATCAATGAAACCAGCTGTTGTCCTGTCATGTGCTCCATCATCAAAAGAGTAGCCAACCTGTCCAACAGGTCAGCCAGGTCTCGCTGATGAATATGCTTCTGTAGTAAGGTTAGCGCCGCCATGCTGCGGTGATTCATGATAGCGTCATCAGCAATGACCGTCACGTCAACCAGAGGAAAGCCATTGCTGTAGAGCTTTTCGGCCAGCACCGGATCATCAAACTCATCCAGCCACCTGACAGTATATGGATACGGGCTTTGCCTGCCGGTATAAAACAGCACCGGGATAACCAGCGGAAGTTTTTTATGCCCGGCATCCAGGTGACGCTGCATAGCTGCCACGGCGTAGCGGAGGAGGCGGAAGGCCATGTGCTTATCCGGGGTGGACTGATGCTCAATCAGAACGTGTACCCAGGCGTCGCCGGAAATGGTTTTCAGGCTGTAGAGCACATCACTAAAGTACGGACGCAGGCTTTCTTCTACAAAACTGCCAGACTCCAGCTTAAGAGTGCTTAGGTCGCAGACTGCCTGCAGTTCCGTTGGCAGATGCAGCTGCATAAAATCCCGGGCGGTGTCGGGATGGGTCAGAAACTGCTTGAAGGCCAGATCATGCGGCGTCGGGGTGTGATTCTTCCTGTTATTTGCTTTCCTTTCCGTCATTCCCTGCTCCGTTGCCTTGATACCAGTGATTTTATCTGGCGGATTGTACCGTGGAAGCTTTGTTACCAGCGGCCCGCTGGTGCAGGCAAAGCCGCTCTGATAGCAGCAAATTTCTCACCGCCAATACCATCGGCAAAAACCGCTAGCTGCCTTGCAGATAATTAATCAATTCGCGTCAGTCCGTTACAGATTTTACCAACCTCTGTGCAGCTATTTTACAGGGCGCTGGATGAACCGGTAACCCGTTAATCAGCGGCGCGGGCGAGCGGTTCGGCACATAAAAAGCAGGCATTCTCTTCTCACATGACGGAGGGAATACCTGCCTTTATTACTCATTTAAACAGCAGCCTTATTATTTTTTCTGGTTAAGATAATCCGTCAGGAAATGCTGCGCATTGCCATAGGATGAAAGTGACTGGCTATAGTTAATGCGGTAAGACTGCTTTTCATTAGGAAGGTACAGCTCGCCTGAACCCATGCCGTACATTTTCAAGGAGACAAAGCGGTTGCCGTTAACCATGAGCGAGTAGGTTTTCTTTTTTTCGTCATTTTGCACATCCATTATCTGGATGCGTTGATTCCAGGGATGATCAATATTGGTTATTTGCACCAGTGCTTTATTTTCCTCGCGCGGCCCATAGCGCAATATCCAGACCTCAACGCCCTCCTCGCCCTGCCACGCCTTCACGTCCTCCGCTACTTGCGGGCGTGCAGGCGGCGAACTTTGTACCGGCACTTTATTCTGAGCAATAACATGACCGGCCAACGGCATAAGCGCCAGAGTAGCCAGCATAAAGGCAATATTTAATTTCTTCACCGATAAACTCCTTTTTTGTTTCGGGGCGAAAAAATAATAATCAATTAATGCCAATCGTCAATGATATTTATATAAATTAGCGTCATTAGCCACTAAAACGGCGCGCAGGTTTTTATTGATAATATATATAATTGCTCTGCTTTTAATTTTATTAATAGGGCGTTTAATTAAAGCCGACCACGTTAAGGGCCGGCTTTAATTATTTAACCTTTCAGTCTCAGAAGGCTTCCCAGCCCTCAGTGGACAGGTTTTCAGTGGTGCGTACGGACGTTGCACGCGCGGCGTTGATCGCCGGCTTTCTGGCGACTGGTTGTGACAACGTCACTCCAGCGGCAAGGCGGAAGGTAGCTACCGTCTGGTTCAAATGCCGAGCCTGATCTTCCAGCTGGCTGGCCGCCGAAGAAGATTCTTCCACCAGGGAGGCATTCTGCTGCGTAACCCGATCCAGCTCGGCAACTGCTATTCCCACCTGGCTGATGCCGCGGCTTTGCTCTTCAGAAGCGGAAGAGATCTCATCCATAATATCGCGCACCTGCTTAACGCCGACTACGATGGCTTCCATCGATTCTTCAGCGGCGACGGCAAGCCGGGTACCTTTCTCAACGCGTAAAGAGGATTCTTCAATCAGCCCTTTAATATCTTTAGCCGCTGCCGCGCTGCGCTGGGCCAGATTGCGCACCTCTCCCGCCACGACCGCAAAGCCGCGACCATTTTCCCCGGCGCGTGCCGCCTCAACCGCTGCATTTAGCGCCAGAATATTGGTTTGAAAGGCAATGCTTTCGATAACCCCGGTAATTTCGGCAATTTTCTTCGCGCTCTCTTCCAGATCGTAAATGGTTTTAATCACCCCATCGACAATATCGCCGCCCTTCTCGGCGGTATCCGATGCCGATACCGCCAGCTTAGACGCCTGCAGCGCATTGTCCGCATTTTGTCTTACGGTGGCGGTGATCTGTTCCATACTGGCCGCCGTCTGTTCCAGCGAAGCCGCCTGCTGTTCCGTGCGCGAAGAAAGATCGGCATTACCGGCGGCAATCTCGCTAACGCCGGTCAGAATGGTACCGGAGCCGTTGCGCACGTTGCTGACGGTATTGACCAGCGCCTGCTGCATACGCGCCAGACCATTATGCAGCCTTCCCATTTCAGTACGCGCCAGCGGATCCGCTTTGACCGGCTGCGTCAGATCGCCATGTTCAATCGCATCAATATGGCTAAGCGCAGCGGCCAGCGGCTGCAGCAGCACCCGCTGCAGTACGCGCCAGCTGAGCGCAACGCAGGCCAGCACCAGCAGCATAATGCCCGCCAGCAGCCCCATCATTTGCGTGAAATGTTGATTGCTGTCATCTGCGGCCTGGCTGGTCAGATGATTGACCGCGCTGCGCCAGTGCTCGTAATCATCCAGCATCGCCTGCTGTTTCGGCGCGGCGTTAATCGCAAACATCGCATCCAGACTATGGGTTTCAGCAGTATCCATCAGCTGCTGCAACAGCGTGGAATACGCTTTATAGCTGGCATTAAGCTGGGTCGTCAGCGCCGGATCGAGCCCTTTCAGCGGCGCGCCGGACTGATATTCCTGATACCACTGCTCTGCCTCCTGCAGCTGTTGGCGTCCGTGCTGGATCATCCCTGGAACTTTCGCGCTTGCCGGGCCTTCTTGTTGGATCCAAATTACAATGCGATTGGCGTCGGAACGCGTCGCGTTCAGCGCATACCAGGCATTGGTCAGTGCCGTTACCTTGTCGTTAGCCGCCGAGGCGGTAAAGAAATTTTCCTTGTCATTGCTGAGTGAATTAAGAAACAGCCCGCCGGAAACTAACTGCAACAGGCCAAACAGGGCGATGCAGCAGATCAGAAAGGTGGACGTTTTAATACGGCTGAAAAAGGACATAGCTCCCTCAAATAAAGTGATAAGCGTCACACTTATCGGCAGGTTTACCGGTAACATTAGTCTCATTGCTTATTTATCAGGCTGTTAAAAAGGTGAATTGAGCGGTAATCCCGGCTGCGCTAAGGGTTATTCTGAGCAGAGCGACGGGTCGTTGAATAAGGTTTATTCATGCGTCTTCATCAGGCTGGATTGTCAGGCCATGAACAACGTATGATGTCGTCGGTCAGGCAGTGTTGTTATCCTGCTGACCCAGGCAAGGCATCCCCCTGCACGAATCACACGCAGCGTAATGGCTATTTGTCAGAGCCGCTAACCTGTTGCAGCGATAAGGGCCGCCGATGGACGTGCGGATGAGTGCGAAACTTATCCATAATAAGTAATTGCTTAGCGGTTGTTAGGTTTTACTTATTGATTCAATAATGGATACGCATTAGATCTCAATCACGTTTTTCGGTAACTTTCACGCTAACCAATATGAAGGAGTAACTAATGTCTATCATTAATACCAAAATCAAACCGTTCAAAAACAGCGCGTTCAAAAACGGTGAGTTCATCGAAGTGACTGAGAAAGATGTCGAAGGTAAATGGAGTGTATTCTTCTTCTACCCGGCTGACTTCACCTTCGTTTGCCCGACTGAACTGGGTGACGTTGCTGACCACCACGCGGAATTCCAGAAACTGGGCGTAGACATTTACTCTGTTTCTACCGATACCCACTTCACCCACAAAGCATGGCACAGCAGCTCTGACACCATCGCGAAAATTAAATATGCGATGATCGGCGACCCGACCGGTGCTCTGACCCGTAACTTCGACATCATGCGTGAAGATCAGGGTCTGGCTGACCGTGGTACCTTCATCGTTGACCCGGAAGGCATCATCCAGGCAGTAGAAATCACTGCTGAAGGCATTGGCCGTGACGCATCTGACCTGCTGCGTAAAGTGAAAGCGGCTCAGTACGTTGCCAGCCATCCGGGCGAAGTATGCCCTGCAAAATGGAAAGAAGGCGAAGCGACTCTGGCTCCTTCTCTCGACCTGGTTGGCAAAATCTAAGTTAACCAGCCGCTCTTTGTTTTTTTCATCGGGTGCTGCGGCACCCGATTTTTTGCCTGGAGACCCTCATGCTCGACACTACGATGAAAAACCAACTCAAGGCCTATCTTGAGAAATTAACTAAGCCTGTTGAGTTGATCGCTACGCTGGACGACAGCGCTAAATCCGCTGAAATCAAAGAACTGCTGGCGGAAATTGCTGAGCTGTCTGAAAAAGTGACGTTCCGTGAAGACAATGCTCTGCCGGAGCGTAAACCTTCATTTCTGATTACTAACCCAGGCAGCACTACCGGCCCGCGTTTTGCCGGTTCGCCGCTGGGTCACGAATTTACTTCGCTGGTGCTGGCGCTGCTGCAGACTGGCGGACATCCGTCAAAAGAGACGCAGGCGCTGTTGGATCAAATCCGCCAGCTGGATGATGACCTGCATTTTGAAACCTATTACTCGCTCTCCTGCCATAACTGCCCGGACGTGGTGCAGGCGCTGAACCTGATGGCGATTCTGAACCCGCGCATCAGCCACACGGCGATTGACGGCGGCGTGTTCCAGAACGAGATTCAGGATCGCAACGTGATGGGCGTTCCTGCGGTATTCCTGAACGGCAAAGAGTTCGGTCAGGGCCGCCTGAGCCTGGCGGAGATCGTCAGCAAAGTGGACGTTAACGCCGACAAACGCGCGGCAGAAGAGCTGAATAAGCGTGACGCTTACGACGTGCTGATTGTCGGCAGCGGCCCGGCGGGCGCGGCGGCGGCGATTTACTCGGCGCGTAAAGGCATTCGCACCGCCCTGCTGGGCGAGCGCTTTGGCGGTCAGGTGCTGGATACGGTCGATATTGAAAACTATATCTCCGTACCGAAAACCGAAGGATCTAAACTGGCCGGCGCGCTGAAAGCGCACGTTAGCGAATATGCTGTTGATGTTATCGACAGCCAGAGCGCCAGCAAGCTGATCCCGGCAAGCTTAGAAGGCGGCCTGCATACCATCCAAACCGCAACCGGTGCCGAGCTGAAAACGCGCAGCCTGATCATCGCAACCGGCGCACGCTGGCGTAGCATGAACGTTCCGGGCGAAGAGCAGTACCGCACGCGCGGCGTGGCCTACTGCCCGCACTGTGACGGTCCGCTGTATAAAGGCAAGCGCGTAGCGGTAGTCGGCGGCGGTAACTCCGGCGTTGAAGCGGCGATCGATCTGGCCGGTATCGTTGAGCACGTTACCCTGCTGGAATTTGCGCCAGCGATGAAAGCGGACGCCGTGCTGCAGGAAAAAGTACGCAGCCTGGAGAACGTGGACATTATCCTTAATGCGCAGACGTTGGAAGTGAAAGGCGACGGCAGCAAGGTAACCGGCCTGGCGTATAAAGATCGGGTAAACGAGACGGTGCATGAAGTGGCTCTGGCAGGTATTTTCGTGCAGATCGGCCTGCTGCCGAATACCAACTGGCTGGACGGCACGGTTGAGCGCAATCAGATGGGCGAAATTCTGATCGACGCGAAATGCGAAACCAGCGTGAAAGGCGTGTTTGCTGCCGGCGACTGTACCACCGTCCCGTACAAGCAGATTATCATCGCCAGCGGCGAAGGCGCGAAAGCCTCCCTAAGCGCGTTTGATTACCTGATTCGTACTCAGCCGGTCGGCTAAGGGTTAACCCGTAAAATACAGCAGCGGCATCCTCGGATGCCGCTTTTTTTTGCCCGCAGCTCAGCGGTAGCTTCTTTTGCGGATGGTGATCTACTTTCTGAAGCGGCGGATTCCCTTCATTACGAGTTCATAGGCGATAATTATCAAAATTATAATGATGGGGAAATCTATATAAAATTGGGTCTCATTAACTCAGTTGGCCAGCTATAAAACTTTTTTGCTTTGCCCGCCGTTCAGCGGTCGAGAAAGCGCTGTGGATGGTCTGCGGTGAGGTGATGGACATTATCGTAGCGGCCAAAGAGCCGGTAGCGGTTGCGGGCGATAAGATCGTAGCAGCGGTTGCTCAGTGCCGCAGGCAGAAAACGCAGCAGCGTCAGTATTCGCCACGGCCAGGGCAGCCCGGCCATAACGCGAAATATCGCCTCCGCCCGCAGATACACCTGACCGTGCGTAATCAGCACGATGGTACTGATATTTTCCGTTGACAGCCCCGCCCAGCGCAGCAGCGCTTTCCCCTGCTCGCTCTGTACCGCGGCCAGCCTGACGGTACGATACTTATCGTAGCGCAGCAGGAAATTAACCCAGCCGTTACACAGCTTGCAGGTGCCGTCATAAAGCACCGCCTGTTCGTTGGGCTGAATCAGCGGCGGCGCGGCGCGATCAGTCATTACGGATGCCAGGATCCTCAACGCCGAGCGGCACCGGATCTTCATCTTCAGTGCCGCTAACCAGCTCATGCAGGCTAATCAGCTGTACCGGCGCATCTTCCAGCTGGTCTTGCCAGCGTTCGCTGACGTCCGGCAGGCTGGTAAACTGCCCGTCCAGAAACAGAAAATCGAGCTGCTCGCCCAGATCTTCCAGTAATTCTTCCGGCGCGCTGTAGTTCTCGCCGTGCAGATCGCTGCCATCAATATGATACCCGATCAGCCCATCATGGACGTTCGCCTGGCCCAGTTCAATAATATGGCCGTCGATATTCTGCGCCAGTATCGTGCCGTCGCAGTAGAAAAGGTTATAGGGCATTAAGTCCTGGTTACGATTATCGGGCATAGCTCCTCCGGTATGGCATTCAGGTTGATAAGTATAGCCAGGCTCAGCAAGGTCGTTTTACTGCGCCCTGTCCAGCCGCGTCATCGCCTGGATAAACTCCTCCTCGCTCACGCCGTACAGCGTATGTTTCATCCCAAGGCGAAATTCTTCCTGCAACAGCTGATAAAGCGCGCGCAGGTCATCCAGCGTGCGCCGTTCCGGCTGCGCGCCATAGCGGCTAAAGCGTCGGTTTTCCAGCGACAGCTGGCCGCCGTCCGGCAGATAACGCGCCGCCAGCAGATGATGACGAAAGTGCGAATGCGGCCAGGTAGAGACAAAATGGTTGGCCATCAGATAATCGGAAGAATACTGCGTCACCAGATCGAAACGATAAAGCGGCTGCCATTCTCCGTCGCGGCGCTGGCACAATAACCACTCCTCGCCCAGCGACTGTAGCTGGTAGTCACCGTGCGGCGTGGTCTGCGTCCGGTCGGCCTGCAGGCGAATCGGCGCGCTTAGCGTGGGTCCGCCAAAACCCACGTCGGCAATCCAGAAGGTCTCGTCCAGCTGCACCAGCAGCAGCATATGCGTACGCGGCGGCACCGATGGCGGCTGCGCGATCACCACTCTGGCGGCCAGTCCGCGTGCGTCAAAGCCTATCTGCTGCAGCGCCAGCAGAAACAGCGCGTTCTGCTCATAGCAGTAGCCGCCGCGCCGTGCGACGACCAGCTTCTCCTGAATCGCTTCGGTTTCAAGATGAATCGGGCGATCAAGGATCACATCCAAATTTTCAAACGGTATTGTACAAACATGCGCCTGATGCAGCTGCGAAAGCGTCGTTAATGAAGGGCGCGTCGCACCGGTAAAACCGATGCGCGCCAGATAAGCGTGAAGATCAAACGGCATAATTTCTTCCTGGTGAAAATAATGCTTATCTTATAGCTGATTTCTGGCGCGGGGTTGATGCCAGGTGCGCGAAGGCATCCATTCATTTTATTTGATTAATCCCACGCTGTTTTTTAACAGCTGACGCGCCCGCCAACAGCTGATTACCAGTTCATCGTCATCCGCGCTGTCGGCCAAACCGCCCAGGCGCGAACAAAGCGCATCGTAACTTAATGCCCGCCTTTCCTGTGCTAATGCCACGACAGCCCGGCCTACCAACGCCAAAAATTCTGCGTCATGCTCAATTTCTTCAGATAACCAAGCCAATTTTTTTTCCCCCTTTGGTTAAAAACATCCCTTAACTATGAACTCTCAAAAAATTTGGGGATCCCTGTAATCGATTTCTGAGACTTATCTCACGCAGAAGATTGTCAAGGCGCAGCGGCGCTGGGCAAAGCGCGCTGAAAAAACCGTACACGGCCCGGTGAAGTTTATCGCCTGGATTAGCCAGGCACAGGGCTATACGAAAGCGGAAAACTATCTCGTCCTCTGGCCGATCCCGCCCCGTAAAAGCGTATCTCAGCTATGCTTAAGTGACGATTTAACAAGGTAAAAAGGAAGGGTAATGAAAAAGCGACTGGCGATAGTTCTGTTGATGGCAAGCTGCGGCGTAGCGCAGGCAGCGACTGAAGCAAGCAGCGAAGCGGAATCCTATATTGCAGGGCTGTGTACGATAACCGGCGAACAGCGAGCGGTAGGAGAATCACAGGAAGAGTATGTGCAGAAGCTGAAAGATATGATTTCGCGCGGATCGGCGCCTTCTGCCGTGAATAAGCCTGAGTTTAATCAAGATGAAGCGGAAAAGGTGGCGGATGCCTATATGAAGCTGCCTGACGAGGTGAAAAAGAATAACCTCAACAACGCCGACGCCTGTAAAAAGGCGACGCTGGAGCAATATCAGAAAGCGGAATAAGCCGGTTAACAGAGCGGGCCGCGGCCCGCTTTTTCTCGCCAGCTTTACTCTTTACCCGTCAAAAAACGATAAATCACCGCCAGATCCTGTTCGCCATAGCCCGCTTCCACTGCCTGTTGCCAGAGCTGCGCAATATTTTGTAGCCCCGGCATCGACTGATCCTCCGCCGCGTTCAGCGCCAGCTGCGCATCTTTTAGCGCCCAGGTAAGCTGCATCTGTGGCGTGTAGTCGCCCCCTTTGATGGTATCCAGCTTTACCTTTGCATAGGGCGCGGCTAACGGCCCGCCTTCCAGTACTGACCAGAGATCGTCGGTGGAAAAACCGAACTGTTGCGCCAGGCTGGCGCTTTCCGCCAGCCCCTGCATCATGGCGATCAGCCAGGCGTTGACCACCAGTTTCATCCGCGAACCGGCGCCCGCCTCGCCTAACCAGCGCGCGCCCTTGCTGATGGCGGCAAAAACCGGCTCCAGGCTGGCCGCCCGCTGACGATCGCCGCTGGCCAGTATCAGGATCTGCGCGTTTTCCGCAGGCGCTTTGGTGCCGGAAACCGGCGCATCGATATACACCACATCCGGGCGCGCCGCGGCCAGCTGGGCTATTAACCTGTCGGTGGCTTCCACGCCGATGGTGCCCATCTGACAGAAAACGGCATCAGGCTTTAACGTCGGCATAATTTGCTGCAGGACGCTTTCGGTGGTCGCGCCGTCTGACAGCATCGCCAGCACCACGTCTGCCTGTTCTGCCGCCTGCTGCGGCTCATCGCACAGTCGCATGCCAGCCGCCGCCAAATCCTCACCGCGCGCGCGGGTGCGGTTCCAGCCCGCCACCTGAAACTGTTTCTTTACCAGGTTAGCAGCGAAAGCATGCCCCATGGCGCCTAATCCCAATACCGCTACAGCGGGACGTTGATTCATGGTGTAAATCCTTCTTTATTAAAGTCGGTTAATTCTGGCTTACGGCTCGATAATAGTCTCGTTTTTTATCAGCCAGATTACCGGGTGCTTTCTGCAGTATATATGCGTTACCTGCGCCATCGGCCTGCCCGATATTTTATGCACGATGTTTTGCAAAATATGTCAGGCCTGCCAGGCTTATGCGCAGAAGTTACGGAACGTGATTAGCTATCTCTCTTGCAGGACGCCGTTATGAAAATCATCTGCATTTCTTCCTCGTCTGTCCGCTTTATCGCGGTGCCCGCCCTGCTGGCTTTTAGCTGCGCCTGCGCCGCAGCCAGCGATGAAACAACCCTGGTTGTCAGCGCTTCCGCCGCTGGCGGCCTTTCCGAACTGGATACGCCCGCCGCCGTGAGTGTGGTCAACGGTGACGATCTGCGTCTGGCCGCGCCGCGCGTTAATCTGTCGGAGAATCTCTCTGGCCTGCCCGGCGTGCAAATCCAGAACCGTCAAAACTATGCGCAGGATTTGCAGATTTCGATTCGCGGCTTTGGCGCGCGCTCTACCTATGGCGTGCGCGGAATGCGTATTTATGTAGATGGCATACCGGCAACCATGCCGGACGGTCAGGGACAAACCTCGAATATCGATCTTAACTCGGTCGATCGCGTGGAAGTGCTGCGCGGCCCCTTTTCCGCGCTGTATGGCAACGCCTCCGGCGGCGTGATTAATATTGATACGCAGCAAGGCAGCCAGCCCGCCAGCGTTGAAGCCAGCAGCTACTATGGCAGCTTCGGCAGCTGGCGTTACGGGCTGAAGGCGCAGGGCGCAACCGGCGACGGCAGCCAGGCGGGCGATGTTAACTATACGGTTTCGGCTACGCGCTTCAGCACCCACGGCTACCGCGATCACAGCAGCGCGCAAAAGAATCTGGGCAACGCGCGGCTGGGCGTGCGTATCAATGATGTCAGCACGTTAACTTTGCTGTTTAACAGCGTGGATATTAACGCGCAGGATGCTGGTGGTCTGTCCAACGCGGAATGGCACGACAACCCGCAGCAGTCGCCGCGCGCGGAACAGTACAATACGCGTAAAACCACCAGGCAAACGCAGGCTGCGCTACGCTATGAACGTCAGATGAGCGAAAACGACGACCTCAGCCTGATGGCCTGGGCGGGCGAGCGGGAAACGGAGCAGTATCAGTCGATTCCACTCGCGCCGCAGCTGAAACCGACGCATGCCGGCGGCGTAATCGATTTATCCCGTCACTATCAGGGCATTGATGCGCGCTGGACGCATCGCGGCGCGCTCAGCGCGATACCCGTGACGCTGACCGGCGGGCTTGATTACGAAACCATGAGCGAGCGCCGCAAAGGTTATGAAAACTTTGTACTGCAGAACGGCACGCCAGCCTTTGGTTATAAAGGGAATTTGCGCCGCAACGAGCGCAACCTGATGTGGAACCTCGATCCCTACCTGCAAACCTCGTGGCAGCTGACGCCAAAGCTAACGCTGGATGCGGGCGTGCGCTTCAGCACGGTGAATTTTGATGACAATGATGATTACGTTACCGTCGGCAACGGCGACGATAGCGGCGAAGCGCGCTATCACCGCTGGCTTCCAGCCGCCGCGCTAAAATATGCGCTGACCGATGCCTGGAATATCTATACGTCCGCCGGACGCGGCTTTGAGACGCCGACCATTAACGAACTTTCCTATCGCAACGATGACCAGGGCGGCCTGAATAACCTGTTGCAGCCCTCGACCAGCGATACGCTGGAGATCGGCAGTAAAGCCCGTATTGGCAACGGCCTGTTCAGTGCGGCGCTGTTTCAGACCGATACCAAAAATGAAATTGTCGTCGCCAACAACGAAGGCGGACGCAGCAGCTATAAAAATGCCGGGCAGACGCGGCGGCGCGGCCTGGAGCTGGCGCTCGATCAGCAGTTTGCCCTCGACTGGCGGCTGCGCATGTCCTGGACATTGCTGGAGGCTACCTATCGTGACAGCAGCGGTAGCGGCGACGATCAGGTAATACGCGGCAACCGCCTGCCGGGCATTGCCCGTAATATGGCCTTCGCGGCGCTGGAGTATGCGCCGGAAACTGGCTGGTATGGCGGCGCCGAGCTGCGCTATATGAGCGAGATCCAGACTAATGACAGCAACAGCGAGCAGGCCCCTGCTTATGCGGTCACCGCGCTGAACGGCGGCTACAAATTCCGTTCCGGCAACTGGGCGCTGGACCTGTTTGGCCGCGTTGATAATCTGTTTGACCGCAGCTATGTCGGTTCGGTGATCGTGAATGAAGGCAATGGCCGCTACTTCGAACCGGCGCCAGGGCGCAATTATGGCGTTGGCGCCTCTCTGAGCTGGGAGTTTAATTAATGTCGGCGTTTAGCCGCGGTGAAAATAATTGTACAGGTTTGATAATGCTTGTCCAGGTATGGACTTGTGCGATGCAATCATTTATCGTCGGTGAACCAATAAACAATTAAATTCCGCCATCCATTATTTTCGCCCGGAATATTCATCAGGGAAACGATTATTGAATCAGGTGCATTAACCATAAAGCGTAAGGGAGTTAATAAGATGAATGAAAGTCCGTAAATAAATCACTCCGGCATAATTTACGCAGATTATGCCGGAGTGAAGAGGCGTTAAAAAATGGAATTGCCGTTACAATTATTCTGCTGGCTTGCGTCCTCCGCCGTGGCTGTTCTGGCCGCCTTTGCGCCCGGCCTCGGAGGCCTTCTGCGGGTTGTTCTTGAAATTGCCCCCGCTACGCTGACCGCCTTTTTTGCCAGCTTCGGATGCACGTTGCCGATCGTTTGCGAAATTACCTGCACCACCACGATACTGAGTCATAACAATTCCTCTTTTCTTAACATTAAAGTGGTCAACTCACTCTCCCGATGGGAGATAAGCAAGCGTAACAACGTTATTAAATGTAGAAGCTGACTAACGAAGTGCAACTATTTTTAACCGGTATTGAAAGCACCTTTACGGCATAAATGTAATCATGCCGCGATTGTTTTAATTAAATAATTATCCTGCAAAAACATAATAAGAATAGCCATTTAGGATTTTTCCTAAAAAGAAAAAAACTAAGATGCAAGCCTGATTTTTTTAGATAAACTCAATCTTGTTAACATTCATCTATAGTTACTCAAGGACAGGGGTGGATCATGTCGATTAAATGGTTCCGCTCAGACAAAGTGTGCCGCGAGAGAAAATTCATCCCGGTGATTATCGGTAATGCGGTTTTCCTACTGCTTGATGATGGGCGCACCCTTATACGCTCGCGGCTGTGGCTTAGACGAAATGTGCGTTTTTTCCGCAATGCCGATGCATCCTGACGCCTTACTTAACAGCCACCTGTCGTTATTTATGCGATGAAAGCCTTTGCCTGATGAATATCAATCAAATACGCGCTCTTTTTCGGCGTTTGATTTGCCTCATGTAAAGCTAAACTCATCCGAATACCTGATACCACACGATTTTCTGCCTCTGGCAGCGTCAAATAAGGGCCCTTACAGGTGGCAAAAACATTTTTACGCAGCGGGAATTTGGATGCCGTACTTGCTTTAGGTGAAAACGGCCAGTTGGTTTATCTCTCTGCGCTTCAGCTGCGCGAGACTCTGCGTCTGCGCAAGCAGCAAAAACTTGCCGATTGCCTGGCGATCCCGCAGGCCAATGAGCGCGGCGACCGTCTGGACTGGTATGCTCCTTTTAATGGTCGGGTAAAATCCTGGCTCAATGCCAGCGAAAGCGAGCGTCGCCAGGCGCTGGCCGAGCTGGAAAGCTATCAACAAACGCTGACCGCCATGAGTCAGCGCGCGCTCAGCGCTGACAAACCGGCGCTGAAACTGTTCGGCGCCCTGCTGAGCAAAGCCTTTCAGTTTCCCGATCGTCAATATATTTATCTGGTTAACGGCCGCCCGGTACTGACCTTTTGGGGCTTTATCGAGCTGGATAAGCGTGCACGCAGCGATGCCCTTGACTGTCTGCGCAGTTCGCTTCAGCCAGAACCGGAGCCGGAGCCGCTTTCCGATGCGCCGTTGCTTAGCGCTCCGGTCACGGAGATCTTGCCGGTGCCGTCGAAGCCTGAGCCTGAACCGACGCCCGTGCCGCAGCCGGTGGCTCCCGCCGCGTCCGTTAGCGCTTATCAGGCGATCAATGAACTGCACGAAAACGAAGAACCTGACGCCGGGCCGCAGCAGGCAACGACACCGGCTAAAGGTTCGCGTCGTTTGCTGTGGGTCGCCGCGCCGCTGGGGCTGGCCGTCGCCGCCGCGCTGGCGTTCAGCTTCTGGCCACGTCAGCCTGAGCCCGCTCCCATCGCCAGCGCGCCGGTTAAACCGGCGGAGAAGCTGCCGGAGATCAAACCTCGGGTGGTGATCCCGGCCGCAACCCAGACGCAGGCCCTCGCGCTGCATAAAACGCTGCCGCTGAGCAACGCGGCGGTGGCTGTTGAACAGCCGGCACCGGAAGCGCCTGCGGCAACCGAGCCCGCGCCGGTTCCCGCCGCCACAGCGCCCGTAGCGAAAGATGCGCTGGTTATGCCGTCCGATGCCATACGGCACGGATCGACCAAATTCCTTGACGGCAACTGGCACGTCTCGCTGCAGCTCAGCAATATGCCTGGCTTCAAGGCGCCCAGCCTGCGCTATCAGTTCCACAACGGTAAAGGCACCGCCACCCTCGTTCAGGGAGACGGCACGCGCTGTAAGGCTGAAACCACGGCCGGGCTGATGAGTTCAGGTAATCTGGTTATTAACAGCCGCTATACTGCCCGTTGTGCGAACGGTACGCGTTATAAAATGCCGCAGCTGGTATGTAAACAAGGGAATGGCGCCGCCGTGTGTGAAGCGCAGTTTGGCAGCGATGCCGCATATCCAATGACGATCAAGCGTGAGAGTAAATAAGAATGCTGGCGCCCATTACGGATTTTAAACAGAAAATTACCCTGATTGCCGAAAGCGGTATTCAGTTTCTTGATTTTGCGATTACTGTCAATGACAGCCAGCCGCGCAAATTTGTACGCCAGACGGCAAACGGCCCGCTGCTGCGCATTACGCATGACGTGGCCAGCGGTCGATTTTTGCTGCCGCTGGAAGATGGCGCCGCGCCGGAAGTGGTGAGGCCGGAATGTAGCACCACCCAGGAGCAATCGCTGAACCTGCTTAACGGGGTTTGGCTGCCGGTACCTGTTCTGCGCTGCGCGCCGCCGCGTCAGTTTATCGGCGGCCCGGAAAACTGGGCGCGGATGCAGATAGCCGCACTCGATAAGCCCGATGCCGAAGGCCATACCCATCGCGTAATCCTGGCATTTGATACCCAAACGGCACCCGACGACAGCGATCAGGCGCTGCTGGCGCTGACTCCTTCCGACGCCAATAACGGCGTTGGCTTTGCGCTTGCCTGGCAAAACTATGAGCTGGGCGAATTTCTCGATCTGACCTGGGTTGACGGCTGGCTGCGTGAGGTTTTTACCCAGCGCGCCGGTGAACTGGAATCGCGCCACGACAGCGATATTAAAATGGCGCTGCGCGAGTTTGAATATCAGGCGCACTACCTTAACCTGCTTGAGCTGCTGGGTACCCAGCTGGCGCTGACCGATATTCGCATACTGACCGCAACGCTGCAGGAGCCGGTAGTGAATGTCGATCTGATCCTTGACGTCGGCAACTCCCATACCTGCGGCATTCTGGTGGAAGATCACCCGGACGAAGTCAACGGCCTGAAGCAGACTTACGAACTGCAGCTGCGCGACCTTTCGCAGCCGCACCGGGTCTATAACGAAATGTTCGACAGCCGGGTTGAGTTCGCGGAAGCGCATTTCGGCAAAAAGAATTTTTCCGTAGAGAGCGGCCGTGAAGAGGCGTTTGTCTGGCCCTCATTAACCCGCGTGGGACGCGAAGCGAGTCGTATGGCGCTGCAGCGTGCCGGAACCGAAGGCGCCACCGGCATTTCCAGCCCTCGCCGCTATTTGTGGGATGAAGCACGCTACGCCGCTGGCTGGCGCTTTAACCGCGCCGATCGCGCGACCGCCGAGCCGCAGGCGATCGCAGAACCCCTGATGACCTTGATTAATGATGAAGGCGAGCCGCTGTGGCAAATCGAGGAAGATGCGCGGCTGCCGGTATTTTCAGCGCACTACAGCCGCAGCTCCCTGATGACCTTTATGCTCAGCGAACTGCTGGCGCAGGCGATGATGCAGATGAACAGCGCGGCTCAGCGCCAGAAAATGCCGCACAGCTATGCGCCGCGCCAGCTGCGTCATATCATTCTTACGCTGCCCTCGGCGATGCCGAAACCAGAGCGGGAAATTTTCCGCAGTCGTATGCAGGACGCCATCGGCCTGGTATGGAAAGCGATGGGCTGGCATCCCGCCGATGCGCCATTTGACAGCGTCAGCGATAAAGCGCTCAGTAGCCGCCCGGTGCCGGACGTGCAGATGGAGTGGGATGAAGCGACCTGCGGTCAGATGGTTTATCTGTTTAATGAAACCCAGGTAAATTTTGCCGGTCGCGCAGAAGCCTTTTTCGCCAGCATGGCGCGTCCCGATCGTCTGCGCGACGCCCATGAGCCTGCCGGTAAAACCCTGCGTATCGCTTCGATTGATATTGGCGGCGGCACCACTGACCTGGCGATTACCCATTACGCGCTGGACGATGGCCAGGGCAACAACGTAAAAATCAACCCGCGCCTGCTGTTCCGTGAAGGCTTTAAGGTAGCCGGAGACGATATTCTGCTGGATGTGATCCAGCTTTACGTGCTGCCTGCGCTGCATGCTTCTCTGAAGCAGGCCGGACTGGCCAATCCCGATATTTTGCTCGATAAGCTGTTCGGCTATAACGGGCGCATGGATGGCTTTTCCACGCTGCGTCAGCAGGCAACGCTCCAGCTGTTTATTCCGCTGGCGCAGGCGGTTCTTGAGCGCTATGAAAGCTACGATCCGCTGGATACCAGCGCTGAAATCGAGGCGTTGTATGGCGAACTGCTCACGCAGCGTCCCGGCGCGGCGGTGCTTGATTATATTAACGGCGAAGTTCAGCGGGCGCTTGGCGGTCAGCTGGCTTTTGATATTTTGCAGGTGCCGATGGTGGTTAGCCTCAGCAAACTGCACGGCGAATTTCTGTCGCACCGGATGGCGATTGTGCCCGCGCTGCGCTCCATGGCGGAAGTGATCTCCCTTTACAGCTGCGATGTGCTGCTGCTGACCGGCCGTCCAGCGCGTTTCCCCGGCGTGCAGGCGCTGTTCCGTCATCTGCAGCCGCTGCCGGGCAGCCGCATACTGTCGCTGGAAGGCTATCATACCAGCGACTGGTATCCGTTTAACAAAATGGGCCGGATTGATAATCCGAAATCAACTGCGGCGGTGGGCGCGATGCTCTGCCTGCTGGCCCTCGATTTACGCCTGTCGAGCTTCTGGTTTAAGGCTGGCGATTTCCAGCCCTACTCCACGATTCGCTATCTCGGCATGCTGGATGATAACCATGCGTTGACCAGTGAAAACGTCTGCTACAGTGAAATCGATCTGGACGATCCTGGCTGGACGCCCGATCGTAAGAGCAGTTTCCAGATCCGCGGCAATGTCTGCCTGGGCTTCCGGCAGCTGGATAATGACCGTTGGCTGGCGTCGCCGCTTTACAGCCTGACCATCAACGATGCGCAGCTGGCGCGTAAAGTGGCTGGCGACAGCGTGCTGCGCGTGAAGCTGGCGGTCGAGCCTGGCGCGCAGTCGGGATCGCCGGAGCGTTTTGTGCTGGCCGATGCCCGGCTCGATGACGGTACGCGCGTACCGCTTTCACAGCTTAGCCTTAAACTGAATACATTGTCCGCCAGCGGCAATGCTAATGCCCAATACTGGATCGACAGCGGGAGCGTATTTAAGAAATGACAGCCTTTACGCTGAAACAGCAGGCTTCTCCGTTCAGCCAGCGGTTAGCGGAGATGAACGAAGGCATCGACCTCGCCCTTTCATGGATCGATGCTCAGCGCGTGCAGTCGCCGCGCCTTGATATGGAATCAGACGGCCTGAAGCTCTCTCTGCGTCGGGGTAAATATCAGCTGCGCCAGATGCAAAAGACGCAGCCTGACGAAAATACGCTCGGTTTTTATGGGCTTTCACAGGCGGGAAAGGCCTCGCTGCTGCAGGCGCTGGTGGGCGATGTGCAGGGAAAGTTAACCGCGACCTTTGGCGGAAAAAACCTTAACTATCTGACGCACATTAATCCCGGCAACCAGGACTATGGCCTGGCGACGCGCTTCAGCCATTGCCGCGAACCAGAAGATGCCAGCAGGCCGTTGACCTTAACGCTGTTGAGCGAAGCGGAAATGACGCGCATGGTGCTGATGGCCGCTTTCCAGCAGCCGAAGGGCGAGCCTGAAGCGAAACAGCTGGAGGCGCGAATTGAACATCTTCAGCGCCTGCGCCAGCCGCAGCCGGTTAAAGGATTCACCGGCGATGAGCTGGTCGCGCTGTGGGATTTCTGCCGCCGTCAGGATGCGGGTCGCGCTGCGCTGTTGAACCGGCATTTTTGGCCGCAGGCCTGTGAACTGGCGCCGCTGCTGAACGTGGACGATCGCGCCCAGCTGTTTGCGCTGCTGTGGAATGACGATGAGGCTCTGACCGCGCTATGGCGTCAGCTGGCGCATACCCTGCACGCGTTACAGCATGCGCCATACGTACTGGCACCGCTTTCGCTGTTAGTTGACGAATCGCTGTTGCCTGCCGAACTGTTGTTCAGTACCGCCACCGCACCAAATCACGCCGCGCGCCGCGCGGAAGTGGTGCCCTGGCTGGCTGGACGTCCCGCCAGCCCGGTAACGCTGGCGCTAACGGAGCTGCAGCTGCTGACGCTGGAGGTGCTGATCCCGTTATCCACCCCGCCGCGCCAGGCGCTATTCGATCAGGTTGAAGTGGTGGATATTCCCGGCTACGGCGTCGCACTGGATGAGGATGCGCGCCAGGAGCAGGCGCAGGCCGCCCAGCGCGATCCGCAGACGGCACGTCTGATGCAGGCCAGACGCGCGCTGTTTCTTGAGTTTTATGGTGAACGTCACGGGTTGGATATGTTGCTGGTATGCACAGCCGCCAGTCAGCGCCAGGACGCCAGCGTGGTCGGACGCCTGTTGACGCAGTGGTTAAAAACCATGCGCCGCGGCGACGGCGAACAGCAAAGCGGGCAAAAGCCAGTGCTGGTCTGGGCGGTAACCCGTTTCGATGGCCGGTATTTACAGGCTGCGAATATCGACGAGGCGGTTCAGCGGCAAACCGGCACCCCCGGCAGCGACTGGGGATCGATGCTGGCGCAGGATGCGGGCGGCATTGAACGCATGGCGAACTGGCTGCAGGACGAGATAAAACCGGAAAATAAACGGCTGCGTCTGCAGGAACAACAGCAGCGCCTGAGCCGCGAGCTGGGCGATCGCCTGTTGGCTAACTGGGCGCAGCCGGTTGACGATGTGCAGCAGAAGCAGCAGATTGCCGATAAGCTGTTAAAAGCGCTGCAAACCCGTACCGGCCTGCATGGCGAACTGCTGGAGCGGCTACAGCCCTCACGTGAACAGCTGCGGGCGCTCTATCTGTTGCCGCAGCAGCAGGCCGCCGCCGGAGCGCACGCCACACCAGCCGCGCCCAATTTACCGGGCAGCCATTTTGGTATCGGCTTTGAATTTGATCTGTTCAGCAATCAGCCTGAACCGGCGCTGACCGGTGAAAGCGAAGAGCCGCTGCTGGATAGCGACAGCCTGTTTGCGCATAACGTGCAGCGCTACTGGATTTATCATCTGCGCAGCCTGCCGGATAATGACGGCCTGCTCTCGTTGTTGGGCGTTAGCAAAAGTACGCTGCAGATGCTGATAGAAGAACTGATCACCGCCAGCTTCCGTCTGGATATTGCTGCCAGCCTGTTACGCACGCTGACTGAACATGAGGCGGCTAATGCGCCGCGCGAAGGCAAAGTGGATCGGCAGGTTTCACGAGCGCTGACGGTGCTGGGTGACTTTGTCGCCTGGCTCGGTTTCCTGAAGCGCGACGTGGCTGAACGCCCTGACAGCCGCGTGAATCGCGGCCAGAAAATTTTTGCCCAGCCGCAAACGCCCACCGTGACCTTTGGCAGCACGCAGCGCCTGACGCGCCTTTCCGCTGCGCCAGCTAACACTACCGCGTTTTATATTTATGACTGGCTGGTTGGCCTGAATACGCTGATTGTGGAAAACAACGGCTATGCGGGCGGCAGCGAAATCGCCGATAGCGCGCGACTGCCGTTAAAGCAGGCGCTGAAACTCATCCGCGCTTAAAGACTCTGCAGGGCGACTCTGCCCTGCAGTTTTTATCCTCCACAAACCTGAACCCGCTGCACAATGAACTCACCCTGCAATTCCCGCACAGCCTCTTCCAGCAACTCGATAATCGCCGCCAGGTCGCCGCGCTGTGGCACAGACGGCAAATGGTAAAGCCACGCGCGCGCCGGTAGCCGTAATTCGCCCGTTAGCATATCCCACAGCGTATCAAGGTTAGCGCCTGATTCCCCGGCGATACCGCTCTGTTCAATAAAACAGCGGTAAAAATCTTCGCAGCTGCGAATAGCTAAAAATCGAAATGCATTTCCAGCACAGATGGCTCCACGCATTGAAATTGCGGTAATGGTCGGTTGTCAGATAGATTAGCCCATCGCAGAAATAAAGTGCCTGCCGTCAGAGCGAAATCACTCTCTTTTACGCTAAGGCAGCTCAACGATAAGCTGCGGATTCCAGCCCGCCGGTAACGGTTCAGGACGATTAATCTGTAACTGACTGAGCGACAGCGCCGTGACGCCCTGAGCAAACAGCCCCGGCATTCCGCCGGGCCAGGCTTCCACGCCCCAGGGCCGCTCCGTGAGCGGATTCATAGCATACGCATTATCCAGCCCCATGCCTGTCGGGTTCGCCGGATTACAGGGCGGCCGAATATCGTACCAGCCCTGCTCCGGATGCTCGCTGGGAAGCTGGTCGATTAACAGATGATCGAAGCTGATATGATGCAGTGCGCCGGGGATTTCACTGTGCAGGTTAATCGCACCCTGAGCGGTGCCGGTAAGATGGCTGAACTGAACCCAGGCGATTTCACCAGGCGTTACATCGGGATGGCGCGGGCGAACCGAGATAAATACCGGATCGGCTTTTCCCCAGTGAACCGGTGGCGCATAGATGCAATTAAAGGTGATATGGCTGAAAGAGAGTCGGCGAAAGCGTCCGCCGTCGCGGCTAAGCAGACCGATGCCGCGGTTTGAATCGATGATGGTGCAGCCGGTCACCACCACATCTTCAATATCATCCCAGCTTTCCGTACCGATTTTTAGCGCGCAGCTGTTGGAACGCAGCATGGTGCCGGTAATGGTAATGTGCGCCGATGGGCCGCTTAGCGGCGCTGGTTTGCGGGTCGTTTTGATGCAGATACCATCATCCGCCGCGCTAAAATAGCTGTCGCTGATATGAACATAGCGGCAGCTGTCAATATCCAGCGCATCGGTATTCGCCATCGTCAGATCGTTATCAACGCAGAGGCGACTAATCCTGACCTGTTCACAGCTCACCAGATGAATGGTCCACATCGGTGCCTGTTCGATCGTAAAATCCCGTAGCGTGACCTGACGACAGGCTTCCAGCACCAGCATTCGCGGCCGTTGCGCCAGCGGCAAGCGGTAGCCCATCGCATCCGCTTCAGCAGCAAACCAGGCGCTGGCATTGCCATCAATGCGCCCTTTTCCTTCAATGGTGATGTTTTTTTGGCCGTAAGCGTAAAGCAGCGCCCGCGTGGAGCGTTCCGCCTGGCTTTGCGCCTGCGCTGAATAATCTTCCGCCCGACTGCTGGCGATTAAGGTTGCGCCGGCGGCAAGATGCAGCGTGAAGTTAGCGGGTAGTATCACGGAGCCGATCAGGTACGGGCCGGGAGGAACATAGAGTATGCCTCCGCCTTTAGCGGCAATATCATCAATGGCACGTTGAAAATGGGCGGTATCGGCGGTTTGACCGTCGGCTGCGGGATGATAGTCATCCATTGAAATAAGCATCGGTGCGTTTCCGAAAAAAACGATGCGTTAATCCCAACACAGATTATATTGAAACGCCATTTCAGTATTGACTGAATAACAGGGAAATGTGAGATGTTTCACAACGCGGGCCGGAGAACCCGGCCCTGGCGATCGCTCAGCTTTGTAATGTTTTACCGTGCTGCTGAACCACGCTGCGACGCCATGCGCCAGGAGCCTGGCCAAACTGACGTTTAAAACTGCGGTTAAATGATTGCTGAGAATCAAAACCTAAAGATATCGCTACGTTAAGGATCGGCTCATTGCTGCGGGTAAGGCGATCGGCTGACTTTTTCAACTTCTGCGAACGAATATACTCGCCCAGCGGATAGCCGGTATGCTCTTTGAACATGCGCTGCAGGTGCCATTTTGAATAGCCTGCGCGCTCGGAAACGGTATCCAAATCCAGTCGGCCTTCAATGTTGTGATCAATCCAGTCAATCAGATCGTGAATAAACGCGTCACTTCTCATCTTCTCTCTCCCATCGCCAGGGCTAACAGTATCAGTATCAGTTGCAGTTACACTTTAACGGTGACTGAATTTACGAGAAATTGCAAACTATATTGATACATTAAATTGATTCTGGCGATCTGGTCGTTTAGTCACCGCGATCGAACCCGAAATAACCTATTGAAAATAAATATATTTTATTCTTAGCTTAAACTTATGACGCTTTTGCCGATAACATTAACAGGCACGATCTGGCAGGAGACAAAGAATGTGGTTCACTATGGCTGAAGTAGAGAAAATGACGCGCAAATCAGCGGCTCAGTTGAAAAAGGCGATGGTCTCTGGTCAGCTTAACGGGCGCATCACCGAGCAGGGAGAGTTAGAAATCGAGCTGAGCAGCATTTTGCGCGCTTTTGCTGGCGAGCAGGTAGGAGCCAGCGGCATCGATGAGATTAGCCAGCGCATTGATAAAGAGTGGAGTGTGCTGTGGCATCGAAGCGATACTTGCTGAGTTCAATAGAACAATATTACAGATTGCCGGCGGGAGATATATTTCTGCTTACCCGGCAGCATTATACAAGTTTAAATAAATCTGGCTTACCCCGGTTTTACATATTTAATACAGATGTTGCCATTGATTAAATAAATGGAAGTTACGCAGGGTGGCGGATATTAAATTAATTAAAAAATCTGGCATCTTTTCACCCACCGTTCTGGCGATGCAGTTTCGTTATCAAACCTAATGCATCTACTTGAAAATAATAGAATTTTAAGAGAAATTAGTGATAAATCCTGAAGAATGCGTAGCAATCTATCGCTTAATAAGCGCCCATTTCTTCAATCACGCTATAAATGATTGATTATTATTTTAAGCAGTCGTTATGATGGCAAACAGTAACTTTAAGGATAAAGACAATGATTAAATGGCTAGCCCTCCTCTTTTTTATATGGTTTGTTATCAGCCATTTTTATAACCGCCTCACGGAAGAGCCTGCGGATGATTAAGGCGAGCCCGCCTTTTGGCTGCAAAACTGATTGTTTGCTCGGTGCTGAAGTATTGTATTGGAATATTTTTAGTATGTTGTAACTAATTAAGTGAAAAAAACGATGCGGCTCGCCGGTTAAAGGTTGGCGATAAAAAAAGCCGCATTTAGCGGCTCTTTTTACATAAGGTTTCAGGTTCAGGCTCAGGAACGGCCTCGCAGCCGCTGGTATCCCTGGTTTTTAGCTCTTCCAGCGCGTCGGCTACGGTACGCTTTGCCAGCACCTTAAGCGATGCTTCCTCCGCCTCCTGAGCAATGGCTTTGAAATACCAGCAGGCGTTGGCGCTAACCACGCAACGCGCGGGAACTTCAGGACGCGATGCCCAGATTTTCTTATCCTCAATCACCGATACATAAATATCACGCAGCGTGATTTGATCGGCGGGACGGCCAAGGTAAATCGAACCGGTACGGCCTAAGGTGGAAACGATAATGCCATCGCGCGTCAGCGGCACCATCAGCTTACGAATGAAGCTTGGGTTGGCTTCCAGCCCATACGCCAAAATGGCGCTGGTGGAACGTTTGCCTGACTGCTCCGCCATCGCTACGCTCAAAACCATCTGCAAAGCTGTCGGGAAGCGGTAATCTAACATTTCATCATCCTGAGTTGCGGTGAATCTTGTTCTTTTTGGCACCGCGGCTGTGAAGAATCAATACGAAATAATATAACAAATATGGTTGCTTTTATGAAGCCAGCCGCAGACGCAAGGCACATAATCACAATTCCCCGCCGCTTTTCATCATCGAAAAGAGACGGCCAGGCCGATGGGCTGCGCCCTTCTGCCCTACCGTTACGATGCTGTCTGCATCGCTGCCCGCTGCGGCATCCGCAATGTTAGGGGCCTGACGCTCCCTGGAACGAAAATTCACGCTAAGAGATTTTGCTTAATTTGGGCATAAAAAGGATCCCTGCGTGGATCCTTTTTCTCTTTGATTGAAGAATGGATGGTTAAGGACAGCTTAAAAGTAAATTGGCCGCAGTGTTATCGCTCATCGTTATGGCGGCACGGCATAATTCGGCCACGGTCATCCCACCGGCAAGATGCAGCGAACAAGGAGATAAGGAGCAGACGAAAATGTTGCATATTAAGGCTCTTCATTGGGTTTTATTTTGTGATGTTATCGAAGCATAATAAACAAGTTAGGGCGCGCTATTCTAATTTAGTTGTTTGAGGGTATTGCCTCGATCCGGTTGCTTTAGACTGTACGCTTTCGGCCAAACTTACTGCCTTTTAAGCTGGCCTCGTCGCCCTTCATTTGTACGCTCCGGTATGCGAGAAAGTCGCCACGTCGTTGCCGGCTCAGTCTGTCACGGGCAAAAAGAATGCTACGGCGACAGACAGGAGGATCAGCCTGGCGCGCCAGGGCGGGTGCTCCATGCGGTAGTGCTGTGGAATACTCTTTATAACTAACAATAAGACCGGATTGATCCGCCTTTTATTATCACCGAGCAGATAATACCTGCAGAAACTTTAACCTGCCGCAATAAATCATAAATATTGAAAAATATTACCATTGATTAGTCAAGTAATTTGATAGTAATTTTCTTAGCGTAGAAATAAGCGTCTCATTTTTTACCGCGCCCTGCCCGCCTGTGGGAAACTTCGCGCGAAAACGAACATAACCTGATGTTTAATAAAGAAATTAATTAATAAAAATAATTGCTTTCATTATTAGTTTTTGCCCTATGATGCCGCTCATTTTATTTTTATTTGGCTTTTTGCAAAAACACCTTATATTAAACAACTATGTTGCAAAACATTACGCCAACAGGATATTGATCATGGGTAAATATTATTACGTTAATACTAAGGCAGGATCGGCGGGTGTTTATCGGGTTCATACTGCCCATTGCCCTTCGCTTCCGTCCCTGAACGATCGTTTTTTCTTAGGCACTTTCTATGCACCGCTTGATGCCATTAAGCAGGCGAGAAAATATTATGCCTATGCCGAAGGATGTAAAACCTGCTGCCCGCAGCGGAAAAATAAAGAAAAAATCATCAAAAATCAGTCTGTTACTACAATAATGCCTTCGTGCTGATATTTCAGACTGCACAGCTTATTTTAGGCTTTGGCGTCGCTTAGTCTTCCTTAGCCGTCAGAGTCGGATGCCATGCAGCCGCTCCCTGTTGGAGCGGGCAAGCCTCTGTGAAGATAATTTTTTTATCGCACTGTTTCACTCTTGCTATAAATCGACCACAATAGTCATTAAATGTGATGTAAATCACCTTTTGGTGATGAAATCATCGATTCTGTTAACACGTCTGGCATCCATTTATTCCTATGCAAACACCTGTTTCCCGTAAAACGGCCTGGCTACGCGTTGTACTGCTGGCCGTCGCAGCTTTTATATTCAATACCACCGAGTTTGTACCGGTGGGCCTGCTTTCTGATATTGCCGCGTCGTTTTCCATGAGCACGCCGGAAGTGGGCGTTATGCTGACCATTTATGCCTGGGTGGTGGCTTTGATGTCGTTGCCGCTGATGCTGGCGACGCGCAACGTAGAGCGTCGTCTGTTGCTGACGGTGATTTTCCTGCTGTTCACCCTGAGTCATATTCTGTCACTGCTGGCCTGGAATTTTTGGGTGCTGGTGCTGTCACGTATCGGCATTGCGCTGGCCCACGCTATTTTCTGGTCGATTACCGCCTCGCTGGCGATTCGCGTCGCCCCTGCCGGTAAGAAAACTCAGGCGCTCAGCATGCTGGCTACCGGGACCGCGCTGGCGATGGTTTTGGGCGTACCGATTGGGCGGATCATCGGCCAGTATCTTGGCTGGCGTATTACCTTCGGCATGATCGGCGCATCGGCGCTGGTTTTAATGCTGATGCTGATTAAGCTGCTGCCGAAACTGCCGAGTGAGCATACCGGCTCGCTTGGCAGCGTACCGATGCTGTTCAGACGTCCGGCGCTGGTCGGCATGTATCTGCTGGTTACGCTGGTAGTGACCGCGCACTATACCGCCTACAGCTATATTGAGCCGTTTATGCAGGTAATTGCCTCGCAGGGCGAAAACTTTACCACTTTCCTGCTGTTGATTTTTGGCACGGCCGGCATCGTGGGCAGCATTATCTTTAGCGCGCTGGGGAACAAATTCCCTTCCGCTCTGCTGCTTAGCGCTATCGGGCTGATTACGCTGTGCATGGGGCTGCTACTGTTCGCGGCGGTTCATCCGGTTGCGGTCTCAGTACTGTGTGTTATCTGGGGCATGGGCATGATGACGATTGGCCTGGCGATGCAGGTACGCGTGCTGTCGCTGGCTCCGGACGCCACCGACGTGGCGATGTCGCTTTTTTCCGGCATCTACAATATCGGGATTGGCGCGGGTGCGCTGTTGGGTAATCAGGTCAGCCTGCATTCTAAAATGGCGGATGTCGGCAATGTCGGCGCAATCATTGGCCTGCTGGCGCTGTTCTGGTGCATCTTTATTTTCCGGCGCTATCCGCAGCTGCGTAGCAACGGTTAACCTAAAAAAATAAGGGGCCATCAGGCCCCTTTTTTACTGGTCGCGTTTACCGCCGTGCTGGCAAGCCTTAACCTGCCCGCTACTCCAGGTAAAATACCGGCTTCAGCGGCTGGCTCACCGGACTGTTATCCGCATTAGCGGGCATAAGCTCGCGCATTGATGCCCACCAGCGTTGACATATCTCAGTCTGCGCTACCGCTTCCCAGCGCTCTTCCGATTCGATCTCCACGTAAGCAAACAGCAGGTTGCGCTGCTCATCCAGAAAAATGCTGTAATGATGCGCCCCGTGCGCCTTTAACGTCTGCTCCAGCTCAGGCCAGACAGGTGAGTGGCGCTGCTGATAGGCTTCATGGCAGTGTGGATACACCTGCATCACAAAGGCTTTACGCAACATTGGCCGGTCCCGTATCCAGCGCTGCCTGCCACGGATTAACGTTAAACCGTTTACCCAGCGCCACCAGCTGCTCTGTGGTAATGCTCTGGCGCAGCCCGCCCATAGAAATCACCTTCACCAGCACTTCCGACGATTTCTCGGCGGTGTCGATCAGGCCAAAGGTTTCATCCAGCGTCGGTCCCGCGCCGAAAATACCGTGGAAAGGCCACATCACCAGGCTGTGCGACTGCATCTGTCCGGCGGTGGCATCGCCAATTTCATCGGTGCCGGGCACCATCCAGGGCACAATGCCTACGCCATCAGGGAAAACCACCAGGCATTCGGTGCTGCCTTCCCACAGCAGGCGGGTGAAACGCGCCGAGTCCAGCTCCACCACATAGCTCAACGCCATAAAGTTAGTGGCGTGGCAGTGCATAATTACCCGATCGGCGCCGTTGGTCAGCTGTTTGCGTACGCTGTGCGACTGGAAATGCGAGGCCAGCTCAGAGGTTGGCACGCCGCCGTTCACCAGTCCCCAGTGAATTTTATAGGAGAGGCCTTTATCATCCACCTGCAGCAGCGCCAGACAGTCAGCGGGATCGAGCTGAACATTGCGGAAGAACTTGCCGGAACCGGTAACGATAAACCAGTCATTAGCCAGCCCCGGCGCCGACGGCTCAGTTCGATGCAGCGCGGCTCAGCGACAAAATCCTGTTCGAACGCGGCGACCTCTTCCGGCAGCAGGCGCATAGTCACATTGCCGCCGTTGCGCTCATCCCAGCCTTTTAGCCACATGTCGCTGGTGGCCTTTACCATTCCCTGGACAAACCAGGAAGAAAGAATCGATTGCATAAGTGACATCCTTACCGTTGACTGAGGATCTGTTCTTCATAATCGCGCACGTTGCGCAGCCAGCCAGCATCCGCCGGCACATCGTGACGCAGGCAGTAGCTTTCCCATACCGCCTGCCACGGCAGCGATTTTTGCTCTTCCAGCAATGCCAGACGCGTGGTGTAGTCGCCGGCAGATTCAATGGCGCGCAGCTTATCGGTTGGCTCCAGCAGCGCGCGCAGCAGCGCTTTTTTGGCGTTACGCGTACCGATAACCCAGGCAGCGATCCGGTTAATCGAGGCATCGAAGAAATCAAGGCCGATATGGACTTTATCGAACAGCTTCTGCCGCACGATCTCATGCGCTATCGCCTGGGTTTCATCATCCAGCAGCACGACATGGTCGCTGTCCCAGCGAACCGGGCGGCTGACGTGCAGCAGCAGGCGCGGTACATACAGCATCACGGTGGAGATTTTGTCGGAGATCATTTCGGTGGGATGGAAATGGCCCGCGTCCAGCGTCAGGGCAGTCTGACGGCTGGTGGCGTAGCCCAGGTAGAATTCGTTGGAGCCTACCGTGTAGCTTTCCGCGCCGATGCCGAACAGCTTGCTTTCAACGGCATCGATATGATGCGCCGGATCAAGCTTCTCGGCCAGCACCTCATCCAGCGCCTGCATCAGCCGCTGGCGCGGCGCCAGACGATCGACGGTCAGGTCTTTCATGCCGTCCGGCACCCAGATATTCATGACCGACGGCGTACCCAGCTGCTCGCCGAACCAGGCGGAAACCTTACGGCTCGCTTTGCAGTGATCGATCCAGAACTGACGGATATGATCATCCTCGTGCGATAGCGTAAAGCCGTCGGCGCTCAGCGGATGAGAAAAACAGGTCGGGTTAAAATCGAGCCCCAGCTGACGCTCTTTAGCCCAGGTGACCCAGTTGGCGAAGTGTTGCGGTTCGATCTCATTACGATCCACCGGTCCATCGCTTTCCAGATAAATGGCATGCAGATTAAAACGCTTCGGTCCAGGGATAAGCCCCAGCGCAACATCGACATCCGCCCGCAGCTCAAGCGCGTTACGCGCGCGGCCCGGATAGTTACCGGTGGCCTGAATACCGCCGGTCAGCGCGCCCTGTGGGTTTTCGAAACCGCGCACGTCGTCCCCTTGCCAGCAATGCATGGATACCGGGATGGTATCCAGCTGATTCATTGCGGCCTCGACATCGACGCCGTTATCAGCATATCGCTGTTTCGCCAGTTCAAAAGCCTGTTCTGTAAGCCTGGTCATAAGCATAGTTCCTTACGCGGTTGTTTCAGCGCCTGAAAACGCGACCAGCCGTCGGTTAGCGCGCTGTCTGAGTTAGGTTGAATAAGATGAGAAGGAAAATTTTGCGCGACGCAGCGACGGAAGGCGTTTACATCCGCCATTTCGCCGTGGGCGATAAGCTGGCTGCCAATGTTGCCCAGCGTCGAGGCTTCAATCGGACCGATGCTAATCGGCAACTGGCAGGCGTTGGCGCACAGCTGATTCAGCAGCGGGTTCTGACTGCCGCCGCCCACAATATGCAGGCGCTTAAAGGCCGCGCCGCGTAGCGCGGCCAGCTCTTCGCTCACCTGACGATAAAGCAGCGCCAGGCTATCGAAAATACAGCGTGCCAGCGCAACCGGACTGTGCGGTACCGGCATCGCCTGCTCTACGCAGGCATCCTGAATTTCCCGCACCATGCTGGCCGGATTGATAAAACGCGCATCGTTGGCGTCGATAATTGACAGGCAGGCGGGATAATGTGCGGCCTCATCAATCAACGCGCAAAGGTCAGCGATTTGCAGTTCATCGCAGACGCGCTGCAGCAGCCACAGCCCCATAATATTTTTCAGTACGCGATAGCGCCCTTCCGCGCCGCCTTCATTGGTGATATTGGTCTCCAGCGCAGCGCCGTTATTAAACGGCGTCCGGCTTTCAAAGCCCAACAGCGACCAGGTGCCTGAGCAAAGATACGCCTCGTCGTTGCCGGTTAACGGCGTCGCCAACACTGCGCTGGCGGTATCGTGCGTGGCGACGGCCACGACCGGAATACGTAATCCGCTGCGGCTCTGCCATTCTCCCACCGGCGTGCCGGGTAACCGCGGCCTGCCAAACCACTCGGCGCGCGCGCCTGCCCAGTTCAGCAGCGCGCTGTCCCACTCGCCGGTAGCCAGGTTAAGCAGCTGCGTGGTGCTGGCGTTGGTGTATTCCCAGTTCAGCTGACCGGTCAAACGGTACTGCAGATAATCCGGGATCATCAGGGCATGCGCAACGCGATCCCGCTGGTCAGGATGCGCCTGGCTGAAGGCGCGCAGCTGATAAAGGGTATTAAACGGCAGGAACTGAATGCCGGTGTGCTGCCAGATAAGATCGCGGCCCAGCTCGCGCTGCGCCTGCGCCATCATGCCGTGAGTGCGCTTATCGCGATAGGAAACCGGCAGGCCGACGCGTTTGCCCGCCTGGTCGAGCATGATCATATCTACGCCCCAGGTATCGATGCCGATACTGTCCGGCACAACGCCGCTCTCCAGCAGCTGCTCCAGACCATCACGAATCGCCTGCTCCAGCGCGTCAATATCCCAGCAGTCATATCCGTCAATCTGACAACGTTGATTAGCAAAGCGGCTAACCTGCTCCAGCGTTAGCGCCTGCGTCTCCGGCTGGTAGCGCGCCAGCATAATACGGCCGCTGGAGGCGCCGAGATCGATGGCAACAAAATTGCGGTGCGTCATAAGATTCGCTTCCTGATGAAACATGCTCACCAGTGTAAAAAGCTGTGAATTCTGCACCTTGCTGAGAGTGCCAATCTTTTATCCGGCTGGCAGGGGCGTAAAGAAGGACGTGAAGCAGCTCACAAATCCATTTTTCCCTGTTGCCGTAACACGGTGTGACCCTTGCCGCAATTCTGAAGTTTTCCAGCTGTTTCTGGAAAAATTAACCGGTTAACCCTGTTTTGCGGTGCAAAATTCAAGGTAAGTTAAGCGCCTGCTGGTTAGTATCGGTCACACAGAGGTAAATAAGGACGCATCATGACCGTATTACATAGCGCCGATTTTTTTCCGAATGGCGATCTGCCGGTAGCGATTGAACCTCGTGCGCCGCAGGGCGTTTTTCCTGAGCATCACCATGATTTTCATGAAATCGTCCTGGTGGAACAGGGTGCGGGCATTCATATTTTTAACGGCCAGCCACAGTCGTTGTGCGGCGGCTGCGTTTGTTTTGTACGCGATCACGATCGGCATCTGTATGAGCAGACGGAAAATTTATTCCTGACTAATGTGCTGTGGCGTGGCCCGCAGGCGTTTCGCTTCCTTACCGGGCTGCAGGATTTACTGCCGCAGGAGTGCGATGGCCGTTACCCTTCCCACTGGCGCATCAGTAATCGGGTAATGGCGCAGGCGAAAACGCTGGTGGCGCAGTTGCAGGAGCCTGACGGCAGCGATGCGATGGAGCAGCGCGTGCAACAGGAGCTAACCTTTATGCAGCTGCTGGTTCTGCTGCGCCAGGGCTGCCGGGAACAGGAGAGCGATGCGCAGGAAGCCCGCCTGCTGCGCCTGCTTGACTGGCTTAACGAACACTACAGCGAAGATATTGACTGGGATGCGCTGGCCGATCGCTTTTCGCTTTCGCTGCGTACCCTGCACCGCCAGCTTAAACAGCAAACCGGCAGCACGCCGCAGCGCTATCTTAACCGGCTGCGCCTTTTACAGGCGCGTCACCTGCTGCGCCACAGCGAAATGCGGATTACGGATATTGCGTTTCAGTGCGGCTTTGGCGACAGTAATCACTTTTCGACGCTGTTTCGTCGTGAATTTGGCTGCGCGCCGCGCGCCGAGCGGCAGCAGATGTGGTAACAGGAGAACAGCATGGGGTTAATCCTGGCGAAGGCGGACTATTTTCCCTCTGAAGCGATGCCGGTGGCGGTAGCCGACCGTGCGCCGCAGCCCTCTTTTCCGCCCCATCGCCATGAATTCAGCGAGATCGTTATCGTCTGGCGCGGTAACGGTCTGCATGTGCTTAACGATCGCCCCTGGCTGGTGACCTGCGGCGATCTGTTTTATATCCAGCACAGCGACTGCCACAGCTATGAATCAGTAAACGACCTGGTGCTGGATAATATACTTTATTGCCCGGAGCGCTTTCGGCTGGGGCTGGACTGGAGCCAGCTGTTGCCGCTGGATGACGCGGACTATCGCGCCCACTGGCGATTAACCACGCGCGGCATGGCGCTGGCGCGCGGCGTGATTTTGCAGCTGGAGCAGGAAAGCCGTAAAACCGATATGCTCTCCATGCAGCTGGCGGAGGCGCTGTTTCTGCAGCTGGCGCTTATCCTGCGGCGTCATCGCTACGTGGCCGAGCGCGCCGGCGAGCTGCCGGAAGGCGAACAGCTCGATCTGCTGATGTCCGCCATTCAGGCCAGCACCGCCCGTTCCTTCGATCTTGCCGCCTTTTGCCAGCATAACCGGCTAAGCGAGCGCGCCCTGAAGCAGCTGTTTCGTCAGCAAACCGGTATGACTATTGGCCATTACCTGCGCCAGCTGCAGCTGTGCCAGGCTAAATATCTGCTGCGCAATACGGCCTTACTGATTGGTGAAGTGGCGGCCCGCTGCGGCTTTGATGACAGCAACTACTTTTCCGCCGTCTTTACGCGCGAAACCGGCTTTACCCCCAGCGCCTGGCGCCAGCGCTTTGAACGTCCCGGCAAACTACAGCTGCTGCCGGAACAGCAAAAATAGCCCGGCCCTGGTCTGTTTAACCGCTGGCCCGAACTTTACCGCTGGCCCTTTCCCTTTAACCACCCGAACGCTGCAACGGCCTGAGTCTGGGAGCGGCCTGGTTCTACTGCAGCCAGGCCGCCCGCCGGTTAACCGGCCATTCCCATACCGACCACGTTCGCCGCCAGAATAATTACCAGACAACCCACGGACAGCACCCTGACCGGACGACGGCCTACCGCATGCCACTCTTTCATCAGCAACCCGACAATGCCGCCGCACAGCACATACAGGCTCATGTGCAGCATCCAGCTGACAAAGTCATACTGCGCCGGAATATTGGCGTGGCCCCAGGCATAGAAAAAGAACTGCAGATACCACATCAGGCCGCCGAGCATAGCAAAGGCGATATTCGCGCCCAGCAGCGGCTTCGCCAGTGAGAAATCGGCTTTGATCGACAGCGACGGCTTCACCGCCAGCCGCACAAAGCAATATGCCAGATTCACCAGCGCCCCACCGCCCATGATCACCACATAGCTCGGCAGCGCCACGTAGAGCGGATTAATCCCGGCGGCAGCGGCAGCCTCGTGCATTGGTTTTGCCGCATCCATAGCAAATGACATCCCGGCGGAAAAAATACCGCACAGCACCGCCAGCACCAGGCCCTTTTTCAGGTTGAACTCTTCCGCACTGATGCCCAGCGCACGTTCTTTCAGGAAACCGGCGCGGGAAACGATGATCACGCCGACCAGCGCAATCAGCACGCCCAGCAGCGTCATACGTCCGCCAGCGGAGCTGAACAGCACCATAAAACGCCCCTGCAGGAGTGGCGTCATCAGCGTACCCACCACCAGCGTAATCCCGATGGCGATACCAATACCCATCGACATGCCAAGATAGCGCATTGTTAACCCGTAGTTAATGTTGCCTATCCCCCACATTGCGCCAAACAAAAACACCGGCAGCAGCTGCGACAAACTGAACTGTTGAAAGTATCCCCAGAAATCAGGCAGCAGCACCGCGCTAACGGCCCATGGCAGAATCAACCATGACATCACGCCGCCCACTGACCACATTGTTTCCCATGACCAGTGTCTGACCCGTTTAAAAGGGGCATAAAAACAGGCGGCGCTGGCAGCGCCGACCAGATGCCAGAGAATGCCGGCAAGGATTGCGTTGTTCATCGTTATTCCTTAGTAAGGTTGAGGCCAGCAGGAGAAGGCTCTCCCGGTTACCGCGAGTCTAAAGAGTTCATTTCCCCACCAGCCTTTCGCTGACTGCCCGCCTGCGAACCGTAGTGGCAAAAAACAGCAGGTGCCCGCGATGACGATCACAAATTCACTACAATGTCCCTGCCGCGCCCTTGCCGGCGCATTAGGCGCTAAATCATTGCTGCGCAAGATTAATTTCAGGTTATGCCAGCGACGTCAGGTCAACCCGTGTATTTTTGCCAGTTCATAAAATGGGATGGCATTCAGCGGAAGGTTAAATCCCTGCGCTCAGGTCAAGGTGGCAACATTCAACAATTGCATATCTTTTTATTAACCAGAAGAAGCAGAATTGATAACGGAGAGCTGACGCATGGCAACCATTCAAAAACAAATGTATATCGACGGCGAATTTCAGTCTCATCAGGGCGCATGGATTGATGTGATCAACCCGGCAACGGAAGCCGTGATTGCGCAGGTGCCGGAAGGCAGCCGCGAAGATGCGCAGCGCGCTATCGATGCGGCTGAAGCCGCGCAGCCGCAATGGGAAGCGCTGCCAGCGGTAGAGCGCGGCGTCTGGCTGCATAAAATAGCCGCCGCAATACGCCAGCGCGAGCCGGAGCTGACCGCGACGATCGTTGCCGAAGGCGGCAAAACCCAGGGTCTGGCGCAAACCGAAGTGCTGTTCACCGCCGACTATCTCGACTATATGGCGGAGTGGGCGCGCCGTTATGAGGGCGAAATTGTGCAGAGCGATCGCCCTAACGAAAATATTTTCGTTTTTAAAAAGGCGATTGGCGTCACCACCGGCATTTTGCCGTGGAACTTTCCTTTCTTTCTGATCGCGCGTAAAGCGGCGCCGGCGCTGATCACCGGCAACACGATTGTGCTGAAGCCAAGCGAAGTTACCCCGCTCAACGCGGTGATTTTTGCAGAAATCGTGCAGCAGGTGGGCCTGCCTAAAGGCGTGTTTAATATTGTTTTCGGCTATGGTCCGGTGGTCGGTCAGGAGCTGGCCGCCAATCCGAAAGTGGGAATGGTCAGCCTGACCGGCAGCGTCAATGCCGGTATCCAGACCATGACGGCGGCGGCGCAGAACGTCACTAAGGTGTCGCTTGAGCTGGGCGGCAAAGCGCCCGCGATTGTGATGGACGATGCCGATCTTGACCTGGCGGTGAAAGCGATTGTCAGCTCGCGCATCATCAATTCCGGTCAGGTGTGTAACTGCGCAGAGCGTGTTTACGTGCAGGAAGGCATCTATGACGCCTTTATGACGCGCCTGACGGCGGCGTTCAGCGCAATAACCTGGGGTAATCCGGCTGAACGGCGTGACGTTGATATGGGGCCGCTGATCAATGCCGCCGCCCTGCAGCGCGTGGAAGAAAAAGTGGCGCATGCGCTACAACAGGGCGCTCAGCTCATCACCGGCGGCAAACGGGCCGGTGAGACCGGCTACTTCTTTCAGCCCACTATTCTGAGCGCTGTTAAACAGGATATGACGATTATGCAGGAAGAGATCTTTGGCCCGGTATTGCCGGTTGCCACTTTCCGCACGCTGGACGAGGCGATTGCGCTGGCTAACGACAGCGAATATGGCCTGACCTCCTCGCTTTATACGCAAAACCTTAATACCGCGATGACCGCCCTGCGCCAGTTAAAATTTGGCGAAACCTATATCAACCGGGAAAATTTTGAGGCGATGCAGGGTTTCCATGCGGGCTGGCGTAAGTCAGGAATTGGCGGCGCGGACGGACGTCACGGCCTGGAAGAGTATCTGCAAACCCACGTGGCCTATTTGCAGTTTAGTTAAGCCTGATAAAGCAAGCGGCGAGGCGATGCCGCTTGTTTTCTCTTACCGTCGCCCGGAACGCCAGGCCGGGCAGCAGGTAAAAAGTGACGTTGTCACGAAATGTGTAAATCGCTTTTCAGGGCGCAATCAGGCTGCCGCGCAGCGGAGGGAAGCAGGACTGTTCCCCGCTGATCAGCTGCAGCGCCCGCTGAGCCAGCATATCCAGCGGCCACGCCATTTGCGGTATCTCCGGCGCGCCCACCACCGGCACCGCGCCGTCCAGGCTGAATACCATCACTTCCTGTGGCACCTGACGCTGATAACGGCGCAGCAGCGCCATCGCCTCGCGGCTTTTTATATAGTCGGTCACCAGTAATGCATCGAAAGCGGTATGACGATTGATTAAGGTTTGCAGCGCGACGCTAACCGACTCTTCCTGCCCGCAGATAAGCTGACGGTTATAGGGCAGCGCCACGCTTTCCAGCGCATCGCAATAGCCCGCCAGCACCTGCTCCGCCGCCTCGCCGTGACTGAAGTTAAACAGCACGATTTTACGCCGCTGCTGGCTGAAAAGGTAATGACAGGCGGTCAGGCTGGCGAACTGGTAATCAATCGCCAGCTGTGGCCCTTCGCCGCCGTCGAGACAATCGATTAGCACCGCCTGTTTCGCCTCTTCCGGCAGCGCAAAGCGCGCACCCACCACCACGACCGCATCGCAGCGTCCGGCCCCCAGCTCCTCCATCGCCTGTGCCACCGCAGGCGCGCTGTTGGCAAAGCGCAGCAGCAGATGTTTACCGTCCTGGCTCAGCGCTTTTTCCAGCGCCTGCAGATAGCCGGTGGCCTGCTGCACATGTTCGGTGGCGCAGATGACGCCGATACAGTGGGTTTTCTGATAGCTCAAAGACTGAGCAATGACGTTCGGTTTATAGTTCAGCTTCTCAACGGCGCGCAGCACGGCGTCGCGGCTCTCTTCCTTAACGCCGCGACTGCCGCTAAGCACCCGGGAAACGGTCGCTTTTGATACTTTAGCCAGGCGCGAAACATCATTAATACTCGCCATAGGGGTGCTTATCTCTCCGTTCAATCGCTATTTTGCGTAAAACCATGCTCGCTGGCCACGCGCGCAAACCACTCACCGCTTTTTTTCACGCGGCGCTGCTGGCTGTCAAGATCAAGCTGCACAAAACCATAGCGGTTTTTATAGGCATTGCACCATGACCAATTATCGATAAAGGTCCACATATGATACCCCAGACAGTGCGAGCCCTCCTGCAGCGCCCGATGCAGCCAGATTAAATGCTCGCGCACAAATTCGATGCGATAGTCATCCTGAATCTGGCCGTCCTGTTCAAAGCGCGGTTCATCCTCAACGCCCATACCGTTTTCAGAGATAAAACAGCGTGGATTGCCGTAATGCTGGCGCAGGTTGCTGAGAATGTCATAGATGCCCTTTTCATAGATTTCCCAACCGCGATACGGGTTCATTTTGCGCCCCGGCATCGCATAGTGTTCAAAAAACCACTCCGGCATAAACGGGCTTTGCGGATCCACCCGCGAATCGCGGCATTTTACCCGGCGCGGCTGATAGTAGTTGATGCCCAGTAAATCGACGCGCCCTTCCGCCAGCAACGCTTGATCGCCGGGCTGGCAGGCGGGCAGCTGCTGATGTTCCGCCAGCAGCGCGACCAGCTCCGCCGGATAGTGACCCAGCAGCGCCGGATCGAGAAAGCTGCGGTTAAAGAGCAGATCGGCACTATGCGCAGCCTGTTGGTCCGCCGGATGCGCGGAGCGCGGATATGACGGCGTCAGGTTAAGGATGATGCCGATTTCGCCCGGATATTGCCCCGCGCGGAACAGCTGCACCGCACGCGCATGCGCCAGCATAGTGTGATAAGCCACGGTCGCCGCCCGACGAAAGTCCACCACGTTAGGGTAATGGAAATCATACAGGTAGCCGCCCTCCACCGGCACGATCGGCTCATTAAAGGTAAACCAGTGTTTTACCCGGTCGCCGAACAAACGGAAGCAGGTTTGCGCATATTCCGCGTAAGCCTCAACCACCTCGCGGTTTTCCCAGCCGCCCGCCTGCTGCATCGCCATCGGCATATCAAAATGGAACAGGTTAATAAACGGCGTAATGCCCTGGCTTAGCATTTCATCAATGATCTGATTATAAAAGCGTACCGCCTCTGGGTTAACCGCGCCGCGCCCGTCCGGGATTAAGCGCGACCAGGCAATCGAGGTGCGGAACGTGTTGTGCCGCAGCTGTTTCAGCAGCGCAATATCTTCACGCCAGTGCTGATAAAAAGTAGAGGTCCTGGCCGGCCCAACCTGACCATGAAAACGGGTCGGCGATTCGGCAAACCAGCGATCCCAGATCGTTTCACTTTTGCCAAAGTTCAGGCTTTCGCCTTCGGTCTGGGGGGCGCTGCTGGCGCTGCCCCACCAAAAATCTGCGGGAAACTGATAGTGCATGATGTTGCTCCTTAGGGGGTTTGCAATCCGGCGCCGGGCAGCGTTGAGCTTTGTTTCGCCTGCGCTTCCTGCTGTAACAGGCTGCGTTCCCACGCCTTGACGAACGGCAGGTACATCAGGGCGGAAAGCGCCATACAGAACAGACACATAATGACCGGACTAAACGCCCAGTTTGCCGCCCACGACGCGCCAATCGGCGCTGGCGTGGTCCAGGGTGCCATCGAGACCACCTGCGCGACCCAGCCCAGTTTGGTGGCGGTCCAGGCGAAAACGGCATTAATCATCGGCACCAGAATAAACGGCAGGAAAAACAGCGGGTTCATAATAATCGGCATGCCGAACAGAATCGGTTCGTTGATGTTAAAAAAGCTCGGCACGATGCCCATTTTGCCAATGGTGCGCAGGTGCGCCGCCCGGCTTCGCAGCAGCAGGAACGCCAGCGGCAGCGTGGAGCCGACGCCGCCAATCAATAAATAGAAATCCCAGAAGCCCATCAGATAGGTATGCGGCAGAACCTGCCCCGCCTCCAGCGCCGCCTGGTTGGCGGCCAGGTTGGTAAGCCAGAACGGGTTCATAATGCCGGTGACGATCAGCGCGCCGTGAATACCGGCAAACCACAGGATCTGACAAATCAGCACCGAAAGCAGCACCGCCGGCAGGGTATCCGAAGCGGAAACCAGCGGCTGCAGCAGATGCATAATCGCCTGCGGAATAATCATGCCGGTCCAGGAGGCGACCAGCAAATTAAGCGGATGCAGCGTGGCGACAATGACAATAACCGGGATTAAAATTTCAAACGAGCGCGCCACGCCGGTGGGCACCTCTTTCGGCAGGCGAATGGTGATATTTTTCCGCTTCAGCAGCGCATAAATTTCGCTGGTATAGATAGCGGTGAGGATGGCGGTAAAAATGCCCTGGCCGGAGAAATAATCGGTGGAAATTTTACCGTCCTGATAAGGCGCGGCCACCAATAAAAAACCCATAAAGGCCAGCAGACCGGTCATCACCGGATCGAGCTTATAGTGACGTCCCAGGCTGGCGCCGATGCCAACCGAGATAAAAAAGGTCATCACGCCCATGCTGAGATAGTACGGCAGCATCAGCTGGTCACGATGGCGCAGGGAGAAATCGAGCCAGCCGCGCGCCAGGCTCCACTGGCTGTCGGCGGCAAAGGGCGGAAAAATAAACACCAGCATAAACGAGCCGATAATCATAAACGGCAGCGCCGAGACAAAGCCGTCACGGATAGCGATAACATGGCGCTGCTGGCCTACGGCACCGGCCAGCGGCGTAATCTTACGCTCAATAATATTAATTAAGCTCTGGTAAAGTGACGCCATCATGCCACCCCTTTCTGCTCAATCAGCTGTAGCGCATAGTCCAGCACTTTATCGCCGCGCATGGTGCCGTAATCCATCATATTGATGGTGACAACCGGAATGCCCGCGCCGGCAGTTTTCGCCGCCAGGCTTTCCTGCATATATTTTACCTGCGGCCCCAGCAGCACCACGTCGTAATGGGCAAAGCGTTCATCAAACTCGGTGGCGCTGAAGGCGGCGATTTCCGCTTCCAGCCCGCGGCTCGCGGCTTCATCCTGCATTTTCTTCACCAGCATGCTGGTGGACATTCCGGCGGAACAGCAAAGCATAATTTTATACATGACCTTCACCTTCTCACGGTTTCGACCTGCCTATAGGAAACAAAATGGAAACCGGTTTCCATTGCGGGAATATTAATTTGCGAGCGAGTTCATGAATTGCGTCAGGAAAAAAGGCGGGCTGTGATTTTGTTCACGAATATTAATCAATAAGGCGGCCTGAGCCGCCCACGGATTACGGTTTGAAAGCGAGCGGGTAAAAGAGATGCCGGCACCCTTTGGCCGGGTTCGGACGATTGCCGCCTGCGGTTTTCAACCGGGCTGCTAAGGTTTGCTGACGCTAATGTCGATGCCAGGAAAATATTTCGCCGCCAGTTTTTGCAGCGTGCCGTCCTGCTGGACTTTGCCGATCGCCGCATCCAGCTCGCTTTTCAGCTGAGCATCATCCTTACGCAGACCAAAGCCGATGCCGGAGCCGAGGATTTTGTCATCCTCCACCGCCTTGCCGATAAAAGCGTAGCCCTTGCCCTGCGGCTTATTCAGGAAGCCAGACTGCCCGGCGGCCGACATCACCAGCGTACCGTCCAGGCGCCCGGCCAGCATATCGTTATAAACCTGATTTTGATCCTGATAGGAGGTCACGGTTACGCCGTTCGGCTCCCAGTGCCGCTTAGCGTAGGTTTCCTGAATCGAGCCCTGCAGCACGCCAATATTTTTGCCCTTCAGCCCGGCGGCGTCAGGCTGCAGCCCGGCATCCGCCTTGCCCACCAGCATGCTGGGAATACGGTATATCGGCTGGGTAAAGGCGATGCTTTTCATCCGCGCCTCGGTGATATTCATCGCCGAATTGATCGCGTCGAACTTTTTCGCTGTCAGCCCTGGGATCAGCGCATCGAAGCTGCTCTCCACCCAGCTGCAGGAAAAATGTCCCGCCTGGCAAATCGCCTTGCCCAGTTCAATATCGAAACCTTCCAACTCGCCCTGCGCGTTGCGGCTCTCGAACGGCGGATATTGGGATTCCACACCGTAGCGCAGCGAACCCTGCGCCGCTGCCTGCGTCGCCGTAAACAGGCCTAACGCCAGCCAAAGAATAGTCAGTTTTTTCATGGTTTTTCCTCGCAGTGATTAGCGCGCTTTTAACAGACACAGCGCCTGCGCGCCCGCCTGTAACGTCGCCTCGTCTTTGGCGAAAGAGAGCCGAATCAATCGGTTATCCGTTCCGTCGGTATAAAACGCAGACAGCGGAATGGTGGCGACGCCATGCTCGATAATCAGTCGTTTCACCATTTCGCTGTCGCTTTCGTCGCTGAAATGTCGATAGCTTGCCAGCATAAAAAATGAACCGGCGGTCGGCAGCAGCTCGAACGGCGACTCCTGCAGCAGTGACGCCAGCAGATCGCGCTTCTGCTGATAGAACCCCGCCAGCGAGCGATAGTGGGAAGGCTCGCGCAGCCAGTCGGCGAAAGCAACCTGCATTGGCGTGTCCGCGGCATACATCAAAAACTGATGGACCTTCACCACTTCATTCATCAACTCGGCGGGCGCCAGGCAATAGCCGACGCGCCAGCCGGTAACATGAAAGGTTTTGCCGAACGATGAGACGATAACGCTGCGCTGCGCCAGTTCAGGATGGGTGGCCATACTATGATGGCGGCGCCCGTCGAACAGAATATGCTCATATACCTCATCGGAGAGCACGATAATGTCGCTGTTTTGCGTCAGCGCAGCAAGCTGCGCCAGATCTTCGGCACTCAGCACCTGCCCTGACGGGTTATGCGGCGTGTTGATAATGATCATCCGGGTACGCGGAGTAATAGCCGCGCGCACCTCATCCCAGTCGATGACAAACTGCGGCACCTTCAGCTTTAACGCAATCGGCGTTGCGCCCTGCAAGCGGACTACCGGCGCATAGCTGTCAAAGGCCGGCTCGAAAAAGATCACCTCGTCGCCGGCATGAACCAGCCCGGAAATCGCCGCATACAGACCTTCGCTGGCGCTGGCGGTAATCAGAACCTCGCTGGCGACGTCATAGGCCTGGCCGTACAGCGTCCGAACTTTCTCCGCCAGCGCCTCTTTTAACGCGGGATGGCCGGTCATTGGCGCATATTGATTAAGATCTGCGCGCATCGCCTGATTGACGCTGGCGATCAGCGCCTCATCACAGGGGAAATTGGGTGCGCCCTGCGCCAGATTAATTGCGTCATGCTGCGCGGAAAGCTGTCCAATAACGCTAAAGATAGTGGTGCCGACGTCCGGTAGTTTTGAGCGATGCGTTACCGTTGAAGATAAAGTCATCTCATCCCCCAGTGAATAAATATACATAATAATTATATATCCATTCAAACCGAGTCATCTTTTGACGGCAAGCGAATTGTTGTCATAATAGCTATGCGTAAAATTCATAGCTCAGGATCATCCTATGGTTCATCAACCGCTGCCGCTGAACGCCGTTCATGCTTTTCTGGTTACCACGCGCCACCTTAATTTGACCCGCGCCGCCGATGAGCTCTGTCTGACGCAGGGTGCGGTAAGCCGTAAAATCGCCGCGCTGGAAAAATGGCTGGGCTTTACCCTGTTCGATCGTCACGCGCGCGGCCTGCATTTGACCACGCGCGGCGCGGCGATGCTGCCGCAGTTAAAACAGGGCTATGAGCTAATGCTGAGCGCGACCGAGCAGGCCCGGCAGCCCGATAATGCCCTGCGCCTGCGCGCGCCAAGCTGTGCAATGCGCTGGCTGCTGCCGAAGCTGGTACAGCTGGAACAGCAGCATCCCGGTCTGCACGTTAAGCTGACGACTACCCTGGCGCATAACTACCAGCTGGAAAATTTCGATGCGGCCATTGTGTACGGCATCGCGCCGGTGGGTAGCCATCTGCTATTTGAGGAACGGCTGACGCCGGTGATGGCCGAAAACCTGCTGGTCAACAGGCCGCTGGACGTAGCCAGTCTCGCCAGCTTTACCTTTTTGCATCCCACTAATGACGAGCGCGACTGGCAGCTATGGCTACAGGCGCAGGAGGTTGAGCTGCCAATGCGGCGTAATCAGCATTTCGCCACCATGGATTTGGCGATCGGCGCGGCGATTCAGGGATTTGGCGTTACCGTTGCGGATATTACGCTGGTGAAAAGCGATCTGGCGGCACAGCGGCTGATCGCCCCTTTTGCCTCTGCGGTTAAAACCGGCGCGGCCTACAGCTTAATCAGCCGGGAAGAAAAAGCCACGTCACCGCATCTTGCAACGCTGGTGGCGTGGCTTTGTCAGCCCGACTGACAGATAAGGCGCGCCCTACTGCAGTTTTACCATCGCACGCATCAGCAAACGCAACAGGCGCAGACGTACGCGCATAAAACGGTGCTGCAGAATAATGGCCGCTTCGCCTTTGACGCCAAAGCGCAGCGTGACATCTTCGCCAGGATGCCAGGCAGGCCAGGTGGTTTCTCCCGTCAGCTGATGCGAAAATTCCGTAGCGTCATGCGCAAAGCGCAGCCAGTATTCGCTGATTCGACGGGCAAACTGACGATCGCCCTCGGTAAAGGGGCGATCCGCCATTTGCGGATTTTCCGCATTCATCGTTTCCATTACGTAAGGGATTTCGTTGCCGTGCCAGCTGCCGTAGCGGCAGAGGTCGCGCGCGTTTTCCGAAACGTAATCAAAATAATAGCGCCAGCCCGGCACCCCGCGGCGGTGCTGCGCCTGCACCGCCAGCCAGGTAATGGTGCCAAAGGCCATATCACGCGCGACTTTGCGTCCCAGACGGCGATCGTCATGTTCGTCATAGAGCGATTTGATCAGCTTCAGCAACAGCGGACGACGCTGACGTAAACGGGTAATGGTGCTGGTCGAATCGATGCCAAAATATTCCAGCACGCTGGCTTCATCGCTGTTGTAACCGATCATCAGGGGATAACGGTGCTGGCGAGCGGCGGCAAATACTTCTACCACCGGTTTCGGCAGTACCCGGTCGCCAGCGATCGCTACCGGACCGTTGCCCAAATGCGGCGGCAGCGACCAAAAGCTATCGGCGGGCAACGCACGCAGATCTTCCGCGCTGGCGTTTTCCAGCCCCAGATGATGCGCCACCGCAACGCCGTTGGTCAGCGCCTCATCACGCTTTTTATCCGGCAAACTGTAAGCGCTCTGTACGATACCTTTATGAAACAGCCCTGCCGCCAGCGGCGAGGCAAACAGCGACAGTACGCTGCGCCCGCCGGATGATTCGCCAAAGATCGTCACGTTGCGTCGGTCGCCGCCAAACGCGGCGATATTGCGCTGCACCCACTGCAGCGCGGCGATCTGATCGAGCAGCGCGAAATTATTGACCGCTTCGCCGGGCGGAAATTCGGCGTCCAGCGCCGGATGGGCAAAAAATCCCAGATGGCCAAGGCGATAATTAAGCGTCACCACGACCACGCCGCGCGCCGCCAGCGGCTTACCGTTATAGGGCGCCAGGCTGCCAGCGCCGATAGTAAACCCGCCGCCGTGGATCCAGACCATCACCGGCAGCGGGCTCGACGGCTGGATTTCCGGCGACCAGACATTGAGATAAAGGCAATCTTCGCTAAGGTCGCCGGGATCGCCGCCGCCGGCCAGCACGCAATATGCCCGCTGCTGCCAGCTGGCGTTGCCCCATTGCGTGGCGTCACGCACCTCTTTCCACGGAGTGGCGGGTTTGGGCGCGCGCCAGCGCAGCGGACCTACCGGCGGAGCCGCATAAGGAATGCCTTTAAAAATAAAAATGCCTTCATCAATTGTGCCGCGTAATGCACCTTCTGCCGTGTGTATTCTTAAAGATTCATTCTTCATTATTTTTTCCAACGTGAAGCTCGGGCTTATTATTCGCAGACGCAGTTTTATTGTCTATGCTGACGGCGATTTTGCAGATTAAGCCGAGGCGATATCCGCCCAATGTATAGCATTTCGGATAAACAGAGGGTTTTAGCGGCGCGGATGAGCAGGCAGAAGAGATAAAAACAAGAGGTGCTGAAGGACGCATCCAGCCTCAAAGTCTGGCTGAAGGCGCAGAAATGTTAAGCAGCGTGACTTCTTTCGCGCTGGCCGTTAACGCTCCCGCCAGCGCGAAAGATTAAATATTTACGTCAATCCGCAGCGCTGCAGGCTTGCCGTCTGCCGCGCCGCATACAGCGTCATCTCATCGGTTACGGCGCTACCCAACGCCTCCTCGAAACTGGCCCGGCTGGCAGCCGCTGAGAAGGTCTCCTGCGCCTGCCCGCCAAGATTGGACTGGAAAATACCGGCGGCGCTGACGGGCAGGAAATCTTCGTAAACCTGCGGATCGGCTACCAGTAGTCCCTGGTCAATCAGCGCTTCTTTATCAGCATGGGGCGGGAAACCTTGCTGCCTGCCCTTTTCCGTTAGCCGATACTCAAACCAGGCGAGCTGCTGCTGGCGTAATTCCCGTTCGTTATCGGGGAAGTCGCGGAAAACGTCGGCCAGATGCTGCTGATGCTGCTGGTTGCTGGCGCCGCTGCCCGCCTGCGCCAGCAGGCTATCATAACGCTGACGCCCCGCTGGCGTGAGCGCAACGCCGCGCTGTTCGATTTCGCCAAAGCGCGCCGTGTGGCTGCCCTCGCCGCCATCACAAAAGATAACCGGCTCCTCCAGCGCTTTAAAACTGGTCTGGCGCAGTAAAATCGGCACCTGACGGCGCGGCGGCCCTTCAATTATCGCCTTCGGCACGATCCCACGCTCAGGCATCAATGCCTGAACCCGATCGATATCCAGCGTGCGCGGCGTAAGGTGATTGATATGACAGCCGGGAAAACAGACCACGTCGGCAATTAAGCGGTGCTGCTGATGCAGCGCGTGATACGTGGTGCGATCGACAGTGGTTTGTCGGTGCCAGCGAAAGGTTTCCAGCGCCTCGCGCACAAACTCAGCGGCGGTCTGCTCATCAAAACCACCCTGCTGTTGGTGCTGCTCGATTAGCGCCAGGCAGCGCGGCGTAAAAATCTGACGGGCTGCGAGTATCGACTGCGCCTTTTGCCGTAGCGCAGCATCTTCAATCAGCTCCAGCCGCAGCAAAGAGGTGAACAGCCGAAACGGATTGCGGCGCAGCGCGTCACCTTCCACCGGACGAAAGGCCGTTGAATGAACCGGCACGCCCGCCGGCGCAAGATCGTAATAGCCCACCGGATACATGCCCATAATGGCAAACAGCTGACGCAGCGTATTCAGCTCCTGCGCGCTGCCGACCCGAATGGCGCCGTGACGCTCCACGCTCAAACGCGACAGATCATCCGCCGCCGTAAGCCGCTCGGCTAAAGCCCTGTCCTGTGCCAGTATCTGCTGATTGACCTCCGCCACCAGCGTTAATAAAGTGCCGTACTGCGGCACCTCCTGCTGATACATGACGGACATCGCCTGAGAAAAACGTTCCCGCAGCGCATCCGCGCTAACAAACTTTTGCATAACTCCGCCTTTTTTTGCGTCTCTCTGCTGCCACTGTAGAGCAAGCAAAAAGCGGGCGGAAAAAAGGTGTTAAATTTGTGATCAAGTTAGTGAAAGCGGCGCGGCACTGGCTGTCACGCCGCCTTTACAAGCGCTAAGCCGCATTAGCCCCATCGCTGTTTTGCCAGTAGCATCAGCGTGGTAAGCACCGCAGGCAAAGCCAGCAACATAAATATCTGGCTAAACTGCCAGCCCAGCGCCAGCATTTCCGCTCCGGCGAAGGCGCTAAGAATGGCACCGATGCGGCCGATGCCGTGCATCCAGCTGGAGCCGGTGGCGCGTGCCGGGGTAGGATAGTAGCTGGCGGCCAGCGCATTCATCCCGGTATTGGCGCCGTTGAAACAGAAGCCGCAGCAGAAAGCGATAAGGGCCATCAGCAGCGGCTGGGCCGGTGCGCAGCCAAGCAAAATAGCCGCCAGCGCGCCGCCAAAATAGATGACCGCCAGCGCCAGGTTGGCATTAACCCGATCCATTAACCAGCCGGCGAACAGCGATCCCAGCGTGCCGCCCGCCTGATACATGGCGGTAATCAGCGCGGCGGCGGTCACGCTCAAACCCAAATCGCCAATTAGCGCGGGCATCCAGCTGCCAATCAGATAGACCAGAAACAGGCCCATAAAGTAGCCGCCCCACAGCATCAGGCTGCCGAAACGGTATTGACCGGAAAGCACGGTGCGGATACCGCCCACGCCCGGCACCAGAGCGGGATAAAGGAACGTGCTATATGGCGTGGTGCTGCCCGGCCACATCTTTTCCACAATAGCGCGGATACGCCAGTCCGGCGCCCGCTGCGCCAGCAGAAAGCGCACCGATTCGGGCAGGTAGCGCAGTAACAGCGGCAGCAGCAGCAACGGTAAAATGCCACCCAGCAGCAGCACCGCATGCCAGCCGAACGTCGGGATCAGCCAGGAAGCGGCGAAACCGCCGCTGGCAGCGCCGAAGGTGAAACCGCAGAACACCACGGTGATCAGGAATGCACGCTGTCGTTCAGGCGCATACTCAGATACCAGCGTTCCCACATTAGGCATCGCGGCACCCAGCCCCAGCCCGGTCAGCAGACGGAACAGCATCATCTGCTCAATGTTTTGCGCCATCGCCGTCGCCAGCGTCCAGAGACCAAAAAAGAACACGCTGCTGATAATGATCCAGCGCCGTCCGTAACGATCGGCCAGCGGACCGGCAAACATCGCACCCAGCGCCAGCCCAACCAATGCGGCACCGATCGCCATGCCAAGCTGGTGGCTGGATATTTGCCAGGCGCTGCGCAAGGCGGGCGCAATAAAACCCATTACCGCGATGTCCATACCATCCAGCGCCACGATAATAAAACCGAGGGCAATAATCCGTCGTTGAAATGCACTTAACCCGTGCTGATTAATACGCTGGCGAACGTCAATGGCCTTTATGCTGTCCAGAAGTTGACTCCCTGTGGCTTGTTAACGGTTAAAGCGCCCGGTGGAGATAAAAACGCCTTATCATAGCGAAACGCTATGCCCTGCCGCTATGACTTTACGGCTGCCTGAAAATTTATCAGCCCAGCGTTTTTTCTGACTGCCGCCGCTGCGGTTAACCATACGAAAAAATTATGGCGCGCAGGTAAAGGATTACCTTCGCCGCGGTGAATACCGGCTATTTCCTGGACAAAGCGCGATAATGTTAAATTTAATTTGCAATAAAGTTAACAAAATTACAGCCTGCTGCTTGCGTTAATTCTGTCAGCCTCTCTACTCTTTCTGCATGGACAAAAACTATCTTTTTAATCAGCGCATTCGTCTGCGTCATCTACATACGTTCGTCGCGGTCGCACAGCAAGGTACGCTGGGCCGCGCGGCGGAAACGCTCAGCCTGAGCCAACCCGCACTTTCTAAAACACTTAACGAACTGGAAGAGCTGACCGGCGTGCGCCTGTTTGAGCGCGGGCGGCTGGGAGCGCAGCTGACGACTATCGGCGAACAGTTTTTAACGCACGCCATCAAGGTGCTTGATGCGCTTAACCATGCCGGTCAGTCTTTTGCCAGTCCGGTTAGCGACAGGCCGGTGGTGATCCGGCTGGGCGCGCTTACGACGGCGGCGATGGGCATGCTGCCACAGATCCTCGATCGTTTTCATCAACAACAGCCGCAGGCAACGGTGCAGGTAGCCACGCTGCACAATAACGTACTGCTGGCCGGGCTGAAAGCCGGTGAGTTTGATATTGGCATTGGCCGCATGGCGGATGCCGGTATGATGGCCGGGCTGGCTTATGAACTGCTATTCCTGGAATCTTTACGGCTGGTGGTCAGGCCGGAACATCCGCTTTTAAGTGACAATGTCACGCTTTCCCGCGCGCTTCAGTGGCCAGTGGTGATTTCACCGGAAGGGACCGCGCCGCGCCGCATTGCCCAGGCAATGATGGATGAACAGGGTTGCAAACTGCCGGCCAGCTGCGTGGAAACCTCTTCCACCTCACTGGCGCGACAGCTTGCGCTGCGTTATGACTATGTCTGGTTTGTCCCGTCGGGGGCGGTAAAAGAAGATCTTTCACACAGTTCGCTGGCGGCGTTGCCCGTGGCTTCGCACGGGCCCGGTGAGCCGGTAGGCATTATTACCCGCTCCGGCAATCCGCTGTGCCTTAGCGCAGAGATCCTGCTGGCGACGATCCGTAAATGTCATTCTGGATAATAAATGCTGGATGGCTGAGGTCAGGGGCAGAAATCAACGGCTGGTCAAGGCCAGCCGCAGAGGTTAACGGCTGCGTTTTGCGTGCCGTTCACGGTTATCCAGCCGTGCCTGTTCCGTTTTACGCATGCCTACGTAAATAGCGCCGCTGCCGCCGTGCTGTGGCTGAGCGATACAGAACGCCTGCACATCGTCAAACTGCTGCAGCCAGCGTGCCAGATAGCTGCGCACGATATTGGCATGCGATTCATCTTCCCTGCCTTTCCCATGCACAATCAGCAGGTTGCGCAGATTATCCTTGCGCGCTTCCATCATAAAGGCAAATACCGCCTGACGGCATGCCTCCACTGGCTGACGCAGCAGGTTCAGGCTGGCATCCAGCTTATATTTTCCCAGACGCAGCTTATCAAGTACGCCCTGCTGAATGCCTTCGGCTTTATATTCCAGCGGCACGCTGAGCGGAACAATATCGAGGTAACCGCGGGTAAGGAAGTTCTCCATTTCCTCATTAACGGGCTGGCGCGGCGCTTTTGGCGTCGGCGCTTTTAGCCAGTGAATATTAGCGCAATCTTTCAGCGGAGCGACGCCTTCCATAGCGTCACGAAACAGATCTTTATCGTCAAGGTTCATGGGGCTTACCTCACGCCTGGTGTATCGTGGCAGTATACGAAGAAGAAGATGACCGTGCGTCCCGGCAAGTTTAACCGATTAGCGGGACGTTGCCAAAAGCCAATACTGCCGTTCAGCATGGCGGTTATTTTTGTTCATTTATTGAACGGCTGGCGGGCTATTTTTTGTCAGGTTAGTTAAGTGTTAAAAATAAGTTTCTGCGCGGCAACATTATAAAAAGTACTTTCCCGTCATCGGTTAACAAAAAGGCGTACAAATTTTACCCCGCCCGTTACATTGATGTTATTAATCGATAACAACCCTGATTTTTATGCGGTTAAAAGTGCGCTGATGCATTCCATTTCGCTTAAGAAGGATGTTAAAATTGACCTCAGTCAATTATTGTCGAGGATGTATGATGATCCCGGAAAAACGCAGCATTCGTCGCATCCAGTCTGGTGGATGCGCAATTCATTGCCAGGACTGCAGTATTAGTCAACTTTGTATTCCCTTCACCCTGAATGAGCACGAGCTGGACCAGCTGGACAATATTATCGAGCGTAAAAAGCCGATTCAGAAAGGTCAGGCGCTGTTTAAGGCCGGTGATGAACTGCGTTCGTTATATGCTATTCGTTCCGGAACCATCAAAAGCTATACCATTACCGAACAGGGCGATGAGCAAATCACCGGCTTTCATCTGGCGGGCGACCTGGTCGGCTTCGACGCTATCGGCTCCGGGCATCATCCCAGTTTTGCTCAGGCGCTGGAAACCTCAATGGTGTGTGAAATCCCGTTCGAAACGCTGGACGATCTTTCCGGCAAAATGCCCGCCCTGCGTCAGCAGATGATGCGTCTGATGAGCGGCGAGATCAAAGGCGACCAGGATATGATCCTGCTGCTGTCAAAGAAAAATGCCGAAGAGCGTCTGGCGGCCTTTATCTGGAATCTGGCGCGTCGTTTCGGCCAGCGCGGCTTCTCGCAGCGCGAGTTCCGCCTGACCATGACGCGTGGCGATATTGGTAACTATCTGGGCCTGACGGTGGAAACCATCAGCCGCCTGCTGGGACGTTTCCAGAAAAGCGGGATGCTGGCGGTGAAAGGCAAATATATTACTATCGAAAACCATCCCATGCTGGCCGAACTGGCCGGTCAAAGCCGCGGCGCTGCCTGATAAGTTTGCCGGATCACTAATTATTATTTTATTGATCCGGCCAGGGTTTTTCTTCTTTTTCCTGACCTGTTAATGGGCTATCTTTAGCTGACACGCTCTGGTGACTGGAGAAGCCATTATGGTTAAGTATCAAAATGTTCTGGTGGCGATAGATCCTGAACAGGACGATCAGCCTGCATTACGTCGGGCCGTCTATCTCAACCAGCGTATCGGCGGGAAAATTAAGGCATTTTTGCCCATTTATGATTTTTCCTACGAGATGACTACCCTTCTTTCACCCGATGAACGCACCACTATGCGCCAGGGGGTGATTAGCCAGCGAACGGAATGGATTCGCGAACAGGCGCATGCTTATCTGGAAGCGGGCGTGAATATCGAAATCAAAGTCGTGTGGCATAACCGTCCCTTTGAAGCGATTATTCAGGAAGTCCTCGCTGGTCAACATGATTTAGTTTTAAAAATGGCCCACCAGCACGATCGGCTGGAGTCGGTCATTTTTACCCCTACCGACTGGCATCTGTTACGTAAATGTCCCTGCCCGGTCTGGATGGTGAAAGATCAGCCCTGGCCGGAACAGGGTAAAGCGGTGGTGGCCGTTAACCTTGCCAGTGAAGAACCTCACCATGACGGCCTTAATCAAAAGCTGATCCGTGAAACGACCGAGCTGGCCGCAATGGTAAACCATACTGAGGTGCATCTGGTCGGCGCCTATCCGGTTACGCCGATTAATATCGCCATTGAGCTGCCCGATTTCGATCCCAGCATCTATAACGATGCTATCCGTGGTCAGCATCTGGTGGCGATGAAAGCGCTGCGGCAAAAATTCTCTATTGATGAAAAGTTCACCCACGTCGCTAAAGGTCTGCCGGAGGAAGTGATCCCGGACCTGGCGGATCACCTGAACGCGGGCGTAGTGGTTTTAGGCACTATCGGCCGTACCGGGCTGTCGGCCGCTTTCCTGGGCAATACCGCTGAACAGGTTATCGACCATTTACGTTGCGATCTGCTGGTGATTAAGCCGGACAACTTTACGTCGTCGATTGAGCTGGATGATGATGAGGACGATTAAAACGCGCGGTTAACTCCGCAATTGAAAGCCGCCGTTAGCGTTATGCCGACGGCGGCTTTTTTATGACCTTACAGCGCTTTAAGAATCGCCTCTACGCTGGCTTTGGCATCGCCAAACAGCATCTGCGTATTCTCTTTAAAGAACAGCGGATTTTGCACGCCCGCATAGCCGGTGTTCATCGAGCGTTTGAACACCACGACGTTTTGCGCTTTCCAGACTTCCAGTACCGGCATACCCGCAATCGGGCTGCGGGGATCTTCCTGCGCTGCGGGGTTAACGGTATCGTTCGCGCCGATAACCAACACCGTATCGGTATTAGCGAAGTCATCGTTAATTTCATCCATCTCCAGCACCACATCATACGGCACCTTTGCTTCAGCCAGCAGTACGTTCATATGACCCGGCAGACGGCCAGCCACAGGATGAATACCAAACCGCACGTTAATGCCGCGCGCGCGCAGTTTTTCCGTAATTTCCGCTACCGGATACTGCGCCTGCGCCACCGCCATGCCGTAGCCCGGCGTGATGATAACCGTTGAGGAGCTTTTCAACAGTTCAGCCGTATCCTGCGCGTTAATTTCACGATACTCGCCGCTTTCTTCGCCCTCACCTGACGCCGAACTGCTGTCCGTGCCGAAGCCGCCAGCAATCACGCTGATAAACGAACGGTTCATCGCCTTACACATAATGTAAGAGAGAATGGCCCCCGACGATCCCACCAGCGCGCCGGTGACGATCAGCAAATCGTTGCTCAGCATAAAGCCTGCCGCCGCTGCCGCCCAGCCGGAATAGGAGTTCAGCATCGAAACCACCACCGGCATATCCGCGCCGCCGATCGAGGCCACCAGATGCCAGCCAAAGGCCAGCGCAATCACCATCATGATTAACAGCGCACAAATTTGCAGCCCAACGCTGTCGGTGCGAACAAACGTCCATAGCAGAAGGAAGGAGACCACCAGCGCCAGCAGGTTAAGCTTATGGCGATGCGGCAGCATCAGCGGACGCGATGAGATTTTTCCCCGCAGCTTGCCGAACGCCACCAGTGAACCGGTAAAAGTGACCGCGCCGATAAAGATGCCGAGGAAAATTTCCGTCAGATGAATATTTTCCATTACCGGCTCAAGGCCGGGGCCGTGATCGATATAGCTGTTTAATCCCACCAGTACCGCCGCCAGGCCAACGAAGCTGTGCAGGATCGCCACCAGCTCCGGCATTTCGGTCATTTCGACTTTTTTCGCCAGATGAATACCGATTGCGCCGCCGATGACCATCGCCAGCAAAATCCAGGCGATATTGCCGGTATCCGGGCCGAAAACGGTGGCGAAGAGCGCGATGCCCATCCCGGCCATGCCAAAAATATTGCCCTGCTTCGAGGTTTCATGCTTTGAAAGCCCCGCCAGGCTACAGATAAAAAGGATTGCGGCAACAATATATGCTGCAGTAACTAATCCGCCAGACATGTTGTTACCCCTTAGTTCTTACGAAACATTTTCAGCATGCGCTGAGTTACGGTAAAACCGCCAAAGATATTAATGCTGGCAATCAACACGGCAATAAAGGCCAGGAAGGTTACCCAGCCGCCATGTCCAATCTGCAACAGCGCGCCCACCACGATGATCCCGGAAATGGCGTTGGTCACCGACATCAGCGGCGTGTGCAGCGAATGGCTGACATTCCACACGACGTAGTAACCCACCACGCAGGAGAGCGCAAAAACGGTAAAGTGAGAAAGGAAGGCCGCCGGGGCCACGTTAGCGAGGCAGGCGAACAGCACAATCGCCAGCGCCAGCAGCAGATACTTACGCCACGGCGAGGCGGAGGATGTCGGCGCCGCCTGCGGCGCGGCGGCGGGCTGCGCGGCTTTGGGCGCGGCCGAAACCTGAATCGGCGGCGCAGGCCAGGTCACCTCGCCGGCGCGAACCGTCGTCACGCCACGGATCACCACATCGTCAAAGTTAATGTCGATTTCGCCATTTTTCTCTTTGCACAACAGCTTTAACAGATTGACCAGGTTAGTACTGTAGAGCTGAGAAGATTGGGTGGGCAAACGGCTGGGCAAATCGGTATAGCCAATGATTTTTACGCCGTTCCCGGTGGTGGTTACCGTATCCGCGACGGTGAGTTCACAGTTGCCGCCGGTTTGCGCCGCCAGATCCACCACGACGCTGCCGGGCTTCATGGCGGCAACCATATCGCGGGTAATCAGGCGCGGTGCGGGTTTGCCGGGAATAAGCGCCGTGGTGATAATAATATCCACCTCTTTAGCCTGGGCGGCGAAAAGCGCCATTTCAGCCTCAATAAAGGCCTCCGACATCACTTTGGCATAGCCGTCGCCGCTGCCCGCCTCCTCTTTAAAATCAAGCTCAAGGAACTCGGCGCCCATGCTTTTGACCTGCTCTTTGACCTCAGGACGGGTATCAAAAGCACGCACAATAGCGCCCAGGCTACGGGCAGCGCCGATTGCGGCCAGCCCCGCTACGCCAGCGCCGATGACCATAACTTTGGCCGGAGGAACCTTACCTGCGGCGGTGATCTGGCCGGTAAAAAAGCGCCCAAACTCATGCGCCGCTTCCACCACTGCGCGGTAACCGGCGATATTGGCCATCGAGCTCAGCGCATCCAGCGACTGCGCACGGGAAATTCGCGGCACCGCATCCATCGCCATCACGTTAATATTGCGCGCGGCCAGCTTTTCCATCAGCTGCGGATTCTGTGCGGGCCAGATAAAGCTTATCAGCGTGCTGCCTTCGCGCAGCAGCGCGATCTCTTCTTCATCAGGCGCGTTAACTTTCAGCACAATATCGGCCTGCAAAGCCTGCTGGCGATCGACCAGCGTCGCACCTGCCTGCTGATAAGCGCTATCTGCAAAGCTGGCCGCGATGCCCGCCTGCTGTTCAATTGCCACGCTAAAACCCAGCTTCAGCAACTGCTCCACCGTTTTCGGCGTTGCAGCCACACGGGCTTCATTCGGCAACCGTTCTTTGGGTACTCCAATTAACATAGTTTTCCCTTTCATCGGTTAGTGAAGATGTTGAAACGCAACGGCAGCGCCGTTGTGCGTCCCAGACTTGTATCAAAGTGTTTATAACCTACTGAATATATGTCGCGTAATCTACCCGCTACAGACTGCGCTGAAAGTTTTTACGCAAAAATCCCTTTTCGATTCGCTCAGACAATATTTTTCCCGTATTAATAGCGCTTAGCCAGCCATATTCTGCTGAAAGAAAGGCAATAAAAAAGCAGATAAACCGCCACATTATTCTTATTTAACAAGTAATTAACTAAAACAGTTGTATCATTAACCGCTTAAAACGATAACTGCGAATTAAACTCGTCCAAATACCGCTCATTCCTGGGGCACTTTTTTATGATTAAACCTGTACGCCTGAATGGCATAAATTGACTGAGACAGCGGCCATTATTACATGCAATAATCCACAGCTAATCTGTTACACATCAAGAGTCCAGCACGTTTTCGTACTCAATTTTTGCGTAAGGCGAAGGATTATTTTTATGAAGCTGAAGAACACCCTTCTGTTGACTGCTCTGCTGTCATCAATGACGCTGGCCGCCCAGGCGGCGCAGGAGCTGTCACCGGAAAAAGCGGCCGCGTTAAAACCATTCGAACGTATTAATATTAGCGGTCGTTTTAATTCTATTGGTGAGGCCAGCGATGCGGTCTCCAGACGTGCAGATAGCATGGGCGCATCAGCTTTTTATATTCAGGGGATTAACGACGCGACCGGCAACAGCGGCAACTGGCGCGTTACCGCCGATCTTTATCACGCCGATGCGCCTGCTGCGGAAAAAAAATCAGGCTATCGCTATTTTAACGGCGTAAAAGAGCTGCCCAAGGCGGAAGCTTACACGCTGGAACCTTTTGATACCGTCTCCGTTAGCGGCTTTTATCGTAGCCAGCCTGAGGTAAATGAAGCGATTGCTAAAGCGGCCAAAGAAAAAGGCGCGGCCTCTTTCTTTATTGTGCGTCAGATTGACGCCAACAGCGGCGGCAACCAGTACATTACCGCTTATGTCTATAAAGCCGATGCGCCAAAACGCCAGGTGCAGAGCCCCAATGCCATTCCACGTAACTCTGAAGCCGGTAAAGCCGCGCTGGCCGCTGGCGGCGCCGCCGCGAAACAGGTAGAGCTGCCAGGCGTCGCCTCTTCAGAAACGCCAAGCAGTAAAGTAGGCCGTTTCTTCGAAACCCAGAGTTCCTCCGGCGAGCGTTACACCGTGCGTCTGCCGGATGGCAAACAGATTCAGGAAGTGAACGCGATTACCGCGGCGCAGATGCAGCCGTTTGATACCGTCACCTTTACCGGCCACTTTGGTACGCCAACGGAGATCTCCGAGGCTGTCGCCAAGCGCGCCGCGGATAAAGGCGCGAAGTTCTATCACGTGACGCGTCAGTGGCAAAATCAGAGCGGCGGCAACCTGACCGTCACCGCCGATCTGTTTAAATAATTCCCTTCCCGGAGCGGCATCTCTGCCGCTCCGTCATATTCTGAATAATCTGTAGCGCTTTTTGCATAGACACGCATTGCACGTCGCCTCCGCTCTCCGTAAAATCCCTGCCTTATTTCAGCGGAAAAGAGGGATTCCATCTCTTTCTGCCTGATTAATAGTCAACCGCTACGCGGTTCCCTGGTTATTTATTCTGTTTCAGGACGGTTTTTTGGACAAAAAATTAGGCCTTAGCGCGCTGACCGCGCTGGTACTCAGCTCTATGCTGGGCGCAGGGGTTTTTAGCCTGCCGCAAAATATGGCGGCCGTGGCCAGCCCCGCCGCGCTTCTTATCGGTTGGGCTATTACCGGCGCGGGTATTCTGTTTCTTTCGCTGGCGCTGCTGCTGCTGACGCGCCTCAGACCGGAGCTGGACGGAGGTATCTTTACCTATGCCCGTGACGGATTCGGCGAGCTGGTTGGCTTCAGCTCCGCCTGGGGTTACTGGCTGTGCGCCGTTATCGCCAACGTTTCCTACCTGGTTATCGTTTTCTCTGCGCTGAGCTTTTTTACCGATTCCCCAGGACAGGTGATTTTTGGCGACGGTAACACCTGGCAGGCGATGCTCGGCGCGTCGCTGCTGCTGTGGCTGGTTCACTGGCTGGTTTTACGCGGCGTACAGACGGCCGCCAGCATTAATATGATCGCCACGCTGGGCAAGCTGGTGCCGCTCGGTCTGTTCGTGGTGCTGGCGATAGCGGCCTTTAATTATGATCGTTTCCACTTCGATTTTACCGGCGTTGAGCTGGGGCAGCCGGTATGGGGACAGGTGAAGCAAACCATGCTGATTACGCTGTGGGTGTTTATCGGCGTGGAAGGCGCGGTGGTAGTTTCAGCGCGCGCGCGCAATAAGCGCGACGTCGGCAAAGCGACGCTGCTGGCGGTGCTGGCGGCCCTTACCGTTTATCTGCTGGTTACCCTGCTTTCGCTGGGCATTGTGCCGCGCGCCGAGCTGGCGGAGATGCGTAATCCGTCCATGGCCGGGTTGATGACCAAACTGATTGGCTCATGGGGCAATGCGGTTATCGCGCTGGGGCTGGTGGTATCAGTATGCGGCGCCTATTTGAGCTGGACGATTATGGCGGCCGAAGTGCCCTTTATCGCTGCGCAACAGGGCGCGTTCCCGCGCAGCCTGAGCAGGCAAAATCGCCATAATGCGCCTTCCGCCTCGCTGTGGCTGACCAACGGCAGCGTGCAGGTTTGCCTGATTTTGATCTGGTTAACCAATTCGGATTACAACACGCTGCTGACGATCGCTTCGGAAATGGTGCTGGTGCCCTATTTCCTGGTCGGCGCTTATTTGCTGAAGCTGGTATGGAATAAAGGTGAAGCCTGGATGACGGCGGTGGCGCTGGGCGCCTGCATCTACGGCCTGTGGCTGCTTTACGCGTCCGGCCCGCTGCATCTGCTGCTGTCGGTAATACTCTATGCGCCGGGAATGCTGCTGTTTCTGTTTGCCCGCCGTGGCGGTCGGGCATTCAATGCGCTGAGCGTTGTCGAACGTGTCGCCATCGCTCTGCTGGTCATTGGCGCCTTTCCGGCAACCTGGATGCTGATAAGGTGATTAATATGGGGCGGCTGGAAACTGAACAGTCAGCCGCTCCTCCTGCTGCGACAGCGACAATGGCTTGCGATATTCGTGATGAATAGCCTCAAGCTGATCGCTGGAGAGCGGGTAAGGCAATAAAATATCAAACTGCACGATATGCTGCTGTTCGGCTAATGTGATCAGCCGGGCGATATTAATTTCATCGCTTACCTGGGTCGAAATGATTTGCAGGGCTAATTCTTTCAGCCGCTCTGAAGGCGGCCGCTGCGAATCCGCTGGATTGCGCGTCACCATACCAAAGATCGGCATTACGCCATAAATCGCATCGACAAAGCTCCAGCGCTTTTTACAGGATGCAGCAAGAAAATCGGTATAATTGAAGCAGATGCGGTCACTCATGCCCGCAGACGCCAGCTGTTTATCTGACACCCTCACTCTCCCCCTGGCCAGAAAAAAAGGGTTACAACCTACCTTAACAACCCTGCGGATATAATGGCATAGTTTATCCAGCTTGTAATATACATCTTGCGTCATTTAACTGACGTTGATGGTTGTTATTAATTGAAAAGGTTATGCTGTTTAAATCTGCAGCCTGAATTTCCGCATCATGAATAAAATAGTTTTCGTTGAAGACGATCCAGAGGTCGGTGAACTGATCGCAGCCTGGCTGAGCCGCCACGGCCTGGAAGTGATTGTTGAAAGCCGTGGCGATCGCGCTGAAGAGATTATCGCCCGCGAACAGCCCGACCTGGTGATGCTGGATATTATGCTGCCCGGCAAAGACGGCATGACATTGTGCCGCGACCTGCGTGCCAGCTGGCCCGGCCCGATTGTCCTGCTAACCTCGCTGGACAGCGATATGAATCATATTCTGTCGCTGGAAATGGGCGCGAATGATTATATCCTGAAAACCACGCCGCCGGCGGTGCTGCTGGCGCGCCTGCGCCTGCATTTACGCCAGGCGAGCGTGGCGCAGCATGATGAGATAGCCCCGGTGGTTAACGGCCAAAAAGCGCTGCGCTTCGGCTCGTTAACGATTGATCCCCTTAATCGCCAGGTCACGCTGGGCGATGAGATTATCGCCCTTTCCACCGCCGATTACGATCTGCTCTGGGAGCTGGCCATCCACGCCGGACAAATTCTTAACCGTGACGCATTGCTGAAAACCCTGCGCGGCGTTAGCTATGACGGTATGGATCGCAGTATCGACGTGGCAATTTCGCGCCTGCGTAAAAAGCTGCACGACAGCGCAACCGAACCTTATCGCATCAAAACCATCCGCAACAAAGGGTATCTGTTTGCGCCGCACGCCTGGGATACGCACGCGTAATGAGAAAACTTTTTATCCAGTTTTACCTACTGCTGTTTGTCTGCTTTCTGGTGATGACCATGCTGGTGGGGCTGGTCTACAAGTTTACCGCCGAACGCGCCGGACGGCAGTCGATGGACGACTTAATGAAAAGTTCGCTCTATCTGATGCGTAGCGAACTACGGGAAATTCCGCCGCGCGACTGGAATAAAACCATCAATAATCTCGACCTTAACCTCTCCTTTAAGCTGCATATCGAGCCGATAAATAAATATCAGCTTGATGCCGGCAGTATGCGTCGCCTGCGCGCCGGAGAAATTGTCGCGCTGGACGATGAATATACTTTTTTACAGCATATTCCCCGCAGCCATTATGTGCTGGCGGTTGGGCCGATTCCCTATCTGTTTTTCCTGCATGAGATGCGGCTGCTGGATATTGCGCTGCTGGCCTTTATCGGCATGTCGCTGGCGCTGCCGGTGTTTATCTGGATGCGTCCCTACTGGAAAGATATGCTGAAGCTGGAGTCGGCGGCTCAGCGCTTCGGTCAGGGGCACCTGGATGAACGTATTCATTTTGATAACGCCTCCAGCCTAGTGCGCCTGGGCGTGGCCTTTAATCAGATGGCGGACAATATCAATACGCTGGTCGCCAGCAAAAAGCAGCTGATTGATAACATTGCGCACGAGCTGCGAACGCCGCTGGTCCGGCTGCGCTACCGGCTGGAGATGAGCGATAACCTCAGCGCCGCAGAATCCGCCGCGCTGAACCGCGACATCGAACAGCTGGAATCATTGATCGAGGAGTTATTAACCTACGCGCGTCTCGATCGTCCGCAGGTGGAGCTTTTTCTGCAGCCGGTCGATCTCGCCAACTGGCTCGGCGAGCGTATTGCTGATATTCGTTCGGTTCATCCTGAATATGACATCGCGCTGGATCTGCCGCAGCGCGAAAACTTTGGCGTTTCCGATACGCGGCTGATGGAGCGCGTGCTGGATAACCTGGTAAATAACGCGCTGCGCTATGCCCGACAGCGGCTGCGGGTTGGCCTGTGGTTCGACGGCAGCCAGGCCTGTTTGCAGGTGGAAGATGATGGTCCGGGTATTCCAGCGGAGGAGCGTCAGCGTGTTCTTGAGCCTTTTGTCCGGCTCGATCCCAGCCGCGATCGCGCAACCGGCGGCTGCGGCCTTGGTTTGGCGATTGTCCAGTCCGTGGCGCTGGCGCTCGGCGGACATGTGACGATCGACAGCAGCCCTTTGGGCGGCGCCAGCGTTCGCTTTTGCTGGCCGGTTGATTTACCCTTGCGAGGTACGGCGAACCGTTCTTAACTGAGCAAGGAGATCTACGTGACATCCGCTTATCAACAGCTGACCCAAACCTTTCAGCGCCTGGCGCGCTTTGGTCATCTTTCCGCCATCGCCGGCTGGGATATGCAAACCATGATGCCGCCCGCCGGTAGTCAGGCGCGCGGTGAAGCGCTGGCTGAGCTGAGCGTTTTACAGCATCAGCTGCTAACCGATAGCCGGGTTAAAACGTGGCTGGAGGCGGCGCAACAGGAATCGCTGAATGATGTGGAGCAGGCCAATCTGCTGGAGATGCAACGCGCCTGGCAACAGGCGGCGCTACTGCCCGCTTCGCTGGTGGAGGCGAAATCGCTCGCGGGATCGCGCTGCGAGCATGCCTGGCGACAACAGCGTCCGGCTAATGACTGGCAGGGTTTCGCCGCCAACCTGAAACAGGTGGTAAGCCTCAGCCGCGAGGAGGCGGAAATCCGCGCTCAGGCGGCAGGCTGTTCGCGCTATGACGCCCTGCTCGATCTTTATGAGCCAGGGATGACCAGCGCCCAGCTCGACGCGACATTTGGCGATCTCATTCAGTGGCTGCCGGACCTGCTCGATCGCGTAGTGGAAAAACAGGCCGCCGAACCGGTTGATACGCCCGTGGGCCCTTTTCTGGTCGAGGCGCAGCGTCAGCTGGGTTTACAACTGATGACGCTGCTCGGTTTCGATTTTAACGCCGGTCGCCTGGACGTCAGCGCGCATCCCTTCTGCGGGGGCGTGCCGGATGATGTGCGCATTACCACGCGCTACAACGAAAATGAGTTTGTCAGCGCCATGATGGGCGTGATCCACGAAACCGGACACGCCCGCTACGAGCAAAATCTGCCGAAAACCTGGCGTAATCAGCCGGTTGCGCTGGCGCGATCCACCGCAGTTCATGAGTCGCAAAGCCTGCTCTTCGAAATGCAGCTGGCGCGCAGCGCGCCGTTCCTGCAGCATATTCTGCCGCAGGTTATCGCGCAGATGGGCGATCAGCCCGCCTTAACGCCCGCTAATTTTGTCCGGCTCAACCAGCGCGTAAAGCGCGGCTTTATTCGCGTAGACGCCGATGAGGTCAGCTATCCGCTGCACGTGATCCTGCGCTATGAAATCGAACGCGCCCTGATTGCCGGTGATATTGAGGTGGACGATATTCCGGCGCTGTGGGATGAAAAAATGCAGCGCTATCTTGGCCTGGATACAAAAGGCAACTACCGTGATGGCTGCATGCAGGATATTCACTGGACCGACGGCGCCTTCGGCTATTTCCCCACCTATACGCTGGGCGCTATGTATGCGGCACAGCTTTTCCAGGCGCTGAGACTCGCCCTGCCGCAGCTGGAGTCGCAGATCGCGACCGGCGAGCTGCAGCCGATTTTTAACTGGCTTTTCCAGAATATCTGGCAGCACGGCAGCCGTTTCCCTACCGCCCAGCTGATGACTCAGGCCAGCGGTGAAGATCTCAATCCGCTGCATTTCCGTCGTCATCTGGAACAGCGCTACCTCGCTTCTGAATAATTTAATGATTAGCTGGCCTGCTTCCCGGCAGGCCAGCTCTCTTCATTGCCCATTTGATGACACGCCTGAGCGTGGCGATGTTGCCATCCATCGCGCTGGCAATTGACGGTCACGTCATTATCGACAGCGATAGTTTGGACTATGTCAGCGTTAGCTTTTGCCGGTCGGCGACGAGATTAATTCCGTTTTAAATCGTCGGAGGTTATTAACCTTCATCAATCGCCGCTAATAACGGCTTAAATATTCTTTATTTAAGCAACTGCATTAATAATTATTCATAATGACATAACTTTTCAATATTTATAACAAACCTTAACTTATATAGCTTATAAATGGTTCGCCACCTAATGAGAAAACACGAAAATCATTTAATTAAGGATATTTATTATGACTAAAACATTAAAAATCGCGTTAAGCTCTTTGCTGCTTTCCGGCGGGCTATTATCAGCTTCTGCCTCAGCCTTTGAAACGAATGCTACCAAAGGCTGCGCTATCATTTGTAATGACAATGGCGTCTGCATTAATGTATGTGACCCCGGCGTACATCCATAATAGCCTGTTGTCAATTAACCTAAAAAATCACTTCTTCTTTTGAATGTTTTAGAAAGTTAATTAAAGAAGCCCCACCAACAATCGGTTATTTTTTCATTGTCCGAACAATAAAAAAATACAACCTAAAACAAAAAGCAGGCGTATTGTAATTAACGCCTGCTTTTTCTCTTATTACAGTAAACCCGGTTTATTTTTTATTAACATTTTCATCAAAAACGCTACACGCTTCTGGTTTATATCTACCACTGCTCTCCGAGAAATTCACTTTTCATCCGGTGTCAAACTCATATGTCGTTATGCGTCAATACCCTGTTTTATTTTTCTGACGCTTCGCATCCGTCAACTTCTGCTCTGTACATTCGGTTACACGCCGATACCAATCACTCACGGAAAGCCCGCACGCGTTTCTCTATAGTCTTTTCACCGGCCCCGCAGTGGGCTAATGATAAAGAAATAGAGGATTTTGCAATGAAAAAATTATTTGCTCTGGTTGTAGCCGCTGCTATGGGTATCTCTTCCGTGGCTTTCGCAGCGGATACCGCCGCCGCTCCGGCTGCCCCGGCTGCTGCTGCCGCTGCCGCTGCCACGGCTGCTCCGGCTAAAACCACCCACAAAGCTGTACATCACAAACATAAAAAAGCCGCGGCGCAGAAAGCGCAGGCAGCAAAAAAACATCATAAAAAAGCCGCTAAACCGGCAGATCAGAAAGCCCAGGCGGCGAAAAAGCACCACAAGAAAGCGACCAGGCCGGTAGCGCAGAAAGCTCAGGCAGCGAAGAAGCACCACAAACACGCTGCTAAGCCGGTAGCGCAGAAAGCTCAGGCGGCGAAAAAGCACCACAAACACGCCGCTAAGCCGGCAGCAAAATAATGGCAGGAGCGCGCTCCTGACGATAACCGCCTGATAACGCCCGGCGTGCCGGGTGTTTCAAAGCGCTGACCAACCAAAGCGCGGGTAGCGCAGGCGCTTAGTTATCCATCTCAAACACCCGGACTGCCGGGTGTTTTTCCCGGAGTAGCAGGAATGGTACGTCGCTATCGTTTCGAAATTATTCTCTTCGTAATGATTCTCTGCGGTGCCATTGCGGCCTGCTTCTACGTTTAATGCGCGTAGCACACTGATATTCCGAATTAAACTCCCTTTTTTGCTGCTCACCGTCTATAGTTACGCATGACGCGTGTTAACCCTTTATATTCTTATAATTCTCCCCTTTTTTGAGAGAGATATGCGCATAACGGCTGTGTTAGTAGTGGGTTTACTCTGTTTTTCCTGCTTTTCTCATGCGGATGATGACAGCGATGATGGCCCTGGCCCTGAAGAGCTAAAGATGCTGTTCTTTGGTCACGACGATCGTAAGCCCGTCGATCATGCTACCAGCGTGCCCTGGGAAGCCATTGGGCAGCTGGAAACCGCAAGCGGTAATCTCTGTAGCGCAACGCTTATTTCAACGCATCTGGCGCTTACCGCCGGGCACTGCCTGGTTACGCCGCCGGGCCAGCTTGATAAGCCGGTAGCGCTGCGCTTTATTGCCAGCGATAACGGTTGGCGGTATGAGATCCATGATATTGAAGGACGTGTGGACGCCAGCCTGGGTAAGAAACTCAAGGCGGATGGCGATGGCTGGATTGTTCCGGCGGCGGCGGCTCCCTATGACTACGGTCTGATCGTGCTGCGCAACCCGCCTTCCGGCATTACGCCGGTGCCGCTGTTTAGCGGCTCGCGCAGCGATCTGACCGCCGCATTAAAAACCACCGGCCGTAAAGTCACGCAGGCGGGCTACCCGGAGGATCATCTTGATGCGCTCTGGTCACACAGCGACTGCTTAATCACCGGCTGGGCGCAGCGTTCAGTGCTGTCGCATCAGTGCGATACCCTGCCCGGCGACAGCGGCTCGCCTTTACTGCTGCAAACCGCCGAAGGCTGGCGGCTGATTGCGGTACAAAGCTCGGCCCCGGCAGCTGCGGACCGCTATCGCGCCGATAACCGGGCGATTGCCGTTACCGCTTTTCATGACGATCTGGAAGCGCTGGCCGCCGAGTAACGCAGCGGCCAGCATTTATCAGGCGGCAATCTGCTCCATGGTTTGCAGGATGCGCTTATCAGAAATGGGATAAGGCGTGCCAAGCTGCTGGGCGAAATAGCTCACGCGTAGCTCTTCGATCATCCAGCGGATCTCCTGCACATCTTCATCATCGCGGCGGGCAGGCGGCAGCTTATTCAGCCAGCTCTGCCAGGCCTGCTGCACCTGCTCCACTTTCAGCATACGCGCCCGGTCGCTGTGCGGATCAACCGGCAGTTTCTCCAGCCGCCGTTCAATCGCCTGCAGATAACGCAGCGTATCGGGCAAGCGTTTCCAGCCGTTCCGGGTCACGAAACCACGGTAAACCAGGCCGCTCATCTGCGCTTTAATATCTGCCAGCCCCAGCGCCATGGTCATATCCACGCGCCCTTTAAGCCGTTTGTTGATATTAAATACCGCCGTCAGGATTTGCTCGACCAGTTTAGCGATTTCCACCACCGTATCATTCAGCCCGGCACGCACCTTCTCATGCAGCTGTTGATACGCATCTTCTTTCCAGACCGGTCCGCCATTTTCCGCCATCAGCTTATCAATACCGCAGGTAATACAGTCATCGATCAGCTCCAGCACCTTGCCATAGGGATTAAAATAGAGTCCCAGCTTGGCTTTGTTAGGCAGTTTTTCATGCAGATATTTTATCGGCGACGGAATATTCAACAGCAGCAGGCGACGCTGACCGCGCCACATCATTTTCTGCTGCTCGTGCTGGCTGTCAAACAGGCGGATCGCCACGCTATCTTTTTCATCCAACAGCGCAGGCCAGGCCTTCACGCTGTAGCTGCCGCGCTGCTGCTCAAACTGACTGGGCAGATCGCCAAAGCTCCAGATATGCAGGCCGCTCTGCTCCAGCCCGTCGTCGGCCACTTTCGATAGCGTTTCCTGCACTTTGCCTTTCAGCGCTGCCTTCAGGGCCGCCAGATCTTTGCCCTCTTTCAGCTTGCGGTTATGCTCGTCCAGCACGCGGAAGGTGATTTTCAGGTGATCGGGCACCTGATCCCACTGCCAGGCCTCACGGTCGATAGTGACACCGGTCATACGACGGAACTCGCGTTCCAGCGCGTCCAGCAGCGGCATGTCGGTGCTGGTGACGCGGCCTAAAAATGCTTCGGCATAATTTGGCGCAGGCACGAAGTTACGCCGAACCGGTTTCGGCAATGATTTAATCAGCGCCACGATCAGCTCGCGGCGCAGGCCAGGAATTTGCCATTCAAAACCGGCTTCTTCTATCTGGTTTAACAGCGGCAGCGGAATATGCACGGTCACGCCATCGGCATCCGCGCCAGGCTCAAACTGATAGCTAAGACGCAGCTTAAGATTACCCTGCTGCCAGAAGTTGGGATAATCCAGCTTGCTGACTTTATCCGCGCCCTGTTTAATCAGCATCTCTTTATCGAAGCTGAGCAGATCGGGCGTTTGCTGACTAACCGTTTTCCACCAGCTGTCGAAATGACGGGCGGAAACCACTTCATGCCCCACGCGGCTGTCGTAAAAGGCAAACAGCGTTTCATCGTCCACCAGAATGTCGCGACGACGCGATTTATGCTCCAGATCTTCCACTTCGCTGCGCAGCTTCTGGTTGGCCTTAAAGAAGGCGTGGCGCGTTTGCCAGTCACCCTCCACCAGCGCATGACGAATAAACAGCTCGCGCGACAGCTGCGGATCGATTTTGCCGTAGTTAACCTTGCGCGCGTTAACAATCGGCAAGCCGTACAACGTCACCTTTTCCATCGCCATTACCGCGCCCTGCGCTTTCTCCCAGTGCGGCTCGCTATAGCTGCGCTTCAGCAGATGCTGGGCAAGCGGCTCGATCCATTCGGGATCGATACGTGCGGCGATGCGTCCCCAGAGGCGGCTGGTTTCCACCAGCTCCGCCACCATGGTCCATTTGGGCGGTTTTTTAAACAGCGCCGAGCCGGGGAAAATAGCGAAGCGGGCGTTACGCGCGCCGCTGAATTCCTGCTTTTCCACATCCTTCAGGCCGATATGCGACAGCAAACCGGTAAGCAGCGCGGTATGAATTTCACGGTAAGGCGCCGGTTCGCTGTTCACCGGCATGCCCAGTTCACGCACCACCTGACGCAGCTGGGTATAAATATCCTGCCATTCACGCACGCGCAGATAGTTCAGATAATCGGTTTTACATTGGCGACGGAAGGCGTTGCCGGACAGCGCTTTCTGCTGCTCCTGTAAATAGTTCCACAGATTAACGAAGGCGATAAAGTCAGATTCTTTATCGGCGAAGCGGCGATGTTTCTCATCGGCGGCCTGCTGCTTTTCTACCGGACGCTCACGCGGATCCTGAATAGAGAGCGCCGCGACGATAATCATTACTTCACGCACGCAGCCATACTTCTGAGCCTCCAGCACCATGCGCGCCAGTCGCGGATCGACCGGCAGCTGCGCCAGCTGGCGACCCGACGGCGTCAGACGATAGCGGCCATTTTCCTCTTCGGTGATAGCGCCCAGCTCTTCCAGCAGGCGCACGCCATCCTGAATGTTGCGCTTGTCCGGCGCTTCAACAAACGGAAAGGCGCTAATATCGCCCAGTCCGAGCGCGGTCATTTGCAAAATGACCGAAGCCAGGTTGGTGCGCAGAATTTCCGGATCGGTAAATTCCGGGCGGCTTAAGAAATCCTCCTCGGAATAGAGACGAATACAGATCCCTTCGGAAACACGGCCGCAGCGCCCTTTACGCTGGTTGGCCGACGCCTGCGATACCGGCTCGATCGGCAGACGCTGCACTTTCGTGCGGTAGCTGTAGCGGCTGATGCGCGCCGTGCCGGGATCGATAACATATTTAATTCCGGGCACCGTTAGCGACGTTTCCGCTACGTTTGTCGCCAGCACGATGCGGCGTCCGCTGTGTGACTGAAAGACCCGGTTTTGCTCGGCGTTCGACAGGCGCGCGTAAAGCGGCAAGATTTCCGTATGCGGCAGGTCGCGTTTGCTTAACGCATCGGCAGTATCGCGGATCTCGCGTTCGCCGCTCATAAAAATCAGAATATCGCCGCTGCTTTCCTGCCCCAGCTCATCGACCGCATCAAAAATCGCCTGTAGCTGATCGCGATCGCTGTCATCCACATCGTTAACTACCGGCCGATAGCGCACCTCAACCGGATACGTACGGCCGGAGACTTCCACTACCGGCGCATGATTGAAATGGCGCGAAAAGCGCTGCGGATCGATGGTCGCCGAGGTGATAATAACTTTTAAATCGGGCCGGCGCGGCAGCAGCTCACGCAGGTAGCCGAGCAGAAAATCGATATTCAGGCTACGCTCGTGCGCTTCATCGATAATGATGGTGTCGTACTGCATTAACAGCCGATCCTGCTGAATTTCCGCCAGCAGAATACCGTCCGTCATCAGTTTGATCTGCGTCGTATCGCTAACCTGATCGTTAAAGCGCACCTTATAGCCTACGCAGCCGCCGAGCGAGGTTTCCAGCTCATCGGCAATACGGTTGGCTACCGTGCGCGCCGCCAGACGACGCGGCTGAGTATGGCCAATCAGCCCTTTTACGCCGCGCCCCAGCGTCAGGCAAATTTTCGGCAGCTGAGTGGTTTTACCGGAGCCGGTTTCCCCCGCTACGATAACCACCTGATGATCGCGGATGGCGTCGGCAATTTCCTGCTGTTTCTGGCTAACCGGCAGATTCTCCGGAAAGCGAATAGTCGGCGTTGCCGCCTGCCGCTGCTGCAAACGCTGCTCGGCCTGCGCAAACTCTTTCTCCAGCTCCCCGGCGATATTCTGCCGGGCCGTTGGGCTTTTTATCTTTTTAGCGCCGTGCAGGCGGCGCTGCAGACGCTGGCGGTCCCGCAGCGTCATGTTATCCAGCCGCGCCCAGAAAGGGGCCAGCGGGGATGCGTTTGATTCGACAGACATATTAATTACCTTATTAACACAGCGGCTTCTGATTGCTGTTATGGCCGCCGCGTGGTCGGCACAGGCCGACATGACATTCATTTCTTGCGGCGTATGTTAACACAGGCCGCGTGTTGACGAGGATCGCCTCTACGCTTGTTCAGGAATTTTGAATATTGGACTCGAAATATTGCGCTTTCACTGTTGCGGTAAACTCCCTACAGTGTAAACCATTGAGCGGACAGACTTCCGTATTAGCAGACAGGAAAAAATCATGAGCAAAGTATTAGTTTTAAAATCCAGTATTCTTGCCGGTTATTCTCAGTCGAGCCAGCTGGCCGATTTTTATGCCGCCCAGGCAAGTGCGAAAGGCGATCGGGTAACGGTACGCGATTTGGCTGCGAACCCGATTCCGGTGCTGGATGGGGAGCTGGTCGGCGCGCTGCGTCCTGCCGATGCTGAACTGACGCCGCGTCAGCAGGAAGCGCTGGCGCTGTCTGATGAGCTGATTGCTGAGCTGAACGCACACGACGTGATTGTTATTGCGGCGCCGATGTACAATTTCAATATCCCTACTCAGCTGAAAAACTATTTCGATCTGATCGCCCGTGCCGGCGTCACCTTCCGCTATACCGAAGCGGGCCCGGAAGGTCTGGTTAAAGGGAAACGTGCGGTGATCATCTCCAGCCGTGGCGGCATCCATAAAGATACCCCTTCTGACCTGCTGACGCCTTACGTGCAGTTGTTCCTCGGCTTTATCGGCATTACCGACGTGAAATTCGTTTTCGCTGAAGGTATCGCCTACGGCCCGGAAGTGGCAACGAAAGCCACCGCTGAAGCGAAAGAAACCCTGCAGCAACTGGCAACCGCCTGATGCCTGTGCTGGCCGCTGTCGCCGCGGCCAGCACGCAACTGAACACGTACGCGTTTTAAATTGAGCGCCAGCCGCCAGGTTACTGCTTTCTTATCCACCTGCCGTTGACTCCCTGCACATATTCCCCGACGGCGGCGCGCTGCACCAGCTTTGCTCCTGCAATTCGCGCAACGTCAGCGGTCGGCAGATTATTACGCTGCGCAACGTCCCGATAGCGCTGTTCCCGTTGCTGATTAATGTGCGCGATTAACGCCTGCGTCTCTGCATCCTGCTGACGCGGTGCCAGATAGCCGCTCAGGGTTTCGCCGACGCGCCCCTGCTGGCGCGCCTCATCCAGCGTCAGCGCCTGCGCCTGTGGTGCAGCCAATAGGCACAGCAGACAGAGATTGACCCAGCCTTTCATTATGCCGCCCCTCAAAAGAGATTCTGATCTTTCAGCAGCGCTTCCACATCTTTATCAACCTTAATATGGATTTCATGCTCGATTTTCACATTCATATTGATGGTGATCGGTTCTTTTGGCGCAGCGATTTCAATACGCGGTACGCAGCCGCTTAAGCCCAAACAGCAGGCCAGCAGCAGCATCCGATTAATTCTCATGTTTTGAGTCCTTCGATGAAGGCAGAGCCGCGTTTTGCTCTACCCAGGATTGCAAATTATCGCCAAACCGCAGGCTACGCCACAGCTGAAACAGATTCTCCTGATGGCGATAGTTCAGGTTCACTCGCCGCTCGCGCTGGCTGAAACGACCGGTGCCGTTAACCTCCGCCTGCATGGTGAGATCGCCAATGGCATTGAGGTTAAGCGTGGCCCAACTGCGGGAGATTTCCATATAACGCAGCCAGTCCAGCGCGGCCCCGGCGGCAATATTATTCTGGGTGATGGCGTCGGCCATCTGTTTATCCAGCCGTAGCGTCAGGCTGCCGCTGTTAGCGATCCAGCCATCCTTAACCAGCCAGGGCGAATTATCCAGCCACAGCGGCAGTTCGCCATTGATTCGCCCGGACATGGCGAACTGCTTTGGCTTAAGCGCGGTGATCAGTTCGCTCAGGCTAATAGCGCGCAGCCGAATAACGGCTGGCTGACGCTGCGGCAGACGCAGCTGCTGCAGGCTCAGCGTACCGCCCAGCAGCGCCAGGCTGACATTGCTCAGCGTGAGCGGTTCGCTCTCCTGCCACGGCCAGCTGCCCTGCAACTGTGCGGTGACATCATGGATCAGGAACTGGTTATTAATACTTTTAATCCGCAGCGAAACGGGACCGTGCGTGCCCAGCGACCAGCGGCTTGCGTGCAGGCGAAACGGCAGCGAGAAATCAACCCCTTCGATGCTGTTGTCCGGCATCCATAGCGCGCCGTTTTGCACCACCCAGTGCCCGCCGACGGTAAAGCCCTGCTGCTCGGCGGCGGAAAACGCCACCTGCGCCCGCAGCGTGCCGGCGGTAATTTTCATTTTCAGATCGGGGCTGAGCAGCGGCTGGAAAACCGTCAGCGACTGCTGCGGCCACCACGCCTGACCGCGCAGCCGCTCGCCATCCCAGCGGCCATTCACCCGCACAGGGCCGATCGATTGCGCCTGCAGGCTACCGTTTAACAGGAAATGCGCTGGATCGCTGCCTTTCAGCGCCAACTGCAGGCGCGACGGCGGCAGATAACCGCCGCTGTCGAAGCGGGTCGCCCCGGCATCCAGCGTTAATTCGCCGTGAAAGGCGGCCTGCTCAGCCTCGCGCTGCCAGACCAGCGGCTGCGCCAGCCGCAGCCGGGGCTGATTTACCGTCGTCATGCCGTAGCGTAGCCGATCAAAACCGGTAGAAAGCGTCGCCAGCGTGAGCGCGCTATCCTGCCAGTTACCGGTGCCTTGTACATCCCATTTGGCATCCAGCGGCGCCAGATAACCGTTGCCCCAGTAGCGCCATGCCCAACGCCCGCGATCCGGCCAAAACTCATCGGCGCGGCCATCCAGATGCAGCGTAAAACGTCCTTTCTGCGTATCGTGAGCGCTAAGAATCGCCTGCAAGCGACCATTAATGCCGGACGCCGAGAGGCTGACGCCTGCCAGCGGCCAGCGCGCCTCGTCAACTTCCAGCGTGGAAAGCAGGCGTCCGCGCATACGCAGCAGCGCGCCCGGCGCGATATGCAATCGGGGATTAAGCAGCGAGCCCTTCAGCGTGCCGGGTAACGAGGCATAAAACTGCAGCGCCGCCAGCTTGCTTTCCCCTGTGAGGCGCAGCGGTAACTGGCTGTCAGTCAGGGATAAACGCCCCGGCCCCAGCGTCAGTACGATGTTGCCTTTACCGCCGCGGCCCTGCGTCAGCATATTCAGCCGCCCGCTGAGTTCGGTCGCATCCAGCCCCTGTTGCCAGTGGGAGAACGCCAGCGCGACGCCGCCCGCCAGAGGTTGCGCCGCCCACGGCCAGCGCCAGCGTCCGCCATCAATACGGATCTGCTGCGGCGTAACCTGCCAGGGTAAATCCACCAGCGGCTCGGCATCCTGCGGCGTTTGCAGCACCAATCGGCCCTGCTGCTGTTGCCACGCCAGCGTAAAACGCAGCGGATGCGGCACCTGCGCCAGGGTGAAGTCCCCGCCAAGCTCACCGCTTTCCGGCACGCCATTGGCAAATTCCGTCAGCGTCAGCGAGCCGTGCAGGCTGACCGGTTCGCTAAGCGTTGGCGTCTGCAGCGTCAGCTGCCGCAGCGCGAGGCGCTGTCCCTGTAAATCGGCCTGCAGGCGCAGGTTATCGCCCTGATAGTTGAGCCGCTGCGCGTCAGGATCCAGCGTCAGCCGCAGCGCGCCGGCCCAGCTCTGGTAAGGGTTGACGATCAGCCGATCGATAACAACATCGGCGGACGGTAGCAGTGCCTGCCACTGCGCCAGCGAACGTGGCGCGCTGGCTGAGTTATTAGCGGCGGGCAGGCGGCTCAGACAGGCCGTATCCAGCGTCAGCCGCTGCGCGTGTGCCTGCCAGCGCTGGTGCTGATAACCTAAGGAGAGCTGCTGTAGCCCGGCCAGCTGGCAGTCGGCGACCAGATAGCGCACCGCCGGAAAACGCAGCGCGCCCTGCTGCCAGCGCGGCGATGCGTCCAGCGCAATACGCGTCCCCACAGGTAGCCAAACCCCCGCCAGGCGCGGCAGCCAGTGCGTTACGCTGCTCAATAGCGTCAGCACCAGCAGAACCAGCGTCAGCAGCGAGGCCAGAGCGAAAGTTAAGCGCCGACGCATTGCCATAACCATCCTGTTCTGTAGAAAAATCCTGACGGCTATGATGGCATGTTCATTAGAGAGGGTGAAGGTTTCGCTACGCTTTTCTGTTTACGCGCCACGCCGGACGCGCAGGCGACAGATTAAAGGTTACGCCGCAGGGTTGCCGGACTAGAATGAAAGAAGAGACAATAATAAGGAGGCGACAATGAAACTTGCGGTCTATAGCACCAAACAGTACGACAAAAAATACCTTGATAATGTTAATCATCGCTTTGGTTTTGATATTGAATATTTTGACTTTCTGCTGACCGAGCGTACTGCGATTAACGCCGTCAATTGTGAAGCCGTCTGTATTTTCGTTAATGATGACGCCAGCCGTCCGGTGCTGGAAATCCTTAGCGGCCAGGGAGTAAAAGTTATCGCGTTACGCTGCGCGGGTTTTAATAATGTCGATTTAGCGGCGGCGGCAGAGCTGGGCATGAAAGTCGTGCGCGTGCCGGCCTACTCACCGGAGGCGGTGGCAGAACATGCGGTAGGAATGATGATGACGCTTAACCGGCATATCCATCGCGCCTACCAGCGCACCCGCGATGCGAACTTCTCCCTGGAGGGATTAATCGGTTTTAATATGCATGAGCGTACCGCTGGCGTGGTGGGCACCGGCAAAATCGGTATCGCTACGCTGCGTATTCTGAAAGGTTTTGGTATGCGGCTGCTGGCGTGCGATCCTTACCCGAACCCCCAGGCGCTGGATCTGGGCGCGGAATATGTCGATATTAAAACGCTGTTCAGAGAGTCAGATGTGATTACCCTGCACTGCCCGCTAACGGCGGATAACCATCATCTGTTGGATGCCGCCGCGTTCGGCCAGATGAAAGATGGCGTGATGATTATTAACACCAGCCGTGGCGGGCTTATTGATTCGCAGGCGGCGATCGACGCGCTGAAACAGCAGAAAATCGGCTCGCTCGGCATGGACGTATATGAAAATGAACGCGATCTGTTCTTCGAAGATAAATCCAATGATGTGATTCAGGACGATATATTTCGGCGCCTCTCCGCCTGTCATAACGTCCTGTTTACCGGACATCAGGCGTTTCTGACCGCTGAGGCGCTGACCGCCATTTCAGAAACCACGCTTTCTAACCTGCAACAGCTGGCAAAAGGCGAAGCCTGCCCGAATGAGGTCAGCGTTCAGTAAATCAGCCTGGTGCGCCCTGCGCGCGCCAGCGGTTTAAAAGCGCGCGCAGCTTCCGCTTTCCAGCGCGCTTTCACTACAGCGACGACCGTTAGCTAGCTGACACATTCCCGTGCTGCTGCCGTCCAGCTGACGTGAAAACGCCAGGGTGCCGCCCGCGTTGGCGCAGTTGCTTTCCGCCAGAGAAGACATGCTGACTCTGGGCTGAACGTGAGCGGCGGTGGCCTGTTGTGGCGGTTCATTGTCGCTGCTGCTGCATGCGCTAAGCAGCAGCGCTGCGCCGGCAAGCAGAAAGATGGCTGCTTTCATTCGTCGGGCTCCGGGAGTGGTTGGGTCAAGGCTTTGCCAGCATAAGCGACGTTTATCTGTGCGTCGAGATACGAAACATCTTTTTACGTTATTTTTCTGTTAGAAAGTCACCAGGAATACTCTCGTTTCGCTTAAAAAATTGACTAAATTAATCTTACCGGGGCGATCCCTGCCGTGTCCGGCAAACGGTTTGCGTCCGCTGGCAGAACAGAAGAGATCCGCCAGCGCGGTTTACAGCAGGCAGAAGAATGGTGCGCAGCGGTAAAACGTGCTGGAATTCGGCGGCGTAATCCGTACCATACGCGGCATACTTTTGCGTACCGGCATTTTTCGCCGCGGCCAACCCGTCATTTATCGCCAAAACGTTGCTCTGCCAGGGCCTTTTTGGTGCTGAGAAACAAAACGATGCAAGAAAATCAATCAGTTAATAAGAAAGAACAGTACAACCTGAACAAACTGCAAAAGCGCCTGCGCCGTAACGTGGGCGAAGCGATCGCTGATTTCAATATGATTGAAGAAGGCGATCGCATTATGGTTTGCCTGTCTGGCGGTAAAGACAGTTACACCATGCTGGAAATCTTGCGCAACCTGCAGCAGAGCGCGCCGGTTAATTTCTCGCTGATTGCGGTTAACCTCGATCAGAAACAGCCCGGCTTCCCGGAACATGTGCTGCCGCAGTATCTGGAATCGATTGGCGTCGAATATAAAATCGTCGAAGAAAACACCTACGGCATCGTTAAAGATAAAATTCCCGAAGGGAAAACGACCTGCTCGCTCTGTTCGCGCCTGCGCCGCGGCATTCTTTACCGTACCGCCACTGAGCTGGGCTGTACCAAAATCGCGCTGGGGCATCACCGCGACGATATTCTGCAAACGCTGTTTTTAAATATGTTTTACGGCGGGAAAATGAAAGGCATGCCGCCGAAGCTGATGAGCGATGACGGTAAGCATATCGTGATCCGTCCGCTGGCCTACTGCCGTGAGAAGGATATTGAGCGCTTTGCTATCGCCCGCCAGTATCCGATTATTCCGTGCAACCTGTGCGGCTCCCAGCCTAATCTGCAGCGTCAGGTCATTGCGGATATGCTGCGCGACTGGGATAAACGCTATCCGGGTCGAATTGAAACCATGTTCAGCGCGATGCGAAACGTGGTTCCCTCGCATCTGGCCGATGCGGCGCTGTTTGATTTTAAATCGATTCAACACGGCAGCGAAGTGGTGGACGGCGGCGATCTGGCCTTTGATCGTGAGTCGCTGCCGCTACAGCCGGCTGGCTGGCAGCCGGATGAAGAAGATGACGCGCCTGGCGGACAGCGCCTTGATATTCTGGAATTAAAATAAGTACCCTGGCTCCATAACGGGAACAGCCGGTATGGAGCCAGGCTGTTGATTAACTATTTCATATGCGGCGGCGGATCGATAATCGGCTCAGGATCCGGCGTCGGGTCAGGGATAGGCTGCGGCTGTGGGATAGGTTCAGGAACAGGGATCGGATCGGTCGGTATCGGGTCGGAAGCGGAAATCTGATTGGCCATCTTCAAAGTCGACATAGTCTCTTCCTCAGTTTGCTCGGTTAGCTAAGCTTAGAAGAAATTAGGCATGAATGGCGAAGCGGCAAAAAAAAGCCGGCTTTCAGGCCGGCGTCGTACGAATCAATTGTGCTATGCAGTAATTCAAAAAAAGGAAGTAAGACAATATGGAGCGCAACGCCCATCGCTTGACGTTGCATTCACCTGCGAGAAAGAGTTTGCCCCAGCCCTGCCCACGGTTTATTGACGTTGATCAGCTTTTTTCCCCTTTTCCGTTTGCCCGATCTCTTTCGCTATAGCCACTTACGTTTGTGTAACCACAGGGAAACACCTACCACCAGCAACACTAACATCAGACAGAAAATCGCAAAGCCATAGTGGCTTTCGGCGCCCGGGATACCGCCGAGATTGACGCCGAACAAACCGGTAAGAAAGGTGGTGGGCAGAAAAATCATCGCCAGCAGCGACATGGTATAGGTCCGCCGGTTCATCGCCTCCTGCATTACCGAGGCAATCTCATCCGCCAGTACCGCAGTACGCGCCACGCTGGCGGCTAAATCGTCCAGGCCGCGTCCGAGACGATCGGAGATCTCCTGCATGCGACGACGTTCGCTGTCATCCATCCAGCCCAGCTTTTCGCTGGCCAGCCGCGCATAAACATCACGCTGCGGCGTCATATAACGACGCATCACAATCAGCTGCTTGCGCAGCAGCGCCAGTTCGCCACGTGCCGGTACGCGCTGATCCATTAACGCATCTTCCAGTTCGATAATTTTATCCTGCAGATCTTCGATAAATTCGCTGGTGTGATCGGTCAGCACATCGCAAAGCTCCACCAGCCAGCTGCCGCCATCTACCGGACCGTTGCCATTTTGCAGCTCGGACAACACTTCATCAATAGCGTTAACCTTGCGCCGCCGCGTGGAAACAATCAGCTTATCGTTAATAAAAACCCGAATGGCAACCAGCTGTTCGGGCCGCGAGTCGCTGTTGCGGTTAACGCTGCGTAGCGTAATCATAAAGCCATCGCCCAGCCGGTTGACACGCGGACGCATGCTGTCTCCGGCCAGCGCATCGCGTACCGCATCCGGGATTAACGGCGTTGAGGAGAGCCACTCGGCGCTTCCCCGATGGGTATAGTTCAGATGAAGCCAGCAGGGGCGCTCGCAATGAATCACATCTTTATCTTCAATCGGGATCAGGCCGCCCTGCCCGTCAAGCTGACAGGCGATAATCGCATCTGAAACCTGTAGCGCTTTTCCTTCAATGACGTTCACGTCATGCCTCATAATCAGCTGAATTCAAACGATACAGTCTAGCCTGACGCCAGGCAGAATCAATCTTCCGTCGCGGCGGGTTTGTGGCAAAATTAATAGCGTCACGGCCTGCGCGACGAGGATAAGCGAGCGGCGAGACGGTCATAGCGCGTAATCAACAACGCTATGACCGTTTGGGACTTTAGTGCTGGAGGATATAAAGCTGGCGGCTGTAGGCCACGTCTTCAGGGTTGTTAATGGGATAGCCTTTTACCCAGGGCTTGATTAAGCGCCCGTTGGTATATTGATAAATCGGTGCGATTGGCGCCTGCTCATCAAGGATTTGTTCCGCGCGATTGTAATCTTCGTTACGCGCCTGCTCGCTGTTTTCACGGCTCGCCTTCGCCAGCACGGCATCGTAATCCGCATTATGAAACTTAGCGATGTTACCGCTGTGGCTGGAAGTAAGCAGGCTAAGGAAGGTGGAGGGCTCATTATAATCCCCGATCCACGAGGCGCGGATAACGTCGAAATTGCCGCTGTTGCGGCTGTCAATGTAGGTTTTCCACTCCTGATTTTGCAGCTTCACCTCTACGCCGAGATTTTTCTTCCACATTGATGCCACGGCGATAGCGATCTTTTGATGGTTTTCCGAAGTGTTATACAACAGCGTCAGCCGCAGCGGTCGGTTCGGGCCATAGCCAGCCGCCGCCAGCAGCGCTTTCGCCTGCGCATTCAGCTCCGCCTGGGAATGCTGCTGCAACATGGAAGGTTTCGGGTTAAAGCCGGTAACCACCTCCGGGGTAAAATGCCAGGCAGGCTTTTCGCCGGTGCCCAGCACTTTCTCGGCAATGATGCGGCGATCGATGCTCCAGGAAAGCGCCCTGCGCACGCGCGCATCGGCAGTGGGCCCGCGCTGCGTATTAAACGCATAATAGTAGGTTCCCAGCTGATCGGGCGTATAAACCTCATCCGGGATGGTTTTCTTTAGCATTCCGTAGAGGTTTTTCGGGAAAGATTCAGTAATATCAATATCCCCGGCGCGATAGCGTTTAGTCGCGCTGGACTCTTCATTAATCGGCACGAAGGTTACCTGGTTCAGCACCGAATGGGCGTCATCCCAGTAATGATGATTACGCACCAGTACGATTTTTTCATTTACCACGCGCTTTTGTAGCTGATACGCGCCGTTGCCGACCAGGTTACCCGGCCTGGTCCACGCATTGCCCCATTTCTCAATAACTTTTTGCGGCACCGGATAAAGACTGACATGCGCCGTCAGGCTGGGAAACCAGGCGACGGGCCGATCGAGCGTCACCTTAAGATGGTAGTTATCCAGCGCGGTTACGCCGAGGCTTTCCGGCGGCAGTTTACCCTGCGTAATCGCCTCAGCGTTGTGAATAGCCGCCAGCCCGGCAAACCAGGCGAAAGGCGAGGCATTTTTACTGTCTACCAGCCGCCGCCAGCTATAGACAAAATCCTGTGCCGTTACCGGCTCGCCGTCTGACCAGCGCGCATCCTGTCGCAGCGTAAATATCCAGCTTTGGTTATCGCTGCTCTGCCAGCTTTTCGCCACGCCCGGCACAATTTTGCCCTGCGCATCCTGGTTGGTTAGCCCTTCAAACAGATCGCGCATCACCTGTATTTCCGGTAGCCCAACGGCTTTAAGCGGATCGAGCGACGCCGGTTCATCTTTAATATGACGCACAATGTCCTGACGTTCTGCCAGCCGGGTGCCGGGCGGCACCTGCGCTGCCTGCGCCGCGGTTAACAGCGTGGCGGTTAAAAAGGTGCCCAGCGCAATGCGGAATGATTTCATCTTGTCCTACCCTTAAAGCTGCCGGTTTGGCAAAACGTGTTGGTGGCTTTATGCTAACCGGCACTCTAACGCAAATATTTGATCCTGAACCAGCTGTTTTGCTTATTGCGCTTGCCGTGCCGCCGGTTCTGCGATCTTTTTCACAGGAGCGAATGATGACAATGCAACAGCCGCGTTCACAACGCGGCGCGCTGACGGCGGAAATGACGCGTTACGGCACGTCGGCGCTGGGCGCGCCGCTGCTGTGGTTCCCGGCACCGCTGGCGGAGCGCGACAGCGGGCTGATTCTGGCCGGCACCCACGGCGATGAAGGCGCCGCCGTGGTGACCCTTTCCTGCGCGCTGCGCACGCTGTCCGCGCAACAGCGGCGGCATCATCTGGTACTGGCGGTTAATCCCGACGGCTGTCAGCTGGGCTTACGCGCCAATGCCAACGGCGTCGATCTTAACCGTAACTTTCCGGCGGCAAACTGGCAGGCTGGCGATACGGTGTATCGCTGGAACAGCATCGCCGAACAGCGTGACGTGCGGCTTTCTACCGGCGCGCGGGCGGCCTCAGAGCCGGAAACGGCAGCGCTGTGCCAGCTGATTCATACGCTGCGTCCCGCCTGGGTTGTTTCCCTGCATGAGCCTCTGGCCTGTATTGAGGATCCGCAGCATAGCCAGCTCGGCGTCTGGCTGGCCGAACAGATGGGCCTGCCGTTGGTCTCCAGCGTCGGCTATAGCACGCCTGGATCGTTTGGCAGCTGGTGCGCGGATATTGGGCTGCCCTGTATTACCGTCGAGCTGCCGCCGGTTTCCGCCGATGAGGCGACGGAACGTTATCTGCCAGCCTTAACCGGCCTGCTTCACTGGCAGCCCTGAAACGGTAGCTCGACGGCATGGAGAACAGGCGTTAGTCCGTTGCGGTAAGGTCGATTTCACCGCTGCTAAACCGCAGGCCCGGCTCCACGTCCACGGCCAGCCAGGTCGGGCCGTCCAGATCGATAAGTCTTGCGCGTGGCACCAGCGGCAGCGCGGCGCTGATGGCACGTGAAGTGCAAAGCATACAGCCCAGCATTAGCGTGAATCCCGCCTCTTCCGCCGCGCTGGCCAGCGCCAGCGCTTCGGTCAGACCGCCGGTTTTATCCAGTTTGATATTGATCATTTCATAACGCTGACGCAGCGCCGGCAGGCTATTGCGCGTATGGCAGCTTTCATCGGCGCAGACCGGCAGAGGATGAATAAAATTCGCCAGCGCCTCATCCTCACCGGCCGGTAACGGTTGCTCCAGCATTTCAACGCCGAGGTCGGCCAACAGCTGACAGCGCGCCGCCAGCCCTTCGCTATGCCAGGATTCATTAGCATCCACAATCAGCCGCGCACGCGGTACCGCGCTGCGGATCGCCATCAGCCGCTCGGTAATCAGATGAGCGTCCAGCTTGATTTTTAGCAGTCTGGCCCCGTTTTCCCACAGCGCCAGCGCGCTGCTTGCCATCGATTCCGGCGTATCCAGCGTAACGGTTTGCGCCATGCTCACCCGGCCGGGCAGCACGACATTAAGCTGCTGACACAGCGTCTGCTGTTGCTGACGACAGGCGAGATCCCACAGAGCGGAGTCAATCGCGTTGCGCGCCGCGCCCGCCGGAAGCGCCTCCTGCAGCGCTTCGCGCGTCATGCCCAGCTCCAGCTGCGGCAACAGCAAGCTAATTTGCGCCAGCACCGACGCCTCGCTTTCGCCATAGCGTGGATAGGGCGTACATTCACCCACGCCTTTGATGCCATCTTCCTCCAGCTCCACCACCACTACGCCAGCCTTCTCACGGCTGCCGCGTGAAATAACAAACGGCTTATTAAGCGGCCAGGCTTCGGGATAAACTTTAACCGACCTCATATTTTTCTCTCGTTAGTAAGAAGAGGATAACAGCGCCGCTGCGCCAGGCGTGGCGGCAAAGCCCTTGCCGACGCAAGCGTTAACCGGCTTTATTTACTGAATAATTTCACTGTCTCACCTTTGCTCGTTCCTTTACACTGTGAATCTTGTTAAACAAAAGTAAAAGGATAAATCATGTCTCAGACCGTTCATTTTCAGGGTAATCCGGTTAGCGTAGCAGGTCAGCTGCCGCAGGCTGGCGAAAAAGCGCAATCCTTTACGCTGGTTGCCAAAAATCTGGCTGACGTTTCCCTTTCTGAGTATGCCGGCAAACGCAAAGTGCTGAACATTTTCCCCAGCATCGATACCGGCGTTTGTGCCGCATCGGTGCGTAAGTTTAATCAGCTGGCGGGCGAAATGGAAAATACCGTAATACTGTGTATTTCTGCCGATCTGCCTTTTGCGCAGTCGCGCTTCTGCGGCTCCGACGGCCTGTCGAACGTAGTGACGCTCTCTACCCTGCGTGGCGGCAGCTTTAAAGATGATTACGGCGTAGCGATTGCTGATGGTCCGCTGCAGGGCCTGACGGCGCGTGCGGTTGTGGTGCTGGATGAAAACGATACGGTGATCTATAGCCAGCTGGTCAATGAAATTACCACTGAGCCGGATTACGATGCGGCGCTGGCGGCGCTGAAATAAGCCAAAGATAATGTTATCGCCCCCACGCGGGGCGATATTTTAATAATGCCGACATTTCCTTTCTATAAATCTTCCCGCACCTTGCTGACCTTTTTAATTAACGTATCGCGTTACCGTTTATTCTAATCTTTAAAAAACACACGCTCACTGGCGAAAATCTATATTTACAATGGCGGCGTTGACACCCTATTATTCCAGGGTGACGCACAGCATGGATGATAAAAAAGGATGGAATCACAATGGCCGCATTAAGTTTTTCCTGCATTCTGTTTCAAAGAAAAAAGGATGATATATCTGAAAAAAGCACTCTTAAAAAAATACAGTATGCCCTAATTGAAAATATCGATTGGGAAAACGGTTATTATCCATCAAAACTTAAGTACAAATTAAAAGATGCCATCAAGGAAGGACGCCTACCTAAGTTTGACAGATTGCAGGACAACTTTAACGGGATGGGCATCACCATTCACAATACCTGGGCGACTCATATTACGCTAAAATCCTTACATATTGAGAGCGATCGCTACCGTGCGCGGGTACATTATAAAATTCAGGATCACTTCGGCCTGGACTCTGAGGACATACATAATATTCTGTTTAGCAATTTTCGACTGTTCCGCATCTGGTTTGTGCTGCAGCGCTATCATCGCTTTGGCTTTAAGCCCTTTATGACTAATATGGATGCCGATATTGAAATTACCGGAGAGCGTAATGAGAGTAAATAATAAAAAGCGCGCTGTTCTGTTGCTGGCCGGTGCCGCGCTGCTGATTTACCTGCTCTGGCTCGTCTTCCGACCGGTCGAGATCGTTGCCGCTCATAATAAAAACGGTTACAGCGATGTTTTAGTTAAAAACTTCCCTTTTACTCATAAAGGAAAAATCAACTGGTGGCTGGAAAATCGCGCGATGTTAAAAGAGAAATATAACGTCCCCAATCCTGATAAGGATGGTTCTTTTTGGGTTACCTTTTTTCTGTTTGGCGAAGGCTATAAAAAAGATAAAATTGATGAACGGCTCTGCTTTGATGAAATTAAAAGCGAGCTGCGCTGCATCGATAAGAAGGCCGTGTTAACCGTTGGCAGCAGCCAAGGCAATCAGGCGTTTTTTAGAGTAAACAAGGGGAAATATATATTAAGAAATAATGGGAAAATCGATAAAGTCGAATAAATCCCTTACGCCTGTTGTTTGCATAACAACTATCCTCATCTCCTGCCGCCATAGCCAGCGGGCGCCAGACGCGCCCGTGACCAGCCTGACGGCGCCCTGTTTAGCTTTCCGGCTCGCCCTTTTTCTGACTCAGCCCATACTCGCGCAGCTTATTGGCAATAGCGGTATGGGAAACGCCCAACCGTTTGGCCAGCTTGCGCGTGCTGGGATAGGAGAGATAAAGACGCGTCAGCACCGAACGTTCGAAACGGCTGGTAATGTCATCCAGCGAGCCTTCCATCGCCTGCTCGTCCAGCGCCAGCTGTTCGGTAAACTCCGGCAGCATGATGTCCTGCGGACGCAGTTCATATCCTTCCAGCTGCGCCAGCGCGCGATAAAGCGCGTTTTTTAGCTGACGCACATTGCCCGGCCAGTTATAGCGCGTCAGAAAAGCGTTTAGCTGTGGCGAAAGGCGCGGACGCGCCACGCCCTGCTCATCAGCAAAGCGCGCCACAAACAGCTCGGTTAACGGCAAAATATCCTGCGGTCGATCGCGCAGCGGCGGCAGATTCAGCGTCAGTACGTTCAGGCGATAGAAAAGATCTTCACGAAACTCGCCACGCTGCACCAGCTCGGTGAGGTTGCGCTGCGTGGCGCAGATCACCCGCACGTCAACATGCACCTCATGCTCTTCCCCGACGCGGCGGAAAGTGCCATCGTTCAGGAAGCGCAGCAGTTTAGTCTGCATACGCGGCGACATTTCGCCAATTTCATCCAGCAGCACCGAGCCGCCGTTTGCCTGTTCAAAGAAGCCTTTTTTGCCTTCCAGCGCATTAGGGTAAGCGCCCGGCGCATGGCCAAAAAGCTCGCTTTCTGCCACGTCGTCCGGCAGCGAGGCGCAGTTCAGCGCCAGAAAGGGCTTTTTACCGCGCGCGCTGCGCAGATGGCAGGCGCGCGCCAGCATATCTTTACCGGTCCCGGTATCGCCCACAATCAGCAGCGGCGCATCAAGCATCGCCAGCTTGCGCGCCTGTTCAATAACCTGACGCATTTTCGGACTAACCGCGACGATATGCTGGAATTCGCGGTCATCGTTAACCGCCAGGTTTTGCAGCTGGCGGCCCATTCGCGCGGTCGATTTCAGCATTACCATGGCACCGACCGGCAGCGTAGCGCCCTCTTCCTCAGCGGTATACACCGGACGCGCTTCCAGCAGAAAGTCACGGCCCTGGATCACTACGCGCTGCGTCTGGGCCTCTATCCGCTCGCTTTCCAGCCAGCGGGTAAAGTTGAAGCCGGAGACCAGCGAGGTGATAGTGTGGTTGCGTATTTTATGCTCATCCAGATCGAACAGACTTTGCGCCGCCGGGTTTGCCAGCTCAACCTTCCCTTTCATATCAATGGAAAAGACCGGCTCCGGCATGGCGGTTAGCAACGCGCTCAGCGCCCGATGCTCGCGCTCGGATGGCATATAGGAAATGGTGCGTACGTCCGTCACCCCAGGGATGCGGCGAATCTCCGCCATCAGCTGGCTGAACTGCTCAAAGGCGATAGCGGAAAAATTAAGGTAAATGCGGCCAATGGGCGCAATTTCGATACCCCGTAAATCAATGCTGCGTTCTACCAGCAGATCGAGCAGTTCACGGGCGAGACCAATTCGGTCCTGACAAAAGACTTCCAAACGCATTGGGTGGCCTTATTGAGTTTGGTAACAGCGAATTATTAAATAATACGCCAACTTGCGATGAGCCAGAAGCTCTCTGTCAGGATAAGTTGACAGAGACCGACAGCGGCGAAAAGGAGTGTAGCGGAAGTATTAGCGATAATCATGCGCTTCCACCATTTTTTAGAGGTTTATAACAAATCCGCCGCATCCAGCAGAACAGTGCCATGTAAAACGGGGGATTTATCTGGTTTTATGCCGCTGAGGCCGCAGCAGCAGTTTTATCACGCCTCTTTGTTCCCGGCGTCAGGGCTTTTTAAACTGGTTAAGCAGCTCACGGCGAAAGTCGCCAAGCTTTGGACGATCGTCGATCCACGGCAGCGGACGGCACAGCTCCATAGCCTTAATCCCCAGCCGGGCCGTCAGCAATCCAGCGCCAATTCCCTGCGCGGCGCGCGCGGAAAGCCTGGCGGCCAGATCCTGCGACAGCCAGTCCATGCCGACTTCGCGCACCAGCTCGGAGGCACCGGCAAAAGCGATATTCAGCAGCACCAGGCGAAACAGGCGAATACGGCTAAAATAGCCGAGCCGGATACCATAAACCGCCGCGATACGGTTAATCATACGCAGGTTGCGCCAGGCGATAAACGCCATATCTACCAGCGCCAGCGGGCTGACGGCAATCATTAATGTCGCCTCCGCGGCGTTACGTCCGATCTCTGCACGCGCCTGGCGATCGAGTACCGGCTGCACCAGCTGAGCATACAGCGCAACCACTTCCCGGTCGTTGTGCGTTTCATGCAGCGACGCCTGCCAGCGCTGAAGCGCGGGATGCGCCTGATCCAGCCCGGCCTGCTGCGCCAGCTTTTCGCAGAATGCGCGCCCGCGTCCCATACCATGACTGTGTAACAGCTCGCGGCCAACTTCACGCTCTTCGGCGCGCTGACGCAGCTGGTAAAGATGCCGCCATTCCGACACCAGCGCGCCAACGCCCGCCAGTACGATTAGCAGCCCGGCCGCGCCCGCCCCCAGCGAAAACCAGGCCTGACTGTGCCAGGCATCCAGCATCCACTGCACGCCCTGCGCGACCGTGCTGACCACAAACAGAGCCACACCGACCATAGCGATGCGTCGCCAGATGCTGCGCTTAGGCCGCAAGGCGGCTTCGAGCATCTGCTCGCCGTTCTGTTCTTCCAGCAGCGGATCGTTTTCCTGTTGGGCGGTAAAACGTACCTTATCCGCAGCGTCAAAATGCTGTGCGGGTTTCAGAACGCTTTCCTTCTCGTTTTCCAGCGGCTGCGCAAAATCGATGCGCGATTTTAACGGCGGTTGACTCATCGCAGTTTATCTCCCAGTAAAAATTCCAGCGCAGCATCCATGCGGATATGCGGCAGCGGCCGATCAACGTTAAGCTGCTGCGGCCGGAACTGTTCAAAATGAAAACCCTGCTCCTGCCAGAAGGCGTGTCCCGGCAGACGTGACGGCACCTCTCCTGGAAATACCGTCAGCGGCGCGCCGTCGCTCAGACGATCTCCGCGCAGCGCGGGAATTTTTTCGCCCTGATGATCTATGATGCCGCTTTGCGTCGCCTGTACCGAGGCGAGGCCAATGCAGTCCATATTAATTCCTTCGAAAGCCGCATTTTGCCAGGCGCCCTGTACCAGCTGTTGCAGCAGCGAAACCAGCCTCGCATGCTGATCGGCGGTGATATGGTCCGCTTTGGTGGCCGCGAACAGCAGCTTGTCGATAACCGGAGAGAAGAGACGGCGAAACAGCGTGCGCTGGCCGTAATGAAAGCTTTGCATCAGCTGCGTTAGCGCCAGGCGCATATCGTTAAACGCCTGCGGCCCGCTGTTTAGCGGCTGCAGACAGTCCACCAGTACGATCTGCCGATCAAAGCGCAGGAAATGATTTTTATAAAAGCCTTTCACCACATGCTGACAGTAGTAGTCATAACGGGCGCGCAGCATGGCAAAGTTGCTGCCTTTATCCGCCTGCGCAAGACGCGCCTCATCAGCATCGGTCAGCTGCGGCCAGGGAAAAAACTGCAGCGCGGGCGCGCCAGCCATCTCTCCCGGCAGTACAAAGCGGCCCGGCTGAATAAAATGCAGCCCCTCTTGCTTGCAGCGCAGCAGATAAGCAGTCCAGGCGGCGGCGATAGCCGCCAGTTGATTTTCATCCGCCGGAGCCAGCGGATCGAGCTTAGCGCACAGCCGCTTCCACTCGGCCGCCCACTCCGCCCGATCGCCCTGCAGCAAAGCGTTCATTTGACGCGACCAGCTTAAATAGTCCTGCGCCAGCATCGGCAAATCGAGCAGCCACTCGCCGGGATAGTCAACGATTTCCAGATAGAGCGTGGCCGTTTGCCTGAAGTGACGCAGCAGAGAATCCTGCGATCGGAAACGCAGCGCCAGCTGCATCTCGCTGACGCCACGCGTGGGCGTCGGCCAGGCGGGCGGACTGGCGTACAGCTGTGCCAGCCCTTCATCGTAGGTAAAGCGCTGAATGCCCATATCACGCTGCGGCACGCGCTTCACGCCCAGCAGGCGATCTTCACGCACCACGGAAAACAGCGGCAGGCGTGCGCCGCCGTGCGTATTCAGCAGCTGATTAACCAGGGAGGTAATAAACGCCGTCTTCCCGCTGCGGCTCAGGCCGGTTACCGCCAGCCGTAAATGACGATCAACCCCGCGATTTACCCATGCCGCCAGTTCGTTTTGAATTCGTTTCATCAGGCTCGTCCCTGCTGCATCAAGAATAAGCCGGAATAGCGTCAGGCATCCCGGCAGGTTGACCATCAGTGTAATGCATTAGTAAAAAGAACGGATAATGCGATGTACGCCTGGAAATGTAGCGCGCGTCGGATCAGCGCAGGCGAGAGGCGAGACGGCTGGCAGCCTTTTTCAGCAGCGGCTCCAGCGCAAAGGCGATCAGCAAACGTAGCGGTCTGCGCGCTACGGCTTTTACCGCCCAGCCGCTGATGCCGACGGGAGCCAGCATCAGGCCATGAATCAGAAGCTGTTTGCCGGCGCGTTTCAGCACTGGCGTGGCGCGAATAGCGCGCTGACGAAAATTCGACATACGTCCCCTTATATTGTTAACCGGCTGGCCGGACAGTGGCCGACGCAGCCCGGCATTAAAGCTGACGAAAACGGCTGCGTACGCTAAACGTTTCTGAGGTGACATAGCGCTCAAGCTGGCGCAGCTTATATTCGTTCTGCGTCATCTCATTGCTTAGCGCGTCGAGCAGCTCATCCGCCCGCAGCGGCGCCGCATGTTCATCGGCATGCGGCGGCATCGGCTCCAGCACGTAGCTGAGAACGATGTACGCAATCAGCGTAAACATAAACAGACCAAACACCATCGATAGCACCACTATCACCCTGATCAGGGTGACCGGAATATCCAGATAGTGGGCGATCCCGGCACAGACGCCTTTGACTTTTCCCTGCTGCGGAATACGCCACAGTTTTTTTCCACTGAATCGGCTTGTTTTCATGGCTGTCTCCACTCCGGATGTTCTGCGTCGAGGATCTCCTCCAGCGTCTGAATGCGTTCACGCATACGGTGCGCATCCTGCGTCAGCTGCTGCATGCGCTGCATATCGCCGGCGGAAAGGCTGGCGCCGCTCTGACGATTGCTGTAATGCAGCCACAGCCAGACCGGTGCAACAAACAGCACAAAAATAGTCAGGGGTATGGCCAGAAATAGTGAGCTCATTCTCTCTCCTTGAAGGTATCGCCCATGCGGGCAAAAACGGCTAAAACAGTAAAGCCAGCGCCCCGTAATCAACAGGGCGTGACCGCCCACCGTTATTCGCTACGGTTCATTTTCGCTTTCAGCGCCGCCAGCTGTTCACCGATTTCGTCGTCCGCTTTCAGCTCGGCAAACTGCTGATCCAGCGTTTTACTTTTGCCAAAGCGATGGCTTTCCGCCTCCGCTTCCATATGATCAATACGACGCTCAAAGGATTCAAAGCGCGCCATCGCATCGTCCAGCTTGCCGCTGTCCAGCTGACGGCGAACGTCGCGAGAGGAAGAAGCCGCCTGATGACGCAGCGTCAGCGCCTGCTGGCGCGCACGGGTTTCACCCAGCTTTTTCTCCAGCTCGGCGATTTCACCTTTCATCCGCGCCAGGGTTTCATCAATCTGGGTAACTTCCTGCTGCAGCGAGGCCACCAGGTCAGTGAGCTTCTGTTTTTCAATCAGCGCGGAACGAGCCAGATCGTCTTTGTCTCTGCGCAGCGCCAGCTCGGCTTTTTCCTGCCATTCGTTCTGCTGGGTTTGCGCCTGTTCAATACGACGCAGCAGCTGTTTACGTTCAGCCAGGCCGCGTGCGGAAGTGGAACGTACCTCAACCAGCGTATCTTCCATCTCCTGAATCATCAGGCGCACCATTTTTTGTGGATCTTCCGCTTTATCCAGCAGCGTGTTGATGTTGGCGTTTACGATGTCAGCGAAACGAGAAAAAATACCCATAATTTACTCCTCCAGTTTTTAGCGCTTAATGACGCTGTGGTATTTTACTTATCAAGTTCCGTGCCAACTTGTAATAATTTGATTTATCATCCTTTTTAATTTTGACCGGGCGGTCAGTTATTTCTATATTAGTTATTAAAACTACTTTTTGGCGAAAATAACCATGAGCGAAGCGAATGAGAATTTGTTGGGAGAAGCCAATAACTTCCTGGAAATGCTGGAGCAGGTTTCGCGCCTGGCGCCGCTGAATAAACCGGTGCTGGTGACCGGCGAACGCGGCACCGGTAAAGAGCTGATTGCCAGCCGCCTGCACTATCTTTCCGAACGCTGGCAGGGCCCGTTTATTTCGCTTAACTGCGCGGCGCTGAATGAAAATCTGCTTGATTCCGAACTGTTCGGCCATGAAGCGGGCGCCTTTACCGGCGCGCGGCAGCGGCATTTAGGACGTTTTGAGCGCGCCGACGGCGGCACGTTGTTTCTGGATGAGTTGGCGACGGCGCCGATGCTGGTGCAGGAAAAGCTGCTGCGGGTCATTGAATATGGTCAGCTGGAGCGCGTGGGCGGTAATCAGTCGCTGCAGGTGAATGTGCGGCTGGTTTGCGCGACGCACGCTAACCTGCCTGAACTGGCGCAGCAGGGCCTGTTTCGTGCCGACCTGCTGGATCGGCTGGCATTTGATGTGGTGCAGCTGCCACCGCTGCGCGAGCGCCGCAGCGATATTCTGCTGCTGGCCGATCACTTTGCCATTCAGATGTGTCGCGAGCTGGGACTGCCGCTGTTCCCGGCTTTACCCACGACGCACAAAAGACGTTGCTCGACTATCACTGGCCGGGCAATATTCGTGAACTGAAAAATGTTGTGGAGCGCTCCGTCTACCGTCATGCCACTGTCGATGAAGAACTGGATGAGATCGTTATTAATCCCTTTGCACCGCGGCGGCCTGTCCAGCAGCAGGCTGAAGAGAAAGCGCCGGATGCAGCCTCTCTCCCTTCTCTTCCGCTCGATCTCAGGCAGTGGCAGCTGCAGCAGGAAAAAGCGCTGATGGAAAAAAGTTTGCAGCAGGCAAAATTCAGTCAGCGCCGCGCGGCAGAACTGTTAGGCGTGACCTATCATCAGTGGCGCGCCATGGTGAAAAAACATGCAATGACGCCGCGTCCGGATTGATCGGCGCCGGCGCGCTTCCCATCATCCCCAGGCCTGCCAGCGGTAAAACTGATTTAATTTTTTTCTTGATAGTTAACACCGCTGAGCCTGGAGGCAGCCGTAAAAAAAATCGGAAAAAGCCATCCGAATCGGTAATTTTCTGGCAAACGGACAAAAAAAAGCCCGCATTCGCGGGCAAGTAATACTGGAAGCAATGTGAGCAATGTCGTGCTCTTCTTCGGTAGAGCCACCGCTGAAGCGCAGATGAATAGTAATCATTCTCAATATCATTTGTAAAGCCATTTGTTGAGAATTTTTCTCATTACCACACAAAAACCGGGCTTAATTCGCCGTGACGGGCGCAGAGTGGCGGAAAAAACAGCGACCGCCCCGCCAAACTTTGGGACAACTTGCAGAGTGAGATACACTCAGCCTGTCACCCATTGAATGTTAACTTCCTATGTTGAAATTATTATCCAGGCTGTTGTCAGGGCTGCTGCTGCTCAGTGCGGCCAGCCACGCCGCGACGCCGGAAGATATTCGTAACAGCGGTTTCGTCTACTGCGTTAGCGGCGTTATGAATACCTTTAATCCACAGCTGGCCAGCAGCGGCCTGGTGGTTGATACGCTTTCCGCACAGCTGTATGACCGCCTGCTGGATGTCGATCCCTATACTTATCGTCTGATACCAGAGCTGGCCGAGCGCTGGGAAACCCTGGATAACGGCGCCACTTACCGCTTTCATTTACGCCACCATGTTTCCTTCCAAAAAACCGCCTGGTTTACGCCTGGCCGCACCATGAACGCCGATGACGTGGTGTTCAGCTTTGCGCGCATTTTCGATCGTCATCATCCGTGGCACAACATCAACGGCGGCGAATATCCCTATTTCGATAGTCTGCAATATGCCGACGCGGTGAAAAGCGTTAAAAAAATCGATAACGATACGGTTGAGATCCGCCTGAAAAGCCCGGACGCCTCCTTTTTATGGCATCTGGCTACCCACTACGCGCCGGTATTATCGGCAGAATATGCGCAGCAGCTGACGGCTCGCGATCGTCAGGAAGAGATGGATCGCCAGCCGGTCGGCACCGGTCCTTTTATGCTGAATGAATATCGAGCCGGGCAGTATGTGCGGCTGGAGCGCAACCCGCATTACTGGAAAGGCCTGCCGCGTATGCCGCAGGTGGTGATTGATATGGGCGTGGGCGGCACCGGCAGGCTGTCGAAACTGCTTACCGGCGAATGTGACGTGCTGGCCTATCCTGCCGCCAGTCAGCTCACCATTCTGCGTGACGATCCGCGTCTGCGGCTTACGCTGCGTCCGGGAATGAATATCGCCTATCTGGCGTTTAATACCGGCAAACCGCCGCTCGACCGCGTTGAGGTACGTCAGGCGCTGGCGCTGGCGATCAATAACGAACGCCTGATGGAATCGATCTATTACGGTACGGCAGAAACGGCGGCGTCAGTGTTGCCGCGCGCCTCCTGGGCCTATGATAGCGAGGCCAGGGTTACGGAATACAATCCGGATAAGGCGCGGGAAATGCTGAAGAAGCTGGGGGTGGAGAACCTGGAGCTGACGCTATGGGTGCCTTCCGCTTCGCAGTCCTGGAATCCCAGCCCGCTGAAAACCGCCGAACTGATTCAGGCCGATCTGGCGCAGATTGGCGTCAGCGTGACTATCATGGCGGTTGAGGGACGTTTTCAGGAGGCGCGGCTGATGCAGATGAATCACGATTTAACGCTGGCTGGCTGGGCGACCGACAGTAACGACCCGGACAGCTTTTTCCGGCCGCTGCTCAGCTGCGCGGCAATTAATTCTCAGACTAATTATGCGCACTGGTGCAATACTGAATTTGATGGCGAGCTACAGCAGGCGCTGCTCTCGCAGCAGCTGGCGTCGCGCATTGAACATTACGATCGGGCCCAGCAGGTGCTGGCGCGCGAACTGCCGGTGTTGCCGCTCGCCTCTTCTCTGCGTCTCCAGGCCTACCGACACGATATACAAGGACTGGTGCTGAGCCCGTTTGGCAATGCCTCTTTTGCGGGTGTCCACCGCGATAACGGCGAGGAGTCAAAACCGTGATTATCTATACGCTGCGCCGCCTGGTGCTGCTGCTGGTGACGCTGTTTATGCTGACGCTGGTGGCCTTCAGCCTGAGCTATTTTACGCCGCACGCGCCGCTGCAGGGCGCATCCCTGCTGGATGCGTGGTGGTTCTGGTTTACCGGCGTTTTACAGCTCGATTTTGGCGTTTCCAGCATTAACGGCCAGTCAATCAATTTGCAGCTGCGTGAGGTGTTCCCCGCCACGCTGGAGCTGTGCCTGCTGGCCTTTAGCGTGGCGCTGCTGCTGGGCATCCCGCTGGGCATTATTGCCGGCGTGATGCGTAATAAGTGGCAGGATCGGGTGATAAGCGCTTTTTCCCTGCTCGGTTTTTCGATGCCGGTATTTTGGCTGGCGCTGCTGCTGACGCTGTTTTTTTCGCTGAATCTCGGCTGGCTGCCGGTTAGCGGCCGTATCGATCTGCTGTATCAAATGAAATCGGTTACCGGCTTCGCGCTGATTGATGCGTTTATTAGCGACTCTCCCTGGCGCAGGGAAATGCTGATCAATGTGGTACTGCATATGGTGCTGCCGGTAACGACGCTGGCGATTGCGCCCACCACGGAAGTGGTACGCCTGCTACGCAACAGTACCAGCGAGGTTATTGGCGCCAACTATATCAAAGCGGCCGCCACTCGCGGGCTGTCACGCTTTACGATTATCCGGCGCCATGTGCTGCATAATGCGCTGCCGCCGGTGATCCCGCGTCTGGGCTTACAGTTTGCCACCATGCTGACGCTGGCGATGATTACCGAAGTGGTTTTTAGCTGGCCCGGCCTGGGTCGCTGGCTGATTAATGCCATTCGCCAACAGGATTATGCCGCTATTTCCGCCGGTGTAATGGTGGTCGGTAGCCTGGTGATCCTTGTGAATGTGTTATCCGATATTCTGGGCGCAATGACGACCCCGCTGAAGCATAAGGAATGGTATGCCCTCCGATAATATTTACGCCGAGAAGCGCCTTCCCAGCCCGTTTCGCTATACGTGGCGGCTTTTCTATCACGACACCAGCGCGATGGTGGGCTTTTACGGCTTTGCCTTTCTGCTGTTGCTCTGCCTGTTTGGCCACTGGCTGGCGCCATACGGCCTTGACCAGCAGTTTCTCGGTTATCAGCTGCTGCCGCCCTCCTGGTCACGCTATGGCGATGTCTCGTTTTTCCTCGGCACCGATGATTTAGGCCGTGATGTGCTGAGCCGTTTACTGAGCGGCGCGGCGCCGACCGTTGGCTCAGCGCTGCTGGTGACGCTGGCGGCGGCGTTCTGCGCGGTGGTGCTGGGCGTACTGGCGGGAATAACGCACGGGTTGCGTTCAGCGGTGATGAATCACATTCTGGATACGCTGCTGTCGATCCCTTCACTGCTGCTGGCGATTGTGGTGGTCGCCTTTATCGGGCCGGGTCTGGGACACGTGCTGCTGGCGGTCTGGCTGGCGCTATTACCGCGTCTGGTGCGGGCTATTTATACCGCCGTGCATGATGAACTGGAAAAAGATTATATCGTGGCCGCGCGTCTGGACGGGGCCAGCAACAAGAATATCCTCTGGCATGCCATTCTGCCCAATATCCTGCCGCTGCTGGTGAGTGAGTTCACCCGCGCGCTCTCCATGGCTATTCTGGATATTGCGGCGCTCGGCTTTCTCGATCTCGGTGCACAGCTGCCCTCGCCTGAATGGGGGGCGATGCTGGGCGACGCGCTGGAGCTGATCTACGTTGCGCCCTGGACGGTGATGCTGCCCGGCGCCGCGATTATGCTGAGCGTATTAATTATCAATCTATTGGGCGACGGGATTCGCCGCGCCATCGTGGCGGGAGTGGAATAATGCCGTTACTTGATATTCGTAACCTGACCATTGAATTTATGACCGCCGACGGGCCGGTTAAGGCGGTCGATCGCGTCAATTTGACGCTGAACGAAGGAGAAATTCGCGGGCTGGTGGGGGAATCCGGCTCCGGCAAAAGCCTGATCGCCAAGGCAATTTGCGGCGTCACCAAAGATAACTGGCGCATCAGCGCCGATCGTATGCGCTTTGATGATATTGACCTGCTGCGCCTTTCGCCGCGCGAGCGTCGCCGCATCGTCGGCCATAACGTCTCGATGATTTTTCAGGAGCCTCAGTCCTGTCTCGATCCTTCCGCCAGGGTGGGCCGTCAGCTGATGCAGGCGATCCCCGGCTGGACCTGGAAAGGCCGCTGGTATCAGCGCTTTCACTGGCGTCACGCACGCGCTATTGAACTGCTGCATCGCGTCGGCATTAAAGATCATAAAGATATTATGCGCAGCTATCCCTATGAGTTAACCGAAGGGGAATGCCAGAAGGTGATGATTGCGATTGCGCTGGCGAACCAGCCACGCCTGCTGATCGCCGATGAGCCGACCAACGCCATGGAGCCGACCACCCAGGCGCAAATTTTCCGCCTGCTCAGCCGCTTTAACCAGAACAACAACACCACGATTTTGCTGATCAGCCACGATTTGCGCACCATGAGCCAGTGGGCTAATCGTATTAATGTTCTTTACTGTGGGCAAACGGTAGAAACCGCCGCCAGCCAGGATCTCATTACCACGCCGCACCACCCTTACACGCAGGCACTGATCCGCGCAATGCCCGATTTCGGCAGCGCATTGCCGCATAAAAGTCGGCTGAATACCCTGCCGGGCGCGATTCCGTCGCTGGAGCATCTGCCCATCGGCTGTCGGCTCGGTCCGCGCTGCCCGTATGCGCAGAAAAAATGCATCGAAACGCCGCGCCTGGCAGGAGCAAAAAACCATCTGTTCGCCTGCCACTTTCCGCTGAATATGGAGAAATCCTGATGGTCGAAACCCTGCTGGAAGTGCGTAACCTCAGCAAAACCTACCGCTATCGCACCGGTCTGTTTCGTCGTCAGCACGTTGAGGCGGTCAGAGACGTCAGCTTTACCCTGCGCGAGCGGCAAACGCTGGCGATTATCGGTGAAAACGGCTCAGGAAAATCGACGCTGGCGAAAATGCTGAGCGGCATGGTCGAGCCCAGCGCCGGCGAGATGGTGATTAACGATCGCCCGCTGCGCTACGGCGATTATGGCTTTCGCAGCCGGCTGATCCGCATGATTTTTCAGGACCCTTCTACCGCGCTTAACCCCCGGCAGCGCATTGGTCATATTCTTGATTTTCCGCTGCGCCTGAACAGCGATTTTGATGCACCGGCCCGGCAAAAACGCATTAACGCCACGCTGCGCCAGGTGGGCCTGCTGCCCGATCATGCCGCTTACTATCCGCACATGCTGGCGCCGGGACAGAAACAGCGCGTCGGTCTGGCGCGTGCGCTGATCCTGCAGCCGAAGGTCATTATCGCCGATGAGGCGATGGCTTCACTGGATATGTCGATGCGCTCTCAGCTGGTTAATCTGATGCTGGAGCTGCAGGAAAAGCATGGGCTTTCCTATATTTTCGTTACCCAGCATATTGGCATGATGAAACATATCAGCGATCAGGTGCTGGTGATGCATCAGGGCGAAGTGGTCGAACGCGGCGGCACCGCCGACGTGCTGGCCGCGCCACTGCATGATTTAACCCGCCGTATGATTGCCAGCCACTTTGGCGAGGCGCTGACGGCGGACGCCTGGCGGCGCGATCCGCCGGTTTAAATAACGGCGCGCCCCATCAGCTGCGGCGCTTTTCGCCAACTGACAGGTCGGATTAACGCTATCGACAGACTCGTGCTAGAATCGCCGGGTCGATTAACGCGGTTGCGCATTTTTTGAGCTAAGCAGCCGCCAACAACAATGACCATAAGGATTACAGCTATGGGTTTTCTTTCCGGTAAGCGCATTCTGATTACTGGCGTTGCCAGTAAACTCTCTATCGCCTACGGTATTGCACAGGCGATGCACAAACAGGGCGCAGAGCTGGCTTTCACCTATCAGAACGATAAACTGAAAGGCCGCGTTGAAGAGTTCGCTAAAGATCTCGGCTCCGAAATCGTTCTGCCCTGTGACGTTGCTGAAGATGAGAGCATCAAAGCGCTGTTTACTGAACTGGCAAAAACCTGGCCTAAATTTGACGGTTTCGTTCACTCTATCGGCTTCGCCCCTGGCGATCAGCTGGATGGCGACTATGTGAACGCCGTTACCCGTGAAGGTTTCAAAATCGCCCACGACATCAGCGCCTACAGCTTTGTAGCGATGGCTAAAGAGTGTCGTGCGATGCTGAACCCGAATTCAGCACTGCTGACGCTTTCTTACCTGGGCGCCGAGCGCGCTATCCCGAACTATAACGTTATGGGCCTGGCGAAAGCCTCTCTGGAAGCAAACGTACGCTATATGGCTAACGCGATGGGTCCGGAAGGCGTGCGCGTTAACGCCGTTTCCGCAGGCCCGATTCGTACGCTGGCCGCGTCCGGTATTAAAGATTTCCGTAAAATGCTGGCTCACTGCGAAGCGGTTACGCCGATTCGCCGTACCGTGACCATTGAAGATGTGGGCAACTCCGCCGCCTTCCTGTGTTCCGATCTCGCGGGTGGCATTACCGGTGAAGTGGTTCACGTTGACGGCGGCTTCAGCATCGCTGCCATGAACGAACTGGAACTGAAATAAGATTTTTTGGGCGAGGCATTCGTCTCGCCCTTTTCTCTCCGTTATAAACTTTCCCCTGGTTAACGTTATAGCTTTCCGCTATTTGTTATCACCGAACATTCTTTGCTGCTGCGCAGCCCTTGTTGCAGGATAGCCATGCCGTTCCGACCCGGTTTTACGGCATTTTATGCCGTTGGGTTGGCTAACTTGTGAAAGGAATGATCATGGAACCACGCCGTTATTCCGGCAACAGCCACTGGTATCATGAAACTCAGGCCAGCGCGCGCGCTGAACAAACGCCCCCGCTTTATCCTGAAGCCGCAGATATTGAGGATCGTTTCCTGCTGGGACTTCAGCAAAATGAATCGATCCTGACGCCGCTGTTTCATACTTTTCGTCCGGTACTGCGGGCGGGACAAGCGCTCAGCCCGCTGCTGTTCCCGGACAGCGTGACGCCGACGCTCACCCATACGCTGACGCTGTATGACCGGCTGGCGATCGCGCTGACGGTGGCTCAGGTTACGGGTATCCAGCGCTTGTGCAACCACTATGCGGCGCGGCTCAATCCATTGCCCGGCCCCGACTCATCGCGAGAAAGCAATAACCGCCTGACCCAGCTGACGCAGTATGCTCGTCAACTGGCCAGCCAGCCAGCGGTGATTGATGCCGCTGCGCTGCGGCGGCTGGATGAAGTGGGTTTGACCACGCCGGATATTATCAGCCTTAGCCAAATTATCGGGTTCGTTAGCTATCAGGCGCGCGTCGTAGCGGGATTACAGGCGCTGCTCGGATTGCCGGTACGCTGGCTGCCCGGCCTGAATGAAAGTATTGATGCCTCAGCGCACTGTTTTTCAACGGCAGCAGAATACCGTTTTCGCCTGCCGCCGCTGGAGCGTCGCTACGCCAGCGAGCAGCAGCTGGCGGCGATTGAGGCGGCGCAGGCGCTGCCTGAATTCATCAGCATCGTTTGGCTGTTGGCCTATGATGCGCATGCTCTGCACGCCTGGAGCAACCTGCAAAGCTTACAGCCCTTAGCAACCGCTGAAGAAACGCTGGCGCAGGCGGTAGCCGCACGTATTAACGGCAGCCCTTTATGCTTTAAACGCTATCACGGCCGTTTTGTAGCTGAGCTGCATAGCGGGATCGATGATGCGCTGACGGCCAGCCGCCGCGAACCGTTAAATCATGCGGTGATTCAGTTTGCCGCTCAGCTGACGCGCGCACCGGATCGCCTTAGCGCCGCGCATCTTCAGCCGCTGCTGGCGCAGGGAATTACGCATCAGCAGCTGTTTAGCCTGATCCAGCGGGTAGCGCTGGCAGACTGGAATAACCGGCTGCTGCAGGCGCTAATCGAGCATTAGCCCATACTAAGAATGCGTCGCACTTCATCAAAAAAGTGCTGCGACAGCGGTGTGGCGCGCCCAGGCTCGGCAATAACCACGGCGGCATGACGCGCCATCGGCGCAATGGCCAGCGGACGGCTGTGTAAATCTGGATTCATATCGGGCAACAGATGTCCCACCGGTGCAATCAGACAGCCCAGCCCCACCTGCACGCCCTGCAGTAGCTGAAAAATCGAGGTGCTTTCCATAATCACGCGCTGGGTTAATCCAGCCTCGCGAAAGCTGGCATCCAGGTAGCGCCGAAAATAGCGCGTAGGCTCTGCCAGGCAAAGCGGTAAAGCGGCGATATCTTCCAGCCGCAGACTGTCGTAGCTGTCCAGCTGGAGAAAATGCGCCGGATGATAGACCAGCTCTACGCCGTTATCCGTTAGCGACTCGGCCTGGAAATGCAGTTCACGCAGCGTTGCCAGTTCAAAAAAACCGAAACCTACATCCACAGTATGACTGTTCAGTGCTTCAAGCAGCTGATCGGCGCTCAGCACCGCTACGCGATAATCGAGCTGTGGATAGCGATCGCTGACCATTTTCAGCAGCAGCGGCAGCGAAACGCTGCACTGGGGCACCACGCCGATGCGCAACGTGCCGTTTACGCCATGCTTGAGCGATTCCACTTCCAGTTTCAGTCCCTGATAAACGGAAACGATTTCACGCGCCCAGGCCAGCACCCTTTCACCTTCTGCGGTAAAGCCATCAAAGTTATTGCTGCGGTTGATCAACGACAAACCCAGCTCACGCTCCAGATTTTTCAGACGCATCGACAGCGTCGGCTGACTAACAAAGCTGGCCTCCGCCGCGCGCCCAAAATGGCGCTCACGCTCCAGGTTGCACAGATAAATGAGCTGCTTGATATCCATTTATTTTAATTCCAGTAAGTGGCAGAAAAGGAATTTACTTAGCCTGGTTTTTGATGAAAAAAGTGACACGTTATGATTTTACCCGACTACGGGCCTGCTCATCGCAAAAGCAGGCAGGAATAATCAGGCTTGATTGAGGAAATAAAATTTTAACACAGCCGCATAGCTCACCTTATCTTAACGGGTCGTAAAGCCCTCACAGATATATTGCATGTCAAATCAAAAACTTAAAGGCGGTTGCGTCAGACTACAATATAAGTAATCGTCACCACATTCGATATTGATCTGCTGAGCGAGCATAAACGGCTGATTGGTCATGCCATGTCCGAACGCGGGATAGTAATAAACCGGGTAATCCACCCGCTCTGCAAATGCCTGAATGACATCCCGGTAAAGCTCTTTTTCATTCAGTGTCGCGTTGATGCGATAAAACTGACCGAAAATAACGGCTTTTGGCAGAAAAGTCTTACTATATTCAAATTGATGCAGGGTTCTGTCTAGCTGCCTACTGGTCACGTCAACGTCTTCCAGTATCACCACCTTGTCAGAATAATCAGTTTCATAGCGGGTAGAAAATAAAGACTGAACCAGTGTCATATTGCCGCCGTTTAAAATCCCCTGTGCGCCCTCAAAGGCGGGACGATTCATGGGTTCGATAGCCGTGTAGGTCACGCCTTCCTGAATCGCCTGAAAAACCTGCTGTATGCTATTGTAAACGCCCACCTTTTCCAATCTGTTCAACTCATGCATTTCCTGATTATGAGAAGCCAGAACGCCGTGAACGCTGGGCCACTGTATATCGTTGTTAATATAGTGGTGAATGGCGGTAACATCGCTGAATCCAATAAGTATTTTGGGCGAAGAGGCTGAAATCTGATGCTGGCTGGCATATAGCCACGGGTAAAGATTGAGAGCGCCAGAACCGCCCCTGACAAACCACAGATACTTTACATTATCATCAGTCAGGGCCTGAATAAGCGTTTGCGCCCGATTTTCATCGGTATTGACATAGCCTAAGGGCGTTGGCTTCTGGTTCAGATAGGTGGTGTCAATCAGGTAGCCTTGCTGAGTAAAAACCTGCCTAATCTTAGAGATTACGCTTTCATCATATTGTGACGAGCTTGATATGAGATAGATTTTCGTTTTAGCGGCGGTATCATCCCTGGCTTCCACATGCTCGCTTAGCGTATCTTCTGCCAGGGTGATTAATGATGATGAGTCCGCAATAAGAGTGGATAACATTAATAAAATAATAAAAGAGTAACTCATTAGATCCTTCTAATGCAGAGTTGTAGTAACCCATTATTTTGAAAAATGGCCTCCGTGCGCCATTAATAAAGGCTGCGGCTTCAGCATTTAGTACGCCCGTTCTGGCTGGTGAAAGTGACGCTGTCACAAAAGAACGAGCGCTACCGGGTAAATACCCGGCAGCGTTATATTAGCCAGCGACTTTTTCCAGCGCGGCCTGGATCGCCTCGGAAAGCTCGTTGATTTCAAATTTAGCGACATAGCCATCGGCCCCGACTTTACGCACGTGTTCCTCGTTGGCGCTGCCGGAGAGCGAAGAGTGAATAACCACCGGGATCTTTTTCAGGATTTCGTCGCGTTTGATATTACGCGTCAGGGTAAAGCCATCCATTTCCGGCATTTCCAGATCGGTCAGCACCATAGCAATACGTTCACTAATGTGCTGCCCTGCCGCCTGTGCTTCACGCGCAATAACCTTTATTTTTTCCCACGCTTCCAGGCCTGTCGTATGCATAATCGCCGGAATGCCCATAGTTTGCAGCCCATGTTCCAGCATGGTACGCGCTACTTTTGAATCTTCCGCCACGATAACCACTGCCCCAGGCTTAAATTTAAAGGTGCGTTCCTTGATCTCTTTCGGCGCGGCATCGCGCACTGAAGGCACGATATCATACAGAATCTGTTCTACATCCAGCACCATAGCCAGGCTGTTGCTCTGCCCATCGTCATCCAGACAGGCGATGCTGGTAATATTACGGCTACTGACGCCGGATTCGGCGGTGTGCACCTGGCTCCAGTCGAGACGCACGATATTATCAACCGACTCGACGGCAAAGGCCTGGGTACTACGCGCATATTCCGTTACCAGCAGCAGATTAAGCCCGGTCGCCGGTTTACAGCCTGCAACGGCAGCCAAATCGATAACGGGAATGATTTGCTCACGGATGTTAGCCATGCCCAGCAAGGGAGATTGCATGCCCGCCGCTTTGGTAATGGTGGGCATGGGAACGATTTCGCGCAGCTTAAAAACGTTAATACCAAACAGCTCAGCCTTTTCGCCTTCAAGAGAAGACCCCAGCCGGAATAATAACAATTCAAACTTGTTAGATAAGGCGAGATTCGCTCTCTCATCAATATCTTTCTGGAAGTTATCCATCTTTACCTCTGCGTTATTATTGTGGCTGGCGTAAGCTCACAATGCGGTATCTATTGGGCGTCGCGGGAAGCCATTTTGCCCGGCAACATTAACGCTTATGCGTTTGCTCTAATAAGTTATCGGCAGTTAAAAATAAAAATACAGAGGGAATCGCTTTTCTGTGGCGTTACTAACGGTTTGACCGTTTAAAGCAGCGAGCCGGCGGGAAACATCATTGAGGTTTTTGGGGCGAAAAAGAAAAAATAAAACCCTGACGATCGCGCCGTCAGGGGTGAGTTCAGTCGCTCAGGCAAGCTTAATGTTTGCCGTTGGTATCGTAAGGATTTTCTTTATCATCAGTGCTGTCATCGCGTTTACGCGGGATCTCACCTTTCTCATCCGGCGCGCCGTTGGCGCCAAAATCATCACCCTCAAAAGGATTAGGCATATGAGGAGCATCTTCAGGTAAGCCATGATGTTCATGTTCGTCCGGGTAAGGCTTGTTATGATCGGGGCGTTCTGACATAGGTTCCTCCATTAACGCTGATACATTCATCCAGTATAGGCGAGGATGCAGCCCGCTGCCTTGTTGCAGCGGATAAGCGCTCCTGGCTACCTGAACGCCCCTTTTTTAGCAAGGAAAAAATAAAAGGCCACCCGCAGGCAGCCTTTCGATTACGTTTAATTTTATTTATATAATTACTGAAGTTCGTAAACCTTTCAGTATGGTGGTTCCCTGGTGTGACCGTATTGCTATGCTGTCTATCCGCTTACGGACGCATATTTTGGGCTGCAGGCAGCATTTGAGTAGTTTTAACTAAAACTGGACGAACCGTTCTCAGGTAGACGTTATCATTATTTGTAAAATTAATTTATGAATCTACTCCCCTAAAGTACAGGTCACGCGAACAAAGCTGGTTAAAACGACGCGATCAGGCTACGCCCAATGCGGTTTTGACTTCATTAGCGATTTTTTCTACCTGCGGGCCATAAATCACCTGCACGTCATGATCGCTGACACGGTTGACCCCATTGGCACCGGTAGTCATCAGGGTTTGATCCACCACCTCTTTCATATCTTTTACCCGTACGCGCAGACGGGTAAAACAGCAGTCCACCTCTTCGATATTCCCTTCACCGCCCAGGCCGCTGATGATGGTTTTGATACGATCGTCGGCGCTGACCGCCTGCGCTGGCGCTTCCTGTTCTTCCGATTCACGTCCCGGCGTTTCCACATTCATCCGGTTGATCACCCATCTGAAACCGTAATAGTAAAGCGGCGCATAAATCACGCCCAGCACCAGCGTCCACCACCAGCGGGTTTTTTCACCGCCAAGAATGCCGAATACCACCAGATCGATAGCGCCCCCCTGCACGTTGCCAATCATCAGGTGCAGCATCGACATCAGCATAAATGAGAGCCCGGTAAACAGCGCATGCATGATATACAACACCGGCGAAACAAAGATAAAACAAAACTCCAGCGGCTCGGTAATGCCGGTGGTAAAAGAGGTCAGCGCCCCGGCCAGCACCAGCGCCTTAACGCGCTGTTTATGCTCCGGGCGCGCGGTATGGTAAATAGCCAGCGCCGCCGCCGGCAGCCCAAACATCATCACCGGTATCTTACCCTGCGCCAGGAAGCGCGTTGCCCCGCGCACGGTCTCGTCAGGGATAGTGCCTGGATGGGTTAGCGAAGTATTGAAGATGTTCAACGCGCCGACAATGGTTTGATTATCCACGGTGGCGACACCGCCAATCGGCGTAAAGCGTACGGTTTCGTTGAGGATATGATGCAGACCGGTTGGGATCAGCAGGCGTTCGCAGGTGCCCAGTAAAAATGCGCCGTACTGGCCGCTCTTACCAATCAATTCGCCAACCCAGGCGATGCCCGCGCCAATTGTCGGCCAGATTAGCGCCAGCAGCACGCCCACCAGCGGCAGCACCACTACCGTCACTATCGGTACGAAGCGTCGTCCGCCAAAGAAGCTTATCGCCGTCGGCAGCTGCTGGGTATAAAAACGATTATGCAGCATGGCCGTCAGCAAACCGGCAATCACGCCGCCCAACACGCTCATGTTGAGCGTGAATATGCCCAGCATTTGGATATATTCCGCCGAGGTCATCATGGCCGTGGTTTGATTCATCCCTGCCTGCTGCAGCGCTTCCGGCGTAGTCGTCTGCGCCGTCAACCCTTTGGCCGCCAGCGTGGCGCTGATCCCCACATGCATAGCGATAAACCCGATCACCGCCGCGAAGGCTGCCGTCGGCTTTTCCGCTTTTGCCAGGCCGATAGCGCTGGCGACGGCAAAAAATACCGGCAGGTTGGCAAACAGCGCACCAGCTACTTTACGAATAAAGCTAATAATCAGCTGAGGCGTGTGCATATTGGCGAAGGCATCGCCGGTAATAGCCGGATTTTGCATTGCAGCGGCGAGGCCAAGAAAAATGCCGGCTGCGGCTATTACTGAAATAGGCATCATCAATGCTTTGCCGAACGCATGAACCTTACTGACGAAATCTTTCATAAACCGCCTCTGTTGCAGGTCAGAAAATTTCAGTATTAGTCAGTCAGACGATAAGCACCGCACCGCCAGGCACAAACGGCGGACAAAACTTGAGCAAACTCACACTTTTCCGCTGCACGATAAAGGAAAACTATCACACCATTAAGTCAATCAATTAGACAAAATATTTAACCCGAAGCAGACTTCCCGGTAAAAGAAGCAATAAATGCTTAACAATTCATAAACACCATAAGCCTGCACGAATCATGAAATTCAAATCGCAAATTAAGCCATACCAGGCCGCAGCGGGCGGCTGGGGCTCACTTGAAGCCACCACCCGTTTCGTTATGGACAGCAAACAAGCACTGAAAAATATGCGCAACCTGTTGCGCATGAACAAAGCCAAAGGCTTTGACTGCCCAGGTTGCGCATGGGGCGACGATAACAAAAGCACCTTCAGCTTCTGTGAAAACGGCGCCAAAGCAGTGACATGGGAAGCGACCCGCCGCTTTATCGACGCTGAGTTTTTTGCTACCCACAGCATCAGCACGCTTTACCAGCAGAGCGATTACTTTCTGGAATATCAGGGGCGTCTGACCGAGCCGCTGCGCTATAACCGCCAGACCGATCGCTATGAGCCTGTCAGCTGGGATGACGCGTTTTCGCTGATTGCTCAGCATATTCACGCGATGGATAATCCCGACCAGATGGAGCTTTACACCTCCGGCCGCGCCAGCAATGAAGCCTCATGGCTTTATCAGCTGTTTGGCCGTATGGTTGGCACCAATAACTTTCCTGATTGCTCCAATATGTGTCACGAAGCGAGCGGCAGCGGCCTGAAGCGCAGCATCGGCGTTGGTAAAGGCACCATTCGTCTGGATGATTTCGATCATGCGGATGCCATTTTTGTATTTGGTCAGAATCCGGGCACCAACCATCCGCGTATGCTGCACAGCCTGCGCCATGCCGCCGATCGCGGTGCGAAAATCGTCACCTTTAATACCCTGCGCGAGCGCGGTCTGGAGCGTTTTGCCGACCCGCAGAAACCGCTGGAAGTGATGACTTCAAAAGCGGGCGCCATTAGCTCCACCTATTATCAGCCGAATCTGGGCGGCGATATGGCCGCTGTACGCGGCATGGTCAAAGCGCTGGCGGAAACCCACCGCGCCCGTATCGCAGCCGGTAAAAAAGGCCTGTTTGACGAAACCTTTATCAATGCGGCTACGCAGGGCGTGGAAGATTACCTGGCGGCGGTAGACGCCACCAGCTGGGAACAGATTGAACAGCAGTCCGGCCTGAGCGAACAGCAGCTGCGTGAAGCGGCAGCCATCTACCAGAGCGCCGACCGCATTATCTGTACCTGGGCGATGGGTATCACCCAGCATAAGCACTCCGTGGATACGGTGCGTGAAATCGTGAACCTGCAGCTGCTGTTTGGCCAGCTGGGCAAGAAAGGCGCCGGTCTTTGTCCGGTTCGCGGGCACAGCAACGTGCAGGGCAACCGCACTATGGGCATTGATGAGAAACCTTCTCAGGCTTTCCTTGATGCGATGGCGAAGCACTTTGACTTTGAACCGCCGCGTGCGCCGGGTCATAACACCGTAGAAGCGCTGGAAGCGATGCTGCGCGATGAGATTAAAGTGCTGATCGCGCTGGGCGGCAACCTTGCCGCCGCCGCACCGGACAGTCCGCGTACGGAAGAAGCGATGCAGCGCTGTGGCCTGACCGTACATATCAGCACCAAGCTGAATCGCAGCCATCTGGTGCCGGGTCAGGAAAGCCTGATTCTGCCGACGCTGGGCCGCACCGAGCAGGATATGCAGGCCACCGGCTCGCAGTTTATTACCGTGGAAGATTCATTCAGCATGGTGCACGCCTCTGAAGGCGTGGGTAAACCGCTGGCCAATACGCAGCGTTCTGAAACCGCCATCGTGGCGGGCATCGCGAATGCGGTTCTCAGCAGCTTTAAAGTTGACTGGCTGGCGCTGGCGGCGGATTACAACAAAATCCGCGATCATATTGCCGCGACCATTCCTGGCTTCGCCGACTTTAATAAGAAATGCGAACAGCCTGGCGGTTTCTATTTAGGCAACGCCGCGGCCGAGCTGCGCTTTAATACGCCTGGCGGTAAAGCGCACTTCAGCGCGGCGGCCTTACCCACCTCGCTGTTCCCATCGCTGGGCGAGGTAGAAGTGCCGTTTACGCTGCAGACGCTGCGCTCGCACGATCAGTACAACACCACGATTTACGGCCTTGATGACCGCTATCGCGGCGTTTATGGTCAGCGTGAAGTGCTGTTTATTAACCCGGAAGATATGAGCGAGCTGGGCTATGACGCCGGGCAAAACGTGGATATCGAAACCCTGTGGAACGACGGTATTACCCGTCGGGTCAGCGGCTTTAAGCTGGTGCCTTACAACATTCCACGCGGAAACCTTGCCGCCTATTATCCGGAAACCAACCCGCTGGTCCCCCTCTCCAGCTTTGGCGACGGCAGCGGCACGCCGACCTCCAAATCGGTGCCGGTGAAAATTTCTTTATCAGCTGAAGTGGTCACGCAGCGTATTGCCTGATAGCCTGTAAGCCTGTGTAAAAAGCCGGATCTTTCCGGCTTTTTACGTTTATTACACCTTGCCGGGCGCCAGCGAATCGCGTAAAACTGTCTGCCGCTCTTAGGCCACGAAACTGAATTCAACTATGTTCCAGGATAACCCGCTGCTTGCGCAGCTTAAAGAGAAGCTCCACGCCCAGACGCCGCGTGTGGAAGGGGTGGTAAAAGGCACCGAGAAAGGTTTCGGTTTCTTAGAAGTAGACGCGCAGAAAAGCTACTTTATTCCGCCGCCGCAGATGAAAAAAGTGATGGCGGGCGACCGCGTTATCGCTGCGGTGCAAACCGATAAAGATCGTGAAATTGCCGAACCGGAAACCCTGGTTGAGCCGTTCCTGACGCGCTTTGTTGGCCGGATCCAGAAAAAAGATGACCGCCTCTTCATCGTTCCCGATCATCCGCTGATTAAAGATGTCATTCCCTGCCGTCCGGTACGCAGCCTGCAACATGATTTTCAGGCCGGTGACTGGGCCGTGGCGGAAATGCGCCGCCATCCGCTGAAAGGCGACCGCAGTTTTTATGCTGAACTGACCGAATTTATCACCACCGGCGACGATCATCTGGCGCGTGGTGGGTGACACTGTCACGCCATAACCTTGAGCGTGAAGCGCCAGCGGAAACCTTCAGCGATATGCAGGATGAAAAGCTGGAGCGTGAAGATTTAACCGCGCTGAATTTTGTCACTATCGACAGCGCCAGCACCGAAGATATGGACGATGCGCTGTATGTCGAAGAGCTGGCGGATAATGCGCTACGCCTGACGATCGCCATCGCCGACCCAACCGCCTATGTGCCCGCAGACAGCAAGCTGGACGCCATCGCCGCCAGTCGTGCTTTTACTAACTATCTGCCGGGCTTCAATATCCCGATGCTGCCGCGCGAGCTGTCCGATAATGTCTGCTCGCTGCGCCCGAATGAGCGTCGTCCGGCGCTGGCCTGCCGTGTCACCGTAAGCCAGAACGGCGCGCTGTCTGACATACAGTTCTTTGCCGCCTGGATCGAATCTAAAGCCAAGCTGGTCTATGACGAAGTCTCCGACTGGCTGGAAAACAAGGGCGAGTGGCAGCCTGCCGCTGAAGAGGTAGCACAGCAAATCCGTTTGCTGCATCGTCTTTGCCTTTCCCGCGTGGAATGGCGTCAGCAAAACGCGCTGGTATTTAAAGACCGCCCGGATTACCGCTTCCTGCTGGGCGAGAAAGGCGAAGTGCTGGATATTATCGCTGAGCCGCGCCGTATCGCTAACCGCATCGTTGAAGAGGCGATGATCGCCGCGAACATCTGTGCGGCGATGGTACTGCGCGATAAGCTCGGTTTCGGCATCTATAACGTGCACCTGGGCTTTGACGCCGCCAATGCCGAGCAGGCAGCCGCCGTACTGGCTAATCACGGCGTGACCGCTGATGCAGCCGCTATGGCGACGCTGGAAGGCTTTATCCAGCTGCGACGCGAACTGGATGCGCAGCCGACCCAGTTCCTCGATAGCCGTATTCGTCGCTTCCAGTCCTTTGCTGAAATCAGCACCGAGCCAGGCCCGCACTTTGGTCTTGGCCTTGAGGCTTATGCCACCTGGACTTCCCCGATTCGTAAGTATGGCGATATGGTTAACCATCGTCTGCTGAAAGCGATTATTCGTGGCGAAAGCGCCTCGCGTCCGAATGATGAGGTTACGCTGAAGATGGGCGAGCGTCGTCGTTTGAACCGCATGGCGGAGCGCGACGTGGGCGACTGGCTGTATGCCCGCTTCCTGAACAAAGCGGCTGGCGCCGATACCCGCTTCAGCGCGGAAATCATCGATGTTTCCCGTGGCGGTATGCGCGTACGCCTGCTGGATAACGGCGCCGTTGCCTTTATCCCGGCTCCCTTTATCCATGCGGTGCGTGATGAACTGGTGTGCAGCCAGGAAAACGGCACTGTACAGATTAAGGGCGAAGTGGTTTACCGCGTTACCGATGTGATTGAGGTGACTATCGCTGAGGTCCGTATGGAAACGCGCAATATCGTGGCGCGCCCGGCGGCCTGATAATGTACTTAACGGGGCGGCCTGATGCCGCCTCGTTTTTTTAACTGCCTCTGAAATTAACCGTTCTCACCATCGCATTTCACAACTAAAACGCCTGCTTCCTCACACTTTTCTTAAATTTTCCTTTCTCTAACAAAAGTTTAAATTATTTTTACCTTGCTTCCTTTTTTCTTTCCTGTGGATTCAGCAAGGAGTTTGTCATGAAAAACGTCAAGACCGGTTTAATCTGGTTAGCCGTGGCGTTGATTGGCGCGTTTGCCTTCGCCATGCTGGCGATTAACCGCGGCGAGCCGGTTAATGCCGTCTGGCTGGTGGTTGCGGCAGTCGCCTGCTATAGCATTGCCTATCGCTTTTACAGCCTGTTTATCGCCCGGAATATCTTTGAACTTAACGATAGCCGCATAACGCCTGCCGAACGCTATAACGACGGTCTCGACTATGTGCCTACCAATAAATGGGTGCTGTTCGGTCACCATTTTGCCGCTATCGCCGGCGCCGGCCCGTTGGTTGGCCCGATCCTGGCCGCACAAATGGGCTTTCTGCCCGGCACCATCTGGATCCTGGTCGGCGTCATGCTGGCGGGCGCGGTGCAGGATTTCCTGGTGCTGTTTATCTCTACGCGGCGCGATGGCCGTTCGCTGGGCGAGATGGCGCGTCAGGAACTGGGCGCGTTTGCTGGCGTGATTACCATGCTCGGCGCGCTGGGAGTGATGATTATTATCCTGTCGGCGCTGGCGCTGGTGGTGGTAAAAGCGCTGGCCAACAGCCCGTGGGGCCTGTTTACCATCGCTGCGACCATCCCTATCGCCCTGCTGATGGGGATCTGGATGCGCTTTCTGCGTCCGGGGAAAATTGCTGAAGTTTCGCTTATCGGTTTTGTGCTGATGATGGCAGCGATTATTTACGGGGGCGATGTTGCACAGCACCCTTACTGGGGCCCGTTCTTTACGCTGAAAGGCACGACGCTGACCTGGGTGCTGGTGGGATATGGTTTTATCGCCTCGGTGCTGCCGGTATGGCTACTGCTGGCTCCGCGTGACTACCTCTCGACCTTTTTGAAAATCGGCGTCATCGTCGGCCTGGCCGTGGGAATTCTGTTCGCCATGCCAGAAATGAAGATGCCTGCCGTGTCGCGCTTTATTGACGGCAGCGGCCCGGTTTTTTCCGGCGCGCTGTTTCCTTTCCTGTTTATTACTATCGCCTGTGGCGCGATTTCCGGCTTTCATGCGCTGGTTTCCAGCGGCACCACGCCGAAGCTGGTCGAGCGGGAAAGTCATATCCGCTTTATCGGCTACGGCGCGATGCTGATGGAATCATTCGTGGCGATCATGGCGCTGATATGCGCCTCGGTTATTGAGCCTGGCGTTTACTTCGCTATGAACTCTCCGGCAGCGCTGATCGGCACGACGGTGGAGAACGCAGCGCAGGTGATTAACGGCTGGGGCTTTGTGGTGACGCCGGAAATGCTTACCACCATTGCCCGTGACGTGGGCGAAACCTCGGTGCTGTCGCGGGCCGGCGGCGCGCCAACTTTTGCCGTCGGGATGGCGCACATCATTTCCGAGATCTTTAACAGCCGCGCAATGATGGCGTTCTGGTATCACTTCGCCATTCTGTTCGAAGCGCTGTTTATCCTTACGGCGGTAGATGCCGGAACGCGCGCCTGTCGCTTTATGGTGCAGGATCTGGCGGGTACGCTGATCCCCAGCCTGGCTAATAATCGCTCCTGGCTGGGCAATATGGCCGGAACCACCGTAGCCGTTGCAGGCTGGGGCTTTTTTGTTTATCAGGGCGTAGTCGATCCGTTAGGCGGCATTAACACGCTGTGGCCACTGTTTGGCATCGGCAATCAGATGCTGGCTTCAATGGCGCTGATTCTCGGCACCGTGGTGCTGTTTAAAATGAAAAAGCAGCGCTATGCCTGGGTAACGATTCTGCCAACCGTCTGGCTATTTATTACCTCGATGACGGCAGGCTGGCAGAAAATTTTCCATGAAAAACCCGCCATCGGCTTTCTGGCGCAGGCGAAGAAATTCAGCACGGCGATTGATAACGGCACTGTTATCGCCCCGGCGAAAAGCGTGGCGGATATGCAAACCATTGTGCTGAGCAATCAAATTAACGCCGCCCTGTGCGCTTTCTTTATGCTGGTCGCGGTGACGATGCTGATCGCCGCCTTTTTCGTGATTCGCCGTGCGCTTAAAAGCGAGCGCCCGACGACCCAGGAAACAGATCCGGTGCTGCGTAAGGAGGTGCGTCATGTCTGAGTTGCTTCGCCCTGTCCCCACGCGACGTCAGATAGCGAAAATTCAACGCTGCCGTCCGCTGACAACATGTAGCGCCCCGCCGCCGCCGGGCTGGCGTCTGATCTGGCAGCGGCTGGTGCAAAGTTTTCGCCTGATGGTCGGCGTGCAGGATTATCAAAATTATCTGCATCATATGCGGCAGCAGCATCCTGCCGCCGTGCCAATGACGGAAAAGGAATTTCATCGCTATTGCCTTGAAGCGCGCTTCCCGGCAAAAGGCGGAAAAATGGGAAAATGCCCCTGCTAACAAACAGCTACTGTCACCTTTTCCCTTTGGCTGATAGTATCAACACGCAGAGCAAAGCTGCAGGCGCCGCATAAGCTGGCGCCTGTTTAACGTCCTGCCAGCGAAAAATGTTAATTTTTTACGGAAAAAAATAGCCTTCAGAATGCATAATGCTTATGTATTCAGTCATGAAGTATTACTAAACTTGTGATAGTCGCGCGATCTGCTTAACAGGATGGTTTGTATGCTTGAAGATCAGGGTCAAACATTGCTCTTTACGTTGTTTGGCACCCGCAGCCCTTACTGGCAGCTTACCTCCGACAGTGATGCCCTAAAACTTTCCCGGGAAGAACTGGCGGAAACGAACCTGGCCGTCCCGCTCACTGCTTCCCAGGCGCAGCTGCTGCGTGCGATGACGGTGGTAACCTCCAGCATAAACCTGGTGATAAATCTGCGTGGCGAAGAATTGCCAATGCATTTTGTCGGGCGCAAAGTCAATCAGGGAGAATGGGCCGGCACCGCGTCGGCGTGGGGCGACACCTCCTCCGTGGCGCGCGATTTAACCCAGGGTCTTTCTTTCGCTGAGCAGGTGGTTTCAGAAGCCAACTCGGTAATTGTGATCCTCGATCAGAACGGCAATATCCAGCGCTTTAACCGCCTCAGTGAAGAGTACACCGGGTTAAAAGAGCAAGAAGTCATCGGCCGTAACGTCTTTCAGCTTTTTATGACCCGCCAGGAAGCAGTGGCCTCACGCCGCAATATTACCGGCTTTTTCCGGGACGGCAGCTCTTATGAAGTGGAGCGCTGGATTAAAACGCGTAAGGGCCAGCGCCTGTTTCTGTTTCGCAATAAATTCGTCCACAGCGGCAGCGGTAAAAACGAAATATTCCTAATCTGTTCCGGCACCGATATTACTGAAGAACGCCGGGCGCAGGAGCGCCTGCGTATCCTGGCGAATACCGATACCGTTACCGGCCTGCCTAACCGTAACGCCATTCATCAGCGTATCAGCGAAGTGCTGGAAAAACGCAATGGGCAGCAGATCGGCGTGGTTTATCTGGATCTGGATAATTTTAAGAAGATCAACGACGCTTACGGCCATATGTTTGGCGATCAGCTGTTACAGGCGGTATCGCTGGCGGTGCTTACCTGCCTTGAGCCACAGCAAACGCTGGGCCGCCTCGGCGGCGATGAGTTTATCGTGCTGGCGGAAAACACGTCTCAAACTGCGCTGGAAGCGATGGCGCTACGCATTCTGTCTCGCCTGCGTCAGCCGTTCCGTATCGGCCTGATCGAAGTTTATACCGGCTGTTCGCTGGGCATTGCCCTGGCGCCGCAGCATGGCGAGGATCGCGATAGCCTGATACGCAATGCCGATACGGCGATGTATCACGCCAAAGAGTGCGGGCGCGGCCAGGCCTGCGTTTTTTCCGCAGAAATGAATCAGCGCGTCTTTGAATATGTTTGGCTGGATACCAATCTGCGTAAGGCGCTGGAACAACAACAGCTGATCGTTCACTATCAGCCCAAAATCGTTGCGGGCGACGTGGTGACGGGCGCCGAGGCGCTGGTGCGCTGGCTTTCACCGGAGCGCGGCCTGATCCCGCCCAATGAGTTTATTTCCTATGCCGAGGAGTCTGGCCTGATTGTGCCGCTTGGCCGCTGGGTAATGCTCACGGTGCTACAGCAGATTGTGACCTGGCGTCGTCAGGGGATCTATCTCCGCGTGGCGGTCAACGTCTCCGCGCGTCAGCTGATCGACCAAAGCATCTATAACGACCTGAAGCAGGCGCTGCAGCTTAACGGCATGAACTCCAGCCCGATTGATATTGAGCTGACTGAAAGCTGTCTGATTGAAAATGAACAGCAGACGCTGGCCATAATGCATCAGTTCCGTGAACTGGGCGCGGAGGTGCATCTGGATGATTTTGGCACCGGTTACTCATCGCTGTCGCAGCTGGCACGCGTGCCGATTGATGCCATTAAGCTGGATCAAAGCTTTGTGCGCAATGTACACGAACAGCCAATTGCCCAATCGCTGGTACGGGCGATCGTCGCGGTGGCTAAGGCGCTGAACCTGCGCGTGATCGCTGAAGGGATTGAAAATCAACAGGAAGAACAGTTTCTGCTGGAGAACGAGGTGGATGAACGCCAGGGCTACTATTACGCGAAGCCAATGCCCGCAGATAAACTGGAGCATTGGCTTGCTCAGCGTCTTGCCAAGACTTGATTAATCCCGTTAGCTTACTTTACGCAGCTGCGAACTGAGACGGTTTTGCAGCTGGACCAGGCGCTCCATATACGCCAGATCCTTTTCCTCAATGGTAAAAGCGTAATCCACCCAGTCTTCCGTAATATCCATCAGCTCGCCGCGGGTGAGCTGAAGCACGCGCTGACGGGCTTTCAGCATCGCCTTTACGCCGTTGAGCTTGGGCCGCAGCGTATCGATAAAGGTACGCGTGGCCCGATACCCCTCGCCCTGCTGGAACAGCCGATCGACCAGCCCGCGCGTTTCAAACCACTCCGCGGTATGACTTTCTCCTTCACAAATCAGCTCCTCGGCCAGCTTCATGCCGGCGCGACGCGCCACCAGTGAATAGCCGCCCATGCCGGGAAACAGGTTAAAGGCAATTTCCGGGAAGCCCATGCGGGCGTTATCTTGCGCCAGCAAAAAGTGATGGGCCAATGCCGCTTCGAAACCGCCACCCAGCGCGCTCCCCTCGACCATAGCAATGGTCACCGCGCCGACATCAAAACCGCGCGCTGCCGCATGAATGCAGTCAACGCAGGCACGAGCATAAGCGCGAAGCGCCTCGCGCCGGCCATTTTTTATGCACTCCACAAAGAAATTTAAATCACCGCCCGCGTTAAACATCGCCGGAACCAGCGATCCCGTAACCCAAAAATCGATGGGTAAACCGGAGCGCTGAGCGGCATAGCGCAGGTTCATGATCTCTTCGATAAGCGCGTGATTGAAGGAGGGCCGAGGTTCCGCACGCAGCATCATCCACATCGTGCGCCGCTCTTCTTCATACCAGGCATCCAGTTGAGTGGTCTGTCCAGATTCAGTAAACAGTCGGCAGGTAGGTTGGTTCATTAATGACATAATCTCATCCTCGGTATAGTTGATGCGTTAAACGCAACACCAGCCTAATGCAGAGTGAGACAACACTGAATGAGCGACTGATTTTTAAGTAAAAAATAAAAAAAATCCCGCCTTAGCGGCGGGTGAATTTTTGAGCGCGATTATTTAATCGCTGCGCGTTGACCGGCTGCCGCGCGATGCCGTTTCACCTGCTTCGAATAAACCGCAGTAATCATTGGCACTAACAGCGACGTCACGATAACTGCGGTGGCGACCAGCGCCGTAGCGGCTGGCGCTACCGCCTTAAACTGCGGCACCATCTCTGCAATCAATACCGGCGTCGCCACCAGCGCCAGCGTTGACAACCCGGCCAGCATACCTACTTCAAAGCCGTTTTCCGGCATCACTCGGGAGGCAATCGCGGCTACAACCCAGGCCACGGCAATCTTCGTCACCACCAGCGTGCCCGATTTACGCAGCACGGTGCCGGTGGCGCTTAATTTTATCGATGCGCCCATACAAAAGAACCAGACGGCCAGAACAGGCACGGTTCCGCTCATCAATCCGTTGGTAAAAGATGCAAAGTACTTACCCGCCCCAGGAGAAAAAGTATGGCAAAGCGCCCCTGAAAACAGGGGTACCAGCATCATTCCACCCGGAATTTTATCGATAGCACGTTTGATTTGCATGTTGTCTTCCACCCTTGTTGAGCAAGATGTTGGAACGATCCTGCAACGCCCGTCTGGGCAACGGTCAGCAACATAGCGTGATTATCGATCGGGAAAAGTGATCTTCTCCTGTATTTTAAAATGGTGTTTCAATATTAAAGAACTGATCTTTTTCTTTTGCGCGAAGCATCAACTTTTTTGCCCATAGTAAGCGTTAGCGCCATGCTTACGCAGCCAGTGTTTATCCAGCAATGTCTGCTGCATTGCCGGCAATGCTGGCGTGATTTGTTGGCTAAACAGCGCCATATAGGCCACCTCTTCCAGCACCACTGCGCTATGGACCGCATCTTTAGCGCTTTTGCCCCAGGCGAAAGGCCCATGTGAATGTACCAGCGCGGCCGGAACCGCTAACGGTGCAATATCCCTCTGACGCAGCGTTTCGATAATCACCTGACCGGTTTCCCATTCATAGCGCTCGGCAATTTCTTCATCGGTCATCATGCGGGTACAGGGGATCGGGCCATAAAAATCATCGGCGTGCGTGGTTCCCCAGGCGGGAATATCACGTCCGGCCTGCGCCCAGATGGTCGCGTGTCGCGAATGGGTATGCACAATGCCGCCAACGTCCGGCCATGCCAGATAAAGTGCCCGATGAGTATCGGTATCGGATGAAGGACGCTTATCGCCTTCCACCACCTCTCCGTTTTCCAGCGCGACTACCACCATATCGTCGCGTTTCATGGCTTCATAGCTGACGCCGGAGGGCTTGATAACCAGCAAACCGCGTTCACGATCGATAGCGCTGACGTTGCCCCAGGTAAACGTCACCAGATTGTGTTCAGGCAGCGCCAGATTGGCTTCAAGCACCTGCTCTTTGAGTTCTTCCAGCATAATATTTCCATCCACCCTTCTGTAAATACACTATTGTTATGGGGCTGGTGGAGTAAAGGTATGGAAGCGCTGGCTGATTAGATGGCACGATCTGGCTGACAAGAGATTTTTGTGCAGCTAATTAGGAGTTTTTAACCTGTTGTAACTTTTGGTAGTGCCTATAATTAATCAAGGCAATTGAACCGTGGGTGATAATTAGCACCCTTAGTTTTAGTAACAACAATTGCTGTTCCTGACGTAAACAGACGATCGGAAATCAACCGCGTTCTGCCGCATCAACGGCTAAACAGGGAGATGTTCCGCGCCAAAATAAACGGTCAGCGAACCTGAGACGCAGAGTAACCCGACTATACTTGAAGGGTTTCCTCTGTGAGCAACAATTAAGGAGAAGTAATTATGACTAACAATGCAAAACGCATTTCCGCTACCGTGCTGGCCGTTGTCGTTGCCCTGTCTTTAACCGGCTGCAGCAACTGGTCTAAACGCGACCGTAACACGGCAATTGGCGCTGGCGCTGGTGCTATTGGCGGCTCCGTGCTGACCAACGGCAGCGGTCTGGGCACTATCGGCGGCGCTGCCGTCGGCGGGATCATTGGTCATCAGATTGACTAAGCTTTAACATAACTATAATTCAAGGCTACGCAGCGCATCTACCCATATGATAAGGCCGTTCAATGAACGGCCTTGTTTTTTCAGCCTCCGGCCAGTTTGACCTTCAACCCCTTCGCTTCCAGCAGGCTTTTTAATTCATCGCGTTTGTCGCCCTGAATCTCGATAAGCCCCTCTTTCGCCGCTCCGCCGCAGCCGCACTTTTTCTTTAGCTCCGCCGCCAGCTTGTTAAGCTCCCCGTCGTCCAGATCCAGGCCGGTAATGATACAAACGCCTTTACCCTTGCGTCCGCTGGTTTGACGTTGGATGCGGACAATGCCGTCGCCTTTAGGGCGCGGGGCTTCGCTTTCCGGCTGAGTAATGCGGCCGCTGTCAGTGGAGTAAACCAGCGGATTGTCTTTACTCATACTTCCTCCCGCAGTGATGCCAGAATAGCCTGTAGCGTGGCTGCCGGATCGGCAGATTGGGTGATCGGGCGTCCGATTACCATATAGTCAACGCCCGCCTGCTGCGCCTGTAGCGGCGTCATAATACGACGCTGGTCGCCCGCCTCGCTGCCGGCGGGACGAATCCCTGGCGTAACCAGCTTAAAGCCGCCGCCAAACTGCTGCTTAAACGCTGACGCTTCATGTGCGGAACACACCACGCCGTCCAGCCCGCACTGCTGTGTCAGACGCGCCAGGCGCGCTGCATGTTCAGCCGGCGTCGCCGTAATTCCCAGATCGTGCAGATCGGTTGCTTCCATACTGGTCAACACCGTTACCGCGATCAGCAGCGGCGCATCTTTACCGAAAGAGGTTAACGCTTCACGTGCGGCATTCATCATACGCGCCCCACCGCTGGCGTGTACGTTAACCATCCAGACTCCCAAATCGGCGGCGGCGGCAACCGCGTGCGCCGCGGTATTCGGAATATCATGGAATTTCAGATCGAGGAATACCTCAAAACCACGCTGATGCAGATCGCGGACCAGCTGAGGCCCGAAAAGCGTGAACATTTCTTTGCCTACTTTTAATCGGCAACTGGCCGGATCGATACCATCCACAAAGGCCAGCGCCCGGTTACGGTCAGCGTAATCAAGCGCGACCAGAACAGGCGAATCAAGTCGATTTTGAGGTTGAGACATCTCTATTCCTTCAACAATGAGGCACCGCATGGCGCAGGAGAAAACGGCAAGCATTCTACCTGCCACGGGCGATGGAAAACAGCCTTAACCTGTAGCATGGACGGCCATAGTTGGCCTGCCAGGCGAATTGTCCTCGCGGTAAAGGCGATTTTCTTGTGATGAATTATTAGTATGTTGTAACTAATAGCGGAGGCGTAATCCAGTAATAAACCGGTTACCGCAGCATATTATTGCTTATTGGCCATCCAGCCCGCGTATAGGCTTAACGGTTGACCAGGCGCGGCAGGATGGACAATGCCAGTAAAGCGCATGCGCCGTAAAGCCGCATTTCTGGCAGCGATAGCGCGGTTTGGTACGAATCTGCTCGCCCACCATATCACGCAGCACCATCAGGCTCTCTTTGGCGCGGCCATCTTCCGCCTCGTGCAGGTGGAAATCCATCAGGCGATGAAAAACGCGCATGGTAGGATGTCGCTGCAGCTGACGGTTAATATAAACCTGCGCGACGTCTGCGCCCTGCTCGCGTTCCAGAATATCCGCCAGGTAAAGCTCCGCCAGCGCGCCGGTGTTCTCTTCTACACAGCGGCGCAGATAATCAGCCCAGACGAGCGGCTGTTCCAGCTGTTGATAACAGTTTTCCAGCATATCCAGCGTTTCGCTGACCAGCTCTTTATCCTGTTCAATAACGCGCTGCAGGTGACCCGCGGCTCGGGCGTAATCGCCTTTCGCCTAAAAATACGTCCCATCATGATGGAAACGCGCGCGCTCTGGCGATCGGCAGCCTCCCCTTTTTTTAGCAGATTAAGCGCACGGTCAAGATCGTCACTGCCCATCGCCAGCAAAGCCAGCTCGCAGTAAAAGTGCGCAATTTCCATCTGATGATGGCTTTTGCCCAGCTTAATCAGCCGTTCAGCAACGTCTATCGCTTTCTGCCAGTCGCTGGTGGCCTGGTAAATAACCAGCAGCTGCTGGAGCGCGCTAAGGCGAAAATCGGTTTCGTCAGTCAGCTGACCGAACATCTCTTCAGCCCGATCGTATAGCCCCGCCGCCATATAATCGCGGCCCAGCTGCTGCACTGCCAGCAGACGCTGTTCATAGCTCAGGGAGGCGCTTTCCATCAGGGATTGATGAATGCGTATCGCGCGATCCACTTCGCCGCGCGAGCGGAACAGATTACCCAGCGTCAGGTGCGCTTCCACCGTGCCGCTGTCCTCTTTCAACATATCCAGGAACAGATCGACCGCTTTATCCTGCTGGTTTGAAAGCAGAAAGTTTACGCCGGTCACATAGTCTCGTGACAGACGATTAGCCTCCTGCTGCTTATCCTGCTGCGCACTTCTGCGCCCCATGTACCAGCCATAGGCAGCGGCCACGGGCAGTAACAGAAACAGCAGTTCCAACATCGGGAGTTATTCCTTGACGACGGTCGGTTGTGGCGAAGCCACGCTTTCGGTCTGAACAGTTTGCTGCTGCAGACGCTTGAGTTTACGCTGCGCGTTAGCCAGTGATACGCGGACGCGCAGCCAGAAAAGACCACAGATTGCCCAGCCCAGCACAAACCCTGCGCCAAATAGCGAAGCCAGTAAGGTGGAAATTCGGTATTCGCCCTGCGCAATCAGAAAATTAAACGAGACAACCTGGTCATTATGAGCGCCAAGCGTAACGGAGATAATGAATATCACCAGAACCAGTAAAAAGATCAGTAAATATTTCACATTTCGTCCTGTAATTCGGTGTAAGCCAAAGGATTATGCCAAAAATGTTATAAGGATGCTTGCTGAGATGCCGGATAAAGTCGCTATCTCAGCAAAAATTTGTTTTCTCGCTTAGGTTATGGGGCCAAAAAGCAGCTTTGCAATCATGATTCTTTATCCTGCTCGCGCTGGGCGATTTCCTGATGCTCATCGGGCGGGATCGTCAGCGGACCACAAAGGCGCTGCGCCAGCCAGCAAGCCAGCGTCACCAGCAGCCAGCTAATCCACGTGGCCACCAGCAGATCACGCGGCCAGTGCATTCCTAACAGCACCCGGCTTCCCATAACCGCAACGGCCCAAATCATCAGGATCGCCACGGTTTTACGATGGCGACGCGGCCACAGCAGGCCCACGCCCAGCAGCGCCCAGCTGGCGGCAAATAGGGTATGTCCTGACGGAAAGGCAAAGCCCGTTTCAAACGCCCAGTGACGTTTCAGCCACGGCGGGATATGGCTATCATCCGCCACCAGTCGCTCCACCATCTGGCCGCGCGCCTGACGATCCAGCTGATAAAACTTATCGCCGGGAATGCCGTGGTTTTTTTCCAGCCACAGCACATAGGGACGCGGCTCTTGCACCCGCGCTTTAATAACGGATTTCGTGTATTGCCCGGCCAGAATAGCGGCAATCATCACCACCAACAGAAACAGCGCAGGTTTTAAACGAAAGCGCAGGCACCATAAAAACCAGGCGCACAGTATGGCGCTGGTCAGAATTCCCCACGGGCGCGTCACGGTCTCCGTCATCCAGAACAGCAAACGTAACCCCAAACCGCTGGCGCCTGGTTGCCATTGCCAGCCGGAAAGCCACAGTAATAACGGCATAACCGACAGCAACAGAGCGCCGAAGGCGGTGCGTTTCGCTATTTCCAGCATGTTGCTTCCTTGTCATTAATAAGCCTGTAAGCATTTACGCGAACAGCATCTAATATTAGTTTATAAATTAAGCACATAACCATAATTCCGTGGATAATCGTGCGTTATCGCATTAATCGCCGTGACGTATTACCCGTACGCAGACGGGTTATGGCAAAATAGACGTCATGATTTCGGTCAAGTTGGCCAACAGGCGCTACCTTGATGATAGCGCAACCTAAGATGGTTCTGGAGAGTCACATGCAGCTTAAACGGGTGGCAGAAGCTAAACTGCCCACGCCCTGGGGCGATTTCCTCATGGTGGGATTCGAAGAATTGGCTACCGGCCACGACCACGTGGCGCTGGTATTTGGTGATATTAATAACAGTGAGGCGGTGCTGGCGCGCGTGCATTCTGAATGCCTGACCGGCGATGCGCTGTTTAGCCTGCGTTGCGATTGCGGCTTCCAGCTGGAAGCGGCGCTGAACGCCATTGCCGAAGAAGGTCGCGGCGTTCTGCTTTATCATCGCCAGGAAGGCCGTAACATTGGCCTGCTGAATAAGATCCGCGCCTACGCGCTGCAGGATAAAGGCTACGATACCGTTGAGGCGAATCACCATCTGGGATTTGCCGCAGACGAGCGCGATTTTACCCTCTGCGCCGATATGTTTAAGCTACTGGGCGTCAATGAAGTGCGGTTGCTGACCAACAATCCGCGCAAGGTAGAGATTCTGAGCGAGGCCGGGATTAATATCGTTGAGCGCGTACCGCTGATCGTGGGTCGTAATCCCAAGAATGCGCACTATCTGGATACTAAAGCGGAAAAAATGGGGCATCTGCTGCCTAAATCCTGATGAAAACGCCGGGCATTCAGGGATAGTAGACCTTAGCATCCCCCTGAATGCCCGGCGCGTATTCAGTTCAGCATATTACGAATGACATAATGCAAGATGCCGTCGTTCTGATAATAGGTGAGTTCATTACCGGTATCGATACGGCAGCGCGTCTCCAGCACTTCTCTGCCGCCGTCCGGGCGCGTAATCGTTACTTTTACCGTGCCGCCAGGCTGCAAATCGGTCAGATTTTCAATATCAATCAGCTCATCGCCGCTCAGGTTTAACGTCTTGCGCGTAACGCCCTGCGGGAACTCCAGCGGTAAAATACCCATGCCAATCAGGTTGGAACGGTGGATGCGCTCAAAGGATTCACAGATAACCACCCGAACGCCAAGCAGACGCGGCCCTTTCGCTGCCCAGTCACGGCTGGAGCCGGAGCCATATTCCTTGCCGGCTATCACCGCCAGCGGCACGCCCTGCTGCTGATAAATCATCGCGGCGTCATAAATCGACATCGGCTCCCCGTTCGGCACCACGCGGGTAAAACCGCCTTCGACCCCCGGCACCATTTCGTTGCGAATACGAATATTGGCGAACGTACCGCGCATCATGACCTCATGGTTGCCGCGGCGTGAACCGTAGGAGTTAAAATCGCCGCGCTCTACGCCACGATTAAGCAAATAGCGGCCAGCGGGGCTTTCCGCTTTGATGCTGCCGGCCGGGGAAATATGATCGGTTGTCACCGAGTCGCCCAGCATCGCCAGAATGCGCGCGCCTTTAATATCTTTCACCGGTTGCGGCGTTTTTTCCATATCGTCAAAGAAAGGCGACAGACGAATATAGGTTGAGCCTTCATCCCAGTCGTAGGTGGCCGCCTCACTGACTTTAATCTGCTGCCATTCTGGCGTTCCGTCAAAGACTTCGGCGTACTCCTTATGGAACATATCACTGGAGACCTGCTGTACCGCGGCGGTGATTTCATCAGGCGTTGGCCAGATATCACGTAAATAAACCGGCTTGCCGGTTTTATCTTCTCCGAGAGGCTCGTTTTGCAGGTTGATATTCATATTGCCCGCCAGCGCATAGGCGACAACCAGCGGCGGTGAAGCGAGCCAGTTAGTTTTGATCAGCGGATGTATACGACCTTCAAAGTTACGGTTGCCTGACAGTACGGCCCCCACCGTCAGATCGCCCTCTTTAATCGCGCGCTCAATATTCTCCGGCAACGGACCTGAATTACCGATACAGGTGGTGCAGCCGTAGCCCGCCAGGTTAAAGCCCAGCTTATCGAGATAAGGCGTAAGACGTGCGGTAGCCAGATAATCGGATACCACTTTTGAGCCGGGCGCCAGTGAAGCTTTGACCCAGGGCTTGCGCTGCAGGCCGAGCGTGACCGCTTTTTTCGCCAGCAGGCCGGCGGCCATCAGCACGCTTGGGTTAGAGGTGTTGGTACAGGAGGTAATCGCGGCGATAGCGACCGCGCCGTCGGTTAACTGACGTTCCTGCTCACCGTCGCGATAGGTTACCGCACGATGTTCTTTTTGCGCATGGTTCACTTCCAGCTCGTTACTTTGCTGAAAGGCCTGCGGCACGTCGCCCAGCGAGACACGATCCTGCGGACGTTTCGGACCGGCAAGGCTGGCTTCAACCTCATTCATATCCAGCACTAACGTACTGGTAAAGATCGGCTCCTCGCCCGGATTGCGCCATAATCCCTGCGCTTTGGCATAGGCTTCCACCAGCGCAGCCTGTTCGCTGCTTCTGCCGGTCAGTTTCATATAGCCGATGGTAACGTGATCGACAGGAAAGAAACCGCAGGTTGCGCCATACTCCGGCGCCATATTCGCAATGGTGGCGCGATCCGCCAGCGGCAAATCATCCAGCCCGTCGCCATAAAATTCAACGAACTTACCGACAACCCCGTGCTTACGCAGCATTTGCGTAACGGTCAGCACCAGGTCAGTCGCGGTGATACCCGCGCGCAGTTTTCCTGTCAGCTTAAAACCCACCACGTCCGGAATCAGCATGGATACCGGCTGCCCCAACATCGCCGCTTCCGCTTCAATGCCGCCAACGCCCCACCCCAGCACGCCAAGACCGTTAATCATGGTGGTATGGGAATCGGTGCCGACTAACGTATCCGGATAAGCAATACGCCTGCCCTCCTGCTCTTCATGCCAGACGGCCTTGCCTAAATACTCCAGGTTTACCTGATGACAAATCCCGGTGCCGGGCGGCACGACGCGGAATTTATCGAAAGCCTTTTGTCCCCAGCGCAGGAAGACGTAACGTTCATGGTTACGCTCCATTTCCAGCCGGACGTTTTCTTCAAAAGCATTATCATCCCCGAAGTGGTCAACGGTAACGGAATGATCGATAACCAGATCGACCGGCGAAAGCGGATTCACTTTCGCCACATCGCCACCCAGGCGTTTTACCGCTTCGCGCATGGCCGCTAAATCGACCACTGCCGGCACGCCGGTAAAATCCTGCATCAGCACGCGTGCGGGACGATAAGCAATTTCACGATCGGCATGGGCATTTTTTTGCCAGTCGGCAAGCGCCTGAATATCCTCAGCCGTAACGGAACTCTCATCCTGCCAGCGCAGCAGGTTTTCCAGTAGCACCTTCAGGGATTTAGGTAAACGGGAGAGATCGCCCAACTGCTGAGCGGCACGTGGAAGACTATAAAAATGGTAGCGTTGCCCATCTACGTCCAGCGTGTCCTGACTTTTATCTCGCAGGGATAACGACATAGCTCCTCCTTTTTATAATGCGCTTAATAACCTGATGATTAACAAGGTCTGTGTTAAACATAGTACAAACTATGATTAACGTTTTGATAACAACACAAATAGACACATTGAAAGGGAGCAAGGCGCAGAAAGCAAAACGCCCCGCTGAAAACAGACGGGGCGCTAAGAAGGAAAGAGAGTGAGAGAAGGTTCTTATTGCATTAATAACCAGGCTGCTGCTATCCAAACTAATAAAGAATAGGCGGAAGCGCTAAACAATGGAAACAGATTAATATTCATCAGGCACCCTCTCAGGTTGATTTCCGACCAATAAGTCGCTGAACAACGAATCTATTTAACGACAGCAATAGATTCTACCGAATGCTGTAATTGGTTAATTTTATCGGGCAAAGTGCGGTGCCCCGATCGGTTTGCCGATCAACAGAAAGGAAAAAATGAATACTTATTTCAGGTTATAAGATAAATGCGAATAATTATGTTTTATTTATTATTATCGAGCATTAATTCAATAAAGCTGCGTTGCGCATCATTAAGATTCCACGCTTCCGGAATCGTAACCTTATCCTGTACTTTGGGTTTGCAACTGGCCGTTTTTAATTTGCGGACCGGCTGCGTTTTAAGCGGCAATGCTTGTTCCCACATAATTAACTCCAGATTTGCCAAACCATTAAGGCAACAACTGTCCAGAACAGGCCACACGCGGCAAATACTGCCAACCAGGCTTTACGACGGGTGCTGCTGCCACTTTTTGCCACCTTGGTGGCATTGCCCTGTACGCCAGGTTGTATTGAAATTCTCATAGCCATAGTTTTTGATAATCACTCTCAGTAAAACGATTGTTAACTTCAATCAGCTTTTAGGAGAAATCCTAAACATTTTAAGACCAAAAATCCAGCTATTTTTGTTGAGCTAAACGATTAGAGTAATTTATCGTTCGTTAAATTTCATATTAGCAAACCTTAACTTCCTTGCCATTTTTTAATCTCTCCTTAAGTCAAATATGCTTTAGAAAATAACTAACCGATCCAGTTAATTCCTGATAAAAATTTTCTGAATCCCTTACTGGCTGCCGTTACGGGTTCGGTTTAACTTGAGTATGAGAATTGTCCTGGCGGTGCGCAAAATTCCCCGTATAAAAATGTGTACTGTTTCTCATTTAATTAATAACAATTAAAAAACATGTGATGAATGTTTCATTTACAGAAAAATGATCCTAAAGATTCCAAAATTTGTGCAATTGGCTGGTATTAAAGGCAAAAGGCCGCTTGCAGCGGCCTTATTTCCCTTCTATTTTTAGGGTTATCTTATTTAAACGGCAGGCGAATATCTTTAAACATCGCTTCTATATCTTCATTTGAGCGTAACGCAACCGCCGTATCCACCACGTCACGCGTCAGGTGTGGCGCAAAACGTTGAATAAAATCATACATATAGCTACGTAAAAAAGTGCTACGGCGGAAACCGATTTTTGTCGTGCTGTTAGTGAAAATTTCAGCCGCTTCAATACGCACCAGATCGGGATCGGCAACCGGGTCAACCGCCATACTGGCAATAACGCCGACGCCCAGCCCAAGCCGGACATAGGTTTTAATCACATCGGCATCGGTAGCGGTAAAGACGATACGCGGCGTTAAGCCTGCACGGTTAAACGCCGTATCCAGTTCTGAACGGCCGGTAAAGCCAAAGGTGTAGGTTACCAGCGGATATTCCGCCAGCTCTTCGATGGTCACATCGTTTTTTCCCGCCAGCGGATGATCGGGCGTAACGACAATAGCGCGGTTCCAGTGGTAGCAAGGCAGCATAATAAGATCGTCATACAGATGCAGCGCCTCGGTGGCGATAGCAAAGTCAGCGTTTCCTTTTGATACCGCTTCGGCAATTTGTGTCGGCGATCCCTGATGCATATGCAGCGAGACGCGCGGATAACGCTCAATAAACCCTTTAATCACGCCGGGAAGCGCATAGCGTGCCTGCGTATGGGTAGTGGCGACGTACAGTGAGCCCTTATCCGGCCAGGTATGCTCACCGGCTACCGATTTAATGGCATCGACTTTTGAAAGGACTTCGCGCGCAATGCGGATAATTTCCTCGCCAGCAGGCGTAACCTGAGTCAGATGTTTACCGCTGCGGGCAAAAATCTGAATGCCCAGCTCATCCTCCAGCATCCGCACCTGCTTACTGATGCCTGGCTGCGAAGTATAAAGCCCTTCCGCGGTTGATGAGACATTCAGATTATGATTAACCACTTCCACGATGTAACGCAGCTGTTGCAATTTCATAGGTATTCATCCCGGATAAAGTCACGCACTAAACCCGCGCGCGACCCGGGAAAACTCTCAGGAAAAGGCGCTTGTCGGGCGAGTTATAGCGATAGGAGATTTCAGAATTAATGCTATAACAACTATAACATTTTTATGACTGATGTATAGCTTTTAGCTATAAGCGAGCCAGAAAAAGGCCAGTCAGAGACTGGCCTTAAGGCGATAGCACAAATTTTCCTGGCGTTTAGCGTTTTATTCCCATAAGCGCTGAGCAACAGTAGAAAAAAAGAGGCTTATTTTTCCGTCACGCGCCATTCGCCATCAACATAAAAAGCTGACCAGCCGGTGGCTTTGCCCTCTTTTTCGGAGCTGACGTACTGCTGTTTGGTTTTACGACTAAAACGCACCAGCGTTTTATTTCCTTGATCGTCGGTGGCTGGCGCATCAGCAAGATAACGCAGCTTTTCCGGTAACCGATCGCGGAAGCGTTGCAGCTCCTCCACCAGCGGCGCACGGGTTTCACGTGATTTCGGGAAAGTATTGGCTGCCAGGAAGACGCCTGCCGCACCGTCACGCAGGACAAAATAAGCGTCTGATTTCTCGCAGGGCAGCTCCGGTAAAGGCACCGGATCTTCCTTCGGCGGCGCAACTTCACCATTACGTAAAATTTTGCGGGTGTTTTTGCAATCGTCGTTAGTACAGGCCATGTATTTGCCAAAGCGTCCCATTTTCAGGTGCATTTCGGAACCGCATTTTTCGCACTCAACAATCGGTCCGTCATAGCCTTTAATGCGGAATTCGCCCTGTTCAATCTCGTAGCCGTCGCAGCTGGGGTTGTTACCACACACGTGCAGCTTACGATGATTATCGATCAGGTAGCTGTCCATGGCCGTACCGCATTTCTGACAGCGACGACGCGCGCGCAGCGCATTAGTTTCCGCATCATCCCCTTCCAGAATATTCAGAACTTCATTTTCCGGAATCAGGTTAATGGTTTGCTTACAACGCTCTTTCGGCGGTAAGGCATAGCCGGAGCAACCAAGGAAAACGCCGGTGCTGGCGGTGCGAATGCCCATTTTACGGCCACAGGTAGGGCAGTCGATAGTAGTCAGCACCATCGGGTTCGGCTGCATGCCGCCCTCTTCCGGATCTTTTTCCGCCTGATCCAGCTGCTTGCTGAAATCGGCAAAGAAATTATCCAGTACCGCTTTCCACTCGGCCTGGTCATTGGCAACCTGGTCGAGGTTATCTTCCATATGCGCGGTAAAATCGTAGCTCATCAAATCACGGAAGTTCTCTTCCAGTCTGTCCGTTACGATTTCACCCATTTTTTCCGCATAAAAGCGGCGGCTTTCCACGCGGACATAGCCACGATCCTGAATGGTAGAAATAATCGACGCGTAGGTGGACGGACGACCAATCCCGCGTTTTTCCAGCTCACGCACCAGCGAAGCCTCGCTGAAGCGCGCCGGTGGCTTGGTAAAGTGCTGGCTCGGATTTAGCTGCTGCAGGCTCAGTTCATCGCCGATCTCAATGGCTGGCAGAATACGATCTTCATCGCCTTTACGCAGCGCAGGCATCACTTTAGTCCAGCCGTCAAAGCGCAGGATGCGACCTTTCGCTTTCAGTTTGAAATCGTCGGCCGCTACCGTCAGCGTGGTGGAATCATACTGTGCCGGCACCATCTGGCAGGCCACGAACTGGCGCCAGATAAGCTGATAAAGCTTCTGGGCATCCGCTTCCATATCTTTCAGCTGTTCGGCCTGGATCGTCACATCGGATGGACGTATCGCTTCGTGCGCCTCCTGTGAATTCTCTTTGCTGGCGTAGGCGTTGGCCGTTTTCGGCAGATACTTATCGCCAAAATTAGACTCAATATAGCCACGCGCCATCGCTACGGCATCCTGGCTCAGGTTGGTAGAATCGGTACGCATATAGGTAATATGGCCCGCTTCGTACAAACGCTGCGCCAGCGCCATGGTTCTTTTAACGCCAAAGCCGAGACGGGTACTGGCCGCCTGCTGCAGCGTAGAGGTGATAAAAGGCGCGCCCGGCTTGCTGCTGGTCGGCCGGTCTTCACGATCTTCTACGCGAAAACGTGCGTTTTCCAGCAGGCTAACCGCCGCCTGCGTCTGTTCTTTATTAACCGGTCGGAACGGCTTCTCACCCCGATGCGTTACCTGCATCGGTAAATCGCTGCCCTTCGGCGTGGTAAGATCGGCGCTCAGTTCCCAATACTCTTCCGGCACGAAAGCTTTAATTTCACGCTCGCGCTCCACCACCAGCCGCACCGCAACCGACTGCACGCGTCCAGCGGAAAGCCCACGGGCAATCTTTTTCCACAGCAGCGGGGAAACCATATAACCCACCACGCGATCCATAAAGCGGCGGGCCTGCTGAGCGTTAACCCGCTCAATATTAAGTTCGCCAGGTTTTTCAAAGGCCTGGCGAATCGCATTTTTGGTAATTTCGTTAAAGACTACGCGGCTGAAGCGCTTATCGTCGCCGCCGATGATTTCCCGCAGGTGCCAGGCGATGGCTTCCCCTTCGCGGTCAAGGTCGGTTGCGAGATAGATATGATCGGCTTCCTGCGCCAGCGTTTTCAGTTCGGCAACGACTTTCTCTTTACCGGGCAAAATTTGATAGTCAGCTTTCCAGCCGTGCCACGGATCGACGCCCATACGGTTAACCAGCGCCGTTTTTTCATCTTTCTTCGCTTTTTTGGCTGGCTTAGCGTCAGCGCTCTTTTTCACCGTCGAGCCACTGGTCGGCAAATCACGTATATGACCCACGCTGGACTTAACCACGTAGTCTTTACCGAGATATTTATTAATCGTTTTGGCCTTTGCCGGGGACTCGACTATTACGAGAGCTTTACCCATATTTACCTTTACCTGATGAATACGTCCGAATGTAATGATGGCGTTTTCCAGCGTTGCCAGTCAGCGTGTCAACCTATATTGCAGCGGATCAGAAAGAATTCAACCTGGCCTGATTTAAAGCAGGCAATCCAATACATGACAGTTTATGCTACTGATTAGCAGGCGCTTTTAGCCGGAATCCGACGCTTCTTGCTACCTGCGTAAAGCCATTTTTACGCCCGGACACTGAAACGCCCACACTGTACCTGATAAAAACGGATACGCAACTTAATTAGCATCTCGTCTGGTTTTACGCCACCTTTGACGCTTTTTTCCGCCGTACGAATAACCGCACTTAATTTGCGGTTAGCGGCAACAGACCAGTAATATAGAAGAGAATTATAATCTGTCAAAATGGGATTAAATAATGAACACAAAAACGATCGCGCTTTCTCGCGAGGAAATACTTGAAAAAGCCAACGCGCTCATCCACGAGCATGACGATTATTTTGCCGGTATCAGCGCCAGCGAGGTGGAACAAAATGGTCAGCTGCTGATTTTTCGCGGCAACTATTTCCTCGATGAAAACGGGCTGCCTACGGCCAAAAGCACGGCGGTATTTAACGTATTTAAAGCGCTGACGGTGACGCTCTCAGAGAAATATCATCTGGCCGATTAACGCCCGGACCCGCCGGGCGGTAATGGTTTACAGCAGCGGTTTGTCGCCACGCTGCCACAGCTTCAACAGCTGGCGAGCAGCGCTGTCGGCGGCGCTTTGCGTAAAGCGATCCATCAACTTTTTACGGCGCATGTAACGCACGCTGACGACGCTGAAATGTTCCATGCGGGCAATAATAATATCGTCGCTGGTTCCTAACCCATCAATCAGCTGTTTTTCCAGCGCCTGGCTACCGTACCAGTGCTCACCGGTCGCCACCCGATCTATATCTAATACCGGACGCATTTGCTGAACAAACTGTTTAAACAGCAGATGCGTTTCATTGAGATCTTCGCGAAACTTATTACGTCCCTGCTCGGTATTTTCGCCGAACAGCGTCAGCGTACGCTTATATTCACCGGCAGTGTGCAGCTCCACATCGATATTGTTGCGCTTCAACAGACGATTGAAATTAGGTACCTGCGCTACCACGCCGATCGATCCAATAATGGCAAAAGGCGCGGCGATAATTTGATCGGCTACGCAGGCCATCATATAGCCGCCGCTGGCGGCGACTTTATCCACCGCCACCGTTAAACGAATATTCTTTTCCCGCAGACGCTGCAGCTGCGAGGCCGCCAGTCCGTAGCCATGCACCACGCCGCCCGGACTTTCCAGCCGCAGCAGAACCTCATCCTGCTCATGCGCCACCGCCATCACCGCGGAAATTTCTTCCCGCAGCGACGTGACCTCACCGGCATCCATGCTGCCCCTGAAGTCTAAAACGTACAGCACAGGCTTTTTCTCCACGCCGGGAAGGCCCTGTTTCGCCCGCTGCTTAGCGGCTTTCGCTTCCTGTTTCTGCTTTTTCTTATCCGCCTTATGGCGCAGCTTTTGCTCCTGCGGCGGCAGTAACGCCAGCTGCATGGCTTGTTTCATTTCACGATAGCGCTCGTTAAGCTGCGTGACCTGCAGCTGCCCGCTTTGTCCGCGCTTGCGTTGCGTAACGTTAATCAGAATCAGGGCAATCGCCGCAACAGCGACCACCACGGTGACGACTTTCGCTAAAAATAGTGCATAGAAGAACAGTAAATCCATTCGATCCGCCTTTGTTAATGTCCTTTCTGAAACCTGGTAGTGTAGCCGAGTCGGCCTACCTCGTCGCCTGTAAAGCGGCTCGCCGCGGGGAAATGGGCGCTGTGACATTGAACTGAAGATATTTTTCAGGCATAACTCCCCCTTAGATCTTCTCAGCCCCGCGCTGAACCCTTACTCGCCGAGGAAGACGTTTTGCATTATCAACCGAAAAGCGATCTGCTTAATCATCGAATTATTCTTGTCACCGGCGCCAGCGACGGTATTGGCCGTGAAGCTGCGCTAACCTACGCTCGCTATGGCGCGCAGGTTATTTTGCTGGGTCGCAATGCGGAAAAGCTCCAGCGCGTCGATGATGAAATCCGCGCGCTGGGCAAAGCGACGCCGCTGGTGCGTATTCTCGATCTGGCTGCGGCGACGCCGGAAAGCTGTCATCAGTTCGCCAGTGAACTGGCGCAGCAGGTTCCGCGTCTGGATGGCGTGCTGCATAATGCCGGTCTGCTGGGTGAAATCGTACCGCTTGCCGATCTCTCGCCTGAGGTATGGCAGCAGGTGATGCGCGTGAATGTCGATGCCATCTTTTTCCTGACCCAGGCGCTGCTGCCGCTGCTGCTGAACTCAGACGCGGGATCGCTGGTTTTTACCAGTTCCAGCGTAGGCCGTGTCGGCCGCTTCGGCTGGGGCGCTTACGCCGTATCAAAGTTTGCCACTGAAGGCATGATGCAGGTGCTGGCTGAAGAGTATAAAAATCGTAATCTGCGGGTTAACTGCATCAATCCAGGCGGAACCCGCACCAAAATGCGCGCCAGCGCTTTTCCTGAAGAAGATGCGGGCAAGCTGAAAACGCCAGCGGAAATTATGCCTATCTATCTTTATCTGATGGGCGATGACAGCCGCCGCAAAACCGGTATCAGCTTTGATGCGCAGCCGGGACGCAAGCCGGGGCCGGCAGAATAATGGCCGCGGACGATCGTCACCAGCAGCGGCAACAGCGCCTGAAAGAACAGGTTGACGCCCGCATCGTCGCCGCCAGCGAAACGCGTGGCATTTTGCTGGTGTTTACCGGCAACGGCAAAGGAAAAACCACCGCCGCCTTTGGCACCGCGACACGGGCCGTGGGGCATCAGAAAAAGGTCGGCGTGATTCAGTTTATTAAAGGCGAGTGGCCGAACGGCGAGCGTAACCTGCTGGAACCGCACGGCGTTGAGTTCCAGGTTATGGCGACCGGTTTTACCTGGGAAACCCAGGATCGCGCGGCGGATACCGAGGCCTGCCTTGCCGTCTGGCAACATGCGCGGCGTATGCTGCAGGATCCAACGCTCGATCTGGTTATCCTGGATGAAATAACCTATATGCTCAGCTTCGGTTATCTGCCGCTGGCAGAGGTTATCGCTGCGCTACGCCAGCGCCCCGCTCATCAAAGCGTGGTTATTACCGGGCGCGGCTGCCATCGCGATATTCTGGAACTGGCGGATACGGTAAGCGAAATGCGGCCGGTTAAGCACGCTTTTGATGCGGGTATTCAGGCACAGCAGGGAATTGACTGGTAGAAAAAGAAAAGGCATCCCGAGGGATGCCTTTTGATGCGCGTACCGCCCTGATGATTAACCGCGTTTAGGACTTTCGCCACGCTTGGCCGGACGACGATTGCCGCTCACCTGCGTATGGCGTTTCACGGCCCGACGGATTTGGTTCGCTTTAGTACGACGGCGATCTTTTTCTACCGGCACTTTGCTGATGCTTTCCGGCGGCAGTTCTACCAGCTCACGCAGATAGTTAACCGGCGCCAGATCCAGCTCGGTCCAGCCGCCACGCGGCAGCCCCTTCGGTAAATTGATGTCGCCGTAACGTACGCGAATCAGACGGCTTACCTGAACGCCCACGGCTTCCCACAGGCGACGGACTTCACGGTTGCGCCCTTCGGTCAGGGTCACGTTATACCATTGGTTAATCCCTTCACCGCCGGTGAACTTAATGGTGCGGAAGGCGGCCGGGCCATCTTCCAGTTGCACGCCGAGGCTCAGCTGACGAATTTTCGCATCATCAACCTGCCCGAACACGCGTACGGCATATTCACGTTCCACTTCGCGGCTGGGGTGCATCAAACGGTTCGCCAGTTCACCATCGGTGGTAAACAGCAGCAGACCGCAGGTATTCACATCCAGACGCCCTACGGCGATCCAGCGCGCGCCGCGCAGACGCGGCAGACGATCAAACACCGTCGGACGACCTTCCGGATCGTTGCGGGTACAGAGCTCACCTTCCGGCTTGTAATAAGCCAGTACGCGACAAACCTGCTGACTGGATTCACTGATGGAGACGACATGACCATCGATACGGATTTTTACCGTGGCGTTGGGTTCAATACGATCGCCTAACGTCGCCAGTTTGCCATCCACGCTAATACGTCCGGCGGAGATCATTGTTTCTATTTCACGACGAGAGCCATGCCCGGCCCGCGCCAATACTTTTTGTAACTTTTCGCTCATTGAGCTGCCTCACTGTCGCCTTCACAGGCGTCGTTTATTGCTTCTGTCACGGCGTGGCGAGCCATGACCTGAAAGGAGGGATTGCCCTGAGCCCGCCGTTTTTACGGCGACCCGGTGCAATGTGGCCGCACAGTATACATGAAGTTTACTGACTTGCCTGAGTTTCCTGCGCCGGGGTTTTCCGGCGCTTAACGCCGGTCAGCTTTTAGCGGAAAGGTCGGGTGTCGCCGACGCCTTCACGAATCACTTCTGGCGTATCGCTGGTTAAGTCAACAACCGTGGTCGGCTGCTGTCCCAGCGTGCCGCCGTCAATAATCAGATCCACCAGCTTGCCGATACGGTCTGCAATTTCTTCCGGGTCGGATTCGGTAAAGTCATTGCCGGGCAGCATCAGCGAGGTAGACATCATTGGCTCATTCAGCGCTTCCAGCAGCGCCAGCGCGACCGGATTGGAAGGTACGCGCAGGCCAATGGTTTTACGCTTGTCATTCATCAGACGACGCGGCACCTCTTTGGTCCCTTTCAGGATAAAGGTATAGCTGCCCGGCGTATTATTTTTAATCAGCCGAAACGCGCTGTTATCCACATGCGCGTAGGTCGACAGCTCAGAAAGATCGCGGCAAACCAGCGTAAAATTATGGCTGCCGTCAAGCTGACGAATACGGCAGATACGCTCCATCGCGTTCTTATCTTCCAGCCGACAGCCCAGCGCATAGCCAGAATCGGTCGGATAAACAATCACACCGCCTTTATTCAGCGCATCAACCGCCTGGCTAATCAGGCGTGGCTGGGGATTATCGGGATGAATATGAAACATCTGACTCATAGCTAACCTCTTATCACCTTTCCGCGGCGGGCATTAATGTGGGAAAGCGGGACCATACGGCTTCCACGCCGCCCGGCAGCCACAGCTTTTTACCCAGCTCAATCCACGGACAGGGTTGATGAAAATCGGAGCCCTGCGACGCCGCCAGCTGATATTCCTGTGCGTAGCGTCCCAGTTGGCTGCGTTCGTTTGGCGGTTGCTGGCACTGCGCCACTTCCATCGCGTCGCCCCCCATTTCGGCGAAATGGGCAATCAGGCGTTTCAGCCATTTGGCCGATAAACCGTAACGTCCCGGATGCGCCAATACCGCATAACCGCCGGAATGATGAATAGCATCAACGGCTTGTTTAATTGTACACCATTGTGGCGGCACGTAGCCGGTTTTGCCGCGCGCCAGATAATGTTTGAATACCTGGGTCATATTGTCGGCTTTACCCTGGGCGATTAGCCAGCGGGCGAAATGACCACGGGTGATCGCCCCGTCCCCGGCCAACGCCAGCGCGCCTTCCAGCGCGCCAGGGATCTGCGCCTTTTCCAGCCGCTCAGCCATCAGCCTGGCACGCGCCAGGCGGCATTCCGTTTGCCCGGCGAGAAATTCGGTAAGAACCGGATGCGCAGGATCGATGCCTAATCCCACAATATGAATTTCATGATTCTCCCACAGCGTGGATGCCTCTACGCCATCAATCAAATGCAGCGGCAGGGCTTGTTTGTTAATCGCTTCTCTGGCGGCGGCTAAACCGGCCACGCTATCGTGATCGGTAATCGCCAGTACGCCAACGCGCATTGCAACGGCGCGCAGCACCAGTTCCTGAGGGGTTAACAGGCCATCCGACGCGCGGGTATGGCTGTGCAGATCGTAAATGGGAAAGGCACTTATCGGCGTTGTTGCGGTCAAAATAACTCCTGAAAAACATAAAACGTCGGCGCATCATAACGGATTAACCGCGATATAAAAAAGTATTGACAATCCGCCCCTGAACCCGTTAACTAGTACACAAGTTCACGCAGGGGTATCCATGATGATGTTTAAGCATAAATCGATGATGGGCTGGTGGCGCGCTTCTGCTGAAGGGCGACGATGTCACGCATCTGTATTGATCACATGCTGATACCTGAGCCCGCCGATGCGGGCTTTTTTTTGAGTGATTTTAGAGAACCGATTATGTCGAATACGAAACCTGGATTGAAACTGATTACCGGCTCGGCCCCCTACCGTGAAGATCCTGCGGCGGTTTTTCATCAGCTGTGCGGCGCTCGTCCGGCTACGCTGCTGCTGGAATCTGCGGATATTGACAGCAAGCGTAACCTGAAAAGCCTGCTGATTGTTGACAGCGCGCTGCGCATCACCGCCCTGGATAACAGCGTGACCGTGCAGGCGCTATCGGAAAACGGCCGTCAGCTGCTGCCGCTGCTGGATGCCGCGCTGCCCGCTGAGGTGAACAATCAGCACCGTCCCGATGGACGCGAGCTGCTGTTTCCTCAGACTGGCGGAACCCAGGATGAAGATTCACGACTGAAATCACTGTCGGTTTTTGATGCGCTGCGCCTGATTGTACAGCTGGTTGATGCGCCGCAGGATGAACGTGAGTCGATGCTGCTGGGCGGCCTGTTCGCCTACGATTTAGTGGCGGGCTTCGAGCCGCTGCCTGCCTTACGTAACGAGCAGCGCTGTCCGGATTACTGCTTCTATCTGGCCGAGACGCTGCTGGTGCTCGATCATCAGCATCAGAGCGCCCGGCTGCAGGCCAGCCTGTTTGTTCCTTCTACCGATGAATTTCAGCGCTTACAGCGCCGCATTCATCAATTGCATGAACAGATGCTGCAGCCTGCCCAGCCGCTGCCGGTACAGCGCGTAGAACAAATGACCCTGAGCTGTAACCAGAGCGATGAAGAGTATTGCGACGTCGTACGCAACATGCAGCAGGCCATTCGTATCGGCGAAATTTTCCAGGTCGTGCCGTCACGCCGTTTTTCTCTGCCCTGCCCGTCGCCGCTGGCGGCTTACGAGACGCTGAAAAACAACAATCCCAGCCCCTATATGTTTTTTATGCAGGATCGCGACTTCACGCTATTCGGTGCCTCACCCGAAAGCTCGCTGAAATATGACGCCGCCTCGCGCCAGATTGAAATCTACCCGATTGCCGGTTCGCGTCCGCGCGGTCGTCATGCCGATGGCTCGCTGGATCGCGATGCAGACAGCCGCATTGAGCTGGAAATGCGTACCGACCATAAAGAGCTGGCGGAACATCTGATGCTGGTCGATTTGGCGCGCAACGACCTGGCGCGCATCTGCGAGCCTGGCAGCCGCTACGTTGCCGATCTGACCAAGGTCGATCGCTATACCTTTATTATGCATTTGGTTTCGCGCGTGGTGGGCACGCTGCGTCAGGATCTGGATGTGCTGCACGCTTACCGCGCCTGTATGAATATGGGTACCCTGAGCGGCGCGCCGAAAGTTCGCGCCATGCAGCTGATTGCCGGCGCTGAAGGTACGCGGCGCGGCGTTTACGGCGGTGCCGTCGGCTACTTCACCGCCAGCGGCGACCTTGATACCTGCATTGTTATCCGTTCTGCTTATGTGGAAGATGGCGTCGCCACCGTTCAGGCGGGTGCTGGCGTGGTGCTGGATTCACAGCCGCAGGCCGAAGCGGATGAGAGCCGCAACAAAGCGCGCGCGGTTCTGCGCGCCATCGCCACTGCCCATCATTGCCAGGAGACGTTCTAATGGCTGACATTCTGCTGCTCGATAATATCGACTCCTTTACCTACAACCTGGTCGATCAGCTGCGCACCTTTGGTCACCGCGTGGTGATTTATCGCAATACCGTTCCGGCCGATACGTTGATTGAGCGCCTGCAACAGATGGAAAACCCGGTACTGATGTTGTCGCCTGGTCCTGGCGCGCCAGCCAGGGCGGGCTGTATGCCGGAACTGCTGCAGCGCCTGCGCGGTCGTCTGCCGATTATCGGCATCTGTCTCGGACATCAGGCGATTATCGAAGCTTACGGCGGCCACGTGGGCCAGGCCGGAGAAATTCTGCACGGCAAAGCATCCGCTGTTACCCACGATAATCAGGCGATGTTTGCCGGGCTGAGTAATCCGCTGCCGGTAGCGCGCTATCACTCGCTGGTGGGCAGCAATACGCCTGACGAACTGGCGATCAACGCCACCTTTAACGACATGGTGATGGCCGTGCGCCACGATGCCGACCGGGTATGCGGCTTTCAGTTTCATCCGGAATCAATTCTGACCACGCAGGGCGCGCGCCTGCTGGAACAAACTCTGGCCTGGGCGCTGGCATAAGCAAAGGAGAAAAGGATGCAACATATTCTGGAGAAACTGTATCAGGCGCAGACCCTGACCCGGACAGAAAGCCACCAGCTGTTTAGCGCTATCATTACTGGTCAACTGGAGCCAACGCAGCTGGCGGCGGCGCTGATTGCCATGAAAGTACGCGGTGAACGTCCGGAGGAGATTGCCGGTGCCGCTTCGGCCCTGCTGGCAGACGCGCGTCCCTTTCCGCGTCCTGACTACGCCTTTGCCGATATTGTCGGCACTGGCGGCGACGGCAGCAACAGCATTAATATTTCTACCGCCAGCGCTTTTGTCGCTGCCACCTGCGGTCTGAAGGTGGCGAAACACGGTAACCGCAGCGTTTCCAGCAAGTCCGGCTCTTCCGATCTGCTGGCCGCCTTCGGTATCAGCCTCGATTTGCCCGCTGAACAGGCGCGTCAGGCGCTGGACGACCTTAACGTCTGCTTCCTGTTCGCTCCGCAGTATCACACCGGTTTTCGCCACGCGATGCCGGTACGCCAGCAGTTAAAAACCCGGACGCTGTTTAACGTGCTGGGGCCGCTGATTAATCCGGCGCGTCCGCCGCTGGCGGTGATTGGCGTTTACAGCCCCGAGCTGGTATTGCCGATTGCTGAAACGCTGCGCGTGCTGGGCTATCAGCGTGCGGCGGTCGTCCACGGCGGCGGCATGGATGAAGTGGCCATCCACAGCGCCACGCAGGTAGCGGAACTGCGCGACGGCGATATTACCAGCTATCAGCTGACGCCAGACGATTTCGGTCTGCCATACCATACTAAAGAGTCGCTGGCGGGCGGATCGCCGGAAGAAAACCGTGATATTCTGACGCAATTGCTCCAGGGTAAAGGCGAGCAGGCGCACCAGCACGCCGTGGCGGTTAACGTTGCTATGCTGTTGAAAATTTTCGGCAATGAAGATTTACGTGATAATGCCCAGCGGGCACTGAAAGCGATAGCGAGCGGTCAGGCTTATGAGCGCGTTATCGCGCTGGCAGCAAGAGGCTAGAGATGCAAACCGTACTGAATGACATCATCCGGGATAAAGCCCGGTGGGTGGAAAACCGTAAAAAAACGCAGCCGCTGGCTTCTTTTCAGCAGCAGCTGGTGCCGTCGACCCGCAGTTTTTATCATGCGCTACAGGGCGCGCGCACCGCTTTTATTCTTGAATGCAAAAAAGCGTCACCCTCCAGAGGGGTTATCCGCGCGGATTTCGATCCGGTGGCGATTGCCAACGTTTATAAAGATTACGCCTCGGCGGTTTCGGTGCTAACCGACGAGCACTATTTTCAGGGCAGCTTCGATTATCTGCCGCTGGTCAGCGCGGCGGTTACCCAGCCGGTGTTGTGCAAAGATTTTATTATCGATCCCTGGCAGATCTACCTGGCGCGCTTTTATCAGGCCGATGCGGTATTGCTGATGCTTTCCGTGCTGGATGATGAGCAGTATCGCCAGCTGGCAGCGGTCGCGCACAGCCTGGAGATGGGGATTCTGACCGAAGTCAGTAACGAAGCGGAGCTGGATCGCGCTCTGGCGCTGGGTGCCAAAGTGGTGGGCATTAATAACCGCGACCTGCGCGACCTGTCTGTCGATCTGGATCGTACCCGCCAGCTGGCGCCGCGGCTCAGCCACGGCGTAACGGTTATCAGTGAATCCGGCATTAGCAGTTATGCGCAGGTACGTGAGCTAAGCCGTTTTGCCAATGGTTTTCTGATCGGCTCCGCTCTGATGGGCGCCGCCGATCTTCATCAGGCGGTACGGCGCGTGCTGTTTGGCGACAACAAAGTTTGTGGCCTGACCCGGCCTGAAGATGCTTATGCCGCCTGGCAGGCGGGCGCTATTTATGGCGGATTGATTTTCGCTGCTGGCTCACCGCGCAAAATTGATATCGCTCAGGCCCGGCAGATTATCGCGGCGGCCTCTTTACGCTATGTCGGCGTGTTTCGCAATGCGGCAATCAGTGACGTTGTCACGGCAGGCCGCGCTTTGTCGCTTAGCGCCGTTCAGCTGCACGGCGATGAAGACCAGGCTTACATCGATGCGCTGCGCACCGAACTGCCGCCAGAAATCGCTATCTGGAAGGCCCACAGCGTAAGTAATCACCTTCCGGCGCGCAATCTGTCCCATGTCGATCGCTATGTTTTTGATAACGGTGCCGGTGGCAGCGGCCAGCGCTTCGACTGGTCATTGCTCACCGGCCAGCAGTTAAATAACGTGCTGCTGGCGGGCGGTCTGGGCGCGGATAATTGCGTATCCGCCGCTCAGCTGGGCTGCGCCGGGCTTGATTTTAACTCCGGCGTCGAAAGCGCGCCGGGCATCAAGGATGCCGAAAAGATCGCCGCAGTATTTCAAACGCTGCGCGCCTACTGACAGCAAACGTCCGCACCGCGGGCGTCGATAAGGAAAATAACGCACATGACATTACTGAACCCCTACTTTGGCGAATTTGGCGGCATGTATGTTCCACAGATTCTGATGCCTGCGCTGCGCCAGCTGGAAGAAGCCTTTGTTAGCGCCCAGCGCGACGCCGAGTTTCAGGCGCAGTTTAACGATCTGCTGAAAAATTACGCTGGTCGTCCTACCGCACTGACGCTTTGCCAGAATCTGACCAAAGGCAGCAAAACCCGTCTCTACCTGAAGCGCGAAGATCTGCTACATGGCGGCGCGCATAAAACCAATCAGGTGCTGGGTCAGGCGCTGCTGGCGAAACGCATGGGCAAAAAGGAAATCATCGCCGAAACCGGTGCCGGTCAGCACGGCGTCGCCTCTGCTCTCGCCAGCGCCCTGCTTGGCCTGAAATGCCGCATTTATATGGGCGCGAAAGATGTGGAGCGTCAGTCGCCCAACGTTTTCCGTATGCGTCTGATGGGCGCTGAGGTGATCCCGGTACACAGTGGCTCCGCTACGCTGAAGGATGCCTGTAATGAGGCGCTGCGCGACTGGTCCGGCAGCTATGAGACCGCGCACTATATGCTCGGCACCGCTGCGGGTCCGCATCCTTATCCCACCATTGTGCGTGAGTTTCAGCGCATGATCGGCGAAGAGACCAAAGCGCAGATCCTGCAGGCCGAAGGGCGTCTGCCGGATGCGGTGATTGCCTGCGTGGGCGGCGGCTCAAACGCTATCGGTATGTTCGCCGACTTTATTGATGAAAAAGAGGTAGGACTGATTGGCGTAGAGCCCGCAGGACACGGTATTGAAACCGGCGAGCACGGCGCACCGCTGAAGCATGGGCGGGTTGGGATCTATTTCGGTATGAAGGCGCCGATGATGCAGACCGCGGACGGGCAAATTGAAGAATCCTATTCCATTTCCGCCGGGCTGGATTTTCCGTCGGTTGGGCCGCAGCATGCGCATCTGAACAGCACTGGCCGCGCTGACTATGTTTCTATTACCGATAACGAAGCGCTGGCGGCGTTTAAACAGCTGTGCCGGGCGGAAGGTATTATCCCGGCGCTGGAATCGGCGCATGCGCTGGCGTACGCCCTGAAGATGATTCAGCAAGATCCAGAAAAAGAACAGCTGCTGGTGGTCAATCTTTCCGGACGCGGCGACAAAGATATTTTTACCGTTCACGATATTTTGAAAGCGCAGGGAGAGATCTAATGGAACGTTACGAACAACTGTTTAAGCGTTTGCAGGCCAGTAAAGAAGGCGCTTTTGTTCCTTTTGTCACGCTGGGCGATCCCTCACCGGAACTTTCCCTGCAGATTATCGATACGCTGGTGGCCGCCGGAGCAGACGCGCTCGAATTAGGCATTCCCTTTTCCGATCCGCTGGCGGATGGACCAACCATTCAGAACGCCACGCTGCGCGCCTTTGCCGCCGGAACGACGCCGGCGCAATGCTTTGAGATGCTGACAACCATTCGCCAGAAATACCCTGATTTACCGATTGGGCTGCTGATGTACGCTAACCTGGTGTTTACCAACGGCGTCGATGAGTTTTATGCTCGCTGCGAGCAGGCTGGCGTCGATTCAGTGCTGGTTGCCGACGTGCCGGTGGAAGAGTCAGGCCCTTTCCGTCAGGCGGCGATGCGCCACAATATCGCGCCGATATTTATCTGTCCGCCCAATGCTGATGACGATTTGCTACGCGCGGTCGCCTCTTATGGTCGTGGTTATATTTATCTGCTGTCGCGTGCCGGCGTCACCGGAGCGGAAAACCGCGCCAGCCTGCCGTTAAAACATTTGATCGATAAGCTGCGTGAGTATCATGCCGCGCCTACGCTGCAGGGCTTCGGCATTTCAGAACCCTCACAGGTAAAAGAAGCGATTGCGGCCGGTGCGGACGGCGCTATCTCCGGCTCGGCCATTGTAAAAATCATCGAGAAACATCACGCCGAACCGGAAGTAATGCTCGCAGAGCTGAAACGTTTTATCAGCGGGCTTAAAGCGGCCACTCGCTAATTCCTCCCGGCGCCTTGCCTTCGGTAAGGCGCCTTTCCTCGCCTTTTCCCTGCCCGGAACCGATGGGAGCGGCGGCCTTAACAAAACCAGAAATCTGCCTCGCCAGCTCCGCAAGAGCGATTTCTGGACCTTTATCCGCACAGGCAACCGGCGCAGCGGAAGCTTGATGAGATGGCTAACCTGATGATTTTAACCACAACCTCAATCGGAATTGATATGTTCCTTACAATAACGTCGTTTCCAGGCTACGGGTGTGATTGAGGTATGTTTACGAAATATCTGGCGAAAATAGCCCACATCATTGAATCCACAGCGTTCAGCCACCTCCTTCAGCGACAGCGATTCGTTAACTAGCATTTTCTCTGCTGCCCGAATGCGCTGACGGTGGATGGCTTCAGTCACCGTTAAATGGAATGCGCTGCGGTAAATCCTTCCCAGATAATCCGCGTTGCAGTTAAGCTCTCTCGCCAGCGATGAGGTTGATAATGGCAGATGAAACTGCGTATGGATCAGATGCTGCGCTTTATACGCCAGCGCCACGCCCGAACTCTCTCTGTCACTTTCCGGCAATGCACTGGATGCTATTTGTTGCAAAATCAGCAACAGAATAATTTCCAGCGCCGGGCTGCGTTGTAGCCGTTCCTGCTCGTTCAGAAACTGCCGGAACAGGGAAATAATGTACTGAGGATCGTTGGATTTGCTGTGTTGTGGCAACGAGAGATGCTTTACCCATTCACTGGCGGACACATTATCCTGCAGCTCAAAATGCAGCCAGTAAAAACGCAGGTCGGCAGGAAAATCCCGCATGCCGACATGCCGACGAAAAGGCCATAACAACAAACTTTCCCCTGCGTTCACCTCAAATACGCTCTCCTCTTCCTGGATGCTTAGCGTCCCTTTTTCCACAAAGATTATTTCCCATGAATTCAGGGTACGCTCCTTATGCCTCCCGCAGCCCCGGGAAATGAACAGGCCGCCGTTCTGAACTCTGATCGGAAGCGCTATGGATAATTCGAGCATTTATATGTACTCCCCGCGCATATAAGGCTTTTTGTTTATATTACCTCTTGATTATCATATATTTTTATCCCTCTTCCAGATCAACATCACACTTTAATCATATAGTCGGAATCGTTACCTTTTTATACCTTTCCCTCCTCTTGTTGCGGCCAGGTTTTGCGGCAGAATTAAAGATGTACTCTACAAAACATTATAAAAAATTCAGATTTATGAGGAGTTAATCAATGACCTCCACACCGATTCACCAAACAGAAATTGCTCAGCGTGCAATGGACGATCGTTTATCAATACGCGAAAAAATAGGTTATGGTCTGGGTGATGCGGGCGGGACGGTTATTACCTGTCTGATCATGAATTTTCTGACGTTCTTTTATACCGATGTATTTGGCCTCACTCCGGCGATAGTGGGCACGTTATTTATCGCGCTGCGCGTATTCGACGCCGTCTCCGATCCGATAATGGGAGTGATTGCCGACCGCACTCAAAGCCGCTGGGGACGATTTCGCCCCTGGCAGCTATGGGTGGCATTGCCGATCGGCATCATTGGTGTACTCACCTTCACCGTTCCGCAAGCCACGCTGGGGATTAAAATTGCCTGGGCGTTTGGCACCTACCTGCTGCTTTCCGTGAGCTATACCGCCATCAACGTTCCCTACTGCGCGTTGATCAACACCATGACCACCCGGCACCACGAAGTCATGTCATGCCAGTCATGGCGATTTGTACTCTGCGGGGGTGCGGGTTTTTTGGTTTCGGTTGGGCTGCCGTGGCTGGTAGCGACCCTGGGCCAGGGCGATACCGCGCGGGGCTATCAGCTGGGCGTGGGCGTGCTCTGCGCCCTCGCTGTCGCCATGTTCCTGTGCTGCTTTTTCTGGGTACGTGAACGTGTGCCGCTCGCCTTGATGGGAAAATTTACCCTGCGCGAGCATCTGGCTGGATTGCGTAACAACGATCAGCTGCTGTTGATGCTGGTAATGTCTTTTCTGCTGATCAACGTCTTCAATATCCGTGGTGGAGGCTACATGTACTTCATCACCTACGTTCTCCACGGCAGCACGGTTTATATGTCGTTGTTTTTTACCATGGTGACTTTCGCCTCAATACTCGGCGCAGTAGTGGTAAATCTGCTTTCGCGCCGTTTTGACGCGGTCAAATTATACTTCCACACCAATATCGTGCTGGCCGCGTTGGCCGTGGCGATGTGGTTTTTACCCAGCGGCCCGACCTGGCAGGTTCTGTGGCTGGTGGTGATCCTGACCAATGGCGTGATTCTCGGTTTTACCCTACCGCTGCATTTCTCGCTGATGGCGTTTGCCGATGACTATGGCGAGTGGAAGACGGGGGTGCGCTCATCCGGGATGAACTTCGCCTTTAACCTGTTTTTTATCAAACTGGCATGGGCCTCCAGCGCAGGCATCATCAGCCTGGTGTTTATTTTCGTCGCCTATCAGCCCGGCACCGCTCATCAGACGGCGGCTTCATTACAGGGGATCAGCGCCATGGAAAGCCTGTTGCCTGCCCTTTTTCATCTGCTGCTGGCCGTGTCACTTCGCTACTGCAAACTCAATAACCCAATGATGGCGAGCATTGCGACTGACCTGCGTCAGCGTCAAGTTCAGTCCTGAGGAGAATATGATGTCCATTATGGAACCCGATCTGCATAACCTGAAAATCAGCGATCCCTTTCTTGGGCAATATCAGCAACTGGTGCGTGATGTGGTGATCCCCTATCAATGGGAAGCCCTGAATGACCGCATCCCTGAGGCTGAACCCAGCCATGCCATCAGCAACTTCCGCATTGCGGCCGGTCAGGAAGAAGGCGAGTTTTACGGCATGGTATTTCAGGATAGCGACGTGGCGAAATGGCTGGAGGCCGTCGCCTGGTCATTATGTCAGCAGCCCAATGCCGAACTGGAAAAAACCGCCGATGAGGTGATTGCACTGGTTGCGGCCGCCCAGCATGAAGATGGTTACCTCAACACTTATTTCACCGTCAAAGCACCCGAAGAACGCTGGACCAACCTGGCGGAATGCCATGAGCTTTACTGCGCCGGGCATTTAATTGAGGCGGGTGTGGCTTACTTCCAGGGCACCGGCAAACGTCAGCTATTAGATGTGGTATGCAAACTGGCAGACCATATCGATACGGTTTTTGGCCCTTCTGAAGGCCAGCTGCACGGCTATCCGGGCCATCCGGAGATCGAACTGGCGTTAATGCGGCTGTATGAAGTGACGCAGCAGCCACGCTACCTGACGCTGGTAAAGTACTTTATCGAAGCCCGTGGCACGCAACCTCATTTTTACGACATCGAATATGAAAAACGCCACGGAACGTCTTACTGGAATAGCGCTGGCCCGGCATGGATGATCAAAGATAAGGCTTACAGCCAGGCACATCAGCCGCTTGCCGCGCAGCAAACCGCCATCGGCCATGCGGTACGTTTCGTCTATCTGATGACCGGCATGGCGCACCTGGCGCGTCTGAGCAACGACGAAAGCAAACGCCAGGATTGCCTGCGGCTGTGGCAGAACATGGCGCAGCGTCAGCTTTATATCACCGGCGGCATTGGCTCTCAGAGTAGCGGCGAGGCATTCAGCAGCGATTACGATCTGCCCAATGACACGGTGTATGCGGAAAGCTGCGCCTCGATTGGTCTGATGATGTTTGCGCGCCGTATGCTGGAGATGGAGGCTGACAGTCAATATGCCGATGTGATGGAACGCGCGCTCTATAACACGGTGCTGGGCGGCATGGCGCTGGATGGCAAACACTTCTTCTATGTGAATCCACTGGAAGTCCATCCTGAATCGCTAAAATTCAACCATATTTATGATCATGTCAAACCGGTACGTCAGCGCTGGTTCGGCTGTGCCTGCTGCCCGCCGAACATCGCGCGGTTACTGACATCGTTAGGACATTACATCTACACCGTCCGCCCCGACGCGCTGTTCATTAATCTGTATGTCGGGAATAGCGCCGCGATTCCGGTCGGTGAACAGCAATTGCAGCTACGCATCAGCGGTAATTTTCCGTGGCAGGAACAGGTCAAAATTGACATTACCTCGCCCGTACCGGTGGAACATACCCTCGCCCTGCGTTTGCCTGACTGGTGCGATGATCCGCAGGTGATGCTGAACGGCGAAGCGGTGTCGGGCAGTATCGATAAAGGTTATTTCTATCTGAAACGCAGCTGGCATGAAGGCGACTCGCTAATTTTAACCCTGCCGATGCCGGTACGCCGCCTGTATGGCAATCCGTTAGTTCGTCAGCAGGCCGGGAAAGTGGCCCTCCAGCGCGGACCGCTGGTTTATTGCCTTGAGGAGGCGGATAACGGCAAATCGCTGCATAACCTGACGCTGCCGGTGGCCAGCACATTCACCACCATCGCAGGCACAGGCATCTTCGCGCATAAGGTTCTGATCCAGGCGGAAGGTTATCGACGCAGCATGGAGACGCCTGAGCAAAAACCGCTGTGGCATTACGACAGCGCCCCGGTTGTCCGTCAGCCAAAGCGGTTGACTTTTATTCCCTGGTTCAGCTGGGCAAACCGTGGTGAAGGGGAAATGCGTATCTGGGTGGATGAAGCCCGCTAATACCAGCAGGCAGCGCGGAAAGCGCTGCCTGACTGCATACTGATGATGCACGCCGGGCTCTGCATGCACCGCGCTGATAGTTTTCAGTATTTAGCTATCAGCGGGTCATCGCATGTTGCAAGTGCTGTAAATTTATCAATGCCCGCTACAAAACGCTTCTCAGCCTCAGGCTCAGCTCTCCCCTTCAATATACTGAATATTATAACCTTCCTCAGAAGAGTGAACGTAAGCAAATCCCTGGATTCCAAGGTGCATACCGGCAATAAGAAGCTTTTCTCTGGCGGCCTGTGCCAGGATTTTCTGTCGGGTATCCTCAGCCAAACCAGGATCATAATCAAATACAATGGAAGCCGTCGGATGCGCTGACTGTATATGTGGAAAATGGACAATATCTCCCCATATTAGCAGGGCGCTTTCCCCCGAATTGATGCGAAACCCGGTATGACCCGGCGTATGACCTGGCAGCCATACCGGGCTAATACCACTAACGATCTCTTTCCCGGCGAGAAGACGTAGATTTTGTGCATATGCTTCAAAGGTTCGGCGGGCCAATAAAAAATTACGCTGCCCCCTTTCGCTGGCTTCATTTAGTCTCTCATCATCCAGCCAGTATTTGGCCTCAAGAGGATGCAGATAAAGTTCAGCATTTTTATACACCGGGAGCCCATCTGCATCCAACAGGCCACCGATATGGTCCGGGTGACAGTGCGTCAGTAAAATAATATCGACGTCATCAGGAGAAACGCCGGTTTCATGCAGATTTTTCCTGAGCATCCCTCCTGCATTGTTCAGGCCTCCGGTTCCGGCATCTACCAGAATGGTGCGTTCCCGGCCGCGTATCAGGTAACAGTTGATATGAATATTACCGGGTTCTTCAATTCCGGCATTATGCTGAATTGCCTCTGCTGCAGATGTGCTAATTCCCGACAATAAATCGATACTGGCTGCCATATTTCCGTCACTCACAGCTGTAATCAGAAAATCGCCGATTCGACGGGAGATAAAAAATGTTGGGTCCAATGGAATTACCTCATAACGGGTTAAGAGCATAATTATCAGTCGCCGGTAAGCAAAAATAGCGTATACGGGCTGTCAGCTCCGCATGCTCCCGTTTTCCTTACGCTAAAAATCATTCCAGCTATTCTCGCTTAGATGTTCGAGTAAAAACAGGCTGATTTTACCCAAAACGCGCAAAAATAAGCCGTATAACGAACAGCAGGTTTTCCCGATCGTCCAAACGCGCACGAGGATAAAGGTGCGTATTTTTTGTACATTCCGTTCCGATTTCAGCTACCGCATGGAAAATCGGGCTGACCGTTGAGGTTGCGGTGCCCTTTGCCCCGACAATGGCCGTCGGCGCTGCTCGGATCGCACGGGTGCGTATGGGTGGTATCCGGCTGATTGAGCATGAGGCGATTAAGGGGCTCCCAAGAGGTGGACACTATCGCAAAGCATGTGGGGAAAACCTCGAAAGAATTGTTTCAGCGCATTGAGAAAAGCATCCGTTCAGGGACATTAAACCCCGGCCCCGCAGGGTCATTTTATTCTCTTGACATTGCCGAAACGGTAATAACGGCTGCGTTAAAAAACAATCGATTGGCGATCAAACATTGGTCAGAGGCGTCATTAGGTCCCAGGACCCGTGCCCTCACGATTGTTTATTCCGCTAATGTAATGTCGGAATAGCCGTTAAGCCAGGATCAACAATCGTACATAACGCTAACCGCATTAAAATTGTACTGATTCGTCAGTACAATGGCGGAAAACCTTATTTTATTCTGACTGCATACCCGGAGGCGTAAATGAGTAATGAAAATTATCCATCAATGAGGGAGTTTTTCGACATCATATGGGGACCGACTTCCTCAGATTCTTTTGGCTTTTCCTACCCTGAAATGGTTTCAACGTATATAAATTCAGTGGGACGGGATGAATATCTTGATTATATTATCGCGGATATAGACAAATTTCTAAAAGAGCATCCTGAAAACGCTTCAGCATCAGTAGCATTTGACGCGCTATTCAGCTTACCCGGATTCTCATTACGTTTTCCACCAACGCTAACCGTTTTCCTCACCTGGCTATCCTCGTATCTGAAAGAGCTGGCGCAGCAGTAGCGCTACAATCAGTCCCCCTGCTATGGCAGGTAGCGATATATTTAGGCTGCGCTGTAACTGGTTGCGGCCATAAAAAACTTCGTGATACGACATTATCAGGCAGCCGCTCACAAGAAACATGGACAACGCTCCGCCAGAAATCAGAGCGCCTCGCCTTTACTGTGCCCCGGTTCTGCGCTCTGTTTCCAGCCAATAACCGCTGATTTTTGATACGTCCAGCTTACGAGCGGTTTCTTGGACTGGCGCGTTATATCTGTAATCACGCGAAGCCAGGCTGTTTTAAGCGTGGCCACTACAGGCCGCATCTTTTTTGCTGAAAACCCGCGTCCGTACCCGCACGCATATAAAAGCCGCCCGCCTGATGGGCGGCAATAACCGGAAACCAACGCTAATGCGGCCCGTTTCTTAACCGCTTCCTGGGTCATTAAAAGGGATGGCCCCTGCCCATTCATAATTCAGAAAAAAATATCGGAAAGGTTTTTACAAAAAAAGCTGAAAAATCAGTAGAATAACCGTTCCAGCCTTCTTAAAAATGCCAACCTTTATTTAGATTAAAAAACAAAGACGTAACACCTGTGAAATTTCCGTTGCAGGAAATTATCCGAAGAATTATTTTGCTGATCTTCCAGTGTGATTTTGGTTCGATGCCCTGGAGGGGCGGGCGATCAAATGAGCGATAATTTTAACCCCTGTGTTTCCTGTGGTGCCTGCTGCGCCCATTTCCGCGTTTCCTTTTACTGGGCTGAGGCTGATGATGCCGGTGGACGCGTTCCCGCCGATCTTACCGAGCCGCTTAATTTGCTGAAGCGCAATATGCGTGGCACCAACGCCCGCGCGCCGCGCTGTGTGGCTTTACAAGGTGAGATTGGCCAGTGCGTCTCCTGCAGCATCTACGAAAACCGCCCGACGCCCTGTCGTGAATTTGCTATGTCTGGTGAAAACGGCGTCTGGAATGAGGCCTGCGACCGCGCCCGAGCGAAATATGGTCTGCCGCCGCTGTTTTCTTCGTCAATTCCGCCGCTTACTGAAAGTTATGTAAGTCTGGATGCCAGTCCCATGCCAGACCATGTACAATCGCCGGATCTGTAAACCGGTAATTACCAAAGGAGTGTACATGTCCATCACGGCGGGCTCGCTATACCGTGACACGGGAAATTTTTTGCGCCATCAGCTGGTCACCATTGTGCTGATAGCATTACTGACATCATTAATTACGGTGATAATCGGCCATGTGTTGACGCCAGGTTCCGATCAGCTCTCGATACTGAGCGAAGGTGATAATGGCGGCGCCAGTTCGTTAATCGAGGTGATCCAAAACCTGTCGCCGGAACAGCAGCAGGTTCTGTTACGCGCTTCTGCAGCCGGCACGTTCGCCTCTCTGGTAGGCAATACGCTGCTGCTCGGCGCTATGCTCTGTTTGATTCCACTGGTGTCGGCAGGTCAACGAACCAGCGCGCTGCGTGCGATTGGCGCCTCCGCTCCTCTGCTGCCGCGTTTGCTGCTGTTGACCTTTCTGATTACGCTGGTGGTGCAGCTTGGCTTTATGGTACTGGTTATTCCCGGCGTTATTCTGGGTATCCTGCTTTCTCTGGCGCCGATCGTTATGGCTATCGAGAAAACCGGTATTTTTGCCGCTATGCGCGCCAGCTCTCGTCTCGCCTGGTCACATATCCGTCTGATTGCACCAGCGGTCATTGTCTGGCTGCTGGCCAAAATGGCCTTACTGCTGCTGGCCTCTTCCTTTACCGTCTTGCCGGCCAATGTCGCCTCCGTCTTGCTTAATGCATTGAGCAACCTGGTTTCGGCGATATTGGTTATTTATCTGTTCCGTCTTTATATGCTGCTGCGTTAAGGCCTGACGGCATACTTTGTATGCCGTTATGCTTTGCTGCCGGGCACGATCTGGAATTCATTATGAAGCAACTACTCGACTTTCTTCCGCTGGTGGTCTTTTTCATTTTCTACAAGCTGTACGATATTTATGTGGCCTCCGGCGCGCTAATTGCCGCCACCGGCCTGGCGCTGGTTGCCGGCTGGATCCTCTACCGAAAACTGGAAAAGATGACCATCTTCACCTTTGTGCTGGTGGCGGTATTTGGCACCCTGACGCTGGTTTTCCATAACGATGAGTTTATTAAATGGAAGGTCACGGTTATTTATACGCTGTTCGCTTTGGCGCTATTGTTCAGCCAGTTTTTTATGGAAAAACCATTAATCCAGAGCATGTTGGGAAAAGAGCTGGAACTGCCGCGACATGCATGGCGTAAACTGAATATTGCCTGGGCGCTGTTCTTCCTGGCATGCGGTCTGGCAAATATCTACGTTGCCTTTTGGCTGCCGCAGGCATTTTGGGTTAATTTTAAAGTATTCGGGCTGACGGGCCTGACGCTACTGTTTACCTTGCTGAGCGGCGTTTATATTTACCGCCTGATGCCGCAGCAGCAAAAATAATTCTGTTCCGCCCGGCCAAATTGCGCCGGGTTTTTATTGTGATAACTAAAGAACTGAGCAATGGATAATAATCGCAAGCCGCAAGGCGAAATGGTGCTACGTACGCTGGCGATGCCGGCAGATACCAACGCTAACGGTGATATTTTCGGCGGCTGGCTAATGTCGCAGATGGATATTGGCGGCGCTATTCTGGCCAAAGAGATGGCCGAAGGACGCGTCGTGACGGTACGCGTCGATGGGATGACGTTTCTTAAGCCGGTTGCGGTGGGAGACGTCGTCAGCTGCTATGCCCGCTGTATCCGTACCGGCAGCAGTTCGATGACCATTAACATTGAAGTATGGATAAAAAAAGTTTCTTCTGAACCGCTGGGACAGTTCTACTGTACGACTGAGGCAATATTTATCTATGTCGCGGTGGATGAAGAGGGAAAATCTCGTCCGTTACCGGCGGGAAAAAGTCATTACCAGGCGCAGGCCAGCGCCGGATAAAAGGACAGCGTCTGCAGCTTAAGACAGGCGTGCCGCGCAAGCGTGGCACGTTGATGCCAATAGCGTTCTGGCGGTAAAGCGTTGCCATAACCTTGATCGCCACGGTGATAACCGCACTATTCGATGCTGGTGCCGCCGTTGATGCGAAACACGATGGTCATCGTCAGGTTGTTGCCTGGCTTACCGCTCTCATAGCGCCATTTTCTCATGGCCTGCTTCACATCACGTTCAAACATATTACGCGGCTGCGCTGACAGAATACGGATGTTATCAACGCGTCCGCTGCTGTCTACGTCATACTGCACGCGTACGCGCCCTTCGATACGCAGAGCAAAAGCACGGGCGGGATAACCGGGCTTACCGACGCTTAGCGCACGTGGCCCGTCAGAAACGGTTCGTGACGGCGCTGGCGACGTTTTCGGAGCCGTAGAGGGTTTAGCCGCCGTGGTGCTGGCGCTATTCTCCTGGAAAGGCGATGCCTGACGCGGTTCCGTCTGCGGTTTGATCTCTTTGCGCGGCTTCACCACCTCTTTTTTAACCGGTTTCGGCTTAGGTTTGGGTTTCGGCACTGGCTTGGGGATCGGCACCGGTTCCGGCTTCGGTGGCTCAGGCGCAGGCTGCGGCTCCGGTTCCGGCTGTGGTTCAGGTTCTGGCGCTGGAGCAGGCTCCGGCGTAGGCTGTGCCTCCGGCTGAACTTCCGGTGCCACCAGCGAGACGCTAATGGGCTGCGACATTTTAGGCGCTTCAACGTTCCGGTTAAACGAAGCATACAACAAAGCGGCAATCACGCTGCCGTGCAGCGCCACTGAAAGCAACATGGATAGTGATAAGCGGCGCGGTAAAGGAGTCGTCAGCGTTGTCATAACTATTTGCCTGGTCAAGTGAGGCTGCAATTTTAGATGCAAATAGCAATCAGTTTCAACAACTCCCCCACCGCCGGAGACAGAAAAAAGCATAAAACCTGCGTTCATTGCTGCAGGTCAACAAGGCATTATCTTTTCATTTGCACAAAACTTTACGATAACTTAACGTAACTGCCAAACTGACCCATCCCTACAGGAGTAACTACCGTGCTATATGTCATTTATGCGGAAGACAATGCCGATTCGCTGGAAAAGCGTAGCGCCGTTCGCCCGGCCCACCTTGCTCGTCTGCAGCTGCTGCGGGATGAAGGTCGTTTAATTGTGGCGGGCCCAATGCCTGCCGTTGACAGTAACGAACCGGGTGCGGCGGGTTTTACCGGCTCGACGGTTATTGCTGAGTTTCCGTCGCTGGAAGCCGCGCAGTCCTGGGCTGAGGATGACCCTTATATCGCCGCAGGCGTGTATAAACAGGTCGCGGTTAAGCCGTTTAAGCGGGTATTTTAAGCGTAAAATATTTCTTTTTTATCTTCTTATAATCCCGGCGATCGGCATGTTGCCGGGATTTTTTATTAAACCTCTGATACGCATCGCTTATTTTTTCTGCAGCAGCCGTATTCTTCGTGTTTCCAGCACGCCGACCGCTCGTCGTTGAACGCCTTATACAATAATGTGCAATCCAGAACTTTCCCGGCACCGGTTGAATAATTGTCAAAATCTTCCAGGCTTAAAAGACGCTTTTAAACTAAGGAAGAAATGATGATTGAACAATATCGCAACTGTATCGAAGCCTGCTATCTTTGCGCGGCAGCCTGTGATAACTGCGCGGCCTCGTGTCTTCAGGAAGAGAATCTTGAAATGATGCGCGACTGCATACGCCTGGATATACAGTGCGCCAATATATGCCGGCTTGCGGCTCAGTTCATGGCCCTGAATAGCGAATCAGCCAAAAAGCTGTGTGCAGTTTGTGCAGAAATTTGCCAGCAATGTGGCGATGAATGTGGCAAGCACCAGCACGATCACTGTCAGGATTGTTCAAAAGCCTGTCACAGATGTGCTGAAGAGTGCCGGAAAATGGCAGCCTGATAAATCGACAGATAAACAAATCCGCTTCGGCGGGTAAATGAGTGAGGGCTGAAAGGCTCTGATGAACATTAAGGGAGCCAGAACGCTCCCTTTTTTCTTACCAGAAATAGTTGATAAACAGCACTGAACGGCGCTGCTGCTGCGCCAGCTGATGGCGGATGGCGTGGATACGTCGATAACGCCGTGACTGCCCTTCCAGCCAGCGAGCCTTTTTACGCTGGGCCTGACGCAACATACGCCAGCGAGCAACTTCATTCCTGCTTCGCTTCATAACCTTTGTCCGATTGCCAAACAACGCGGCGCATTATAGACCTTTTCACCCACTGGCAACATCCTTCTCTGTTGCCGATTAACGACAAAAGGTTTCGCCGGTAGCTATCTCCACGTACACTTCCTGCATCAAAGCGCGAACCGGATTTCCACTTTATGACCACGTTCTATACTCTGATTAGCTGGCTATTGTTTTTCGGATACTGGTTACTGATTGCCAGCGTAACGCTGCGTATCCTGATGAAACGCCGCGCGGTAACCTCCGCGATGGCCTGGCTACTGATTATCTATATTCTGCCGCTGGTCGGTATTATCGCTTATCTTTCTTTTGGCGAACTCTACCTGGGTAAACGGCGGGCAGAGCGCGCACGCACCATGTGGCCTTCCACCGCCCGCTGGCTCAACGATTTAAAAAGCTGTCATTCCATTTTCGCGACCGAACACAGCGATGTGGCGCGCTCGCTGTTTCAGCTGTGTGAAAATCGCCAGGGCATTGCCGGCGTAAAAGGCAACCAGCTACAGCTGCTGACCAGTACTGACGATACGATGAAAGCCCTGATCCGGGATATTCAGCTGGCTCGCCATAATATTGAGATAGTGTTTTATATCTGGCATCCGGGCGGCATGGCGGACGACGTGGCGGAATCTCTGATGGCGGCGGCGCGGCGCGGCGTTCACTGTCGGCTAATGCTGGATTCAGCCGGCAGCGTCACCTTTTTCCGCAGCCAGTGGCCAGCGATGATGCGCAATGCCGGTATTGACGTTGTCGAGGCGCTGCAGGTCAGCCTGCTGCGTGTTTTCCTGCGCCGTATGGATTTACGCCAGCACCGTAAAGTGGTGCTGATCGATAACTATATTGCCTATACCGGCAGCATGAATCTGGTCGATCCGCGCTACTTTAAACAGGATGCCGGCGTGGGCCAGTGGATCGATTTAATGGCGCGGATGGAGGGGCCGGTGGCGACCACTATGGGGATCATCTACTCCTGCGACTGGGAAATCGAAACGGGCAAACGCATTTTGCCGCCGCCGCCGGATACTAACGTGATGCCCTTCGAGCAGGAGAGCGGACATATTATTCAGGTCATTGCCTCTGGTCCCGGCTTCCCGGAGGATATGATCCATCAGGCGCTGCTGACGGCGGTTTATTCTGCCCGTGAGCAGCTCATTATGACTACGCCCTACTTTGTTCCCAGCGACGATTTGCTACATGCTATCTGTACGGCGGCGCTGCGCGGCGTTGACGTCAGCATTATTGTACCGCGCCATAATGACTCACTGCTGGTAGGCTGGGCCAGTCGCGCTTTCTTTACCGAGCTGTTGGAAGCAGGCGTAAAAATTTATCAGTTCGAAGGCGGCCTGTTGCATACCAAAAGCGTGCTGGTGGATGGGCAGCTTAGCCTGATTGGCACCGTTAACCTCGATATGCGCAGCCTGTGGCTTAATTTTGAAATAACGCTGGTGATTGACGACGACGGTTTTGGCAGCGATTTGGCGCACGTACAGGATGATTATATCGCCCGTTCCCGGCTGGTGGATGCCAAACGCTGGGCGCATCGTCCCTGGTGGCAGCGGATCGTTGAACGACTGTTTTACTTCTTTAGTCCGTTGCTGTAAAACGTGCGGAAAATGCTATTACGCCTGCGGGCATACGGGATCAATCATGGACTTAAATAACCGTCTTACTGAAGATGAAACGCTGGAACAGGCTTACGATATTTTTCTGGAGCTGGCGGGCGATAACCTCGATCCGGCCGATATTATCCTGTTTAATTTACAGTTTGAAGAACGCGGCGGCGCGGAGCTGTTTGATCCCTCCGAAGACTGGCGCGAGCATGTCGATTTCGATCTTAATCCCGACTTTTTCGCAGAAGTGGTGATTGGCCTCGGCGAAGCGGAAGGTGAACCGGTAACCGACGTATTTGCCCGCGTTCTGCTGTGCCGTGAAAAAGATCATAAGCTGTGCCATATTTTGTGGCGTGAATAATTCCCCGCTCTTTCGCGAAAAAAGGCTGCGTCAGGCAGCCTTTTTTTATGACGGAACGTTACAGCGGATCGACCTTCAGGCAGGAGACCGCATGACGGAAACTGCCCTCCAGCAGTGGACGGGTTTGCGCGCATTCTGGCCCGGCAATCGGGCAGCGGGTACGGAATACGCAGCCCGACGGTGGATTAATCGGCGAAGGCAGCTCGCCTTCCAGCAGCTGGATACTCTTATTTTTCTCCCTGTCCGGATCGGGGATCGGTACGGCTGACATCAGCGCTCGGGTATAAGGATGCTGCGGATTGTTATATACCTCGCTGTAGGTTCCCAGCTCTACCGCATGTCCCAGATACATCACCAGCACGCGATCGGAAATATGTTTCACCACCGCCAGATCGTGGGCGATAAAAATCAGCGAAAGTCCCATTTCACGCTGCAGCTGCTGCAGCAGATTTACCACCTGCGCCTGAATAGAGACGTCCAGCGCCGATACCGGCTCATCACAAATGATCAGTTTCGGCTCCAGGATCAGCGCGCGTGCAATACCGATACGCTGACACTGACCGCCGGAAAACTCGTGTGGATAGCGGTTAATCAGGTTCGGCAGCAGCCCAACTTTCATCATCATCGCCTTCACGCGATCTTTTATCTCCTGACGCGGCATGCCGGGATGATAAGTGCGCAGCGGCTCGGCAATAATGTCGCCGATATTCATGCGTGGGTTAAGCGAGGCCAGCGGATCCTGGAAAATCATCTGAATATCGCTGCGCGCCTTGCGCCATTCTTCTTCGCTTTGGCCAAGCAGATCGCGGCCCAGCCAGGCAACGCGGCCATCGGTCGCCTTTACCAGGCCGATAATCGCGCGCGCCAGCGTTGATTTGCCGCAGCCGGATTCGCCAACCACGCCCAGCGTCTCGCCTTCATACAGACGCAGGCTAACGCCATCTACCGCCTTTAACGTTTTTGACGGCTGCCAGAACCACTGCTTGCCATCTTTAATATCGAAATGAACCTTAAGATCGGCGATTTCGAGCAGAACTTTTTTCTCAGCTACGGCGTTCATACTAACTCCTCCACCGGCTTAAAGCAGGCGCGCAGGCGTCCCTCACCAAAGGCTTCCAGCGGCGGCGCGCTGGCGCAGATTTCCATGGCATAAGGGCAGCGAGGCTGAAACGGACAGCCTTTCGGCAGGCGCAGCAGGTTAGGCGGATTGCCCGGTATGGTCAGCAGTGATTCCCCTTCCGTATCCAGCCGCGGCACCGCATTCAGCAGCCCCAGCGCGTAAGGATGCGCCGGATGATAAAAGACGTCGCGCGCGTTGCCGTATTCCATCGTGCGTCCGGCATACATCACCAGCACTTTATTACAGATGCCCGCCACTACGCCCAGATCGTGCGTAATCATAATAATGGCGGTGTTAAACTCGCGCTTCAGCTCGTTTAACAGCGTCATGATTTGCGCCTGTACCGTCACGTCAAGCGCGGTGGTTGGCTCATCGGCGATCAGCAGTTTGGGCCGACAGAGCAGCGCCATCGCAATCATCACGCGCTGGCGCATGCCGCCTGAAAATTCATGCGGATACATTTTCATGCGCTTACGCGCTTCCGGCATTTTCACCGCATCCAGCATCCGCACCGACTCTTCAAACGCCTGCGCTTTGCTCATGCCTTTATGCAGCTGCAGCACCTCCATCAGCTGATCGCCCACGCGCAGATAGGGATTCAGCGAAGTCATCGGATCCTGGAAAATCATCGCCACCTGTTCCGCCCGCAGCGCATTAAGCTGCTTCTCCGGCAGATTAAGGATTTCGCGTCCGTTAAAGCGCGCAGAGCCTTCAATGCGCCCGTTGCTGGCCAAAAGGCCCATCAGGGCAAAAGCGGTTTGCGATTTACCGGAGCCGGACTCACCGACAATGCCTAATGTTTCTCCCGCCCGCAGGCTGAAGTTCAGGTCATTAACCGCCGTCACCTCGCCATCCGGCGTGGAAAAGGTTACGCGTAAATCCTTTACGTCGAGCAGTAAGTCGCTTCCCGCGCTTTTCGCCATCGCTGGCTGAACGTCAATCGTACTCATCGGGAAATTCCTTACCGATCTTTCGGGTCGAGGGCATCACGCAGGCCATCGCCGATAAAGTTGAAACAAAACAGGGTAATCACCAAAAAACCAGCCGGAAAAAGCAACAGCCAGGGCGATACCTCCATCGAGTTGGCGCCGTCGCTAAGCAAGGCGCCCCAGCTGCTGAGCGGTTCCTGGGTTCCAAGTCCAAGGAAGCTGAGGAAAGATTCAAACAGGATCATGCCCGGCACCAGCAGTGAGGCGTAAACCACCACCACCCCCAGCACGTTAGGCACGATATGGCGCAGAACAATCTGGATGGTAGAGACGCCGCCAACCTGAGCTGCCTCAATATATTCCTTACGCTTCAGGCTTAACGTCTGCCCGCGCACAATACGCGCCATATCGAGCCAGGAAACCATGCCGATGGCGACAAAGATCAGCAGGATGTTTTGACCAAAAAAGGTCACCAGCAGGATCACAAAAAACATAAACGGAAAGGAATTGAGGATTTCCAGCAGGCGCATCATGACGGAATCTGTTTTTCCGCCCAGATAGCCTGCCAGCGTGCCATACAGGGTGCCGACCACCACCGCCACCAGCGCGGCCGCAATGCCGACCATCAGCGAGATGCGCCCGCCAATCGCCACGCGCACTAACAGATCGCGCCCGGAGGAGTCGGTGCCAAAATAATGACCTGACACCATATCCGGCGCGGCGGACATCATTGCCCAGTCGGTATCATCATAGGCAAAGGGGGAAACCCAGGGCGCGATAATCACAAACAGCGCGATCAGCAGTAAAATAAACAGGCTGAGCAACGCCGCACGGTTATGTATAAAACGACGACGCGCGTCCTGCCACAAACTGCGCCCTTCCACTTCCAGTTTTTCACTGAACGTATCAAGAGATTCGCTATTTTTCTTACTCAAAATCATGGCGAGCCCCGGTATTAATAACGAATTTTCGGATCGATAACGGCATACAGCACGTCAACGATGGCGTTAAACACAATAGTCAGCGTGCCGACTAAAATAGTCAGGCTCAGTACCAGTGAGTAATCACGGTTAAGCGCGCCATTAACAAACAGCTGACCAATTCCCGGTAACCCGTAAATAGTTTCGATAACCATCGAGCCGGTAATAATGCCAACAAAGGCGGGGCCAAGATAAGAAAGCACCGGCAGCAGCGCAGGCTTTAAGGCGTGGCGTAATACAATACGCCGCGTCGACAGCCCTTTCGCACGGGCGGTACGGATAAAATTGGAATGCATAACTTCAATCATCGAACCACGCGTAATACGCGCAATACTGGCGATATAGGCCAATGAAAGCGCCACCATCGGCAAGATCATAAATTTAAGTTCGCCCCCGTTCCAGCCGCCGCCGGGCAACCATTTCAGCGTAATGGAAAATACTAAGACCAGCAGCGGCGCGACAACAAAGCTCGGTATCACCACGCCGGTCATCGCTACGCTCATAACAACGTAATCCCATTTACTGTTTTGATTTAATGCGGCGATGACGCCTGCCGTTACGCCCAGCAGCACGGCAAAAATAAAGGCGGCCGCGCCGAGCTTAGCGGAAACCGGGAACGAACCAGCCACTAAATCATTAACGGTATAATCCTTATATTTAAACGAGGGGCCAAAATCACCGTGCGCCAGCTGCTTTAAATAGTCGGCATACTGCTTCCACATCGGATCGTTTAAATGATATTTCGCTTCGATATTCGCCATCACTTCCGGCGTTAAGGTGCGTTCGCCGGTAAAAGGACTACCGGGCGCCAGGCGCATCATAAAGAAAGAGATAGTGACCAGAATAAATAGCGTCGGAATTGCTTCAAGGCAGCGACGCAGGATGAACTTTAACATTGCTCGTACCTGATGAATCTGGCTTCAGCCGGATAGCTGAAGCCATATTGCTCAACATGGGCGGCCTGAGGCCACCCGGAAGCCTGCATTAATGTTTGATGATATACAGATCTTTATCGTGCGAATTATCCAGCGGATCTTTGCCGGTATAGCCGCCGACGTAAGGTTTCACCAGACGCAGGTTTTTGTAGTAGTAGATCGGCACGATAGCGGAATCTTTATCCAGCACCTTCTCCGCTTCGCCATAGAGCTGGCCTCGCGTCGCCTCATCTTTCGCGCTTAACGCCTGCGCCAACAGCTTATCGAACTCCGGGCTCTTATAGTGCGCGGTATTGTTGCTGCTGTTAGAGAGCATGGTATTCAGGAAGCTGGTGGGTTCGTTGTAGTCGGCACACCAGCCGGCGCGTGCGACATCAAAGTTGCCCTGGTGACGCGTATCAAGGAAGGTTTTCCACTCCTGGTTCTGCAGCTTCACATCGACACCCAGATTTTTCTTCCAGATAGAAGCGGCGGCGATCGCCAGCTTTTTATGCAGATCGGAGGTGTTATACAGCAGACTGAATGAGAGCGGCTTATCCGCCGTGTAGCCCGCTTCGGCCAGCAGTTTTTTCGCTTCTTCATTGCGTTTCTGCTGGGTCCAGTTCATCCACTCCGGTTTGGTCATGGTAATACCGTCGGTGAACGGCGGCGTATAGCTCCAGGCGGGATCTTCGCCCTGCGCTTTTACCTTATTCACGATAATGTCGCGATCGATACCCAGCTTCAGCGCGGTACGCACGCGCGGATCGTTAAACGGTGGCTTCTGGTTATTAATTTCGTAGTAGTAGGTGCAGAGATAAGGATCGGCATGAATTTCCTGCGGGATCTCTTTTTTCAGTTTCTGATACAGCTCAATCGGCAAATAGTTATAGGTCATATCGCTGCCGCCGCTGCGATAGCGGTTAGTATCCGTTACTTCTGAAGAGATAGGCAGGAAGGTGACTTTATTCAGCACGGTATGGGCGTTATCCCAGTATTGCGGGTTGCGCTCTAAAACCAGGCGTTCGTTAATCACCCACTCTTTCACTTTAAATGCGCCGTTGCCGACAAAGTTTTCCGGCTGCGTCCACTTATCGCCAAATTTTTCAATGACGGGCTTATAAACTGGCGACATAGAATGATGAATAATCAGCTTAGAAAAATAAGGCACCGCTTCGCTCAGCGTGACTTCCAGCGTCTGGTCATCAATGGCTTTAATCCCAAGCGTGTCCGGCGACTTTTTACCCGCGATAATATCATCCACGTTTAGCAGGTGGCCGTACTGCAGGTAGCTGGCATAGGGCGATGCGGTTTTAGGATCGGCCAGACGACGCCAGCTGTAGACAAAATCGTTCGCGGTTAACGGCTCGCCGTTTGACCATTTCACATTTTTACGCAGATGGAAGATCCAGACTTTACCGCCCTCTTTACTCTCCCAGCTTTCCGCCACGCCCGGCTGAATTTTGCCATCGGCGTCGGTAATCGCCAGCCCTTCATACAGATCGCGGCTCACATAGGCTTCCGGCACCCCTTCCACTTTATGAGGATCGAGCGACTGCAGCTCGGCGCCGTTGCCTCTGATTAGCTCCTGTTTTTCCGCCAGCTGAACGCCAGCCGGAACATTGGCCGCCAGCGCGCTGTTTGCTAAAGCGCCCAGCGCCGCCATAACGCCAAGCGCCGCCAGGCTTTTTTTTGTGATGTTGGTCATGTTTACTCCAGTTTTTTTATAATTGCCGAGGCGTGAACCTGCGGCTTTCCCCCGCTGTACGGGTTACCTGTCGCGAACCTCGGAACCTGAAGTCGGACAGGGTTTGCTCCCTGTTTCTTGGGGCTGCCATCATCTACCGCCCGTCACCGATCTATCGGGCAGCGAATTAATGTTTGGTTATGTAGTAATACTTAATGTTCTGTCGATCCTGCGGATCTTTGCCGGTGTAGCCGCCAACCCAGGGTTTAACCAGCCGCACGCTGACGCGGTAATAGACCGGCACCAGAGCCGAATCGTTATCCAGCTGCGCTTCCGCCTGTTGATATAATCCGGCGCGCTGCGCATCGTCGGCCACGAGCGACTTCGCCATCAACGCATCAAACGCCGGGCTGCGATAAAAACCGGTATTGGTTGAAGAGTCGCTCAGCAGCATATTAAGAAACGTCGAAGGTTCGTTATAGTCAGAACACCAGGTAGCGCGCGCCACATCGTAATTCCCTTCATGCCGCGTATTCAGCATGGTCTTCCATTCCTGATTCTGCAGCGTGACGTTAGCGCCGAGGTTTTTTTTCCACATCGACGCGGCGGCGATGGCCTGCTTTTTATTTTGATCGGAGGTGTTATACAACAAAGTAAACGACAGCGGCTTTTGCGCACTGTAGCCCGCCGCTGCCAACAGCTGTTTTGCTGTGGCGTTGCGTTCAGCCTGCGTCTGATTAAACCAGGCCGGCGCGGTAAACCTGGCACCGTTAATATAAGGCGGCGTGAAGCCAAAGGCGGGAATTTGCCCTTGCCCCATGATTTTTTCAGCAATGATTTGGCGATCCAGCGTTAATTTAACCGCCGCACGCACGCGCGCATCGTTAAACGGCGGACGCTGGTTATTCAATTCATAATAAAAGGTGCAAAGATAAGGACTGACATGAACCTGCGCGCCCAACGCTTTTTTTAACATCGGAAACAGTTCGGGAGGAATAGCGCTGTTGGTAATATCAATTCCGCCGCTACGATAGCGGTTGACATCGCTGGTTTCCGAGCTTATCGGCAAAAAGGTGGCCGTTTCAATTACCGTATGCGCATTATCCCAATATTGCGGATTTCGCTGCAGCGTAATTTTTTCATTAACCACCCAGCTGTTCAGCGTATAAGCGCCGTTGCCGACGTAATGTTCCGGGCGCGTCCATTTGTCTCCCCACTGCTCGATGCTCTGACGATGAACCGGCTTCAGCGCGGTATGCTCCAGCATCGTCGTAAAGTAAGGTACCGGCTGACTCAGCGTAACCTGCAGATGGTGGTCATCCAGCGCTTTCACTCCCAACGCTGAGGGCGGTTTCTTGCCTGTAATAATCTCATCGATGTTGAGGATATGCGCATACTGCAGAAAACTGGCGTAGGGCGAAGCCGTTTTCGGATCCACCAGCCGTTGCCAGCTGTAAACAAAATCCGCTGCCGTTACCGGGTCGCCATTGCTCCAGCGGGCATTCGGGCGCAGGGTAAATGTCCAGACGTTATTGTGCTGCTGCCACTGCTGCGCAACACCAGGCACCAGATGGCCGAGGTTATCAGTTGAAATCAGCCCTTCCAGCAAATTGGTAATCACATCGCTTTCCGGCACCCCTTCCGTTTTATGCGGATCCAGCGAGGCGACTTCAGTACCGTTATTAATGGTAATAGTTTGATCCTGAGCTAACTGTACTGTGGGCGGCACGCTGGCGGCCTGGGCATTACAAAGCAAAGCCAGGAAAACGGTCATTGCGGCTTTGCCATAACGTTGATGGATTGCTGAATTCATAAACCCTTTTGCTCTTAAAGAGTAACCCACAGGCTGTAAAGCAAAATCCGTTCTCACTTTGCTGGGGACAGAAAAATCTTTAACCGGAAGTTAACAGATGAATTTTTCTTGCGCCAAAAACAAATAGTAAAAATGTTATCTATTTCTCTTTTATCATGATCGCTCATAACACGGAAGCGTTATTTTTACCGATGAATTATGATATATCTTTTTGATATTAAATAATAAAATATCTTATGGCTTGCCATAGACCGCCGCTAAATAAGGTAATCGCCTGGAAAACAAGCAAAAAATCATAACAAATGCTTCACATAGTGTGATCATCTATACCCTGAGCGAAACGCCTGATAAAAGCCTTTTAAAAGAAAAAAATAACGCAGCAACCTGATGTGAAAATAATCACATTTTTGTACGAAAAAAGGAAAGACGATGAAAAATCAGCAGATAAACTAATAATTGTCAGGCATCATTAAGCGACATGAATAGAGGCACCGTAACCGTGCAAGAATCTGCGCAAATGCACCAGATCAGGGCAAAAAAGTGATTCGACAAGAAAATTAAGTCGCGCGGCGAAGAAGAATGAAAGGTAATAACCGATGTAACGAATACATCGGTGTGGAGAGATTAACTCAGCAGACCAGGGAAGCTCGCTTTGAGACCGGTGACAATAAATTCGATGCCCAGCGCCATCAGTAATAACCCCATGATACGCGTGATGACGTTAATGCCGGTTTGTCCCAGCACCCGCACCATAACCGGAGCGGCGCGAAACAGCAGCCAACAGCAAAAGGCAAATAGCGCAATGGCGACGCTAAAGGCCAACAGGTTTATCCAGCTGTGATAGCGCGTGCTCCAGACGATGGTCGAGCTGATAGCGCCCGGACCGGCCATTAAGGGCAATGCCAGCGGCACGACGCCGATACTTTCGCGCACCGCCGTTTCTGATTTTTCCTGTTTATTCTGCTTATCTTCGCCCAGCTTGCCGCTAATCATCGACATCGCGATGGTCACCACCAGGATGCCGCCCGCGATACGGAAAGAATCGATGGAGATGCCAAATATATGCAGAATGGCATCGCCCAGAAACAGCGAGGTCCAGAGGATGATCGCCACGGCAAGGTTCGCCGTCAGGTTCGTTCTGTTCCTTTCAGCCGCCGGCTGATAGCTGGTCATGCTGATAAAAACAGGAATAATGCCGATGGGGTTCACCAGCGCAAACAGGCCAACAAAAAATTTAATATAGCCAGACAGATCCAGTGCAAGGGTATTCACAAACTACTCCGCAAATGCGCCAATGAAAACCGCCCTAATTTAAAGTAAATATCACCCGCTTTCCAGCGGATAACACCAGAACAAAAAGCTTAACTTGCGTTTGAAAACAGGCGCAAAAACTATTGTTAACAAATTGTTTAGTCTGTGATGCGAAAATCTTTCGCTGTTACAGTAGATTAGCTAAAACATGATTGCGGTCAAAAAATAAACAAGCTGAAAGGTGTCAGCTTTAAGGAATATTGATCTAAATCAACAAGCATCTACCTCGATCCAGGTAAGCTGACCCCCATCAAAAGGAATTGATAACGAGTCGCGCTGTAGCTTATCAGCGCCTTCGCCATAGAAACTCTTTCAGTAAACTGCATGGAGTAAGTAAAGCGCAAAACGCGTTATTTGCACGTTCCGTAAAGCGTAATGCCGCATTGCCAACCAGGCTTGTTTACTAATAGAGTTTAACTTCCATCAGGAGAGCATTATGGCCGTTACCAATGTCGCTGAACTTAACGCACTTGTTGAACGTGTAAAACAAGCACAGCGCGAATACGCCAATTTCACTCAAGAGCAGGTTGATAAAATTTTCCGCGCCGCCGCGCTGGCTGCTGCCGACGCGCGTATTCCGCTGGCAAAAATGGCGGTAGCAGAATCTGGAATGGGTATTGTGGAAGATAAAGTGATTAAAAACCACTTCGCTTCAGAATATATTTACAACGCCTATAAAGATGAAAAAACCTGCGGCATTCTGGCAACCGACGAAACTTTCGGCACCATTACTATCGCTGAACCCACCGGCCTGATTTGCGGTATCGTTCCTACCACTAACCCAACCTCAACCGCTATCTTTAAGGCACTGATCAGCCTTAAAACCCGTAACGGTATTATCTTCTCTCCGCATCCGCGCGCTAAAGACGCAACCAATAAAGCAGCGGATATTGTGTTGCAAGCTGCCATCGCCGCCGGTGCGCCGAAAGATATTATCGGCTGGATCGATCAGCCTTCCGTCGAACTGTCTAATCAACTGATGCATCATCCGGACATTAACCTGATCCTGGCGACCGGCGGACCGGGCATGGTGAAAGCAGCATACAGTTCTGGTAAACCCGCTATCGGCGTTGGCGCGGGCAATACCCCGGTGGTCATTGACGAAACCGCTGATATTAAGCGCGCCGTTGCTTCTATTCTGATGTCAAAAACCTTCGATAATGGCGTAATTTGTGCTTCAGAGCAGTCCGTTATCGTTGTGGATGCGGTTTATGATGCGGTACGTGCGCGTTTCGCCAGCCACGGCGGTTACATGCTGCAGGGAGCAGAGCTGAAAGCGGTGCAGGATATCATCCTGAAAAACGGCGGGCTTAATGCTGCAATCGTTGGTCAGCCGGCAGTGAAAATTGCCGAAATGGCAGGCATCAACGTACCGGCAAGCACCAAAATCTTGGTTGGCGAAGTAAAACTGGTGGACGAATCTGAACCTTTCGCCCATGAAAAACTTTCGCCAACGCTGGCGATGTATCGCGCGGAAAATTTCGAGCAGGCAGTCGCTAAAGCCGAGAAACTGGTCGCTATGGGCGGTATCGGTCATACCTCTTGCCTTTATACCGATCAGGATAATCAGCATGAGCGCGTAAATTACTTTGGCGACAAAATGAAAACCGCGCGCATCCTGATTAATACTCCGGCTTCACAGGGCGGCATTGGCGACCTGTATAACTTTAAACTGGCGCCTTCTCTGACGCTGGGCTGCGGTTCATGGGGCGGCAACTCTATTTCTGAAAACGTCGGTCCTAAACATCTTATCAATAAGAAAACCGTGGCCAAGCGAGCTGAGAATATGTTGTGGCACAAACTTCCTAAATCTATTTATTTCCGCCGCGGTTCCCTGCCTATTGCGCTGGAAGAGGTGGCTACCGACGGGGCAAAACGCGCCTTTATTGTTACTGACCGCTTCCTGTTCAATAACGGTTATGCCGATCAGATTACTTCTGTACTGAAATCACACGGCGTCGAAACCGAGATTTTCTTTGAAGTAGAAGCCGATCCTACGCTGAGCATCGTTCGCAAAGGGGCAGAACAGATGCACTCCTTCAAACCGGATGTCATTATTGCCCTTGGCGGCGGTTCTCCGATGGATGCGGCCAAAATCATGTGGGTAATGTACGAACATCCTGAAACCCATTTCGAAGAGCTGGCTCTGCGCTTTATGGATATTCGTAAACGTATCTATAAATTCCCGAAAATGGGCGTGAAGGCGAAACTGATTGCGGTGACCACCACCTCAGGTACCGGTTCTGAAGTAACGCCGTTTGCGGTCGTTACCGATGACGCTACCGGCCAAAAATATCCGCTGGCTGATTATGCGCTGACGCCGGATATGGCTATCGTGGATGCTAACCTCGTCATGAATATGCCGAAATCGCTGGCCGCTTTCGGTGGTCTCGATGCGGTAACCCATGCGCTGGAAGCCTATGTCTCCGTGCTGGCCAATGAATACTCAGATGGCCAGGCGCTGCAGGCGCTTAAGCTGTTGAAAGCTAATCTGGCAGACAGCTATCGCGACGGCGCAAAAAATCCGGTGGCGCGTGAACGCGTTCATAACGCCGCAACCATTGCCGGTATCGCTTTCGCGAATGCTTTCCTCGGCGTATGTCACTCTATGGCTCACAAACTGGGTTCAGAGTTCCATATTCCGCACGGTCTGGCTAATGCCCTGCTGATCTCGAATGTTATTCGCTACAACGCCAATGACAATCCGACCAAACAGACAGCGTTCAGCCAGTACGATCGCCCGCAGGCTCGCCGCCGTTATGCAGAAATCGCCGACCACCTCGGTCTGAGCGCTGCTGGCGACCGCACCGCGCAGAAAATTGAAAAACTGCTGGCGTGGCTGGAAGATATGAAAGCGCAGCTGGGCATTCCGAAATCTATCCGCGAGGCGGGCGTTCAGGAAGCTGACTTCCTGGCGAAAGTCGATAAGCTAGCTGATGATGCATTTGATGATCAGTGTACCGGCGCTAACCCACGTTATCCGCTGATTGCTGAACTGAAACAGATCATGCTTGATACGTTCTACGGCCGCGAATATGCAGAACCCTTTGAGTCCGTCTCTGAAGCGCTCGACGCTCAGCCGGTCAAAGCCGCTAAAGTAGAGAAAAAAGCCAAAAAAGTCTGATTGCCAGACAACAAAAAACCCGCTGCGGCGGGTTTTTTTATCTCTGCGGTAAACAGAAATTCTCCAGCCCTGTCTGAAATATGCCTTTTCACTCCCTACCTAAATCGGTCTGTAAGCCGCCGTGCCGCGTTTAGTTGCACGCGCGCTGTCATCCCCTGTTAACAGCGCTCATTGGGCTGTAAAAAGCCTTTAGCAAGCGTCTCCTTATAATGCTTACGGCACACGGACACATAGCGCTCATTACCGCCGATAACTACCTGCTCGCCTTCGGCATAAGGTTTACCTTCGCTATCCAGACGCAGCACCATGCCCGCCTTGCGGCCGCAATGGCAAATGGTTTTTAATTCGATGAGCTTATCGGCCCAGGCTAATAAATACTGGCTTCCGCTAAATAATTCACCACGGAAATCAGTACGCAAGCCATAACACAATACGGGTATATCCAGATAATCGACTACATCAGAAAGTTCTCGAACCTGATCACGCGTAAGAAATTGGCATTCATCAACAAGTATGCAGTGCACCGGCTTTTTTTCATGTTCTTCAGTAATTTCATGCATCAGTAAAGTCTGATTGTTAAACAATTTAGCCGGTGACGAAAGGCCGATGCGTGAACTTACTTTACCGCTGCCAAAGCGATCGTCTATCTCTGCCGTCCAGACCAAAGTCCGCATGCCCCTTTCCTGATAATTATAAGAAGACTGCAACAATGCGGTGGTTTTCCCGGCATTCATCGCCGAGTAATAGAAATAAAGCTGAGCCATAGGGCTGAACTCCGCCAAAAGGGTTAAACAAAAAAACGGGGACGATTGTATCATAGCGTCAGCAGCCCCGGCGGGATAACCTGCAATATGTTTATCTTCTTTAACCGCGGCGCTTGTTTAACCTTATCTGCCGCTGACGCATAAAGTTGAACCGTGGCATTAAATGATAAAACCTCAATCCAGGTTCTTATTATGGCCCTTTTTTACCCGCTCCGAACCTTAGCGCTTTAAGCGTAATGAAGCTTTCTCTTTAGGTTATGCGATGATTTTAAGCGCTAAGCTGAACAGATAATCCCCTGTAAGCCTAAGGCTGTTTAAGTATAGACTTTAATGCGTCTTGCTTATTTTCGCCTGAGACAACTATAACTTTCCGTCAATTGCGTTATGCAAATCTCACTTTAATAAGACTTTGTGAATTTCTTACAAAATTAACTATTGCAGTTCCTATTTTCCACCTCTATTATTATCAGGCAGAACATTTCTCCCACCCAATATATTTTGAGATTAGGACAATGAGCGAAGCACTTAAAATTCTGAACAACATCCGTACACTGCGCGCCCAGGCCAGAGAATGTACTCTGGAAACTCTGGAAGAAATGCTGGAAAAGCTGGAAGTCGTTGTTAATGAGCGCCGCGAAGAAGAAAGTCAGGCGCAGGCTGAAATTGAAGAGCGCACGCGTAAACTTCAACAGTACCGTGAAATGCTGATTGCCGATGGCATTGACCCAAATGAACTGCTGCAAACTATGGCAGCAACTAAAACAAGCGGCAAAGCCAAGCGCGCTGCGCGTCCGGCTAAATATAAATACGTTGATGAAAATGGCGAAAGCAAAACCTGGACTGGCCAGGGCCGTACTCCTGCGGTAATCAAGAAAGCCATTGAAGAGGAAGGCAAGCAGCTGGATGATTTTCTGCTGTAATTCCTGTTCAGGGTGCTTCTCTTAACCCCATTTCATTATGGGGTTTTTTATTGGTCTTTTTGTCGTATTTGTCACGCCAGGCCACACCCAAAAAAAAGGAAGCCACCGGCTTCCTTTTTTTATTCACTCTCATCAGACTTTATAAAAAGCCCGATACCACTCGACAAAGCGTTTGATGCCCTCTTCTACGCCCGTTTGCGGTTTAAATCCGATCACGTCGAACAGCGCCTGGGTATCCGCGCTGGTTTCCAGCACATCGCCCGGCTGCATCGGCAGCATATTTTTCTGCGCTTCTGTTCCCAACGCTTTTTCCAGCGCCTCTATATAAGCCATTAAGGTAACCGGCTGGCTATTTCCAATATTATAGACGCGGTAAGGCGCAGAACTGGTGGCAGGCGAACCCGTCTCAACCGTCCAGTCAGGATCCTTTTGCGGTATCACATCCTGCAGGCGAAAAATTGACTCGGTTATATCATCGATATAAGTAAAGTCTCTGCGCATTTCGCCATTGTTATAAACGTCAATACTTTCACCCGCGATAATAGCTTGGGTGAATTTAAACAGGGCCATATCCGGGCGTCCCCACGGTCCGTAGACGGTAAAGAAGCGCAGACCGGTAGTCGGGATGCCATACAGATGCGAATAGGTATGAGACATCAGCTCATTCGCTTTTTTCGTCGCCGCATAAAGCGAAACCGGATGGTCTACGCTATCGTCGGTAGAAAATGGCATTTTACGGTTCAGGCCGTAAACAGAGCTGGAAGAAGCGTACAGCAAATGCTCAATTTTATGATGACGACAGCCTTCGAGAATATTAAGGTGCCCCGTCAGATTGGCATCTGCATAAGCGTGCGGATTATCAATAGAATAACGAACCCCTGCCTGCGCGCCCAGATGAATAACACGCTGGAAACGCTGCTGTGCAAACAGTGAAGCTATTGCATCTCGATCGGATAAATCGCCTTCGACAAAAGTAAAATCAGAAGAAGTGATTTGATTAAGGCGGGCACGTTTAAGGTTTACATCATAATAATCGTTCAGGTTGTCGAGCCCGACAACCTGGTGACCGGCCGACAGAAGGCGTTGGGTAACGTGAAAACCAATAAACCCTGCCGCGCCGGTAACCAGATAGTTCATATTTACCTCATTAATTATGCAATTTGAATAGACGCTCCGCGGCCAATTGCATAATAAACAAAACCGCGTTTGCTAATTCTTTCTGGATCATACAGGTTACGACCATCAAAAATCACGGGTTGTTTTAAGGCATTTTTAATAACATCGAAGTCCGGCGCGCGGAAGTTTTGCCATTCGGTACAAATAACCAGCGCGTCCGCACCTTGCAGAGCAGCTTCTTTTGTCCCCATCAGCTTCAGATCCGCACGGTGACCATAGATGCGCTGAGCTTCATCCATCGCTTCCGGGTCAAAAGCCTGTACCGTTGCGCCTGCAGCCCACAGCGTTTCCATCAGCACGCGGCTGGAAGCTTCACGCATATCGTCGGTGTTGGGTTTAAATGACAGCCCCCACAGCGCAAAGGTTTTCCCCTTAAGATCTTCACCGAAATGGCGTTTGATAAAGCCAGGCAGCTTCATTTTCTGATCGTCATTGACCGCTTCCACCGCCTGCAGCAGACGTGGCTTATAGCCAATGGTTTCCGCCGTACGGATCAGCGCCTGCACATCTTTCGGGAAGCAGGAACCGCCGTAGCCGCAGCCGGGATAAATAAAGTGATAGCCAATACGGGGATCTGAACCAATACCCTGACGCACTTTCTCAATATCCGCGCCCAGGCGCTCCGCCAGGTTCGATATTTCATTCATAAAGCTGATTTTGGTCGCCAGCATGCAGTTTGCCGCATACTTGGTCAACTCAGCGCTACGAATATCCATCAGGATCAGACGATCGTGATTGCGGTTAAACGGCTCATACAGCTCGCGCAGCAGCTCAACGACTTCCTCGTTATCCGTTCCGACTACGATACGCTCAGGACGCATACAGTCGCTTACCGCCGCCCCTTCCTTCAGGAACTCTGGGTTAGAGACCACATCAAAGGTCAGATCCAGCCCACGTGCGCTCAGGGTTTCCTGCATTACGCTACGAACGCGATCGGCCGTTCCAACCGGTACGGTAGATTTATCCAGCACCACTTTATGCTCATCCATATGTTGAGCAATGGTGCGCGCTACCGCAGTAACATATTTCAGATCGGCAGAGCCATCCTCGTCCGGCGGCGTTCCCACGGCGATAAACTGCATTACGCCATGCTTAACGCCCTCTTCGGCATTGGTAGTAAAGTTCAGCCGACCCGCTTCATAGTTTTGCTTAACCAGCGGCGTCAGGCCTGGCTCATAAATGGGAATGATCCCTTTCTTCAGATTTTCGACTTTGTTTGCGTCGACATCAATACAAAGAACGTCATGTCCGACTTCGGCCAATACCGCAGCCTGAACCAGACCCACATAGCCGATACCAAATACGGTGACTTTCATTGCGTTATCCTGTTGCTGTGTGAATTACTTTTTATTTTCAACTGTATCGTTCAGCCACTGTTTAAAATCGCTGCCCAGTGACGGATGACGCAGGCCATACTCAACGAAAGCCTGCATATAACCCAGCTTGTTGCCGCAGTCATGGCTGACGCCTTTCAGGTGATAAGCTTCAACCGTTTCTTTTTCCATCAGCATGGCAATGGAATCGGTCAGCTGAACTTCACCGCCTGCGCCCGGAGGGGTTTTCGCCAGCAGCGGCCAAATATCGGCGGAAAGAACATAACGACCGACGACGGCCAGATTGGACGGCGCTTCGTCCGCCTTCGGTTTTTCTACTACGCCAACCATCGGCGCGCTGTCACCCGGCTGCAGTTCAGCACCCTGGCAATCGACCACGCCGTAAGCGGTAACGTCCGCTACCGGCTCAACCATAATCTGGCTACGGCCGCTTTCGTCGAAACGGTTCAGCATGTCTGCAAGGTTATCTTTGGTCGGGTTAGATTCATACTCATCGATAATGACGTCGGGCAGAATAACCGCAACCGGCTCATCGCCAATCAGCGGATGCGCGCACATTACCGCGTGGCCCAGGCCTTTTGCGATGCCCTGACGCACCTGCATAATGGTGACGTGCGGCGGACAAATAGACTGAATTTCATCCAGCAGCTGACGCTTAACGCGTTTCTCCAGCATCGCCTCTAGTTCAAAACTGGTATCAAAATGGTTTTCAATCGAGTTTTTTGAGGAGTGTGTAACCAGCACAATCTCATTAATCCCGGCAGCGATACATTCGTTAACGACATACTGAATTAACGGCTTATCAACCAGCGGCAACATTTCCTTCGGAATGGCTTTGGTTGCGGGCAGCATGCGCGTCCCTAAACCGGCAACAGGGATTACCGCTTTTTTTACTTTTGACTTATAGGCAGACATTAAGATACCTCTCTTATAGGCCGTTCAAGTTAATACTTGATATGTCGATTTAAAAAACGAAACGAGTATATCAGTTCAGGAGCGCCGGATTTATCCTGGATAACTTCTTTCTGGCGAAATTAAGATTATTACCCAAGGGTAAAACTTATACTAACCACTGTCGGTGCAGCGCAAAAATAAAAAGCATTCGCTTATTATTCAGGCGACAGCATCAGCCGCAGCCGTCCTCCATTCCCCCATACCTGACATTGCCAGGCATCGCCCTGCTGGTTAATTTGGTTGAGATATGTACTCCCCATCGTGCCTAAAGGCACACCGTTTCTAAGTTGTATTTCTTGTCCGCTAATGTTCAGCGTTGCGTTTAAGCCGGCCGAAACCAAAATCAGGTTTTTATACGTTTGATGATAATACCCGACTAATAATGGAAACTGCCCTTTAAGATTTGCCTGACGCAATAACAAATTAACCTGTTTAAGCACGCTGCTTAATTCAGGTAAGCGCTGTTTTTGCCCGGAAAGCTGCTCCTGCAACAGCCCGTTGAATAACGCGCGTAACAGTAGCGCAGCCAGCACGCCATTATCCCCGGCGCGCGTGACGTCCAGGCAGTAAAACGCCAGATCTTTATCGGATAAAGCAGCGATGTCCAGGACCAGCCCAGGCTGTTCCGCCATAGTAAGCTGGCGATAGTTCATCCGGCAGTTGGCGATAACCTGCTGCACCGGCGGCTGTAGCTGCTTGAGCAGCTTGGCGGCCGCATTCGGATCGCTGACCAGCGCATCCCAGTCCTGAAACAGCTGTTCTTCTTCTTCAACCTGGGAAGTAAACATTGAGGGATAAAGACACTCATAGACCGCCTCGCGCAGGCGCTCCATATCTTTGATCGGTTTGAGCAGCACATCCTGTACGCCAAGACGCAGGACATGTGCAATATCGGACATCTGCTCGGTAGCAGAAATGACCAAAATGGGAACTTGATTGCCGTGGGTGCGTAAATGTTCCACTAACTTGATGCCATTCATACGGGGCATTTCTAAATCGCAAATCAGCAAGTCGGGCTGATGGAAGCGCAACGTTTCGATAGCATCAAGACCATCGCTGGCGACCAGGAGTGTAGCGCCAAGCGAATATAAGAAATTTTCCAGCAGGGAGCGGAAAACAACTTCATCCTCCACGATCAGGATCTGTTTTCCGTTTAATGGTTTTTCCATTGTTTTCCCCCATAAGCCAGATAACTCAATAGTGGTTCAAAAAACGCACTTGTGCCTGTCAGAATTGCCTGAAGTAACATGTGTGATTGACCCATTTTCATTACCGGCTTCGTACTAACGGTAATAATTCATCCATTTTTTTCTCAACCGCAGCTCTTCCGGCTGCAATCGCTTCCTCTGCACGATGAAAATCAAGCGTACTGATCTGGGGACAATAAGGCTGTATTAATACATCCGGCGGGTCCCCCGCCATGCGGTGACGCTTCAGGCGATTTTCAAGTACCTGAATTGAGGTTGTCATAATCTCCAGCGCGCCAGGCGAAAGAGAGGTACGACGCTGTGTTAAATGTTGTGCCAAACGTTGACGCAGTCTGCTGCGCCAGGTTATGGATTCCTCCAGCATGTTTTGCGTGGGTGTGGCAGAGAACAGATCCTGCTGCATAAGATGCGCATCGTGCTGTAAATCCACGGCGATAATAATATCCGCCCCCAGCGCTCTGGTAAGGGATACCGGTACGGGATTCATCACCGCGCCATCCACCAGCCAATAGCCGTTATGCCTGACCGGCGGCAGCAGGCCCGGCATACTGCAGGAGGCGCGTACTGCCTGATGCAAATCGCCTTCGGTTAACCACAGCTCTCGTCCGGTGCTCAGGTTAGTGGCTACCGCGCCAAAACGAATATGACACTGTTCGATAGACTCATCAGGCATTAAATGACGAATGTGGTTAAATACGCGATTGCCTCGCAGTAAACCACCCCGCTGCCATGAAAAATCCATCAACCGAATCACATCCCAGTAGCCAAACGATCTTACCCACTTTTCCAACAGCGGCAAACGGTCGGTCGCACAGGCGGCGCCAACCAACGCGCCAACAGAGCAGCCGGCAATAACATCAATACGGATCCCCGCGCGCAACAATGCATCAATCACGCCGATATGCGCCCATCCTTTGGCAGCGCCTGAACCTAACGCCAGTCCTAACTTTACCTGTCTCATTGCATTCCTGTTTTAACCCCTTTTCACTGAATGGCGTTAAGCGCCAGGGTCAGATAACATAACGTAAAATAACGTCTTTCGCCCTGTTGTTGCAAAACCTGGAGTCTACGTGTCTGAAAATTGCCCATGCTGCAGCGGATTGCAGTATAGCCTATGTTGCGGCCGCTATCTAAGTGGCGAGCAAATCCCTCCCAGCCCGGAAGCCCTGATGCGCTCGCGCTATACGGCGTACTCCCGGCATGACGTCGATTATTTACTGGCGAGCTGGCACAGTACGCACCGCTCTCCCCAACTGCGCCAGGCATTATCTGAAAGTTTTTCTCAGACCGTCTGGCAAGGTCTGAGAATTGTCGCCTGCGAGGCTGGCACCCATGTTAATGAAGCTTATGTGACATTTTTTGCGCGTTATAGCGAAAACGATCGTTCAGGGGCCGTTTATGAACGCTCGCGCTTTGTCCGCGAGGATCAACGCTGGTACTATATTGACGGAACCGCACCACAGGTGGGTCGTAATGACCGCTGTCCCTGTGGCTCCGAAAAAAAATACAAAAAGTGTTGCGGCCAGTAATGCTGGTGCCGTTCAGATTCACTGCTATCCCGCTTCGACAGGATTGATAACTCATGCAAGCGCAGAATTTACAACGTAAAGTACTACGAACTATTTGCCCTGACGCCAAGGGCCTTATCGCTAAGATCACTAATATTTGCTACAAGCACGAGCTCAACATCGTGCAAAACAATGAGTTTGTCGATCATCGCACCGGGCGCTTTTTTATGCGCACCGAACTGGAAGGGATTTTTAACGATACGACGCTGTTGGCGGATCTTGATAGCGCGCTCCCACAGGGTTCGGTACGTGAGCTGCAATGCGCCGGACGACGTCGCGTGGTCATTTTGGTGACCAAAGAGGCGCACTGCCTTGGCGACTTACTGATGAAAAGCGCTTTCGGCGGGCTGGATATGGAAATTGCCGCGGTTATTGGCAATCACGATACGCTGCGTTCGCTGGTTGAGCGTTTCGATATACCTTTCGTTCTTGTTAGTCACGAAGGCCTGACGCGTGAAGAGCATGATAATAAGATGGCGGAGCAGATCGATTGCTATCAACCTGATTATGTGGTGCTGGCAAAATATATGCGCGTACTGACGCCAGCCTTTGTGCAACGTTACCCGAATCAGATTATTAATATTCATCACTCGTTCCTGCCGGCATTTATTGGCGCGCGTCCTTATCACCAGGCGTATGAACGCGGGGTGAAAATTATCGGCGCTACCGCGCACTACGTAAATGACAACCTGGATGAAGGCCCGATCATCATGCAGGACGTGATTAACGTTGATCACAGCTACACGGCGGAAGAGATGATGCGTGCGGGACGCGACGTAGAAAAAAATGTGTTAAGTCGGGCGCTGTATAAAGTGCTGGGACAACGCGTTTTTGTTTATGGCAATCGCACGATTATTCTGTAGGTTAAGCTTTGACGGCGCCGGTTGTTCAACAAACCGGCGGCGTGGGTAAAAAAACGGCGAACGAACCGCTTTTTTTCCTGGGGCGCTTTACAGCATCGTTTCATTTGTTATGATGCGCCCCGCTTTCAGGCAATATTGTCCTGACCCGTGGTGGGATTCCCGAGCGGCCAAAGGGAGCAGACTGTAAATCTGCCGTCACAGACTTCGAAGGTTCGAATCCTTCTCCCACCACCACTCTTCTGTTTTATAGCAGAGGCGTAAAGCCAACCGGCATTGCCGGTAAGTTTTATGAACAAGTCTGGCGTCACCGTGCGTGACTGAATGCCGAAAGCGACAATTATCATTGACCTGTTTTATCTGGTGGGATTCCCGAGCGGCCAAAGGGAGCAGACTGTAAATCTGCCGTCACAGACTTCGAAGGTTCGAATCCTTCTCCCACCACCATCCTTACCTGTCTCTCCTTTTTAAAACCCATTTGCACGCTGTCATCATCAATATATCTCTGTTAACATCCTGCCATCTTTTTACAGCGCAGTTACGGCAATATGAAATTCATCTCATTTAATATCAATGGGCTACGTGCTCGCCCTCATCAGCTTGAAGCCCTTATTCAGCAGCATAATCCTGACGTCATCGGTCTGCAGGAAACCAAGGTTCATGATGATATGTTTCCGCTGGAAGATGTCAGCAAGCTGGGTTATCACGTCTTTTATCATGGACAGAAAAGCCATTACGGCGTAGCCCTGTTGACGCGTGAGATGCCGCTTATGGTTCAGCGTGGTTTTCCTGATGATGAAGAGGCGCAGCGCCGTCTGATTATCGCGCAAATCCCCGCGCCGTCCGGAAATATTACCGTGATTAACGGCTACTTCCCGCAGGGCGAAAGCCGCGACCATCCGACAAAATTCCCGGCGAAGGAAAAATTTTACCGCGATCTGCAAAGCTATCTGGAAACCCGCCTGACGGCGGACGATCGCGTTTTAATTATGGGCGATATGAATATCAGCAGCAGCGATCTGGATATTGGTATCGGTGAAGATAGCCGCAAGCGCTGGCTACGTACCGGTAAATGTTCTTTCCTGCCGGAAGAGCGGGAATGGATGGATCGTTTGCTTAACTGGGGGCTGGTCGATACCTGGCGCGCCGCTAACCCTGACTGCGCCGATCGCTTTTCCTGGTTTGATTACCGCTCGAAAGGTTTTGATGATAATCGTGGTCTGCGTATCGATCTGCTGCTGGCCACGCGAACGCTGGCAGAGCGCTGTATCGATACCGGCATTGACTACCAGATCCGTGGTATGGAAAAGCCGTCCGATCACGCTCCGATTTGGGCTGAGTTCAGGCTTTAAACAGCAGGCGTTGCGACGATTATCGCAACGCCCGTTTTTATTTCACGATACGCCAGATCAGGTTATTCGTGCCCAGCGATTTTTCATCGCGTACGCACTGAAGCAGCACCCCTTCCGCCTTAACCACCGCGCCCTCGGTATAGCTACGATTTTCATAGATACAGCAACGCAAACAGGGCGGATTCTGCGAGCGGTTTTGTCCCTGCGTCCAGACTTCCGGCGGCATATCGACCACCACATCGCTGTTCATACCGCTCTGATTATTGCCGCTGTTATAATCATGCCGTTGTGCCTGCGCTGCCGTGCTTAACAGCAACGCCAGCATGACTCCCCATACCAGCTTCATTATTCAGTCTCCTTTGCCTTCGCCTTTTTCGTACGACGTTTATGGTTCCCGGCGGGTGCCGCTACGCCCCGAAAGGCGCGCGCCGAGCTTTGCTGACGCGCCAGCGCAATCAGGTCATGCAGCGTCGCGACCAGCGGCTGCATAAAATCCTGATAGCGACAGGCTTTTTCACTGATTTTCGTCAGCGTCGATTCCCACTGAGCCGTCATATCGGGACGCGCGGCCATTTCCGGCAGAGAGTGGATTAACGCCCTGCCCGCTTCGGTCGCGTGAATATAACGGCCCTTCTTGATCAGGAATGCGCGCCGGAACAGCAGCTCAATAATGCCGGCCCGTGTCGCTTCCGTTCCTAAACCATCGGTCGCACGCAGGATTTTCTTTAAATCTTTATCCTGCACAAAGCGGGCAATGCCGGTCATGGCGGATAACAGCGTTGCATCGGTAAACGGACGCGGCGGCTGCGTTTGTTTTGCCGCGATTTCCCCTTTTTCACACAGCAGCTCGTCGCCCTTCGCCACTACCGGCAGCGGCGTACCGTCATTCTCTTCATCCCGCTCTTTACTGCCCAGCAGCGCACGCCAGCCCGCCTCGGCGAGAAAACGCGCTTTGGCGATAAACTTGCCGCCAGCTATATCCAGCTCAATGACGCATTTACGGTAAACCGCATCCGGGCAAAACTGCATCAGATACTGACGTGCAATCAGTCCGTAAATACTGGCTTCATTATCGGTCAGACGTATGGCGCTGCTGCGAGCAGTTGGAATGATGGCATGGTGAGCATCCACCTTTTTATCATCCCAGCAGCGATTTTTACGGTTGGTATCAAAATCAGCCGGGGTTTTCATCTCCGGCTGATGGACGCTAATCGCGTTTAATACCGCATGGCGTCCAGCGAAATGCTCATCCGGCAGATAACGGCTGTCGGAGCGCGGATAGGTAATCAGCTTATGGGTTTCGTACAGACGCTGACAGGTATCCAGCACCGTCTGGGCGCTCAGGCCGAAACGTCTGGCCGCTTCAATCTGCAGGCTGGAGAGTGAGAACGGCAGCGGCGCGGTATCGTTTTCCCGCTTATCCTGATAGCCGGTCACCCGCGCGGGCTGGCCGCCGATGCGCGCCAGCACATGTTCCGCCAACGGACGATACAGCAGCCTTCCCTCTTCATCCTGCCAGGGTTCGCAGGCATCGCTGGGCTGCCAGAGCGCCACAAATCGCTCTTCTTTTGGCGTGACGATATGCGCTTTTACCTCAAAATAATCTTTCGGTATAAAGTTCTCGATATCTTCATCGCGCCGCACAACCAGCCCCAATACCGGCGTCTGTACGCGCCCTACCGACAGGACGCCATCGTAACCCGCATTTCGGCCCAGCAGGGTCCAGGCGCGGGTCATATTGATGCCGTATAGCCAGTCAGCGCGCGCGCGCGCCAGCGCCGATACGCACAGCGGAATAAACTCTTTATTTTGCCGGAGACGGTTAATGGCGCGCTCTACGGCCTGGGGATTGAGATCGTTAATCAGGCAGCGCTGAACGTTCTCTCGTTTGGCGGCGGGCAGCGCCAGATAATCCAGCACTTCATCCACCAGCAGCTGCCCTTCGCGATCGGGGTCGCCGGCGTGGATCACTTCATCAGCCTGTTCCAGCAGTTTTTTAATTACGTTTAGCTGTTTCGCCACGGAAGGACGCGGCTGCAGACGCCATTTCTCCGGCACGATAGGCAGGTCAGCCAATGACCAGCGCGCATAGCGGCTGTCATAGCTGTCGGGCTGGGCCTGTTCTAACAGGTGCCCCACGCACCAGGTAACCATCTGATCGTTTCCACAGGCGATATAACCATCACCACGACGATGCGGCTTCGGCAGCACATCGGCAATGGCGCGGGCCAGGCTTGGCTTTTCAGCAATAAACAGGCGCATTAATGGGGCAAAGCTCTCTTAAGACAAGATAGTAGAACGCCGGCTTTAGCCAGCATCAGGCCGCTCGCGCTGACAGAGAGCGGCCGTCTATGTTAGCGCGTTCGCTCTGGCGTGATAAGCCATCCCTGCAGCGGAGCGGATAAAAAGCAGGATAATCAACCTATCCTGCCAAAATAAAGGCGCGCGGTCTGTCAGAAATAACTGACAAAGGGAGCGGTATCAGGAGGTAAAACTGTGGTTGCAGATTTTAGCTGCGGCGTGCCGAGATAGAGAAAGCCTACAATCGCATCCTGCTCGCGGCAGTTAAACGCCGCTCTTACCGCGTCGTTCTCCGTCCAGGCTCCGCTGCGCCAGATACCGTTAAAACCCTGCGCGGCGGCGGCCATCTGCATCGCCATTACCGCACAGCCCGCCGATAACAGCTGTTCCCGGCGCGGCACTTTATGATGCTCAACGCAGTGCGCAACCACGGTAATAATCATCGGCGCACGAAACGGAGACTGCTTCGCCTTTTCAATGGCTTTATCATCCATCTCACCATCACGCGCAGCCTGCTCCAGCAGCGCGCTAAAACGCTCAAGGCCCTGCTTTTCGATAATATGAAAGCGCCAGGGCTGTAACGTACCGTGATCCGGCGCGCGCATACCGGCGCGTATAATATTATCCAGCGCTTCACCCTGCGGCGCAGGCGCGGCTAAACGCGATGCGGAACGACGATTAACCAGTAAATCCAGTGCATCCATGGATGCCTCCACCTAATGATTAGCATTCACTGCAAACTAGCACAGACTGACGTTTTGTTACAGCCACGTACGATTTCCTGCTGACATTTACCCGGAGGCTCTTTAGGATGTGGATGAAATTTTGGCAGAAAAGCTGTTTTTCTGCGCTCTGTCTGGTGATTAGGGAGAAAACATGCGCACGTTGTGGCGAATCATAACCGGCTTTTTTAAATGGACATGGCGGGTGCTGAACTTTGTTCGTGAATGCATCCTCAACTTATTTCTTATCTTTTTGCTGCTGGTTGGCATAGGGATCTGGCTACAGATTAAAAGCGCCAGCGCACCGGCGGAAGTACCGCGTGGCGCGCTGAAAGTCGATCTTTCCGGCGTGGTGGTTGATAAGCCTTCGGTCAGTAATAAGCTCAGCAAAATTGGCCGTCAGCTGTTGGGCGCCAGCAGCGATCGTCTGAAAGAGAATTCGCTTTTTGACGTGGTTGCGGCGATCCGTCAGGCCAAAGAGGATGAGAAGATCACCGGTATCGTGCTGGACCTGCGTAATTTTGCCGGGGCCGACCAGCCTTCCCTGCAGTATATCGGCAAAGCGCTGCGTGAGTTCCGCGACAGCGGCAAGCCGATTTATGCCCGCGGCGACAGCTATAGCCAGGCGCAATACTATCTTGCCAGCTACGCCAATAAAATTTACCTCGCACCGCAGGGCACGGTCGATCTACACGGATTCGCGACCAATACGCTTTATTACAAAAGCCTGCTCGACAAGCTGAAGGTGAATTCACACGTTTTCCGCGTCGGCACCTATAAATCTGCGGTCGAACCTTTCCTGCGCGATGATATGTCGCCGGCGGCCCGTGAAGCCGACAGCCGTTGGGTAGGCGAACTGTGGCAAAACTACCTGAATACCGTGGCCGCCAACCGTCAGATTAGCGTACAGCAGCTTTTCCCAGGCGCGCAGGGGCTGCTGAGCGGCTTGCAAAAAACCGGCGGTGATACGGCGCTGTATGCGAAAGAGAATAAACTGGTGGATCAGCTGGCGACCCGTGCCGAAACCGATCGGCTGTTTACCAAACAGTTTGGCTGGGATAAGGAAGATCAGGATTACAACGCCATCAGCATTTATGATTATCCGGTGAAAGATACCAGCTCGCAGAACGGCAACGTCGCGGTCATCCTGGCTACCGGCGCCATTATGGACGGTGAGGAAACGCCAGGTTCCGTCGGCGGTGATACCACCGCTGCGCAGATCCGCCAGGCGCGGCTCGATCCGGCGATTAAAGCGATCGTTTTCCGGGTGAACAGCCCTGGCGGCAGCGTAACCGCCTCGGAAGTGGTACGTCAGGAGCTGGCGGCAGCACGCGCGGCCGGTAAGCCCGTCGTGGTTTCCATGGGCGGGATGGCGGCCTCAGGCGGCTACTGGATCTCAACTCCGGCTAATTACATTATTGCCAGCCCAGCGACGCTGACCGGCTCGATTGGCATTTTCGGCGTGATTAATACGGTAGAGAACTCGCTGGATGCGATCGGCGTGCATACCGACGGCGTAGCGACCTCGCCGCTGGCGGACGTTGCCAGTACGAAGGCGTTGCCAACGGAAGTGCAACAGATGATGCAGCTTAGTATTGAAAACGGCTATCACAACTTTATCGGCCTGGTGGCGAAAGCGCGGCAGAAAACGCCTGAACAGATCGATCGCATCGCACAGGGTCATGTCTGGACCGGCGAAGATGCTAAAGCTAATGGTCTGGTCGATGCGTTGGGTGATTTTGATGATGCCATCGCCAAAGCGGCAGAACTGGCGAAGCTGAAAGATGTACAGCTGAACTGGTTTGCCGATGAACCCGCCTTTATCGATATGGTGCTGGGTCAGATGGACGCTTCGGTACAGGCCATACTGCCCGCTACGCTGAAAGCCTGGCTACCTGCGCCGATGGTGGATGTGGTCAGCGCAATGAAGCAGCAGCCGGGCCTGGTGGGAACGCTGAACGATCCGCAAAACCGTTACGCTCTCTGCCTGACCTGCAGCGAAGTGCGCTAACTTTTCAGCCCGATCGGCGTTGTTGCTGGTCGGGCTGCTCTTCCCTGGGCTTTACCGTATACTTCAGTTTTACCGCAAAGCTGAGTCGCTTTTCATGCAAAAAAAATCCATTTACGTTGCCTATACCGGCGGAACGATCGGTATGCAGCGCTCAGAACAAGGTTACATTCCGGTTTCCGGTCACCTTCAGCAGCAGCTGGCGGCAATGCCGGAATTCCATCGCCCGGAAATGCCCAACTTTACCATTCACGAGTACCAGCCGCTGATCGACTCTTCTGATATGACGCCGCAGGACTGGCAGGCTATTGCTGACGATATTCGGCAAAATTATGCGCTGTACGATGGCTTTGTCATTCTGCACGGCACCGACACCATGGCATTTACCGCCTCGGCGCTCTCATTTATGCTGGAAAATCTGGCGAAGCCGGTTATTGTGACAGGGTCACAAATCCCGCTGGCGGAACTGCGTTCTGATGGGCAGCAAAACCTGCTTAATGCGCTCTTCGTTGCGGCCAACTATCCGGTTAAGGAAGTGACGTTATTTTTTAACAATACGCTTTTCCGTGGTAACCGCACCACCAAAGCCCATGCGGATGGCTTTAACGCTTTTGCCTCGCCTAATCTGCCGCCGCTGCTGGAAGCGGGTATTCATATCCGTCGCCTGAATACGCCTGCCGCGCCGCAGGGCGAAGGCGAGCTGATGGTCCATCCCATTACTCCGCAGCCTATCGGAGTCGTTACCATTTATCCGGGGATTTCAGCAGAGGTTGTGCGTAACTTTCTGCGTCAGCCGGTAAAAGCGCTGATTTTGCGCTCTTACGGCGTGGGTAATGCGCCGCAAAACGCGGAGTTCCTTGCTGAGCTGCGGGCGGCTTCCGAACGCGGAATTGTGGTGGTTAACCTCACGCAATGTATGTCGGGCAAGGTGAATATGGGCGGCTACGCTACCGGTAATGCCCTCGCGCATGCCGGCGTGATCGGCGGCTTCGATATGACGGTAGAGGCCACCCTGACCAAACTGCACTATTTGCTCAGCCAGCCGTTAAGCTGCGATGAAGTGCGTCAGCTGATGCAGGTAAATCTGCGGGGCGAACTAACCTCTGATAACTGATAGCGGAATCTATTATGACCCAGGCTCTGATCCTTATCGATTTGCAGAATGATTTTTGTCCAGGCGGTGCGCTGGCAGTGGCCGACGGCGACGCGACTATTGCCGTCGCCAATCAGCTGGCCGAGGCGTTTCATCAGCGCGGCGAACCGGTTATTGCAACGCAGGACTGGCACCCGGCCAACCACGGCAGCTTTGCCTCGGTTTCCGGTGAAGCGGTAAACACTCAGGGCGAGCTGAACGGCCTGCCACAGATCTGGTGGCCCGATCATGCTGTCCAGCACAGCCGGGGCGCTGATTTTCATCCGGCACTTAACCGTGCTCTGATCGATAAGATATTTCATAAAGGTGAGCAGCCTGATATTGATAGCTACAGCGCCTTTTTTGATAACGGTCACCGTCGTCAGACCGGGCTGGACGCCTGGCTACGTCAGCAGGGCGTTACCCGGCTGGTGATGATGGGATTAGCGACAGACTACTGCGTAAAATTTAGCGTACTGGACGCGCTGCAATTGGGGTACGAGGTTGAGGTGATTGCTGAAGGCTGCCGCGGCGTTAACTTACAGCCACAGGACAGCGCTCAGGCATTAGCGGATATGGCGTCAAGCGGCGCGCTGATCCGCCAGTAACATAATTATCCTGCCGTTATGGCGGGATAATTATTGCAGGGTGATACGAGTGACGCTGTCACCAATGCCGAACTCTTCTTTCAGTTCGCGTTTCGAACGGGTGACCAGTTCTCCGCCCGCCCCGATACTCATGTGCTGTGGCTGATGGTTATGATGCGCCTGCCACAGCATAACCAGCTGCATGCAATGCTCTTTTTGCTCTTCCGTTAGCGCCACGCCGTCTGGCCATTTTCCGATTTCCACTGCCGTTACCAGACGCTGATAAATATCGGGGGTCATGGCTTCGACCATCGCATTGAGTTCAGGTTTCATCGATTTAACCTTTAATCTGATTGCCATCATTATCGCTAAAACTTAGCGAGGCTGAATTAACACAGTAGCGTTCGCCGCTCGGCTGAGGACCATCGGGAAAGACGTGACCAAGGTGAGAGTCGCAGCTGCCGCAGCGAATTTCGATCCGATGCATTCCGTGTGAATTATCTTCCAGATAGTGAATCGCATCTTCGCGATAAGGCTGATAAAAGCTGGGCCAGCCGCAGCCGGAGTCATATTTGGTTTCCGATAAAAACAACGGCGCATTACAAACCAGGCAGTGATAGATGCCTTCCGCTTTATTGTGCAACAGCGCGCCGCTAAACGGCGGTTCCGTGCCCCGCTGCTGCGTGACATAGAGTTGCATTTCACTAAGCTGGTTATCAGGCGTACGATCGTTCAGTTCTTTAGCCATTTTCATTGTCTCTGGCAGTGTCATTCTGGAAAAATCGGCTAGTATTCTAACAAACAGTTAACAAGAACAGCTTAATATTTTGTGCTTGGCGAGTTTTGTGAGTGGCCTAACCGCCAAATTGTGATGCAGATCACTTTCCAGCCGAGGCAGGCCTTTATATTCGGTGATCGAGACGTAAAACTCTTACCGGGGAATAGTCGCGGAAGCGGATTTTTACCGGTAAATCCGCTATCACCGGATTGATTTGTCGCAATAATTGACACGATTCCGCTTGACGCCTGGTAAGGATTTTGTAATTTTACAGGCAACCTTTTATTCACTAACAAATAGCTGGTGGAATATATGACTATCAAAGTAGGTATTAACGGTTTTGGTCGTATCGGTCGCATCGTTTTCCGTGCTGCGCAGCAGCGTTCTGACGTTGAAATCGTTGCAATCAACGATCTGCTGGACGCGGAATACATGGCGTACATGCTGAAATATGACTCAACGCACGGCCGCTTCGATGGCACCGTTGAAGTACAGGACGGCGCGCTGATCGTAAACGGCAAAAAAATCCGTGTTACCTCTGAAAAAGACCCGGCTAATCTGAAGTGGGACGAAGTCGGTGTGGACGTAGTAGCAGAAGCAACCGGTATCTTCCTGACCGACGAAACTGCACGTAAACACATCGCTGCTGGCGCGAAAAAAGTGGTAATGACCGGCCCGTCTAAAGATGATACCCCGATGTTTGTTCGCGGCGCTAACTTTGACAAATATGCTGGCCAGGACATCGTTTCCAACGCATCCTGCACCACCAACTGCCTGGCGCCGCTGGCTAAAGTCATCAACGACAAATTCGGTATCGTTGAAGGCCTGATGACCACCGTTCACGCTACCACCGCTACGCAGAAAACCGTTGATGGCCCGTCTCATAAAGACTGGCGCGGCGGCCGCGGCGCTGCTCAGAACATCATCCCGTCTTCTACTGGCGCAGCTAAAGCCGTAGGTAAAGTACTGCCGGAACTGAACGGTAAACTGACCGGTATGGCGTTCCGCGTTCCGACTCCGAACGTATCCGTCGTTGACCTGACCGTGCGTCTGTCTAAGCCTGCTTCTTACAAAGAAATTTGTGAAGCAATCAAAGCCGCTTCTGAAGGCGACATGAAAGGCGTTCTGGGTTACACCGAAGATGCCGTGGTTTCTACCGATTTCAACGGCGAAACCCTGACTTCCGTATTCGATGCCGCTGCCGGTATCGCACTGAACGACAACTTCGTGAAACTGGTTTCCTGGTATGACAACGAAACCGGCTACTCTCACAAAGTTCTGGATCTGGTCGCGCTGGTTGCTTCTAAATAAGTAACGGTGACAGACTAAGCTTAGAGGGCGACTACGGTCGCCCTTTTTTATCGTCTGAATTCCAGCAAGGTAACATCATGACCGAAAAAATCTTTTCGCTTCCCGTGGTAAACCAGATCTCCCCTTACCTTAGCCAACGACAGATCGGTGAGCTGCCGGTTATTGTCGTTAACCATCCGAAAGTGCGCGCGGCTATTACTCTGCAGGGCGCACAGCTTATCGCCTGGCAGCCAAACGACGAAAAACCGGTTATTTGGCTAAGTGAAAAAACGGCGTTTAACCACGGTAAAGCGATTCGCGGCGGCGTGCCGATCTGCTGGCCCTGGTTTGGCCCGGCTGGTCAACCGGCACACGGTTTTGCGCGTAATCAGCCCTGGACGCTGTCTGCTCACGATGAAAATAATGACAACGTCCTGCTGACGCTGGTGCTGGAAAGCAATGAACAGACCAAAGCGTTGTGGCCGCATGATTTCACTTTAATTGCGCGCTTCCGCCTGGGCGAACATTGCGAAATCGAACTGGAAGCTCACGGTGAATACCAGGCGACCTGCGCCCTGCACAGCTATTTTAACGTGGCGGATATTCAGCAGGTGGAGGTCAGCGGTCTGGGCCCGCACTTTATCGATAAAGTTAAAGGCGGCGAACAGGGAACCTCTGCTGACGGTAAACAGCGTTATGCCGGACAGGTCGATCGTATTTATACACAGCCGGAAGATTGCAGCCTGATCCACGATAAATCCGGGCAGCGCGTGCTTGAGGTTTACCACCATTACCATAGCGATGTGGTTACCTGGAATCCGGGCGTGGAATTATCCTGCAGCATGGGCGATATGGCGAACGATGGCTTTCAAACCATGGTTTGTGTAGAAACGGCACGTATCAACGCGCCAATGAAAAGCGCGCCAGAACAGCCGGCACGCCTTGCCACCACCTTCCGCCTGCGTAAAAAGCGCCAGATAACGTAACGCGGGGAAACTTGCTCATAGCCTGAGGCCGGACAATCGCCCGGCCTGTCTGTTTGCTTCGTCAGACAACGTCCAGCGGCTGTTTACTTTGCGGCGGCGGAAACAGCAGATCGATTTGCCGCAGATGCGTCTCATCTAACGTTACCGTTAACGCGGCACCATTTTCACGCACGTGGCTAATGCTGCTGGCCTTGGGAATAGCCATCACGCCAGGGTGACGAATCACCCACGCTAAAAGCAGCTGCGCTACGCTAATCCCCAGCTGGTGGGCCATCTCGCTCAGTTCGGGGTTTGTCATTAAATCACGACGCAAACGTCCCGCCTGGGCCAGCGGACAATAGGCCATAATCGGCAGCTGGCGCTGACGACAGGCAGGCAGCAGATCGAACTCAATGCCGCGCGAGGCGAGATGATACAGCACCTGGTTAGCCGCGCAGGCACCGCCGCCTGGCTCTTGCCAAAGCTCCTGCATATCGTCGCAGTCAAAATTAGAAACGCCCCAGCGGCGGATTTTCCCCTGCTGCTGAAGCTTTTCCATCGCGCGGATCGTCTCTTCAAGGGGAACATTACCGCGCCAGTGCAACAGATAGAGATCGAGGTAATCGGTTTTCAGACGCTTCAGGCTGCGTTCACAGGCTTCCACCGCATCAACGTCACCGGCATTCCAGGGATAAAACTTCGAAACCAGCCAGGCGCGATCGCGCCTTCCTTGTAGCGCCTCGCCAACGACCTCCTCTGCCCCGCCGTCCGCATACATTTCAGCGGTATCGATCACCGTTAAACCGCATTCCAGCCCTGCCTGTAAGGCAGCAACCTCCTGCTGACGTCGATCGGCTTTTTCGCCCATATACCAGGTGCCCTGGCCGATGGCCGGCAGCGTCAGATCTTCAGCAAATTGTATACTTTTGCCCATCTTTCCTCCTTTATACAGCGGGCGCACCAGCCAGGCGCAACGGAGCGGTAACCGCCCCGTCTTAGCGTAGAGGCTTAAAAGCTATAGCTGATACCGGCCCAGGTCGTCAGTTGAGAATTCTTATCGACCATCGGGCTATCGTTGATCTCATCAGCCAGTCGCGTGTAGCGCGCATAGATGCTGGTATTCCAACGCTCGGTCAGGCGATAGTTGGCGCTTAGCTCAAGGTAAGGGCTCCAGCTGTCATCGGGCTGATAGCGACGGATGCCGGTGCGCGCCGCTTCATGACCGGAAACGCCATAGTAATAACGGTTCTGATTAGCGCTGGTCCAGGTCGCGCCAATGCCAGGCGCCAGGCTGAACTTCCCGAAGTCAAAGCGATAGAGGTAGGTTAGATCCCAGATAATACCGTCACTTTTGCCCAGCACATCGCCAAGCAGATTGGTACGCACAATACCCCAGTCAGCCAGGTGACGATACTCCAGACCGGCTAACAGCGTCATGCGGCGCTCATCCAGCCCTTTCATCGCGCCCAGATCGTTATCATCCGGATCGTACCGCTGTGCCGAACCGACCAGGGTCACGGAAAGCTGGTCCTGTTGATCTTTCCACAGGTAATAACCGCCCTGCAGCGTACGCAACCAAAAGCTGTCGCTTTCATAGTTGATTACCGGCAGCGGCAGATAACGATCCTGGCCACCTTTATAGGGGCTTTGCGCATACGCGATTGACGCACCCAGCGTGAGCGGAGAAGTCTGTTCTGCCTGGACAGTGCCACCAAGAGGTAAAAGCAAAGCAAGCGCGCTAATTTTGAAACGGTTCACAATATATTTCTTCCATAAATATAACAATTGAAGGCGTATTTTAACGCCATTGTATAGCAGGTTTAAACCTTAATACATTTTGACATATTTGAAGGAAAGAACGGCTCACTTTGCTGAGATCGCTCTCCGCTTATTTACAAAATCGTCTCAGGCCGCGCCCTGCAAGGGCAATGCTTATTACCGGCCCTACTTTCCCGTTGAAATTAAATAGCATTAAAGAAAATTTCTGAAATGCCATCTACAGTTAAAAGTAACCTATGAGATTCATTCGAGCAGAGTAACCATTACAGTTGTGTACCCCGATAAAAATACATCAGGTTGGCATAAGGGTTGCTGTACTCCTAAGAGAATAACTTCCGGAAGCTGATACACCTTTTATAACGCTTCCATTACCTGTGCTAAAAACGAAAGGACGGGCATCGCTATGAATATATTCGATCACTATCGTCAGCGTTATGAAGCTGCCAAGGACGAAGAGTTCACACTGCAGGAATTTCTGGTTACCTGTAAGCAGGATCGCAGTGCATACGCCAACGCGGCAGAAAGACTATTGATGGCCATCGGTGAGCCAGTCATGGTCGATACTGCCCAGGAGCCTCGCCTTTCCCGACTGTTCTCAAATCGTGTCATTGCACGTTATCCGGCCTTCGAAGAGTTTTATGGGATGGAGGAAGCGATTGAACAAATCGTTTCTTACCTGAAACATGCGGCTCAGGGTCTGGAAGAGAAAAAACAGATCCTGTATCTGTTGGGCCCGGTTGGCGGCGGTAAATCCTCGCTCGCCGAACGCTTAAAGTCGCTGATGCAGCGCGTACCTATTTATGTATTGAGCGCTGACGGCGAACGTAGCCCGGTTAACGACCATCCGCTGTGCCTGTTTAACCCACAGGAGGATGCCAACATTCTTGAAAAAGAATATGGCGTGCCGCGCCGTTACCTGGGCACCATTATGTCGCCATGGGCGGCAAAACGGCTGCATGAGTTCGGCGGCGATATTACCCGTTTTAAAGTTGTTAAGGTCTGGCCGTCGATTCTGGAACAGTTGGCCATCGCTAAAACCGAACCGGGTGATGAGAATAACCAGGATATTTCCGCACTGGTCGGTAAGGTAGATATTCGTAAGCTGGAAAACCACGCGCAAAACGATCCCGATGCCTACGGCTATTCCGGGGCGTTGTGCCGTGCCAACCAGGGCATTATGGAGTTCGTAGAGATGTTTAAAGCGCCTATCAAGGTGCTGCATCCGCTGTTAACCGCAACTCAGGAAGGGAACTACAACGGTACGGAAGGTATCTCCGCCCTGCCGTTTAACGGCATTATTCTGGCGCACTCCAACGAATCGGAATGGGTGCAGTTCCGCAACAACAAAAACAATGAGGCGTTCCTTGACCGTGTTTACATCGTTAAGGTGCCCTATTGCCTGCGCGTCTCGGAAGAGATCAAGATTTACGAAAAACTGCTTAACCACAGCGAGCTGACGCACTCTCCTTGTGCGCCGGGCACGCTGGAAACGCTGGCTCGCTTCTCGATTCTTTCACGTCTGAAAGAGCCGGAAAACTCCAGTATTTACTCAAAAATGCGCGTCTACGATGGGGAAAGCCTGAAGGATACCGATCCGAAAGCAAAATCGTATCAGGAATACCGCGATTATGCCGGCGTGGACGAAGGGATGAACGGGCTGTCAACGCGCTTCGCGTTTAAAATCCTGTCGCGGGTATTTAACTTCGATCATACCGAAGTTGCGGCTAACCCGGTTCATCTGTTCTACGTACTGGAACAGCAGATTGAACGCGAGCAGTTCCCGCAGGAATTGTCCGAGAAGTATCTGGAATTCCTGAAGGGGTATCTGATCCCTAAATACGCAGAGTTTATCGGTAAAGAGATCCAGACCGCCTACCTGGAATCCTATTCGGAATATGGTCAGAACATTTTCGACCGCTACGTTACCTATGCGGATTTCTGGATTCAGGATCAGGAGTATCGCGATCCGGATACCGGTCAGCTGTTCGATCGCGAAGCGCTGAATGCCGAACTGGAGAAAATTGAGAAGCCAGCCGGTATCAGTAATCCTAAAGATTTCCGCAACGAAATCGTCAACTTTGTGCTGCGTGCCCGCGCCCAGAACAGTGGACGTAATCCTAACTGGACCAGCTATGAGAAGCTTCGCACGGTAATTGAGAAGAAAATGTTCTCCAATACCGAAGAGCTGCTGCCGGTTATCTCTTTTAACGCGAAAACGTCAACCGACGAGCAGAAGAAACATGATGATTTTGTCGACCGCATGATGGAAAAAGGCTACACCCGCAAGCAGGTTCGTCTGCTGTGCGAATGGTACCTGCGCGTGCGCAAATCATCATAAGTTAAGGCGTACCAGCCTATAAACGTAACGGAAGCGATAGTAAAGCGGTCGGACATTATGTCCGACCCTGCTTGCAACGTTGTTTGGGGGAGCTATGGCCTATTTTATCGATCGGCGGCTGAACGGCAAAAATAAAAGCGCGGTAAACCGTCAGCGTTTTTTACGCCGCTACAAGTCGCAAATCAAACAGTCGATCTCCGAGGCCATCAATAAACGTTCGGTTACCGACGTTGAGAGTGGTGAATCTGTTTCTATTCCGGTAGATGACATTCATGAACCTGTTTTCCACCAGGGACGCGGCGGCACCCATCATCGCGTTCATCCCGGTAACGATCATTTTGTGCAGAACGACCGCGTAGAGCGGCCTCAGGGCGGCGGTGGCGGCGGAGGTAGCGGTCAGGGCAACGCCAGCCAGGATGGCGAAGGTCAGGATGAATTTGTTTTTCAAATCTCGAAGGATGAATATCTCGATCTGCTGTTTGAGGATCTGGCGTTGCCCAACCTGCGTAAAACGCAGCAGCGGCAGATGAATGAATATAAGACGCATCGCGCTGGCTTTACCTCTAACGGCGTGCCCGCCAACATCAGCGTTGTACGCTCGCTGCAAAATTCGCTGGCACGGCGTACCGCGATGACCGCAGGTAAACGCCGCACGTTACATGATCTGGAGGAAACCCTGCTGGCGGTGGAAAATACGGAGCCGGCTCAGCTGCTGGAAGAAGAACGGCTGCGCAAAGAGATCGCTGAGCTACGGGCGCGTATCAAGCGGGTTCCCTTTATTGATACCTTTGACCTGCGTTACAAAAACTTTGAAAAACGACCGGAGCCGTCCAGCCAGGCGGTAATGTTTTGTTTGATGGACGTGTCAGGATCCATGGATCAGGCCACCAAAGACATGGCAAAACGCTTCTATATTTTGCTGTATCTGTTTCTGAGCCGTACCTATAAAAATGTGGAGGTGGTTTACATCCGCCATCATACCCAGGCGAAGGAAGTCGATGAGCAGGAGTTTTTCTATTCGCAGGAGACCGGCGGCACCATTGTGTCCAGCGCGTTAAAGCTGATGGATGAGGTGGTAAAAGAGCGCTACGATTCGACGCAGTGGAATATTTACGCCGCGCAGGCATCCGACGGCGATAACTGGGCTGATGACTCACCGCTGTGCCATGAAATACTGGCAAAAAATATTTTGCCGGTGGTGCGTTACTATAGCTATATCGAAATCACCCGCCGCGCTCATCAAACGCTGTGGCGCGAATATGAGCATCTTCAGGCCTCGTTTGATAATTTTGCGATTCAGCATATCCGTGAACCGGAAGATATTTATCCGGTCTTCCGCGAGCTGTTTCATAAGCAGGCCAGTGAGGTGAGCTAATTCATTAATTAAATTAGACCGCTAAAACGTTAAAAAGCAGCCGCTTAGGGCTGCTTTTTTATTTAACCTGTTAACTTCTTAATAAAATAGCGAGGAAGTAACAACAACCCTGCAGCAAAAAGCATCTTTTCCATCCGTCAGCGCCATGCTGACGCCTTCGCCTGCCAACGCGCTATTTGAAGAAGCTGGCGGGATGGGTTTATCAGCGTTGTCCTTCGCAACCTGCCTGTCAGGCCGCAGCGCCTTTTGGCTGCGATGCAATATGACCGGCCCACAGGCTGGCAACCCACTTCACGCCTTTAGCCGTAAAGCGCGCCTGCGAAAACGCATGCTGGTTTTCGCCCACCCCGGAACGCAGAGTAAAGCGACCCGTGTTAATGTGCTGCTGATGTGGCGTAAGCGTACCGTTCATGCGGTACATAATATTACGCTCCAGCAGGAACTGGCGAAAATCGGGCTCTTTCACCTTCAGCATTTTGCACACCTGACGGAAGCCAAGCGACTCTTCTTCAACCGTCACATAGCGATCGAAGAATTCAGCCTTAGGGGCAAAAAGCGCCAGCTGCTGCTCTGCTTTCTGACGCTGCTCAAACTGTTCGGCCCAGGCACGCGCTGCTTCCGCAGGATTGGTGAAATCGGGCAGATGCGCCATTTTTTCCCGTTCCTGCCAGCGATCAAGCGCTTCGGCAGTAAAGGCCGGCGATAAACGTGCCACAGCCAGCACCGAGTCACGCTTGTTAAGACGATATTCCTGTCGTGTAGCGCCGTCAGCTTCGTAATCCCATGTGATTAACGGCTGTGACAAACGCTGCGCCGTTTCCAGACTTTTAATCAGACGTTTCACTTCACCATGGGTATTACCGGTCATCTCGGCGATTTCGCGGCTACTCATTGTGACGGATTGATGAAGAGCGTTCAGGCTCTCAGTAGAAATCATCATAGCTTCACCATTGACTTGCAAATAGCATCAGCCCCGTGAGGGAGTACAAATAGTATACGTATTACTGGTTTAATATCCAGTATTTTTTTTAATCGATTTTACTTTGTGCCATAACGCGAAAAACACAAATTTTTTGTCCTGCGGGCTGTGACAAGCTATTGATAAAGCATTATCTTTTGAAAGCGGTTATAGTGTAACTACGAGCGAAATCGCTTTTTGCCAACCGTTTTACAAGGAGAAAACGCCTTGAATGCCAGCACGATTTACAGTCTTTTTATTATTGGTTCCGTGCTGGTTGCATCAAGCATCCTACTCAGCGCCTTTTCTTCTCGTTTAGGTATTCCTATCCTGGTGATCTTCCTGGCGCTCGGTATGCTGACCGGCGTGGACGGTATCGGTGGCATCGCCTTTGATAACTATCCGCTCGCCTATATGGTCTCTAACCTTGCGCTGGCGGTTATCCTGTTGGATGGCGGCATGCGCACCCGCGCCTCTTCGCTACGCGTCGCGCTGGGTCCGGCATTATCGCTGGCAACGGTAGGCGTCATGATTACCGCCGGACTGACCGGGCTTGCCGCCGCCTGGCTGTTCCGGCTTGATATGATGCAGGGCTTTCTGATCGGCGCGATTATTGGCTCAACGGACGCCGCCGCCGTGTTTTCCCTGCTGGGCGATAAAGGGCTGAACGAACGCGTTAGCTCTACGCTGGAGATCGAATCCGGCAGCAACGATCCGATGGCGGTGTTCCTTACTATCACCCTGATTGAGATGATTCAGCAGGGAGAAACCGGTCTGAGCTGGATGTTTGTCGTCCATTTGATCCAGCAGTTTGGTTTAGGCATTGTGCTGGGGCTGGGCGGCGGCTGGGCGATACAGCAGCTGATCAATCGCATCTCTTTAGCCAATGGACTTTATCCGCTGCTGGCCGTCAGCGGCGGGATTTTGGTTTTCGCCCTGACCACCGTGCTGGAAGGCAGCGGTATTCTGGCGGTTTATCTGTGCGGCTTCCTGTTGGGAAATCAACCTATCCGCAACCGGCACGGCATTCTGCAAACCTTTGACGGGATGGCCTGGCTGAGCCAAATCGGTATGTTCCTGGTGCTGGGCCTGCTGGTGACGCCTTCCGATCTCTGGCATATCGCCGTACCGGCAATGATCCTTTCGCTCTGGCTGATTCTATTCGCCCGTCCGGTCTCCGTCTTTATCGGCCTGCTGCCCTTCCGCAGTTTTACCCTGCGTGAGCGCTTTTTCATCAGCTGGGTCGGTTTGCGCGGCGCGGTCCCCATTATTCTGGCGGTGTTTCCGATGATGGCTGGCCTGGAAAACGCCTCGCTGTTCTTTAATATCGCCTTTTTCGTGGTGCTGGTATCGCTGATGCTGCAGGGTACTTCGCTGAGCTTCGCCGCACGCAAAGCGAAAGTAATCGTTCCTCCCACCGCTTCGCCGATTAGCCGCGTAGGGCTCGATATTCATCCGGAAAACCCCTGGGAGCAGTTTGTTTATCAGTTAAGTGCCGATAAATGGTGCGTCGGCGCGGCGCTGCGCGATTTGCAAATGCCGCGTGAAACCCGTATCGCCGCCCTGTTTCGTCAGAATGTGCTGATGCATCCAACCGGCAATACCCGCCTGCGTGAAGGCGATGTACTGTGCGTTATTGGCCGCGAGCGTGACTTGCCCGCTCTTGGTAAGCTGTTCAGCCAGTCGCCGCCGGTGGCGCTCGACCAGCGCTTTTTCGGCGACTTTATTCTTGATGCTGACGCACGGCTGCGCGACGTGGCGCAAATCTATGGCCTGGATCTGGATGAAGATACCAACGATCAGCAATCGCTGGGGCAGCTGATTTTGGGCATGCTCAGCGGCGCGCCGGTGGTTGGCGATCAGGTTGAGTGGAATCATCTGATCTGGACCGTGGCGGAAAAAGAAGATAACCAGGTGATCAAAATCGGCGTGCGAATGCCGGAAGATAAAGAATAATCCTGGCCTGACGGCCTCGAATTTTTTGCCAGAGCGGCTAAGCTTAAAGTTCACGTCTTTCCTGGAGGGAAATAACCCATGGGTCATGTAGTCAAAATTGGTCGCTACGAGATTATTGATGCAGATCTGAATGCTGAACCGGCTGATACCATCAGCATTCCCTGTCAAACCAATCCCGGTCTCAGCTACCAGCTTGACGGCTGGGATGAAGAAACCAGCGTTCCCGCATGGATTGACGGCCAGCCGGTTGATCTGGAGATCGGTCATTATGATAAACAGCAGGATCGCTGGGTTTTGAAAAAACCGGCCTGATACGCTAAAGGAGCAGCGCCCCGACTGCTCCTGATTTTATTACTTTTTCCTTTTCTTTTTCGTCGCATCTCTCTACGCTGTGCAGTTCAAAAATATCGGATAACAACTTCCCTGATGCAAAAATTTACCTTTTTGTTGCTTAGCCTGGTGCTGCTGGCACCGCTGGGCATCGATCTCTATTTACCTACGCTGCCGGATATTGCCCAGGGCCTGGCAACGCCGGTCGCCACGGTGCAAACCACCATTCCCATTTTTCTTCTGGTCATGGGGCTGGGGCAAATTATCGCCGGGCCGCTGGTAGATAACTTTGGCCGTAAGCCTGTCGCCATGGTGGGTCTGGTGCTTTATATCTGCGGCAGCGTCCTCGCCGCCTGTGCTTTAAACTGGCCGATGTTTTTGCTGGCGCGCCTGGTACAGGGCTGCGCCGTTTGTTGTACCGCCGTGGTCGCCTTTAGCGGCGTACGCGATCGGCTGGCCGGTGATGAAGCGGCGCGCGCCTACGGCTTTCTTAACGGCGCGCTAAACATCGTACCGGCGCTGGCTCCGATGCTGGGCGGTTTTCTGGCCGAAGCTTTTGGCTGGCGCGCGCCCTTCTGGTTCCTGGTGTGCTATGCGCTGTTTATCAGCGTGCTGATTGCTTTTCTGTTACCGGAAACACGCCCTGCCGACACGCGCAAAGTCAAAGGCCTGCCGCTGCGTCAATATGGTGCCATTTTGCGCCAGCCACGTTTTCTCGCTTTTGCCTTCGCCAACGCGGGCGCGCTGGGAATGGTATTAACTTACGTCTCGCTGGCGCCGCATGTACTGATGACGGAGGGCGGCCTTAGCGCTTTACAGTTTTCCATCGCCTTCGGTGCGAACGGCTTCTGGATTATGCTGGTAAGCATTCTGGTTAATAAAATGATCCGCAAAGTGGGACGTCCGGTTTGTCTGGCGCTGGGAGCGCTGGCGATGCTGCTGGGCGCGCTGCTGCTGTTTGCGGGTGAACAGCTGTTTTCTGCCGCGGTGCAAACTCACTGGGCGCTCTATATGCTGCCGGTAGCCGTTTCCGTGGCGGGTCTTGCCTTTACGGTTGGACCGGCCACCAGCTACGCGCTGGAGCCTTATCAGCAGCAGGCTGGCGTCGCCTCTGCGCTGGCAGGTTTTATTCAGATGGCGGGCGGCTCGTCGGCCGGACTGTTAATGATGGCGCTGCCGCTGGCGGAAAAAGATGCGCTGGCGCTGATGATGCTGACAGGCGCAGCGCTCACGTTTCTGGCATGGCGCTGCAGTAAAAAAATGCGCGGCTCGCTGACCGCGCTGTAAGCTATAACACTTCAACCGGTACCCGCGGCGCAAGGGCACACATCAGCTCATAGCCAACGGTTCCGGCACTGCTCGCCACCTCGTCGATTTTCACCCGATCGCCCCACAGTTCCACTTTGGTGCCGATTCCAGCCTGCGCACAGGGGGTTAAATCAACCATCATCATATCCATCGATATTGCGCCGAGAGTCCTGGTGCGCACGCCGTCAATCACTACCGGCGTACCGGTTGGCGCATGGCGCGGATAGCCATCCGCATAGCCGCAGGCCACGACCCCAATGCGCTGTTCCGCAGCGGCATGATAGCGATAGCCATAACCCACGCCAGCGCCGGACCTGAGCTGCTGAATACCAATAATCTCGCTGGTCAACGACATGGCAGGTTTTAGTCCGCTCCCGGCAATATCCTGCCATTGTCCGCTCGGCGAAGCGCCATAAAGGATGATCCCAGGCCGTACCCAGTCGAAATGCGCTTCCGGATGCCAGAGCGTAGCCGCCGAATTAGCCAGAGAACGCCGGCAGTTCAGTCCTTCCGCCGCCAGTTCAACCTGTTTCAAGGGTTCGATGATGCCCTCTTCTTTTTCCGCCTCGGCGAAATGGGTCATCAATGTCATCTCACCAACATTGTCCAGCGCACGCAGTTTTTCCCATACGTTATGCACCTGTTCAGGCATAAAGCCCAGCCGGTTCATTCCGCTATTCACTTTGACATAAATATCGAGCGGCGCGCTCAGCCGCGCTTTAGCCAACGCCTGGAGTTGCCAGTTACTGTGAACGCTGGTGGTCAGACGATAGCGATCCAGCAGTTCAAGCTCATCGCTGTGGAAAAATCCCTCCAGCAGCAGAATCGGTTTTTTCCAGCCCTGCTCGCGCAGCTGAATCGCCTCTTCCAGATTTAACAGCGCAAAACCATCCGTATCGCTCAGATGCTGCCAGATACGATCGATGCCATGACCATAGCCATTCGCTTTGACGACTGACCAGACACGGGATCGCGGCGCGGCGCGGCGCACAATTTCCAGATTTTGCCGCAGCGCAGCGCTATGAATGGTTGCGACAATCGGACGTGACATAACCTCTCCTTGTAACTCGTTAACGTGCAACGTTTGCGTTATGCAGTTGCGGGGGCGTTACCGGTGAATAACCAGGCAGATAACGTAGTACAGAAAGATCGTCTGCAGCAATCGCCGGTTTTTTTCCAGAGATAATATCAGAAAGCAGCTGTCCTGAACCGCACGCCATGGTCCATCCGAGCGTGCCGTGTCCGGTATTAAGGTAAAGATTCTTTAACGGCGTAGCCCCGACAATCGGTGTTCCGTCCGGTGTCATCGGGCGTAGCCCGGTCCAGAAGCTGGCCTGTTCAATATTGCCGCCGTTGGGATAAAGGTCGCGTACCACCATTTCCAGCGTCTCCCGCCGTGCCGGAAGCAGCCGGGTATTAAAGCCGACAATTTCCGCCATACCGCCGACGCGAATGCGCTGGTCAAAACGGGTGACCGCGACTTTATAGGTTTCATCCAGCACGGTGGAAACCGGCGCGCCAGCGTCATCCCGGACAGGAATGGTTAATGAATAACCTTTTAACGGATAAACCGGAATAGCAACGATGTCCGCCAGCAGCGCGGTGGAATAGGATCCGAACGCAATGACATAGCTGTCGGCGGTAATAACCTCAGCGCCGCATTTCACCCCGATAATGCGGTTGCCCTCGCGCAGCAGCCGATCCACTGGCGTATTAAAGCGAAAAGTTACGCCCGCCTCTGCCGCCATCTGCGCCAGCCGTTGCGTAAAAAGCTGACAATCGCCGGTTTCATCATTGGGTAAGCGCAGCCCGCCGGTCAGCTTATGACAGGTGGCCGCGAGTGCGGGTTCGACACTTGCCAGCTGATGCGCCTCCAGCAGTTCATAAGGCACCCCGGCCTCTTTCAGCACGGCAATATCCTTACTGGCGCTCTCATACTGCTGCGCGGTACGAAACAGCTGCAGCGTTCCGCCCTGGCGACCTTCATAGCCGATACCGGTTTGTTCCCGCAGCACTTTTATACAGTCGCGGCTGTATTCAGCAATGCGTACCATACGGCCTTTATTTTCCTGATAATGACGCATATCGCAGTTACGCAACATTTGCCACATCCATTCAAGCTGGAAACGGCTGCCGTCAAGGCGGATCGCCAGAGGAGCATGGCGCTGGAACATCCATTTAACCGCCTTTAACGGTACGCCCGGCGCAGCCCAGGGAGCCGCATAGCCTGGTGAAATCTGTCCGGCATTACCGGCGCTGGTCTCCTGTGCCGGGCCCGACTGACGATCGATAACCGTGACCTCATGACCTGCCTGCGCCAGATACCAGGCGCTGGCGACGCCGACAACTCCACTTCCCAGAATGACAACTCGCATAGCTCCCCCGAGGCAAACCTCTATAGAACAATCCACTAAGTCTTAGCTAACCCTATGGATGATAATTTTGCCGCATTTGCTTCAACATAGCGGTGACATATTTCACATCTTTTTTACCTTAGCGCTAAACAAAAACAAGATGCAGCTTAAATTTCAGTGGAAAATATTATTTTTAAAACAATAGCAGCAGCAAATGAGGATTGACCGGCTTAACCAGACAGCCGTCAGCAGATTCAACAGAGGTAATATAAAAACGATATAAACAGGATTTTATGCTGATAAGATTTTATATAAACGCATTATTCGTTATTTAAAATTTCATTTTTTATTGCCGCTTTATTTTGTATTGCAGTTTCAGGTTGCATTCCGGTTTCAGATGGAAAACAGTGAACTATCATTACAGTGTTCGCTCAGTTCTTTGGGCCTTCTTATTTCAGGATGAGCCTTAAACAACAGGAATCCGTACGGCAATGCTTTGCCCAACGGGATCCATCAACGAGGGGTGCGCTATGGCGACAATATTTGACGATCCGGTTAAGGACAGTAAACGACTCAGTGACGGACCCGACTGGACCTTTGAGCTACTTGATACCTATCTGGCGGAAATCGATCGCGTCGCGAAACAGTACCGCCTGGAAACCTACCCGCATCAAATTGAAGTCATCACCTCTGAACAGATGATGGACGCCTACTCCAGCGTCGGTATGCCCATCAACTATGCGCACTGGTCTTTTGGTAAGAAATTTATCGAAACCGAGCAGCGCTATAAGCATGGTCAGCAGGGGCTGGCTTATGAAATTGTTATTAACTCTAACCCCTGCATCGCCTATTTAATGGAAGAGAACACCATCACCATGCAGGCGCTGGTTATTGCGCACGCCTGCTATGGTCATAACTCTTTCTTTAAAAATAACTACCTGTTCCGCAGCTGGACCGATGCCAGTTCGATTATCGATTACCTGCTGTTTGCGAAAAACTATATCGCCGAGTGTGAGGAACGTTACGGCGTGGAAGAGGTAGAACGCCTGCTCGATTCCTGCCATGCGCTGATGAATTACGGCGTCGATCGCTATAAGCGTCCGCAAAAAATTTCGCTGCAGGAAGAGAAAGCGCGGCAGAAAAGCCGGGAAGAGTATCTGCAAAGCCAGGTAAACACGCTGTGGCGCACCCTGCCACGGCGCGAAAAAGAGGAAGTGCATACTGAGAAAGTGCGTTTCCCTTCTGAACCGCAGGAAAACCTGCTCTATTTTATGGAGAAAAATGCGCCATTGCTGGAGCCCTGGCAGCGTGAAGTCCTGCGCATTGTGCGTAAGGTGAGCCAGTATTTTTATCCGCAGAAACAGACGCAGGTAATGAACGAAGGCTGGGCGACCTTCTGGCACTATACCATCCTGAACCATCTGTACGATGAAGGAAAAGTGACGGAACGTTTTATGCTGGAGTTCCTGCACAGCCATACTAATGTGGTGTTCCAGCCCGCCTATAACAGCCCCTGGTATAACGGTATTAACCCTTATGCTCTGGGCTTCGCGATGTTCCAGGATATTAAACGTATCTGTCAGTCGCCGACCGAAGAAGATCGTTACTGGTTCCCGGATATGGCCGGTTCAGACTGGCTGGAAACGCTGCATTTCGCCATGCGTGAATTTAAGGATGAGAGCTTTATCAGCCAGTTCCTGTCGCCGAAAGTGATGCGGGATTTCCGTCTGTTCACCGTACTGGATGACGATCGCAATAATTATCTGGAGATTGCCGCGATCCATGATGAAGCGGGCTATCGCGCGATTCGTCAGCAGCTCTCCGCGCAGTACAACCTGAGCAATCTGGAACCTAACATTCAGGTATATGACGTTGATTTACGCGGCGATCGCTCCCTGACGCTGCGCTATGTTCCGCATCAGCGCGCTCCGCTGGATAAAAGCCGGCGCGAAGTGTTAAAGCATGTGCATCGTCTGTGGGGATTTGAGGTTCATCTGGAGCAGCAGAATGAAGATGGCAGCGTGGAAATACTGGATCGCTGCCCGCCGCGTCCGAATGCTTTATAAGTAAACCATCAGGGCCGGACGGGAATCCGGTCCTGGCATTGCTGGTTAACACGGCTCAGCGGCAATGCAGCTCATCCGGCATGGTTTTTTGCATGCTGTGCCAGATTTCACCGCTGCGACGACCATAGTCACGTACCGCCGTGACAATGTTTTCCGGCTCGGTGCCGTCACAGAAAGCGAGCAGCTGCTGATAAAAGCGCTGCGCTAAGGTACGCGCTTCGGGATTTGAAAAATAGTGCCGACCCACGCGGGTATACAGCCCTTTCAGCCCGTTAAGAATTAAGCCGTAAACAGGGTTGCCGGAAGCAAAAGCCAGCCCGCGGAAAATACGGTAATCCAGGTCGCTATAGGCGTCCGCCCGATCGTCCACGCCTTCCGCCGCTTTCAGCACCTCACGCGCCTGCTCAGGAAAATGGCGGATAGCGCGGCGAATAAAGATGGATGAGACGTTAGTCCGTACGGACAGTACGTTATCCATCAGCTGTGGTACGCTGTCATGATCGAGACGCGCCAGCGTTTCAAGAATATTCAGGCCGGAAGTTTCCCAGAAATCATTTACTCGCGTCGGCTTGCCGTGCTGAATTGTCAGCCAGCCATCGCGCGCCAGACGCTGGAGAACTTCGCGCAGCGTGGTGCGCGTGACGCCAATGAGCTCGGAAAGCTCGCGCTCGGCAGGCAGAATAGATCCAGGGGGAAAACGATTATTCCAGATACTTTCAATGATGTACTCTTCCGCGAACCCGGCCGGGCTCTGCGCCTTTATAACCATAGCATTTCTCGTTGCTTTTTCATCAGGCAATATGCAGCTCATCATACCAGACGGCCCAGGCATCACCTAGTCTCGCTTCGTTTAAAACCTGAACCCAGCGCAAAAATTGATGAATTGAGCCTCTTTAACCGAATGCGCATTGCCTCGCTTGCTGACGACGTTTACCCTCTGAATCTGAAACTTTTCTTAGTCCTGTATGAGGATACCGCTACACATGGATATTTCCACCGGGCGCGCCTTTACGCGCAATTTTCTGGGGCAATCCCCCAACTGGTATAAGCTGACGCTGCTGGGATTTTTGCTGCTTAATCCCCTGCTGTTTTTTTTCGTTAGCCCTTTTCTTGCCGGCTGGCTGCTGGTGGCGGAGTTCATTTTTACCCTCGGTATGGCGCTAAAATGTTATCCCCTGTTGCCAGGCGGCCTGCTGGCGCTGGAGGCGATTGTTATCGGCATGGCCAGTGCGGAACAGGTGAAAGAGGAGCTGGCGAATAACCTTGAGGTGTTGCTGCTGCTGATTTTTATGGTGGCCGGCATCCATTTTATGCGTCAGCTTTTACTGTTTGTGTTTACCCGCCTGTTGTTGACCATCCGCTCGAAAATGCTGCTCGGCCTGGCGTTTTGTCTGGCCGCCGCGTTCCTTTCCGCCTTTCTCGACGCTCTGACGGTGGTCGCCGTGGTGCTGAGCGTGGCCGCAGGCTTTTACGATATTTATCATCGCGTGTTATCGGAGGGAGATGAACAGGCCGGAATCGATAATAACGTCAGTGACGATCATCGCCAGACGCTGGAGAAGTTCCGGTCGTTTTTACGCAGCCTGATGATGCAGGCTGGCGTAGGCACCGCCTTAGGCGGCGTGATGACGATGGTGGGCGAGCCGCAAAACCTGATTATTGCTAAAGCCGCCGGCTGGGATTTTATCGGTTTCTTTTTGCGCATGGTGCCGGTTACCGTGCCGGTACTGATCTGTGGCCTGATCACCTGCATGCTGCTGGAGCGCTACCGCCTGTTCGGCTATGGCGAACCGCTGCCGGAAAAGGTACGGGAGGTCCTGATGGATTTCGAACGCGAATCCCATCAGAAGCGCACCCGTCAGGATCGGCTTAATTTGTGGATCCAGGGAATTATCGCCGTCTGGCTGATCGTCGCGTTAGCGTTGCATCTGGCGGAAGTGGGCCTGATTGGTCTGTCGGTGATTATTCTGGCCACCTCGTTGTGTGGCGTTAGCGATGAGCACGTTATTGGCCGGGCTTTTTCAGAAGCGCTGCCCTTTACCGCCCTGCTGACGGTCTTTTTCGCCATCGTCGCGGTTATCGTGCAACAGGATCTGTTTAGCCCGCTGATCCATTTTGTTTTGCAGGCGGAAGCGAATATGCAGCTGACCTGGTTTTATCTCTTTAATGGTTTGCTGTCAGCCATTTCGGATAACGTTTTTGTCGGCACGGTTTACATTAATGAAGCGAAAAACGCCTTTACCAGCGGCGCGATTAGCCAGCAGCAGTTTGAACTGTTGGCGGTAGCGACCAATACCGGCACCAATTTGCCTTCCGTCGCCACGCCCAACGGCCAGGCCGCATTTCTGTTTATGCTGACTTCCGCACTGGCGCCGCTGATTCGCCTCTCTTACGGGCGGATGGTTTGGATGGCGCTGCCCTATACCTTGGTGCTGTCGCTGGTAGGGCTGTTCTGCATTATGTATACGCTGGAGCCGATGACCCAATGGTTTATGGCGCATGGCTGGCTGCCGCCGCTTGCGCTATAAGTTCCGGTAAAAAATTGGGGACGAAATGATCCTACGTCATTTTTAATTCTGTTTTTTCGCTGCCCTGGCTGGCAGCGATTTTTTTTTGCTTTACACTGCCGATTCAACGCTAATGACAGGGAAAGATTTATGTTGCGATACCTGAACCAATGCTCAAGAGGACGCGGCGCCTGGCTACTGCTGGCGCTGACTGCGTTTGCTCTTGAAATGGTCGCGCTGTGGTTTCAGCACGTTATGTTACTGAAGCCCTGCGTCATGTGTATTTATGAGCGCTGTGCGCTGTTTGGCGTTATGGGCGCCGGGCTGGTGGGCGCTATTGCGCCAAAAACGCCGCTGCGCTATGCGGCGCTGCTGATCTGGCTGTATAGCGCCTGGGAGGGATTACGTCTCTCGTATGAGCATACGATGATCCAGCTGCACCCAAATCCGTTTGTAACCTGTGATTTCGCCGCCCGCTTTCCCGGCTGGCTGCCGCTGGATAAGTGGCTGCCAGCGGTGTTTGTCGCCACCGGCGACTGCTCAGAACGCGTATGGTCTTTTCTGACGCTGGGAATGCCGCAGTGGCTGATAATTATTTTCGCTGCCTTCCTGCTGGTGGCGCTGTTGGTGCTGATAGCTCAGCCGCTAAAACCGAAGCGCCGCGATCTGTTCTCCCGCTAATCATTAACCGGCTGGATTACGCTTTCCATTCCGGCCGGTTAATAATGTGATCTTCCCAGTCCCTGACTTCGCTTTCACGCACCGCAATATGACGCACCGAAATACGTGCGGCATGCATCGCCGCCCGTGAGCCGCTCCGTAACGGATGCCATACCGGCAGCGTTTTTCCTTCCGCCAGCAGACGGTAGGCGCAGCTGGCCGGCAACCAGGAAAAGGTGGGCAGGTTGTCACGCGTGAGCTTGATACAGTCCTCTTCATATTCGAAGCGACGCTCGTAGTTACGACATTGACAGGTTTTGATATTAAGCTGGTTGCAGGCCACGTTAGTGAAATAGATTTCATCCGTATCGGCGTCCTGCAACTTATTAAGGCAGCACTGGCCACAGCCATCGCACAAGGATTCCCATTCCTCATCGGTCATTTGTTCCAGGCTTTTTTCCTGCCAGAAAGGGGTTTCAGTCATGGTGATGTCCGGTTAAGCAAAAGCGCACCTTATAAACAGTTCAGCGGTCAGATGCAAGTATCACAGCACACGCGTGCTAATGCCGTGGCCCGCCAGCGACGCTTCCAGCTTGTCGCCCGTATGCAGTGGCCCTACGCCTTCCGGCGTGCCGGTCAGAATGACATCGCCTGCGTGCAGGGTAAAATATTTGCTCATATAGGCGAGCAGCGGCAGAACAGGCGTAATCATATCGGCGGTGCTGCCCTGCTGACGGACTTCACCGTTAACCACCAGCTTAAGTTCGCACTGCTGCGGATCGCCGGCAAACTGATTAACGGGAATAAAGCCGGAAAGCGGACAAGAATTATCAAACCCCTTGGCCTTTTCCCAGGGCTGTCCCGCTTTTTTCAGGCCGGCCTGAATATCACGCAGCGTCAGATCGAGGGCGATGCCATAACCGGCAATCGCCTGGCCAACATGCGCTTCGCTGGCCTGTTTTAACGTCGAGCCAATCAGAATCGCCATCTCCACTTCATAATGCACCGCGCCCATGTCGCGCGGAATAGAGAGCGGCTGACGCAGATCGCACAGCGCCGTTTCCGGCTTGATAAAAATCACCGGCTCCTGCGGCGTTGCGCTGCCCATCTCTTTAATATGCTTAGCATAATTGCTGCCGACACAAACCACTTTACTCGCTGGAAAATCTAACAGCGCGCCCTGCCAGTTACGATGTTGATACATGCTTTTCCCCTTGCTGAGAGTGACAGCGCCAGGCCGGCGCCGATAGCCTACTGTGCTACAGCATCCGCCATTTTGCCGATGCTGATTGCGAAATAATAAGAGCGATTCCAGCGCATAATGGTGCGGAAATTGTTATATACCAAAAAGGCGCGTCCGCCGACGTCGTCCGGCAGAATGATCCAGCCGCGCTGTCGGGTATCCGGCAATGCCTCGCTGCTGCTCAGCCGCACGCCCAGCTTTTCCCATTCGCCCACCGTTTTGGCCTGCTGCGTTTTCAGGCCAGCCAGCTGTGGATCAAAATCGACCGGCAGAATGACTTCACGCCCCCAGCCTTCGCCAGCGTTCCAGCCCTCTTTGGCCAGATAGTTAGCCGTGGATGCAAATACATCGCGCTGATTGCGCCAGATATCAATTTTTCCATCGCCATCGCCGTCGGCGCCATAGTTCAGATAAGAGCTGGGCATAAACTGGTTCTGCCCCATCGCACCCGCCCAAGAGCCTTTCATTTCCGGCGCGCTGATATGGCCCTGCTGAATCATCTTCAACGCGGCAATCAGCTCATTGGTAAAAAAGGCTGCGCGCCGCCCTTCAAAAGCCAGCGTGGAGAGCGCAGAGATAATATCTTCGCGTCCCTGAAGCTGACCGAAATTACTCTCCATTGCCCACAGCGCAACAATATATTGCGCCGGTACGCCGTACTGCTGGTTTACGGTTGCCAGCTCGCTTTGATATTGCTGATAACGACTGCGGCCCTGCTCAATCTTTTTCGGCGTTATTACACGCGCCAGATAATCATCCAGCGTGATCTTCTGTTCCGGCTGATTGCGATCGGATTTAATCACCCGATCAACAAAATGTACGCCCGCGAAAGCGCTGTTTAGCGTTTGCTCGTTAATGCCCTGCTGGCGCGCCTGCGCTTTCAGTTGCTCAACCCAGGCGGGAAATTCCGCAGGATCGCGCCCCTGCTGCGCCAGCGTGGTTTTACCGGCGGGCGGCGTTAGAAAACCGCCGCCCGACGGAGCGGCGGGCGTGGGGGTTTCAGGCGCTGAAGAGACGCTATTTTTACTGGCGCATCCTGCCAACATTATTGTCAGTAACGTCGCGCTCAGGGCATTTAGCTTCATATCAGTTCCTTATTAAACAATTGAAAATTGCCGGAAATAAATTGCGGGATTATTCGCCAATTTATTATTTACAGATGAATCTGAATTAAACCGGATCTTTTTTTCCTAAATGTATTTTCAGCAGATCTTCCACCGGTGGCGGAAGCTGCAAATAATAACCCTGTTCCCGCAGCGCCAGCTTTACTTTCTCAATATCCGCATTCGCCAGTTTCTTAGTACGTTCAAGGGTTAACACCATTGCCAGCTGCGGTTTGCCAAAACCACGCAGCAGCTCTTCCGGCACGCGGGAAAAGTCGTCTTTTTTTTCAACATAGAGATAAGTCTGATCGCGTTGGGGACTTCTGTAGATCACACAAAACATATTTTTTACTCGAATTAAGCGGGGTGGTGGCTTGCCTGAATATAACAGTAACTATAACATGCTTGCAGTAGTTAGGAATAATGTCCCGCCTTGATTACGCGCTGGCTAAATCAGGCATAATTTGGTCGGGTTTAGACATAACAGGACTGAGCCAGGACAGATGTCGCAAACGCCAATCGAGTTTAAAGGCAGTAGTTTTACTCTGTCTGTTGTTCATTTACACCACACGCATCCCGATGTGGTTCGTCAGGCGCTGCAGGACAAAATTGACCAGGCGCCTGCCTTTCTCAAAAATGCGCCCGTGGTTTTGAATGTAGCCTCTCTGGACGGTGACGTTAACTGGAAACAGATGCAGCAGGCTATCGCTTCGACGGGATTACGCATTGTCGGCGTCAGCGGCTGTAAAGATGAGTCGCTCAAGCGCATGATCGCACGTGCTGGCCTGCCCATCTTATCCGAAGGCAAAGAACAGAAGAAAAGTCCTGAGCCGGTAGCCGCCGCGGCGCCGGAAAGCGCGATCGTCAAAACGCGCGTGGTTACCACGCCGGTGCGCTCCGGGCAGCAGATTTATGCGCGTAATACCGATCTGATTGTGACGAATAGCGTAAGCGCCGGCGCCGAACTGGTCGCCGACGGCAATATTCATATTTACGGCATGATGCGTGGACGCGCGTTGGCTGGCGCCAGCGGCGATCGCGCTTGCCAGATATTTTGTACCAGCTTATCTGCGGAGCTGGTTTCCATAGCGGGCGAATACTGGATTATGGATCAAATTCCGGCGGAATATTTTGCAAAAGCAGCACGCCTTAGCCTAAAAGATGGCGCGCTGACAATACAGACATTGAATTAGGCCCCTTTTTATTTATAAGGAATTCTTATATATGGCACGCATTATTGTAGTTACATCCGGCAAAGGGGGCGTTGGCAAGACCACGTCAAGCGCGGCCATTGCTACCGGTCTGGCACAGAAAGGGAAAAAAACCGTCGTGATCGATTTTGATATCGGTCTGCGTAATCTCGATCTGATTATGGGTTGCGAAAGGCGCGTGGTTTATGATTTCGTCAACGTGATCCAGGGCGATGCCACGCTGAATCAGGCACTGATTAAAGACAAACGTACAGAAAACCTCTATATCCTGCCTGCTTCCCAAACGCGAGATAAAGATGCACTGACGCGCGAAGGCGTAGAAAAAGTGCTGAATGAATTGGATAACATGAATTTTGACTTCGTCCTGTGTGATTCACCCGCAGGGATTGAAACCGGCGCGCTGATGGCGCTCTATTTTGCTGATGAAGCCATTATCACCACCAACCCGGAAGTCTCTTCGGTGCGCGACTCCGATCGTATTCTGGGCATTATCGCCTCCAAATCACGTCGCGCCGAAAACGGCGAGGAGCCGGTAAAAGAGCACCTGCTGCTGACGCGTTATAATCCTGGTCGCGTTAGCCGCGGCGATATGCTGAGCATGGAAGATGTGCTGGAGATTCTGCGTATTCCGCTGGTTGGCGTGATCCCGGAAGATCAGTCGGTACTGCGCGCTTCCAACCAGGGCGAACCCGTGATTCTGGATACCGAATCCGATGCGGGCAAAGCCTATGCCGATACCGTTGAGCGGTTACTCGGTGAAGAACGCCCCTTCCGCTTCATTGAAGAAGAGAAGAAGGGATTCCTGAAACGCCTGTTCGGGGGATAAACCATGGCCTTACTCGATTTCTTTTTATCCCGTAAAAAGAACACCGCCAATATAGCCAAGGAAAGACTGCAGATCATCGTAGCTGAACGCAGGAGGGGCGATAGCGAGCCCCATTATCTTCCTCAGCTGAAGCGCGACATTCTGGAAGTGATTTGCAAATATGTGAAGATCGATCCGGAGATGGTGACCGTACAGTTGGATCACCGCGGTGATGATATTTCAATACTGGAACTGAACGTGACGCTGCCAGAAATGGAAGAAGCCGCGAAATGATTCGTCTCCCTTCCTGATTTTCCCCTGCCTTACGCAGGGGAAATTTTATGCAGGCTACTGCGGATAATCCGTCAGCACCTGTTTGATTTCCTGTTCCATCAGTTCGCCGCGCCATCCGCTTACCAGCTCCGGCAGCCGTTCACGCGGTTTGATGTGCCAATGCCAGCTAAGCAGCTGATTAATTTGACGGCGTGACGCCAGCAGCTCGGTACTTAACCCGCTGCGCTCGCTGACCTCCTGCACCACCGCTTTCAGCGCTTTAAAAGCCTTTTTATACTGCGGATGATCGTTAATATTGAGCAGCATTTCCGGCAGGCTTTCTTCCGGTAGCGCATTGGCTTCACTGACCATATCCAGCAGCGTTTTGCCATGTAAACGGATTTCGTGACCGCTCAGCCCTAAGTGATCCAACTCGCCCAGCGATCCCGGTAGATAGCGCGCCACCTTCCAGAGATTTTCTTCGCGCACGACAAAATTAACCGCCATGTCCTTTTCCCGCGCCAGCTGCAGGCGCCAGGCCGCCATGCGCTGTAACGCCGCCAGCTGACGCGGGCGCAGCAGCGAAGCGTTACTGATTTCCCGATACGCCTCTTTCGGCTGCAGCGTTTCAGTACGGCGCTGACAAAGCAGCAGGCATTCGCTGCGCGCCGCCTCCAGCTGTCCCGCCGCTGCGGTTTCATCCATCAGCGTATGGGCAATCGGCAGCAGCCAGAACACATCGGCGGCCGCATATTCGCACTGACGCACGGAAAGCGGGCGCGCCAGCCAGTCGGTACGCGATTCACTTTTATCCAGCACTTCGCCGGTAAAATGTTCTACCATCGTCGCAAAGCCCATCGACAGCGGACGTCCGCTAAAAGCAGCCAGAATTTGCGTATCAATCAGCGGCGTTGGCAGTACGCCAAAGCTGTGCAGAAAGACTTCCAGATCTTCACTACCGGCGTGCAGGAATTTCGTTATGCTGCTGTCGCTTAGCAGATCGATAAGCGGCTGCCACTGGGTAATCGTCAGCGGGTCAACCAGCGTGATCTGCTCGCCGTCGTAAATTTGCAGCAGGCCGAGCTGCGGATAGTAGGTGCGGGTGCGAACAAACTCGGTATCGAGCGCAATAGCACGGTGTTGACGCGCAGCGTCACAGCAGGTCTGCAGCGCCTCATTGGTGGTGATATAGGTGTAATTCAAATCCTTGCTCTCTTGCCAGCGGTACGTTTGCGTTGCTGATGCTGATGAAATAACAATAAAAACGCCGGATTATCCGGCGTTTTCGTGAATAGCTTAACATACTCGCGGCGATCAGGCGGCAGGCGCTTTGCTTATCTCGTCACGTAGCGCACGCCGCAGGATTTTACCGACGTTGGTTTTAGGCAGTTCCTCGCGAAACTCAACGATTTTTGGCACCTTATAGCCGGTCAGATGACGACGGCAGTGGGCAATTAGCTCATCCTTTGTCAGCGAGGGATCCTTTTTGACGATACAGATTTTCACCGCCTCGCCGGAAAGATCGCTCGGTACGCCAATGGCCGCCGCCTCACGCACTTTCGGATGTTGCATTACCACATCTTCGATTTCGTTCGGATAGACGTTAAAGCCGGAAACCAGAATCATATCTTTTTTACGATCGACGATACGCAGGAAACCCTCTTCATCGACGGTAACAATATCTCCGCTGTAGAGCCAGCCCTCCTTCAGCACTTCTTCGGTCGCCTCCGGATGCTGCCAGTAGCCCGTCATCACCTGCGGTCCTTTGATACAGAGTTCGCCCGGCTCGCCTGCACTCACTTCCACACCGTTGTCATCCACCAGCTTAATCTCGGTAGAAGGCACCGGCAGGCCAATACTGCCGTTATGACAGGTAATGTCGTAGGGATTAACCGAAACCAGCGGCGAGCATTCGGTCAGCCCGTAGCCTTCCAGCAGATAATGGCCGGTCAGCTTCTCCCAGCGTTCCGCAACCGCTTTCTGCACGGACATCCCGCCGCCCGCCGACAGACGCAGCGTGGAGAAATCAAGCTGCTGGAAATTTTTATCATTCAGCAGCGCGTTAAATAAGGTATTGACCCCGGTGATAGCGGTAAAAGGATATTTGCCCAGCTCTTTTACAAAGCCGGGAATATCACGCGGGTTGGTGATTAGCAGATTTTGACCGCCCAGTTCAATAAACAGCAGGCAGTTCACGGTCAGAGCAAAGATGTGATACAGCGGCAGCGCCGTCACCACCAGTTCTTTGCCATCGCGCAGCAGCGAGCCATAGGTCGCTTTGGTTTGTTCGAGATTAGCCTGCATATTGCGGTGGGTTAGCATAGCCCCTTTGGCAATGCCGGTGGTGCCGCCCGTATACTGCAAAAAGGCTAAATCGTCGTTTTGTATCTCCGGTCGGAAATAATCCAGCTGCGCGCCCCGTTGCAGCACGCTGCGAAAAGAGACCGCATCCGGCAGATTATATTTCGGCACCAGCCGCTTAATATACTTCACCACAAAATTAACCAGCGTGGCTTTGGCTGGTGAGAGCTGATCGCCCAGGCGCGTCAGAATAACGTGCCTGACCGAGGTTTTAGCTACCACTTTTTCCAGCGTATGCGCAAAGTTGGAAACAATCACAATGGCTTTGGCGCCGCTGTCATTCAACTGATGCTCCAGCTCGCGCGGGGTATAGAGCGGATTAACATTCACTACCACCATACCGGCGCGCAGGATGCCGAACAGCGCAATGGGGTACTGCAAAAGGTTTGGCATCATAACGGCCACCCGATCGCCTTTGCTTAATCCCAGCGTTTGCTGCAGATAAGCGGCGAAGGCCCGGCTACGCTGCTCCAGCTTTCGGAAGCTCATCGCCTGGCCCATATTGTTAAACGCAGGACGATCGGCGTAACGCTGGGCCGCCTGTTCAAACAGATCGATAAGCGACGTATAACGATCGGCATTGATCTCAGCCGGCACATCGGCGGGATAACGGTTCAGCCAGACCTTATTCAAGGATTCACCTCGGAAATCATATTTATTCGCCATCGCAGCCTCAGCCCGCATAACTGTTAACAATATTTTAACTCATTGTACCAGTATGCCTGACACCCAATGTTCAGGCTGCGAAGCCCATCACTAAATTTTCTTTACTGATAACAATAAAATGGCCCGGTCACATAACATGCGACCGGGCCGCTAATCACTACCGTTACCTTTATTCCGTCAGGATAGTTTGCACCTGTACCGGACCGGAACTGTAATAGTTCCCCCAGGGACCGGGCCCCCAGTAACCCGGATGATGCCGTGTCGGCCCATACCAAATCCAGGGATCGATGGGCTGCATCGGCGTCACCACCTGCTGCTGTAAATGCCAGCGCTGATAACCGGTGACATTCACCACCACAAAGCTGTAGCTGGCCTTGCCGACCTCGCCTTTTTCGCTGCCTTTGATAAGGCCGACCACCGTAACCATTTGGTTATTCACGTCAACCGGATCGACAAAGCCATTAATATCGGCCCAGATACGGCCAACCGAGGCGGTACCCAGGCGGGGCCGCGCCGTATCGTCCAGCGGCTGAGTCGCAATTTCCAGCCGCGTGCGGCCGTTAAGGTTAGTCACTTTCACCACCTTACCACCGAACCGCGCCTCCTGCCCGACATAGAGCTGAGGCGCATTCATGACGCGCAGCAAATCCTGCTGCGGCACCGGCGAACGGCCTTTAACGGAATCCGGGACGCTCACGCAGCCGGTTAGCAGTAGCGTAGCCACCAGCAAGGCTGCCGTATTATTAAGATATTTACGCATAGCTTTCTCCATAAACCTGCCTGTTTAGACTATTGCGTAATAAATAAGTTGCTGCCCGACTATTCGCGTCCCGGCAATTTTTTCCATGCCACTTCATTACGTAAATAGGCGGGCTCCACCTGCTCTGGCGGCAATGCTCCGCCCTGCTGCCACTGCTGCTGCGCCAGCGGCAACATGGCCTCAGCCGCAGGCAGCATAATCTCGCTGGCCTGCAGCGTCAGCGGACTTTCCGCCATCAGATGCGGCCACGCGGCCCAGCCGGTGCCGACGGTCATCCATTCGCCTGACAGCTGTTGCATCCGCGCCAGCGCCGCTTCCGGCTTCAGCACCGCTTCACTCGCTTCACCCTGCCATTGACCATCGTCGGCGCGCTGATATTCCGCCCAGTAGACTTCTCCCATGCGCGCATCGATTGCCGCCAGGACGCGACGGGCGCCGTGACGCTGCCAGGCGGCTTCCGCCATGGTCATCAGCGTGGAAACGCCGAGCAGCGGCAGGCCTGCGCCAAACGCCAACCCCTGCGCGATGCCGATGCCGATTCGTACGCCGGTAAAACTGCCCGGCCCACGACCGAATGCCAACGCATCCAGCTGCGACAGCGCAAGCTGATGGCGCGTCAGCATCTCTTCTACCATTGGCAGAATACGCTGCGTATGCTCGCGCGCGCAGAGTTCAAAATGGGCGTCAACGACACCGTCCAGCAACAGCGCTACCGAACAGGCTTCAGTAGCGGTATCAAGAGCTAAAATGCGCGCGGACATAACAACCTCAGGCGAGAAATTTTTTTCGGCGCGCATCTTAGCACAGCCTTCGGGGAATTACTTCTCATCGGGACGATGCAGAAAGCTGACCGCCTGCTGCAGATCGCGGGTACGCGGCGTGGGCGGCAGGCTGTTAAGAAATACCGCGCCATAAGGCCGCATTACCAGCCGGTTATCGCAAATTACCAGCACGCCGCGGTCGTCCACGTCGCGGATCAGACGCCCAACGCCCTGCTTAAGCGTAATCACCGCATCGGGCAGCTGCACCTCATCGAAAGGATCGCCCCCGCGCAGACGGCAATCCTCCATGCGCGCCTTAAGCAACGGATCGTCCGGCGAGGTAAACGGCAATTTATCGATAATCACCAGCGACAGCGCATCGCCGGGAACGTCCACCCCTTCCCAGAAGCTGCTGGTCGCTACCAGCAGCGCATTGCCCGCCTCAATAAACTGTTTAAGCAGCTGCGCTTTGCCGGTTTCGCCCTGTAGCAGCACTGGCAGCGTCAGGCTGGCGCGAAACTCTTCCGCCAGCGCGCGCATCATCTGGTGTGAGGTACAAAGAAAAAAGCAGCGGCCGTTATTGGCTTCAATCAGCGGCAGCAGGCGGCGCGCCAGCTGTTTCGCGCCGCCCGGTTGATTAGGCGACGGCAGATCGCGCGGCACGCAGAGCAACGCCTGGCGCGCATAGTCAAACGGGCTGTTCAGGATCATGCTCTGCGCCTGATGTACGCCAAGTCGATCCATAAAGTGGGTCATCCGTTCATTTACCGCCAGCGTTGCCGAGGTAAAAATCCAGGCCGCCGGACGTTCAGCGATCACTTCGCGAAAGCGCTCGGCGACGGAAAGCGGCGTCAGCGCCAGCACAAAATGTCGTGAGGTGCATTCGTACCAGTAGCTGAAGCCGGGCTCGCTGATATTTTTTAACCGCTTCAGCCGGTTACGATACTGCGAGGCGCGCTCAAAGGCGGCATCCAGCAGCGCCGAGCGTCCCAGCGACATTTTCGCCACGTCATAGCAAAGCTCCAGCGCATCATCCAGCAGAGTCAGGGCGCGCTGTACGTCACGGTCGTTCAGGATCTCGCGAAGATTGCCGCGAAAGCCCGGATCGCCTAACGCCAGCCGAAAATCCTGCGCGCTTTGCGCCAGCCGGTCGGCCGCTTTTTGCAGCTGCTGTACGTCCCGCACTTCGGTGCGATAGGCAATAATAATATCTTTCGCCAGATCAAGCAGCTGTCGGCTGGAAAGCTGCTGACCAAAATACTGGCTGGCAATATCGGGCACCTGATGCGCTTCGTCGAAGATCATCACCTCCGCTTCGGGGATCAGTTCGGCAAACCCGCTCTCCTTTACCACCATATCGGCCAGGAACAGATGGTGGTTAACCACCACCACGTCGGCATCCATTGCCCGGCGACGAGCCTTAACCACAAAGCATTCTTTATACAGCGGGCAATCATTACCGAGGCAGTTATCATTGGTGCTGGTCACCAGCGGCCAGATCGCACTGTCTTCCGCCACGCCGCTACAGCTGCTAATGTCGCCATCCGACGTTTCGCTGGCCCAGCTGCGCAGATAAACCAGGTCGCTGAGCGTTTGTACGGTCAGCTCGCCGCCGGTCATGCTCTGCTGCTCCAGACGTTCAAGACAGAGATAATTAGCGCGCCCTTTCAGCAACGCCGTTTTGCCTGTATACGCCAGCGCCTTTGCTACTTTCGGCAGATCGCGGCTGTAGAGCTGATCCTGTAACGCTTTTGATCCGGTGGAGATAATCGCTTTTTTGCCGGCACGTAATACCGGCACCAGATAGGCGTAGGTTTTTCCCGTGCCGGTTCCGGCTTCTACTACCAGCTCACCGCGTTGTTCAATCGCCTGCGTGACCGCCACCGCCATTTGCTGCTGCGCCTCACGCGGCCGGAAACCGGGTATTGCCTGCGCCAAAGCGCCATCGGCTGCAAAATCGTCTGCCACATATCCTCACTGGTTGCGTTAAAACGGCCTGATTATGTCAGTATTGCCGCTTGCGCTCTATAACTGTTGGCCGCGCCCGGCGATAAAAGCACGGCCGCCTGCCGTCATTTTAATGACAGCGCAGGCTTAACTGTGCCAGGCTAACGGCGAAAAAAATGGAATAAGGAAATAAGCTATGTCAGTTACCCGTATCGATCCTGAACATCGTATGTCGGAAGCGGTGATCCACAACGATACCGTTTATTACACCAGCGTGCCGGAAAATCTGGATGACGATGCTGAAGCGCAAACGGCGAATGCGCTGGCCGTCATCGACAGGCTGCTGACCCGCGTTGGCTCGGATAAAAGCCGCATTCTGGACGCCACTATTTTTCTGGTTGATAAAGCGGATTTCGCCGCGATGAACCGGGCCTGGGATGCCTGGGTTGCACCAGGCAACGCCCCGGTGCGCTGCACCGTTCAGGCCGGTTTAATGAACCCAAAATATAAAGTAGAAATTAAAATTATCGCGGCGCTAAATCCGGCCTGATTACGCCTCGTCTTCCTCGTCATCTTCGAAGAGCGCTGCAACGTGTCCGCCAGTATGCGTCTGGCGGATCTCCTGGGCCACCCGGGTAATCGCCTCTCCGCTACTCATCCCTTCGGCCATCAGCTGATGGATACGCTCCACCGCCTGCTGCTGCTGTTCATGGCTTAATGCCGGTAAACCTGTAGACATAATGGCTCCTGTTAATAGTTGAAGCTGACAACAACGCGCCTGAACTTCCTGTGCGTTGACTGGCCAGCCGTCTGGGTACTTTGCGGTAAACAAACAGATGCCAGCAGCGGAAAAATATGCCAGGCTTGCCGTTTGACCACCACAAACGCTGCTAAAAGTGATGCCCGTAGTCTACCACGCTTTACCTTATACGCCTGATGCGCTTTCTGAACTGTTTGGTCGCGTAGCGCATTTGCCCTGGGCGATGCTGCTCAGCTCCGGCTTTGCCGATCATCCCGATAGCCGTTTCGATATTATGGTGGCCGACCCCATTGCCACGCTGGAGACGCGCGGGTCATTAACCCGAATCATAAAAGGTGACGTTGTCACCGAATCAACTGCAGATCCGCTGAGTTTACTGGAGGCCGAGCAGACCATCCTGCTCTCTGCGGTTACGCTACGCGAAGACCTGCCGTTTCAGGGCGGCGCGCTCGGCCTGTTTGGTTACGATTTAGGCCGCCGGTTTGAGCGTCTGCCGCAGCAGGCCGCAGCGGATATTGCTACGCCAGATATGGCGACCGGCATCTATAACTGGGCGCTAATTGCCGACCATCAACAACAAACGCTGACGCTGGTCGATCATCAGCCGGAAGGTGAACGGCTGCGCTGGCTGTACGAGCTGCCGTTGCCGCCTGCCGCCGTGCCTTTTCGCCTGACCCGCCGCTGGCAGTCAAATATGACGCCGGAAGGCTACCGTGAACGCTTCGATCGTATTCAGGCCTGGCTACAGGCGGGCGATTGCTATCAGGTCAACCTGGCTCAACGCTTTCAGGCGAGCTACGAAGGCGATGAGTGGCAGGCGTTCCGGCAGCTTAACGACAGCAACTGTGCGCCCTTCAGCGCTTTTTTACGCCTGCCGGATAGCGTCATTGTTAGCCTGTCGCCGGAGCGTTTCCTTTCGCTAAAGCACGATGTTATTGAAACCCGCCCGATTAAGGGCACGCTGCCGCGTCTGGCGGATGAGCAGGCCGATCGGCTGCAGGCGCGCCGGCTGGCGGAGTCGGAAAAGGATCGCGCCGAAAACCTGATGATTGTCGATCTGCTGCGCAATGATATTGGCCGCGTCGCGGTGCCCGGCAGCGTGCGGGTGCCGGAGCTGTTCGTGGTTGAGCCTTTTCCTGCGGTACATCATCTGGTCAGTACCATTCGCGCCCGCCTGAAGCCAGAGCTGAGCGCCGGCGATTTGCTGCGTGCCTGCTTCCCAGGCGGATCGATTACCGGTGCGCCCAAGGTGCGGGCGATGGAGATCATTGAGGCGTTAGAGCCGCAGCGCCGTAACGCCTGGTGTGGCAGCATCGGTTATCTGAGCTGCTGCGGCAGAATGGACAGCAGCATTACCATTCGCACGCTCATTGCGGAAGGCGGCCAGCTTTACTGTGCGGCAGGCGGCGGTATCGTTGCCGATAGCGAGGCCGGACTGGAATATCAGGAAACGCTGCATAAGCTGGGCCGTATTTTACCGCTGCTGGAGGATGGAATGTCCGATGACCTCGCCGCTGACGCTTGATATTTTCCTGACGCGCTTCCAGCTTCAGCCGCCCCCGCCGTCGCCGGCGTTATTGCCCGCACGCCGTCAGGCGGCGGTGCTGGTGCCGATTGTTGCGCGCCAGCAGCCGGGCCTGCTGTTAACGCGGCGTGCTCCCTGGCTGCGCAAACATGCGGGCCAGGTGGCTTTTCCCGGCGGCATGCGTGATGCCAGCGATCCCTCTCTGCCCTTTACCGCGCTGCGTGAGGCGCAGGAAGAGATCGCGCTACGGGCGCAGGATGTGCGACTTATTGGCACGCTGCCGCCGGTAGGCAGCAGCAGCGGCTTTCAGGTTACCCCGGTGGTTGGAATTATTGCGCCCGACTTGCCCCTGCAGCCCAGCGCGGATGAAGTGGATGCCATTTTTGAAATGCCGCTGCAGGAGGCGCTGCGCCTTGCGCGCTATACGTCGCTGGATATTCATCGCGACGGTATTCGTCATCAGGTCTGGCTTTCCTGGTATCAGCAATATTTTGTCTGGGGCATGACGGCGGGCATTATCCGCCAGCTGAGCCTACAAATTATGCCGGAACTGGCTGTGCGTTAACCAAATAAAAGTTGGGCAAAAAGTATCCTTTCCGTGATTTTTCACTAAATATTCCTGAGTAAGCGATCCAAATCACTTCCTTATTCCCACAAAGTAGTTATATTTGGCGCGCCGACTCACCAGGAAGTTTCTGAGGTGTTTCGCCTGATTCAGGCTCAGGAAACAAGCCCGCGCAACCGTTTCTCGTTCGGCTTATTTCGCCTGATCAAAATGATATTTTTTAGCTGAATGAATAAATTTATTTCATGCGAAAAGATGAATTTTTAACCATCAGGATCATTACTATACCCTACGTAATTCGCGTTGCAGGCAGGCGACGGCACCGTGAATCCTCAGGAGCTTACAGCGGTAAGTGACCGGAGTGAACGCGGAAAGCCAACACCCATGCAACCTGAAGTATGATGGGTATATACGCAGTGCATATTCTGCTGCGATATTAATAATTAAGGAGCGTGTAGCGTGATTAGCGTTTTCGACATGTTTAAGATCGGCATAGGTCCGTCCAGTTCCCATACTCTGGGTCCGATGAAAGCCGGCAAACAGTTTGTCGATGATTTGAGCCGGGATAACCGGCTGTTGGACGTTACGCGCATCGCCGTGGAAGTGTACGGCTCGCTTTCACTCACCGGTAAAGGGCACCATACCGATATTGCCATTATTATGGGCCTTTCCGGCGCCTCGCCTGAAAGCGTGGATATTGATGCTATTCCTGCCTTTATCCGTGATGTTGAGCAGCGCGAGCGTCTGCTGCTGGCAAACGGACAGCATGAGGTCGATTTTCCGCGCGAAGGCGGCATGAATTTCCGCAGCGAAAACCTTTCACGCCATGAGAACGGCATGCGTATTCATGCGTTCGCGGGCGAAACCTGTATCTACAGCAAAACCTATTACTCTATCGGCGGCGGCTTTATCGTTGATGAAGAACATTTTGGCGAGCCGGTGCTGGATGAAGTATCGGTGCCCTATCCGTTTAATTCCGCGAAAGAGCTGCTGGCGCACTGCCGTGAAACCGGCCTTTCTCTTTCCGGCCTGGTAATGAAAAACGAGCTGGCATTGCATAGCCGCCAGGAGATCGAAAGCTATTTCGCCGCCGTCTGGCAGACCATGCGCGACTGTATCGATCGCGGGCTTAATACCGAAGGCGTGCTGCCCGGCCCGCTGCGGGTTCCGCGTCGCGCCGCCGCGCTGCGTCGGATGCTGGTCTCTTCCGGCAAGCACTCTAACGATCCGATGAACGTTATCGACTGGGTGAATATGTTTGCGCTGGCGGTCAATGAAGAGAATGCCGCCGGTGGACGAGTCGTAACTGCGCCCACCAACGGCGCCTGCGGTATCGTGCCTGCCGTGCTGGCCTACTACGATCATTTTATCGAATCGGTAAGTCCCGATATTTTTATCCGTTATTTCCTGGCGTCGGGCGCCGTCGGCGTGCTGTATAAAATGAACGCCTCTATCTCCGGCGCGGAAGTAGGCTGTCAGGGCGAAGTGGGCGTGGCCTGCTCGATGGCGGCGGCGGGTCTGGCAGAGCTGCTGGGCGCCAGTCCGGAACAGGTATGCGTTGCTGCGGAGATCGGCATGGAACATAACCTCGGTCTGACCTGCGATCCGGTTGCCGGTCAGGTACAGGTTCCCTGCATCGAACGTAACGCTATCGCATCGGTAAAAGCGATTAACTCGGCGCGTATGGCGCTGCGTCGTACCAGCGAACCGCGCGTATCGCTGGATAAAGTGATCGAAACGATGTACGAAACCGGCAAAGATATGAATGCCAAATATCGGGAAACCTCACGCGGCGGCCTGGCGATTAAGGTGCAGTGCGATTAAAAACCGCCTGCGCGGGAAGCTCAGACCGATCGTAAAGACGCAAAAACGTCATCCCTGACAGCTCGGCCCGCGCCCTCCATGGCGCGGGACGCTTGACTCTTCTGCCTGGGCTTGCCGCGCTTTAAGATTGGGTGTCGTTTGTCTGAACATTCCGCTCAGGCACATTTCATTCATTCCCCGCTTTAGGATATTTCACCACGCTCGCATCCGTTTCAGGCGAGACGGTTTGACCTTGCCGCCTGACGCTTTTCACCCGCTCCCGCCGCAACGTCTTTTTTACCAACGCGGCTAAACTTACTGGCGCCGTTGCCGATATGCAACTTGTCGGAATTTTATTAGGGTGTTAAGGGCGGCTACGGATGCAAATATCCCAGCAGATTATTGGACAACTTCGTCGGAAACGGCTGTTCATCGCGTCGATAGTTGCTGCACTGGTGCTTATCCTTACCTTAACCTTGCGCTTTTGCGAAGAAAAAAAACATATCGAACAGCAATCGCAACAGTTTGCCAGTAACGCTATTCAGCGTTTCGTTCGCCTTTTCTCCCCGCTGGAGGTGGCGGCTAATAATACGGTCGGTCTGGTTGGGCTTAAATGCAACGATATTCGTTTTTTGCTGAATGAAAAAATCTCCGCCATGCAAACCGTGCGCGCCATCCTGCTGGTCGATAATGACCGTATCTACTGCTCCAGCGTCTTTGGCGATCAGTCGCTCAACTTCAGCGAGAGCTATCCCGAACTGGCGGTTAACAATCAGCGCATGTTGCTGAGCGTAGATGATTTCCTGATAAAAGGTTCGCCGGTTTTGCTGCTCTGGACCGCCAGCTCGCTGGATAATCGCAGCGGTATCCTGCAGGTTATTAATATCGAGTTGATGAGTCACTATCTGCTGGAGCCCGCGCTGCCCTGGGTAGAGCGCGCTGTTTTTAACGTCGGCGGCAAAAGCCTGGAATATGGCAATCCGCTGATTGAAAACACACGACCCGCGGAAGATGAGGTGAGCTATCAACAGGTATCGTTGCGCTACCCTTTTAGCATTACCTTGTACGGGCCAGCGCCAACGCGTCTGGCCTTGCTGACGCTGCCCTCGCAGCTGCCGCTCGCCCTGCTGCTTAGCCTGCTGACCGGCTATATTGTCTGGCTGGCGACGGCCAACCGTATGAGCTTTTCCTGGCAGATCAGCTATGGCCTGTCAGCGCGCGAGTTTATGGTTTACTGCCAGCCGCTTATCGATAGCCGCACCGGCGACTGCGACGGTATTGAACTGCTGCTGCGCTGGCATAACCCGCGCCAGGGCTGGATACCGCCGGATCTGTTTATTCCGCTGGCCGAGCGACACAATCTGATCGCTCCCCTGACCCGCTTTGTCCTTAACGAAACCGTGCGTCATTTGCCGCAGCTGCCGCAGTGCGCCAATTTTCATATTGCGATCAACGTCGCCGCCAGCCATTTCCACAACCGGGCAATTATTAGTGATTTACAAAAACTCTGGTGGTCGGCCAATCCGCTACCGCGGCTGATGGTGGAATTAACCGAGCGCGATGCGCTGCCGCTGATGGATCAGAGTGTGGTGGCGCAGCTGCAACAGTCAGGCATCAGGGTCGCCATTGATGATTTCGGCACCGGTCACAGCTCGCTTTCCTATCTGAAAACCTTAAGCCCGGATGTATTGAAGCTGGATAAGATCTTTACCGCCGCAATTGGCACCGATGCGATTAACGCAACGGTAACGGAAATGGTGATTTCTCTGGCGCAGCGCCTGCATATCAGGCTGGTGGCGGAAGGCGTGGAAACCGCCGAACAGGCCAGCTATCTGTGCCAGCACGGCGTTGATACCTTGCAGGGCTACTATTATGCCCGTCCGATGCCGCTGGAGATGTTTCCGGCATGGCTGGCCCGGCATCAGGCCAGCCTGACAGACTGATTGCCGGGACAACCCGCACCGGCAAGCGCATCAGCTTTCGTCGTCGTCCTGCGGCCGATCTTTGCTGATACGTACCAGATCGATACGATAGTCGGTCGCTTCGACAATCACGAAGTGCAGCGGCGGCATATCAATAGTTTCACCCGGCAGCGGCAGCTGACCTTTCTGAGCAATAAGCAGACCGGCCAGCGAAGCATAATCATCGCCCGGCTTAACCAGCTCAAAATAGTCCAGCCGTTGCTGCAGGGAATGCAAGTCGGTGCCGCCTTTTACCAGCCAGCCGTCACCGTCGATAACAATATCCGGCGTTTCATCTTCATCCGGGAATTCACCGGCAATGGCTTCCAGCACGTCAAGCGGCGTAACCAGCCCCTGTACCACGCCAAATTCATTGGTGACCAGCACAAAGCTGCCTTTTGCCCGCCGCAGCACGCCCAGCAGATTAATCGGGTCCAGCGTTTCCGGCACGATCAGCGGCGGCGATGAGGCGGCGAAAGTATGGATATTGATACCCTGCTCCAGCGCGACCAGCAGATCTTTTGCGCGCACGATGCCAATAACCTCATCCAGCTCACCACGGCAAACCGGGAACAGACTATGCGGCGTGTCAAGCAGCTGCATGCGGATCTCATCCAGCGGCCTGCTGGCGTCCACCCAGGAGATTTCACCGCGCGGCGTCATAATGCTGCGAATCGAGCGCGATGCCAGCGTCAATACGCCGTTAATCATATAGCGCTCTTCATCCTTAAAGGTTTCCTGCGGCAGCCTCTGGTTTTCCGCCGAGCGCTGTCCGGCTTCAGCGCCTGACGATCCGCCACGGCGGCCGCCCATCAGCCGTAAAATCGCTTCTGCGGTACGCTCACGCATCGGGCGATGCGACTGATGGCGGATAAAGTTACGCCGTGCGATCTGGTTGAACAGCTCAATCAGGATCGAGAAGCCAATCGCCGCGTACAGATACCCTTTAGGAATATGGAAGCCAAAGCCTTCCGCGACCAGGCTCAGGCCGATCATCAGCAGGAAGCTCAGGCACAGCACCACTACGGTCGGATGCGCATTCACAAAATTAGTGAGCGGTTTCGACGCCAGCAGCATAATGCCCATGGCGATAACCACGGCGGTCATCATAATGGGTAAATGGTTCACCATGCCCACGGCGGTAATCACCGCATCCAGCGAGAAAACGGCGTCCAGCACCACAATCTGAATCACCACCGCCCAGAAGCTGGCGTAATTTTTATTGCCGTTGCTGTCCTGCGGATGGTTTTCCAGCCGCTCATGCAGCTCCATCGTGGCCTTAAACAGCAAAAAGAGACCACCAGCCAGCAGGATGAGATCGCGTCCGGCAAAGCTGAACTGCCCGATGCTAAACAGCGGTCGGGTCAGGGTCACCATCCAGGAAATTAACGACAGCAGGCCCAGACGCATCAACAGCGCCAGCGACAAGCCAATCAGGCGCGCTTTGTCACGCTCCTTAGGCGGCAGCTTATCGGCAAGGATGGCGATAAAAACCAGGTTATCAATCCCCAGCACGATCTCCAGAACAATAAGCGTCAGCAGACCGGCCCAAATCGAAGGGTCTAAAAGAAATTCCATTACAGACTCCGAAAAAAGCAGCAGGAAAACCGAACGCCGGGTTCAACGACCGTAGCGCGACAGAGAAGAAAAGCAGAACCGAGGGTGACGCCAGAAGACGTTAAGAAAGAAGCCGGATGACCCGGTGGCATGAATAAACGACGTCGGTGACAGTCCATAGGGAGGGCTGAGGCCCGTTACTCCTGTAGCAAAAAAGAGAAAGGAATAGTAGCAGCTGACACATTGCCGTCAAAATAATTTCTTAAAGTTAACAAAAATTTACCTTCGTTTAATTCTGCGGTCTTATTCTTCGCATCGAAACGGCAAGCCTGCAAATACTGAGGCTGGTCACATAATTTATTTTTTCACACACTAAAATAAATCCCGAAGTTATCTTTAGTCTGTCAGTTATATAAAAAGAAGCACTCCACTGACGGCAAGGCCTGCATGTTCATTACCGTTGAAACCAGCATAGCCCAGATAACAGCGTTGGCGGATCGGTGTTGGACTGAATCGCTCAATAATGTAAACGGAGGTAGCAAGTGACTATTGCTATTGTAATCGGCACACACGGTTGGGCGGCGGAGCAGCTGCTCAAAACCGCCGAAATGCTATTAGGCGAGCAGCAAAACGTCGGCTGGATCGATTTCGTGCCCGGCGAAAATGCTGAAACCCTGATTGAAAAATACCATGCGCGTCTCGCTGAACTTGATACCAGCAAAGGCGTGCTCTTTCTGGTCGATACCTGGGGAGGCAGTCCATTCAACGCGGCCAGCCGTATCGTTGTGGATAAAGAACTGCATGAGGTTATCGCTGGCGTCAACATTCCGATGCTGGTGGAAACCCTGATGGCGCGGGATGACGATCCCGCATTTGACGAGCTGGTGGCCATTGCGGTGGAAACCGGTCGTGAAGGCGTAAAAGCGCTGAAAGCCAAAGCGCCGGAGCCGGTTTCTGCCCCGGCGGCGGCCCCTGCCCGTTCAGCCGCGCCGCAGCCGGTGCTGGGCCCGGAAGATCATATGAAAATCGGGCTGGTGCGCATTGATGACCGTCTGATTCATGGCCAGGTAGCGACACGCTGGACTAAGGAGACCAACGTATCGCGCATTATTGTCGTCAGTGATGAAGTCGCAGCCGATAAGGTGCGCAAAACCCTGCTCACTCAGGTGGCACCGCCGGGCGTCAGCGCGCACGTGGTGGATGTCGCTAAAATGGTGCGCGTCTGGAATAACCCTAAATATGCCCGCGATCGCGTAATGCTGCTGTTCACCAACCCAACCGACGTGGTGCGGGTCGTTGAGCAAGGCGTAGAGGTGAAATCCGTCAATATCGGCGGCATGGCTTTCCGTCAGGGAAAAACCCAGGTCAATAATGCCGTTTCAGTGGATAACAATGATATTGAGGCATTCAAAAAATTAAACGCTCGCGGTATCGAACTGGAAGTGAGAAAAGTCTCTAACGATCCACGGCTGAAAATGATGGATCTGATCGCCAAAATGAACCACTGATCGCCATCCCAACCGCCTGATACTTCAGGTTTTACGTAGTCTTACTCTGCCACAGGAGAAGTGCAATGGAAGTCACCACTCTACAAATTGCGCTGGTGTTTATTGTCGCCTGTATTGCCGGTGTGGAATCCATTCTGGATGAGTTCCAGTTTCACCGGCCGCTGGTCGCCTGTACGTTAATCGGCGCCGTGCTGGGCGATATGAAAACCGGCATTATTATCGGCGGTACGCTGGAAATGATCGCGCTGGGCTGGATGAATATCGGGGCAGCCGTCGCACCGGACGCCGCGCTGGCCTCGATTATTTCCACCATCCTGGTTATTGCTGGCGGTCAAAGCATCGGTGCCGGTATCGCCCTGGCGATCCCTCTGGCCGCCGCAGGCCAGGTCTTAACCATTATCGTGCGTACTATCACCGTTGCTTTCCAGCACGCGGCGGATAAAGCGGCGGAAAAAGGTAACCTCACCGCTATTTCCTGGATCCACGTTACCGCGCTGATTTTACAGGCGATGCGTATCGCCATCCCCGCAGTGATTGTTGCCGTATCCGTTGGTACCGACGCGGTCCAGACCATGCTGAGCTCCATCCCGGAAGTGGTGACCAGCGGTCTGAATATTGCGGGCGGCATGATTGTCGTGGTGGGTTACGCGATGGTCATCAATATGATGCGCGCTGGCTATCTGATGCCGTTCTTCTACCTGGGCTTTGTTACCGCCGCCTTTACCGATTTCAACCTGGTTGCGCTGGGCGTGATTGGCGTGGTGATGGCCGCGCTCTATATTCAGCTCAGTCCAAAATATAACCGTGCCGCTGGTGGCGCTGCGCCTGCTTCAGGCCCTGCCCAAAACGACCTGGATAACGAATTAGATTAAGGGGTGTGAAAATGGTAGATACAACTGCAGCAACGGCAAAAAAACTGACGCGCGGCGATGTGCGCGGCGTCTTCCTGCGCTCCAATCTCTTTCAGGGCTCGTGGAACTTTGAACGTATGCAGGCGCTGGGCTTCTGCTTCTCAATGGTTCCGGCTATCCGTCGGCTTTACCCGGAAAATAATGAGGAGCGCCGTCAGGCCATCAAGCGACACCTGGAGTTTTTTAATACCCATCCCTATCCGGCTGCGCCGATACTGGGCGTAACGCTGGCGATGGAAGAACAGCGGGCCAACGGCGCCCCCATTGACGATGCGGCGATCAACGGCATTAAAGTGGGCCTGATGGGGCCGCTGGCTGGGGTCGGCGATCCGATATTCTGGGGAACCATGCGTCCGGTCTTCGCCGCGCTGGGCGCCGGTATTGCCATGAGCGGCAGCCTGCTCGGTCCGGTACTGTTCTTTGTGCTGTTTAATCTGGTACGCCTGCTGTTCCGCTATTACGGCGTGGCGTATGGCTACAAAAAAGGGGTGGACATTGTTAACGATATGGGCGGCGGCTTCCTGCAAAAACTGACAGAGGGGGCGTCGATTCTCGGCCTGTTTGTCATGGGGGCGCTGGTTAATAAGTGGACTCACGTCAACATCCCGCTGGTGGTTTCGCGTATTACCGACCAAACCGGTAAAACCACCGTTACCACGGTACAATCGATTCTCGATCAGCTGATGCCGGGGCTGGTGCCGCTGCTGCTCACCTTTGCCTGTATGTGGCTGCTGCGCCGTAAAGTAAACGCGCTGTGGATTATCATCGGCTTCTTTGTTATCGGTATTTTTGGTTACTGGATCGGCCTGCTGGGCCTGTAATCACCGCGTCAGACGGCCAGTCGCTCACTGCGATTGGCCGTTTTTTTATCCAGCCCTGCCCACTGTTGTTATCTGAGGAGTCGCCATGTCGTTAACCGACGTTGTCCTGGTGCTGTTTATTGTTCTGCTGCTGCTGTACACCATTTACGATCAGGGAATTATGCCGCGTCGTCACGGTAAGACCCTGCTGCAAGTTCCCCTGCAGCGTCGCAGTAAAGTCGATAATATTATTTTTATCGGCCTGATAATGATTCTTATTTATAATAACGTGAGCCAACATGGCCCGGTAATAACCACCACATTATTGATGGCATTAATTGTGGTTGCGGTTTATCTCTCCTGGATCCGCACGCCACAGTTATTACTTAAAAACCAGGGGCTTTTCTTCGCCAACGTCTGGATTAATTATGACCGTATAAAAAGTATGAATTTATCCGAAGATGGGATTCTGGTTATTCAACTGGAACAGAGAAACCTGTTAATCAGAGTGAGAAAGCTGGACGATTTGGAAAAAATTCATCATGTAATGCTTGAAAATCAATGAGATAAAATATAGCAAAAGGCATATTCCATTTGCTATATTATTGCGCATAAATTGCCTGCTCTGATTATTTCGTCATCATTCCCTTAACATTAACAGGATTATTTTTACCTCTGGTTAGCACCCCGACATATAATATCCATACGATCCGTCGTGACACTATTTTTATTTTGACGAAAAAAGATAATGTGGTAAGGTGAGCGCCGTTCCTGGGGAGTAGCCGATTTCTGTTATTAATACAGAAATGCACCTGTCAACATACTCGTTGTTATAACAACGTGCACGTGCGACCTTTTACGGTAGGCGAGACCATTGACCGATGTGCCTGTCTGGTTGGGAAGGCGCGTCAGGTTATGGTATTCCCAGCCGAGGTTACGACTTCGATGACTTTTTCCGCTCTGCTTATTCTTGCCTTTGGCATGTCAATGGATGCGTTTGCCGTCGCTATCGGTAAAGGCGCCGCCCTGCAACGTCCACAGCTACGCGAAGCGCTGCGCACCGGACTGATTTTTGGTGTGATTGAAACGCTGACGCCGCTGGTAGGCTGGTCGCTTGGTCAGTTCGCTACGCATTTTGTCGCCCGCTGGGATCACTGGATCGCCTTTACCCTGCTCTGTTTTTTAGGCGGACGTATGCTGATTGAAGGCTGCCGCCAGCAGCCCGTGACGGCGATGCCCTGTGAACCGGCAACGCAGCATGGGCTGGCTCTGCTGGCCACCACCGCCATTGCCACCAGCCTGGATGCGATGGCGATTGGCGTTAGCCTGGCGTTTATGCAGGTAAACATTATCCTGACCGCGCTGCTGATTGGCCTCTCTACCTTTACCATGACCACTGTCGGCGTCCTGATTGGCCGCCTGATCGGGCCGCTACTGGGCAAACGCGCTGAGATCCTCGGCGGCGCGGTGCTGATTGCCATCGGCGGTCAGATCCTGTGGGCCCATCTCGCCTGAGACCGCAGATTAACCACGGCGCCAAAGACGCACGATAAAATCCGCCTCGCTGTTAAACTGCACGCTGTCGCGCAGCGCTTGCCACACTTCCGGGCTGGCGCGCCAGGCAAAAGGCGTCATTTGCAGCAGCGTCACCGCATCCGCACCGGTCAGCGTTAACGGGTACGCCAGCTGCTGTTCCGCTTCCAGCGTAAATCCCGGCAGGTTTTCCTGTTGCGTATCATGCAATTTGACCTGCGAATAGATCAGCGCCTTAAACTGCAGCAGATGGCGCGGCCCAGGCGTTACGGTCAGCAAACAGCCGCCGCTGCGTATTACGCGCGCCAGTTCATCAGCCTTACAGGGCGCGTAGATGCGTAGTACGCCGTCCAGCGAAGCATCGGCAAACGGCAGACGATGACTGGAAGCCACGCAAAAATCGATATGGCGATAGCGTTTTGCCGCGGCCCGAATCGCCACTTTAGCGACGTCCAGCCCGCAAACGTCGGCCTGTTTTCCCAACGCATCGGCAACCGCTGCGGTGTAATAACCTTCGCCGCAGCCAATATCCAGCACGCTGGCCGACGCGGGTAACTGCTGCGCTAACAGAGAAGCCACTCGCTGCTGCAGCGGCTGATAATAACCGGCGTCAAGAAACTGCCGACGCGCCTGCATCATTTCCGCGCTGTCGCCGGGCTCTTTGGATCGCTTATGCTGCACCGGCAGTAGGTTAACGTAACCCTCTTTTGCCCGATCGAACTGATGTTGTCGCGCACAGCGCCAGCTGTGATGAACCAGCGTTAACGGCTGCTGACAGAGGGGACAAAGATAATCCATGGTCTTTTTCTCTGGCTGAATCAGGCGCGCAGTTTACACGCTGCGGGCAATAGCGTCATCCGCCAAAAAGAAAGGCCCCGGTCATTAACCGGGGCCTTTGCCTTCTCTCTACGCGATACCCGAAGGGCCGCGTGAAAAGGAAAACAGGCTATCAGATAGCGACAACGTTAACCGCAGCCGGACCTTTCTGACCATCCTGAATTTCGAACTCGACGTTCTGGCCTTCAGCCAGCGTTTTGAAGCCGTTACCCTGGATAGCAGAAAAGTGAACGAATACATCTTTACTGCCATCTGCCGGAGTAATAAAGCCAAAACCTTTGGATTCGTTGAACCACTTAACCTGACCTTTAATTTTTGCCATCTTTGTAATTCCTTAGAATGTTTATTTGCCCGAAGGCGACTGACAGAAAACCAGAGACATTACTGAATGAGGCACTAATATAAGGTTCGGCAAGGAAGCGGTATTCAACGTCAACGTCTTTACTCATTACTTCTTTACTGAAGATGCCATACATAAACAGAACTGTACCTCGTTTTGCTTAATAGCGTTATCACATATTCGATAATTTATGGCAAGTAATTTTTAAACGGCGATCGACCTGCCGCACATTTATTGTGGATTCATTACAAGCTTTGCACATTTATGCATTAAGAAACGATAAATGACATTCCCACAGGTTGGACACTTAAGGGCTTTACAGAGCCTGCATCCAGCGACCTGTGGGCCTGGAGAGACCGACTTCTCAGCCAGCGCCCTTTTCCATTTCTCACGGTAGCTGAAGATTATTGCATAATTATGGCAAGTTTAATTCACGTTTTTTCATGGTTTTTGCACTGTTGCAGAACCAGACAATAGCAGAAAATGTGGGTATATAATCCGCCTGTAGGTAGTGAATCTGATGCCCTGCACCAAAAACGGGAATATATAAATTTATCTGCCCCAAATAAACGCAACGCTGTTATTTAAAACTTATTCCGATTTTTTGAATAAGGCGAAGGCGCTTATCTCAGCATGAGCGTTACACTATTAAATCAGCTTCCGCCGTTATCAGATTATTCCTGGTTTATATTATTCAGACTGGCCCTTTCTCCTATTATCCAGGGGCGAAAACGCATTTTGCTCTGGTTAACCGCCTCAAGCGCCCGCGCCAGCTCCCGTGGCGGTTCATCCAGCGCTTCATCAGCCAGTTCGAACACGCCCCAGTGGACAGGAATGGTTACCGGAGCGCCAATAGCCTGGTGTAACGCGACTGACTGTTGCGGATCCATGTGCTGCCCCTGCATAAACCATTTTGGTGCATAAGCGCCTATCGGTAACGCCGCCAGATTGAATGGCCCCAGACGCCGGGCAATATCCAGCAATTTTTCCGAATAGCCGCTGTCGCCGGAGAACCAAAAGTTAAGCTTTGCCGTCGTAATGGTCCAGCCACACCAAAGCGAACGATTACGATCGTACAGCGTGCGCATACTCCAGTGACGCGCCGGTACGGCATGAAAAGTTATTCCGTGCCGCTGCGTTTGCTGCCACCAGTCAAGCTGCACAACGTGCCGGGCGCCTGCCCGACGGAACCAGGGCTCCAGCCCCAGCGGAACAATAAACTGGACCTGCGGGAAGCGGCGCAGAATGGCGTTAATGGTGGGCCTGTCGAGATGATCGTAATGATTATGCGAGATCAACACCCAGTCGAGGGAAGGCAAATCGTTGATGGCCAACGGCACAGGCGTTTTACGCTTCGGCCCATAAAAACGCAGCGGCGAAATTCTTGGCGATAACGCCGGATCGATTAAACCGTAGCGTCCATCCAGCCGTAGCATTATCGCCGCGTGGCCCAGCCACCATACGCAATCCTGTTCGCCGCTCAGATCGGCCTGCTGCCACCACTGCTGCGTAAAAGCCTCATAGCCCTGCCTTGGTGGTAAAGGCAGCCCCTGCGCTTTACGCTCCTTGCGCCAGCGCTGCAAATCGCCAGGCTGACGCAGGTCAGGCTCTGGATTGCGAAATCCTTCCGGCGTGTGGTGTGGCTTTGCAGCATCGTACCAGGGATTCTGCCATTTCATCCTTCCGCTCCTTAGCCGTTATTACTGTTTATCGCTCCGGGATCAGGCGAGTGAAATCCTGATCCTGTGCGTCATCCGCCATGTTTTTCTCACTACCGACAACCTGCTGCGTCAGCTGATGCAGAATGGCATTCTGTTTTTTCTGTTCTTCCAGCAGCGCCTCCAGCAGACGAATTTGTTCGCTGGCACGCACGCTGGCGCGATTAACAAAAAACCAGGCAATCAGGCCCACCACTGCGAAAGCGATACCGCTGATAAGCGGCATCAGGCTGGCACCGCCGTTTAACTCGTTCATAACAACCTCTGCTTGTCTTACATTACGCCGTCGATTTTACCAGGATTCGCCGTAATAAATAGCCGCTGCGCTATAACGTCGCTTTAAGCATCCTCCGATCGATCTCACCCTGCGCCCAGGCTATGCTGCCCTTTTCGGCAGCGGAGCGGGAAGCTTGCCATTTTTACAGGGAGATAGAATGAAAATATTGCTTCGAATTGTGAGTATACTGGCGCTGTTCTGGCTGGGCCTGCTGTTAACCGGCTATGGTGTTCTGACCGGAAGCCATAAAAATGTCGCCGGTATCGGTTTGCAGTGTCAGTATCTGACGGCGCGTGGAATGATCAAAGCGCAATATTTGCACAGCGACAGCGGCATTATTGGCGTGGCGGATTGCCCCATACTCAGAAAAACGTCTGAAGTGGTGGATAATAACGGGTAGGTTCGCCTGCTGCGCCAGCGGCACCTTAAAGGTGCCGCTCTGCTTGTTATCAGAAGGGATAGTCGTGGTAGCCCAGCTGTGAAGAGAGCGTCCGCCCTGCGCGATGCAGCATCGCAACATATTCATGCTTGCGCTCTTCTGAAAAACGAATCGTCGGGAAAGAGATACTCATACCGGCAATCACCACGCCGAAGCGGTCGAAAACCGGCACGGCAATACAGCGTAACCCCTCTTCCTGCTCCTCATTATCTTCGCCAAAGCCCTGTGCTTTCACCACGTCCAGCACCTTCAGCAGCTCCTCTTCGCTTCCCAGGGTATGCGGCGTGCTGCGGCAGAACTCTACCTCGCGCAGAATATCATGCACCTCGGTACGATCGCGCCAGGCCAGTAATACTTTGCCAATCGCCGTGCTGTGCAGGGGATTACGGCGTCCGATACGCGAATACATGCGCAGGTTATACAGCGAATCAATTTTATGAATATAGACGATGCTATCTTCTTCCAGCGCGCCAAGGTGAATGGTCTCTTTGGTCAGCCGTGATAGCTCACGCATCTGTATATCTGCGCTACGAATCAGATCGACGTTTTGCAACGCCCTGGCGCCCAGCTCGAACAGCTTAAGCGTTAGCGCATACTTTTCCGATTCCCCTTCCTGAGAAACATAGCCCAACGATTTCATGGTTTGAAGAAAGCGATAAACGGTACTTTTTGACATCATCACGCGCTGCGACAGTTCGGTAATTCCGTTTTCGCGCTCTTCGCCCAGCGCCTGTAATATGCCAAACACTTTTAATACAGATGAGACCGAATCCGGCTGCTTATCGCCTTCTACATTCGCCATAATCAAAGCCTTTTTAAAATTGTTTTATTAAAAATGGAACGCCATTTCCAGTATACGCGGCTCTTCCGGCCGCAGGCAATATCTGCGCGTCACAAGTGGCGCATCCGCAAGACTTTCCGAAGGGATTAAGATGCATCATGACAAAAAAGTCATTAGCATGGTGATATTCACCCTCTTTAATTTTAATGATGACTGTGACCACACTAACTGATGGTTTACCGCTGCCGCGCCGCTATGGTGCGATAGCCGCTATTGCTTTGGGGATAACCGTTGCGGTGCTTGACGGCACCATTGCCAACGTGGCCCTCCCGACGATCGCTCATGAACTCCAGGCCAGCCCGGCAGAATCCATCTGGATTATTAATGCCTATCAGCTGGCGATTATCATTTCCCTGCTTTCGTTTTCTTTTCTTGGCGATTTGCTGGGTTACCGACGTATCTATCAGGGCGGGCTGCTGCTGTTTAGCGCTACGTCACTGCTGTGCGCCTTTTCCGACTCGCTCGACATGCTGACCGTCGCCCGTATTATGCAGGGCTTTGGCGGCGCGGCGCTGATGAGCGTGAACACCGCGCTGATACGTATTATTTATCCGCAGCGACACCTGGGACGCGGCATGGCGATTAACGCGCTGATTGTCGCCGTCTCCAGCGCTGCGGGACCCACGGTTGCCGCAGCGATCCTTGCCGTTGCTTCGTGGAAGTGGCTGTTTCTGATTAACGTGCCTACGGGCCTGCTGGCGCTGCTGCTCGCCTGGCGTTTTTTACCGGATAACACGCAAAAGTCGCCGACACAGCGTTTCGATGTTATCAGTGCGATAATGAATGCGCTAACCTTCGGCCTGCTGCTGTCAGCGCTAAGCGGCGCGGCGCAGGGCCAGGACTACCGGCTTATTCTGGCCGAGCTGCTGGCGCTGCTGATTATCGGCACGCTGTTTATCCGGCGTCAGCTGACGATGACCTTTCCGCTACTGCCGGTGGATTTGCTGCGCATCCCGATTTTCTCGCTCTCTATCTGCACCTCGATATGTTCGTTTCTGGCCCAGATGCTGGCGATGGTTTCCCTGCCCTTCTTTTTACAAAGCGTACTGGGCAGAAGCGAAGTAGAAACCGGCCTGCTGTTAACGCCCTGGCCGCTGGCCACTATGATTATGTCGCCGATTGCCGGACGCCTGCTGGAGCGGTTTCATGCCGGGTTGCTGGGCGGTATCGGGCTGGCTATTTTTGCCTGTGGGCTGTTTGCGCTGGCATGGCTGCCCGCCGCGCCTGCAGATGGCGATATTATCTGGCGGATGATTTTATGCGGCGCGGGCTTTGGCCTGTTTCAGTCGCCTAATAACCACACCATGATCTCTGCCGCGCCGCGCCATCGCAGCGGCGGCGCCAGCGGTATGTTAGGCACTGCGCGCCTGCTGGGACAAACCAGCGGCGCAGCGCTGGTGGCGCTGATGTTCAATCTGTTTGATACGCACGGCACACACGCCTCGCTGCTGCTGGCGGGCCTGTTTTCCACCCTTGCCGCGCTGTTCAGTCTGTCGCGCCTGCGCCAGCCGTTGCATAAGGAGAGTTAACGGGCACGGTTCAGTAAGGGACGGGCAATAAAAAACCACCTCCTGAGAGGTGGTTTTTTGCAACGTTCCAGCCCGGCTGGCATAAGGTTTTATTTCAGGTACTGGCCGCTGCGCAGCGCTTCAATACGCTTATCCAGCGGCGGGTGCGACATAAAGTATTCGCTTAGCGACTTACCTTTACCGTTGATACAAAACGCCATCATGCTGCCCGGCTCCTGCGGCTCGTAGCTGGTTTTTAACCGCTGCAGCGCCGCAATCATTTTTTCACGGCCGACCAGGCGCGCAGAGCCGGCATCGGCATGGAACTCACGGTGACGCGAGAACCACATGGTGATGATGCTGGCGAGAATACCAAACAGCAGCTCCAGCACCATCGACACGGCAAAATAGACCAGCGGGTTACCGTTGCTGCTCTCTTCATTTTCCCGATCGCCCGACAAAAAGCCTGCGGCGATTTGCGCGAGAATACGGGAAATAAAATCACAAAGGTGTTCACGATGCCCTGAATCAGCGTCATGGTCACCATGTCGCCGTTAGCAATATGGCTTATCTCATGCGCCAGCACCGCTTCCGCCTCGTCACGGCTCATGTTCTGCAACAGGCCGGTAGAAACGGCGACCAGCGAGGCATCGCGGCGCGCACCGGTGGCGAACGCGTTAATGTCGGGTGCATGGTAAATCGCCACCTGCGGCATAGCGATTCCCGCCTGCTGCGCCTGACGTCCTACCGTTTCCATTAGCCAGCGTTCCGTTTCATTACGCGGCTGTTCAATCACTTCGCCGCCAACGGAACGCAGTGCCATCCATTTTGACATCAGCAGCGAAACAAACGCACCGCCAAAGCCAAACAGACCTGCCATTATCATCAGGCCCTGCACACTGCTTGACTGAATTCCTGTCAGGCTCAGAATCAGCCCGAATACCAACATCACGGCAAGGTTGGTCAGCAGGAAAAGAGCAATACGCATCATAAACTTTAATCTTCCTCAGTTAACTAAGCGCCCATGCGCGGATATACATCGTAGGGGTATCGCGTAGCTTTTCAAGCATCCTTAACGTTTAAGTGCCTAAAAAGACATAACTTTACATTTTGTCGCAATCTTTTTTAACTTTGCCTTACGGCAGTAAACGGCCCGGCGAAACAATGACGCTAAATAAAAAAGCACCGCTTACGCGGTGCCTTTTAAAGAGTGGCTAAATCGACGATTTATTTTGCCGTTGCCGCTTTTTCGCTCGGCTGTTCCGGCTGCTGATGCGCCAGATCGTTAGCAATATTGACCGTTTCATCCAGATAAGGATCGGGCTCCTTATAATCCTTCGGCAAATCATCAAGGTTAACCAGCGGCTTTTTCCCTTCCGCTTTATAGCGAGCGTTAATCCGCTCCAGGCGCAGCGCATCATCTTCATGGTTCTCTTTCTCACGCTGGGCAAGATTGAGCGACACGATATTGCGCTTATCCTTCATGGCGTTATAACGCTGAATATCTTTGATGATGTACTGGAACTCGGCATCTTTAGCGATACGCTGCTGATGCGCTTTGGTCAGCTGAGGCACCAGATCGCTTAAATCGCCCGATTTGGTATAGCTTGCCGCATCGATGCTATCCCACGGCAAGGCGTTATCCTCGAACTTCTCGCCGGTTTCCGCCGCTTCAATACCGGTTGGCATCAGCAAATCGGGCGTAACGCCCTTACGCTGCGTACTGCCGCCGTTAATGCGGTAGAATTTTTGAATCGTGTACTGGACCGAACCCAGCGCAGGCCATTCAGGACGCAGCATCTGGTCGTAAATACGGTTCAGCGAACGATACTGCTGCACGGTGCCTTTACCAAAGGTCGGTTCGCCGACAATCAGCGCGCGTCCGTAATCCTGCATGGCTGCTGCAAAGATTTCCGACGCCGAGGCGCTAAAGCGATCGACCAGCACCACCAGCGGGCCTTTGTAGTAAACCACACCGTCATTATCGCTATCTTCCCGGACTTTGCCGTTATTATCGCGCACCTGCACTACCGGGCCGCTGGGAATAAACAGACCGGAAAGCGACACCGCTTCGGTGAGCGCTCCGCCGCCGTTAGTCCGCAGATCGATAACTACGCTATCGATGTGCTGCTTCTGCAGTTTCTGCAGCTGCACCTTCACATCATCGGTAAGGCCAACGTAGAAGCCGGGAATATCCAGCACGCCAACCTTATCTTTGCCGACGTTATGCACGCTCATTTTGACGGCGCGATCTTCAAGACGGATTTTCTCGCGCGTCAGCGTAACGGTTCGGGTTTTGGTACCTTTTCCGGCAGGCAGGATTTCCAGGCGCACTTTGCTGCCCTTCGGTCCTTTAATTTTTGCCACCACGTCGTCCAGCCGCAGGCCGATGACATCTTCAATCGTTTTACCCGGCTGACCTACGCCAACAATACGATCGCCGACGCTCAGCGCTTTGCTTTTCGCCGCCGGGCCGCCCGCCACCATCGAATTGATGACCGTGTAGTCTTCATCCATTTGCAGCACCGCGCCGATACCTTCCAGCGACAGGCTCATTTCGGTATTAAACTGTTCGGTATTGCGCGGGGAGAGATAGTTAGTATGGGGATCGATTTCATGCGCAAACGCATTCATCGCCAGCTGGAATACATCTTCGCTGTTGCTCTGCGCCAGGCGACGAATGGCTGAATTGTAGCGCTTGGTGAGAATATCTTTACTCTCAGCGTCGTTCTTACCGGTCAGCTTCAGGCTGAGCCAGTCGTACTTAACCTTAGCGTCCCACAGCGCGTTCAGTTCAGCGGCGTTTTTCGGCCACGGCGCCTTGCTGCGATCGATATCGATCGTATCGTTGCCGGTAAAGCTCATCGGCCGGTTCAGCACCGACAGCGCGTACTGATAACGCTCAAAACGACGCTTTTGCGTCAGGTTGAATAATTCGTAAAACACCGTAAGTTTGCCGCTGCGCAGCTCATCGCCCAGCGTGTTTTTTTTATCAGCGAATTGCGCCACGTCCGTCGCCAGCAGCACATTGTGGCTGTAGTCCAGCATATTCAGGTAGCGGTCAAAGATTTTCGCTGAGAACGTCCGATCGAGATCGAACTGACGGTAGTGAGAGCGGGTAAAACGTGAGGTAACGCGTTCGCTAACGGTGGCGTGCTGCGGCTCTTCCTGCAGCTGCGGAATTTGATCCGCGCGGGTAATGCTGTCAGCGGCAATAGCGTGACCTGCCAGTAGCAGGCCCGCCATCACGCTCATCTTAAAAAACTTGTTCATGCCCAGGGTGGCCTCCGTTTCAGAACTGTAAGTGTTCTGCGCGTACGATCATTGCCAGGCCGGAAGCCAGCTGTACCCGGACGCCATCCCTGGAGATCTCAAGAACGGTAGCGTCCATCGCGCTTTTGCCAGCTTTAACTTTAATATTTTGACCAGGCTGCAGCGCTGAGGTGTCGGTAACGGGTTGCGGACGCGGCTGACGCGGTACGGCAGGCGCACGCTCCTGAGCCGGACGCGCATCGTTAGCGCGGGCTTTGCGCGCAGGCTGACGTTCGCCTTCGGCAGGTTTACGGCTGGCGGCTTTACGCGGACGACGCGCAGGCGCATCTTCACCGGCACCGGCTTCACGCTTTTTCGCCTGCTGCTGCTGACGCTGCTGCTGAATACGGGCTTTCGCCTCTTCGAGCTGCTTGCGCGCATGTTCAACATGCTGCTCTTCCAGCTCGCCACAGGCGTTGCCATCCAGATCGACACGGGTTGCGCCCGCTTTAACGCCGTACAGATAGCGCCAGCTGGAGGTATAAAGACGCAGAGCGGAACGTAACTGCGTTTTGCTCAGGTTCATTTCACCCTGAACACGTTCGACGAGGTCTTGAAAGATACCGATTTTAAGCGGACGCGCTTCACCTTCGGCACTAAAGCAGTGCGGGAAACGCTCCGCAAGCCAGGCGATGACTTCTTTACTGCTATTCAACTTAGGTTGATTTTCCATGAAATTTCCTGATTACAACGGGTTGCCAGCAAGCCGCAGGCATGAACAGGCGACATTATAATGACCCCATCAGCAATTGCCACGAAATCCAGCGTTTTAGCCACGATTCAGATGAATATATTTTTTAACATCGCTTTGGGCTAATACGTCGCAAAGCGCGTTGGTAAAGGTTTGCAGACCGATTTCATCTTCGCTGTCAAAGCGATTGAAGCGCGTACTGTCGATATCCAGTACCCCGATAACCTCATCATTGACGATAAGCGGCAGCACGATTTCAGCGTTGCTGGCGGCATCACAGGCGATATGGCCGGGGAATGCATGCACATCATCCACGCGCTGCACGCTCTTCTCTGCAACTGCCGTGCCACAAACGCCGCGGCCAACCGGAATACGTACGCAGGCGATTTTGCCCTGGAACGGCCCCAGCACCAGCGTCTTCTCTTCGGTTAACAGATAGTAGCCCGCCCAGTTAACGCCTTCCAGGCGCTCAAACAGCAGCGCGCTGCTGTTGCTCAGCGCCGCAAGAAAACTGGTTTCACCGGCGATAAGCGCACGCAGATCGCGGTTAAGATCGTGATAAAATTCTTGTTTGTTCATTTTCCGACCATCTTAAAAGCAAGCGGACGGCTACAATTGAGCCGTCCGGTAAAATAAGCATTAAATATCCGTAGCCACAAGGTGAAGGATCACGGGAGTTAATATAACCTTAGGATCCTGCGGATCGGATTATCAAAACGGGCTAAGCCCCTCAGCGTCCGTTTGACGTCATTTAAGGACCGTGCTTATCTGCACGATGAGGGTCACCGCTTTACTATATGAAAATACATACTATCAGTCACGTTTTGCCTCATGAACGTTATCAGCGTTGTCCGCAATGCGATACCCTTTTTTCCTTACCGGATGTTAAATCCTGCCAGTCTGCTCATTGTCCGCGCTGCAACGCCAAAATCATGACCGGTCGTGACTGGTCGATGACGCGCTTGACGGCAATGGCGGTAACCATGCTGCTGCTGATGCCCTTTGCGTTTACCGAGCCGCTTATCCAGATCCGCCTGCTGGGTACGCCGATTCGCGCCAACCTGCTGACGGGCATTATGCAGATGACCATGCAGGGCGACGTGCTGACCGCCGCGATGGTTACCTTTTGCACCATTGGCGCGCCGGCTACGCTGGTCGCAGCTATCGCCTTTCTGTTTTTCGGCAACCGGCTGGGCATGAATTTGCGTCCGGTACTATTGATGCTGGATCGCCTGAAAGAGTGGGTAATGCTGGATATTTATCTGGTGGGCGTGGCGGTGGCGTCGATTAAGGTAAAGGATTACGCCGATATTGACGTCGGCTACGGGCTGTTGGCGTTTATCGCGCTGATGATCCTTAGCCTGTTGACAATCATTCATCTCAACGTAGAGCAGCTGTGGCACCGCTTCTATCCGCAGCCGCAGGCGGAGGTGGCGCAGGAAAAATTACAGATCTGCCTGAACTGCCATCATACCGGGATGTCGGATATGCGCGGGCGCTGTCCGCGCTGCCATACGCGCCTCGCTCATCGTCGGCCCTACAGCCTGCAAAAATCGTGGGCGGCGCTCATATCCGCCATCGTTTTCCTGATCCCGGCCAATCTGCTGCCGATCTCGATTATTTATCTGAACGGCGGACGCCAGGAAGATACGATTTTCTCCGGCATCCTGTCGCTGGCCTCCGGCAATATCCCGGTGGCGGCGATCGTGTTTATCGCCAGTATTCTGGTGCCCTTTACCAAGGTGCTGGTGCTGCTGGTGCTGCTGCTTAGTATTCATTTTCGCTGCCAGCAGGGGCTAAAAACCCGTATCCGGCTGCTGCGCATGGTCACCTGGGTGGGACGCTGGTCCATGCTGGATCTGTTTGTGATTTCGTTAACCATGTCGCTGGTAAATCGTGACCAGCTGCTGGCTTTTACTATGGGACCGGCCGCCTTCTATTTTGGCACCGCGGTAATTTTAACTATCCTCGCCGTACAGTGGCTGGATAGCCGTCTTATTTGGGATGCTCATGCAACAAACGCCGACTACACCGACTAGAGCGCAGATAACCAACAAGCGTAAAATCTCGCCGTTCTGGCTGCTGCCTTTTATTGCCCTGATGATTGCCGGTTGGCTGCTGTGGACCAACTATCAGGAGCGCGGCACCACGGTCACCATCGACTTCGCTCAGGCCGACGGCATTGTGCCGGGGCGCACGCCGGTACGCTATCAGGGGGTTGAGGTCGGCACCGTGCAGGGCATCAGCCTCAGCGACGATCTGCGTAAAATCAAAGTGCGCGTCAGTATCAAAAGCGATATGCGCGATGCGCTGCGTGAGGATGCGCAATTCTGGCTGGTAACGCCTAAAGCCTCGCTGGCGGGCGTTTCCGGGCTGGATGCGCTGGTCGGCGGTAACTATATCGGCATGATGCCGGGCAAGAGCGGGCCGCGCCGGGAGAACTTCGTTGCGCTGGATACGCAGCCGAAATATCGCGTCAATACCGGAGAGATGCTGGTACACCTGCACGCGCCGGATCTTGGCTCGCTGAACACCGGATCGCTGGTTTATTACCGAAAAATTCCGGTCGGTCGCGTGTATGACTACACCATCAATCCCGACAATAACGGCGTGACCGTTGATGTGCTGATTGAGCGCCGCTTCACTAATCTGGTGAAGAAGGACAGCCGTTTCTGGAACGTTTCCGGCGTCAAGGCGGACGTTAATCTTGGCGGGGCGAAAGTGGAGCTGGAAAGCCTGGCGGCGCTGGTGAACGGCGCGATCGCTTTTGATTCCCCACCCGCTTCGCAGCAGGCCACCAGCGAAAGTAACTATCAGCTTTATCCCGATCTGGCCCACAGCCAGCGCGGGGTTATCGTCACGCTCGATCTGCCCAATGGCAAAGGCCTGCAGGAAGGCAGCACGCCGCTGCTCTATCAGGGGCTGGAGGTCGGCACCCTGTCCAAAATGACGCTACAACCCGGCGGCAAAGTGATCGGCGAGCTGACGTTAGATCCTTCCGTGGTTGGGCTGATGCGCAGCGGTACGCGTATCGAAATGCGCAGCCCGAAAGTCAGCCTGAATAATCCTGACCTGAGTTCGCTATTAACCGGCACCACGCTGGAGCTGTTCCCAGGCGATGGCGATCCGCAAAGTCGCTTCCAGGTACGGCAAAGCAACGAGGCGCTGTTACAGCAGCCCGACGTGCTGACCGTGCGGCTGATCGCGCCGGAAAGCTACGGCATCGATGCGGGCCAGCCCGTGGTGCTGCGCGGCATCCAGATTGGTCAGGTTATTCAGCGACGTCTCACCGCTAAAGGGGTGGAGTTCGAGGCGGCAATTGCCGCTGAGCATCGCCAGCTGGTGCATGCCGACAGCAAATTCATTATCAACAGCCGGCTTGACGTTAAATTTGGCCTGGACGGGATGAAAGTGCTGGGCGCCAGCGCCAGCGAATGGGTGGAAGGCGGCATTCGCCTGCAGCCGGGCGACAAAGGCGCGCCGCTCAATCGGTATCCGCTGTACGCCAATGCGGAGAAGGCAGAGGAAGGTATTATCGGCGAACGTCCGCCGACCACCCTGACGCTAACGGCTAACAGCCTGCCGGATGTTCAGCCCGGATCGGTCGTGCTGTATCGCAAGTTCCAGGTGGGTGAAATTGTCGATGTGACGCCGAAAGCCAATGAGTTTGTGGTGGCGGTGCATATTAAGCCGGAATATCGCAAGCTGTTGACGCCCGATAGCGTGTTCTGGGCGGAAGGCGGCGCAAAAGTACAGCTGAACGGCAGCGGCCTGACGGTACAGGCTTCGCCGCTGAACCGAGCGCTGCGCGGCGCGATCAGCTTTGATAATCTCGCAGGCGCCAGCAGCAGCAAAAATGAAACGCGCGTGCTTTACAACTCCGAGACCGCTGCGCGCGCCGTCGGCAGCCAGATCCTGCTGCACACCTATGACGGCAGCAAGCTCTCAGCCAACATGCCGATTCGCTATCTGGGGATTGATATCGGCCAGGTTGAATCGCTGGCGCTCAGCCAGGATCATAATCAGGTGATCGCGAAAGCGGTGCTTTACCCGGAATATGTACAAAGCTTTGCCCGCACCGGCAGCCGTTTCTCGGTGGTTTCGCCGGAAATATCGGCCACCGGGGTTAATCATCTGGAAACGCTGCTGCAGCCTTATATTAACGTCGATCCGGGTAAAGGCAGTCTGATTCGCCGTTTCGAGCTGCAGGAAACCACCATTACCGATTCACGCTATCTGAACGGACTAAGTATCGTGGTCGATGCGCCGGAAGCGGGATCGCTGGGCATCGGCACGCCGGTGCTGTTCCGTGGCGTTGAGGTCGGTACGGTAACCGGTACCTCGCTCGGCAGCATGGCGGATCGCGTGCAGGTTCAGCTGCGCATCAGCAAGAAGTATCAGCATCTGGTGCGCAATAACTCGATATTCTGGCTGGCCTCCGGCTATAACCTGGAGTTTGGCCTGATTGGCGGGGTGGTGAAAACGGGCACCTTCCAGCAGTTTATTCGCGGCGGCATTCAGTTTGCCACGCCGCCGACGGTGCCGCTGGCGCCGCAGGCCGACTCCGGCAAACATTTCCTGCTGCAGGACGAAGAGCCCAAAGATTGGCGTAAATGGGGGACGGCAATCCCCTCTTCCTGAAATGCTTCGGGAGCCTGCCTGTCAGGCTCCCCTCTTCATCAGCTTTCATCATAGCTGTGGTACACTTCCCGCCTGATTTTTTCGCAACTACCGGAACTCTGTCGTGCCCCAACAATCCCGAGCCAGTTTCCCTGAGGCCTTCCTTGATCTGATGCGGCAGACGCTGCCCGATGAAGCCAGCCTGCAGGCCTTTCTTGCTATCAGCCAGCAGCCGCTGCGCCGCAGCCTGCGCGTGAATACGCTGAAAATCAGCGTGGCGGACTTTTTAAGCCAGACGGCTGGCTACGGCTGGCAGCTAACGCCAATCCCCTGGTGTGCCGAAGGGTTCTGGATAGAGCGCAGCGAAGAAGATGAAGCGCTGCCGTTGGGCAGCGTCGCTGAGCATCTCAGCGGGCTGTTTTATATTCAGGAGGCCAGCTCAATGCTGCCGGTTAGCGCGCTGTTCGCCGCGCAGCCGCAACCTGAACACGTGATGGACGTGGCGGCCGCGCCCGGATCGAAAACCACCCAGATGGCGGCGCTGATGAATAATCAGGGCGTGATTGTCGCCAATGAATATGCGGCCAGCCGGGTAAAAGTGCTGCACGCGAATATCAGCCGCTGCGGTATCAGCAATACGGCAATCACCCATTTTGACGGACGCGTCTTTGGCCCGGCGCTGCCGGAAACGTTCGATGCCATTCTGCTTGATGCTCCCTGCTCCGGCGAAGGCGTGATCCGTAAAGATGCCGACGCGCTGCGCAACTGGACGCTGGAAAGCACCAACGCCATCGCGGCAACCCAGCGCGATTTGCTGGACAGCGCCTTTCATGCGCTCAGGCCCGGCGGCACGCTGATTTATTCAACCTGTACTCTGAACAAGCTGGAAAATCAGCAGGTCGTGACGTGGCTTTGTCAACGTTATCCCGACGCACTGGCGATCGATTCACTGGCCGATCTGTTTCCCGGCGCGGATAAAGCCGCCACGCCGGAAGGCTTTTTGCACGTTTTCCCGCAGCTTTTCGATAGCGAAGGTTTCTTTGTGGCGCGGCTACGCAAAACCGCCAGCGTCGAATCGCTTCCCGCGCCGGGTTATAAAGTAGGTAAGTTTCCTTTCAGTCCGCTGTCGCGTAAGGATGCGCAAACGGTGATGCAGGCCGCCGCAAAATCGGGTTTGCACTGGCAGGCGTCGCTCTCGCTATGGCAGCGCGATAAAGAGATCTGGCTATTTCCCACCGCAGCAGAGCCGCTGTTCGGTCGGGTTCGCTTTTCACGCATTGGGCTGAAGCTGGCGGAGACTTTTAATAAAGGCTACCGCTGGCAGCATGAAGCGGTTATCGCTCTCGCCCGTCCCGATGCGGCCAATAGCGTTGAGCTAAGCGAAAGTGAAGCGGAAGAGTGGTATCGCGGGCGTGACATCTGGCCGCAGGCACTGCTTCCACGCGATGAAGTGCTGGTTACCTGGCAGCAGCAGCCGCTCGGCCTGGCGAAAAAGGTAGGGCAGCGTTTAAAAAACAGCTATCCACGTGAGCTGGTACGCGACGGTAAACTGTTCCGTCGTTAACGCGCTTCCTGCAGACCGAGCGCTTATTGAATTTTAATCAGCGTAAGTCGATTGCCGAAGACGGCGCCGGTATCAATAAAGTGTTGGTTCCAGCCGCTAAGCGGCTGGTCCAGCGGCGTATGACCAAAATAGAAGGCATCCGCACCGGCGATCGCTTCCCCCTGCCCGTGCTGTAAGTGATGGATCCGCTCGCGGCCCCAGACCACTTCATATTCATCAACCGGCTGTTCAAAAGCGTAATGCGATGCCGGATAGTCAGCATGGGCGACAATCACCGTGCGCTCCTCCAGGTTGATATGCAGGATTAAAGGCAGCGTTTGACACTGCATCAGGGCGCGCTGTGCCTCATCGCGCGGTTTGCCCTTCAGCCGCCAGAACCAGTCGCCGCCGTTCATTTTCCATAGCAGCGTGTCGTTCCGTAGCAGCGCGTTCAACGCCATTACCTCATGATTACCGCGCACGCTACGAAACCAGGGCTCCGCCAGCAGACGCAGGCAGCCCAGGCTATCTGGCCCACGGTCAATTAAATCCCCGACCGAAACCAGCAGATCCTGCTGCGGATCAAAGCGCGCGGCCAGCAGCTGTCGATCCAGCAAGGCACGGCAGCCATGCAAATCACCAACAATATAAATATGCCGCCAGTTATCGCCGTTAAGGTATTGATACAACATGATGGTTTTCCTTACAGCTGTAAGGGTGATATTGATGTGCGGTTAAGGCTATAGCCTCTAAAGTGTAGCAGCGGAGTCAATTACAGGTGCGGAACAGAATGAATAACCAGAAGAAGTTTATTATGATGCTGATCTGCCTTTTTAGCGGAAGCCTGCTGTTACTGGAAATTCTGGCTCGCCTGGTGCACAAATTCATCGTGGGTTAAGCGCGCCGCGACCTTCGCCGCGCGCGTTAGCCAATCAGCACATGCAGAATTATTTATCGTCGAGGAAATGCAGCACCGCATCGGTAAACTCTTGCGGCGCCTGTAAAAATGCAAAGTGGCTAACGGTGGGCAGAATCAGCAGCCCGGCGTCAGGGATCGTCGCGGCAATATGTTCCAGATGATTGCGGTCGATAGCCTCATCATGATCGCCATCAGCAATCATTACCTGCGCACCAATATTTCGTAAATCCTCATCGCGCCATTCGGGCTGCGACTGCCACATCTGGCTAATCTGCCGCACAATGTTTTGCCAGTCGTCAGGCGTTGCCGATAGCTTTTTATACTCTTCGGCCGCACGGGAAAGATAGGCGGCAAACAGCGGATTCTGTTCCACGCCAGGCTTTACGCCCTGCGTGGTGGTATTGGGGGCAAAGGCAAAGACTTTGCTTACCCGCTGCGGATAACGCATCGCCATATCCAACCCGACGATCGCCCCGTCGCTCCAGCCAACAATAGCGGCTGTCGGCAGATGCAGACGATCCATCAGGGCAATAATATCGTCGGTCATCAAATCATAGCCGTAAGGCTGCGCGTTATGCGTACTGCGACCGTGTCCACGGCTGTCAACCACGATCACCTGATAATGCTTCGCCAGTTCCACAACCTGCAGCCCCCAGTAATCGCTGTTGGCCAGCCCGCCGTGCAGCAGAATGACCGGCGCCCCTTTGCCCATCGTGGCGTAATAAAGCTGAATACCGTTCACCCCGGCATAGCCTGTTTGCATGCCAGCGACCGGAGCGGGCGTGGCTGGTAGCCGCTGCCAGCGCGTTCCCCAATGGCTGTGCTGTGTTTCCGTCTGCGCTAATGCAGGGGCCAGCGCCAGAACGCCTGCCAGTAAAATTGCCGGTTTGCTATGCATTAAACGAATTCCCGTGACGGTTGTGAAGAGGATTAATTGGCCGGACGGCGGGCTATCGCGCAGGGATCGGTCGCAGGACCATAGCGATAACTTTCTTTGCTACGCTTAAATCTGTGCTCTTTATCGCATAAATCAGCGAGAACCGCTATGCACTCCAGAGATTTTATCGGATCCGGCAGCGCGCCGATCGCGTTGGCGCTTATGTCAAACGCCATTTCGGCCAGGGCCGCTGGAAGCACAGGATTTAAACCCGCCGCTGGCGATGCCGTCCTCATCGCTAACAGCAAGGATCGTGCCTGAATATCCTGCGTTTAGCTAAAAAAGCGCGGTTCACAGCCATTTGCAAAAATAAAACGGTTTGGCTAGTCTCCTTTTTTCCCTGCACAGGAAGCTGAAGATGTCCGCTGCTATTCGTCTTGCCTTAGTGGGTGATTATCGCCCGACCGCCGTTGCTCATCAGGCTATTCCGCTGGCTATCCCTCTTGCGCTAAGCCAGTTAGATATTACCGCTACCTGGGATTGGTTGCCGACATCGTCGATACATAACGCAGATGCCCTGACGGGCTATGATGCCATCTGGCTGGTGCCCGGCAGTCCCTATCAGCACGATCGGGGCGCCTTTACCGCCATTACCTGGGCGCGCGAGCGGCAGGTTCCTTTCCTTGGTTCCTGCGGCGGCTTTCAATATGCGCTGCTGGAATATGCGCGAAACGTGATGGGCTGGCACGATGCCGGACATGCGGAAACAGACGAGACGGGGCGTTTAGTGATTACGCCGCTGGCGTGCTCGCTGGTAGAGAAAACCGGCGATGTGAAGCTGGAACCAGCAAGCCGCATTGCTGACGCTTACGGTACGCTATCGACGCATGAAGGCTATCACTGTAATTTTGGCGTTAATCCCGCTTTTATTGATGAGCTGAAGGCGTTTCCATTACGCATCAGCGCTCACGATACGGCGGGCGATGCGCGAGCCATTGAGCTGCCCGATCATCGCTTTTTTATCGCCACGCTGTTTCAGTCTGAACGAGCGGCGCTACGCCAGCAAATTTCACCGCTGGTGCTGGCATGGATTAAAGCGGCCGTCTCCTGAGACTGATAATAAACAGGGGGAGCAACCTCCCCTTGCACTTCCGTTTAAACATTTCCTTTCGGCGGGATAACAACCACCTCAGCAAAAGCGCATTAATTTGGCTCATAAAGCAGTTAAGTTTCGTTTCCGTATAATTGATATTTTCTAAAAACCGCAGCCCTATGCCTTTTACTTTTATCTCATCTAAAAGGCGTTTAATTTTTGCAATATAAAAGTAATCCGGATACATATTGCGCTGATGAGCAATAATAAAGGCAGGTTTTTCGCTGCCTTTATTATGAGTGTTTATTTTAAATGTGGTATATACCGTTACGTACGCCCGGATTAATCTTAATTTATCAATTTTTCCTGAGTATTATCCGCTCCTGGAACGTGCCCGCATAAAGCCTGTTACGCCAATAATCTATTCTTTCAGCGTTCTGCTCGCTTCGTCTCTTAGCCCCGTATGCCAGCGCCAGGCCTTGCTGTCGTCGATCGCATCGTGCCTGCTGAAGCAGGTTAAAATGGCCACAGTAAATAAGTAAATACCTCGGTAGCGGCGTTCTGGCGTTCTCCCCCTGCCCAGCGCTTAGCTTTATTTCTGCTAGACTTAATTTACTCAACGCTTTCAAAGGAGAAAAAATATGTTAGGTAAATCTGCAGATAAAGTACGTGAAGGCGCAGGTAAGGCTCAGGAAGCTTATGGTCGCGCAACGGATAGCTATACTGATGAAACCCAGGGCGCCGCGCGCAAATATGCAAGCCAGGCAAGTTATGCAGTAAAAGACGCCGCTGATTGCGTGAGAAGCCAGATTTCTTCTAACCCGGTCGGTGGATTAGCTGTTGCAGCGGCTGTCGGTGTGGTATTTGGTTATCTGTTAGGCCGTAAATAACGGCTCTCAGACTGGCAGGTTTCCTGCCAGTCTGCGCCTGGTAAAACACTTTTTGCCATCCTCCCCGCCCGAAAGGACGGGGTTGTACGGCGCTCCGGATAATAACCCGTTTAGTATTCCAGCTGTCACCAGCCACAAACATCAGACTCTTCTTCTGTGTCGTAACCTCTGACAATATTGACCAGGTCCTTTACCACCTCAGCTGCAACATCCGGCACCAGCAGGCTCAGGGGCGTCTCCGTTTCAAAATCAGCCGAAACGCCGTTGCTATTATTAGTAACCGTAACGGTATAAGTAGCCTTCTGCATATAATCCTCTTTATTTCTGAGAGTTAGCCGTTTGACGTAAGCCAGCACCTTTTAGCAGCACGTCAGGCGCCACAAAGAATTCAATATTGAAATACGTATCATCGGTCATCAGTTCAATGTGATGCCATTTTTCTGGCGGAAATACACCAAACTGGCCAGCTTCAATCAGCAATTCGTTATCCGGCTCAGCACTTTCAGCATCGGCAAACCCATAGTATTTAACCGCCCCCTGCATTACCGACAGGCGCGGATAAACGCCGGGCTGAGTATTATGATCGAGATGGCGCTGAAACAATCCGGCCGGAGCGTCATCCTTATTCCAGAACGGCGTAGAACGCGTATGGATGCAATTTTTTGGGATCCGCAGCACAACTTTTCTCCTCGGTAGATAAACGGTGAGCTCAGGCCGCTATTTCACCACTTAATCTTAATGAGTACTTTTCTAAAAGTGCATTTCTAAGGCTATTTTTCTTCATGATTATTAACTACGTTAAATAACGGTTTATCGCAATTTATAAAATATGATAATTATTTAATATTACTGAGTGATATTAAATTTATCAGGAGAGATGTTAATTGATTTTTAACATATCCAGACAGCTTTTTACTAAAGTGTGCAGCATAAACACCGAACACACGGCATACGCTATGTTATCTGCCATCATCTCGCGGCCATCCCGGCCACAGATAATTTCGGCGCGAGAGATGTCGGCCTTTCATTCCTGTTTAAATTTTAACCCGAGCGGGTAAAAAACGCCCCTTTTCGCTATACGGACGCGCTGAACAACATCGGTGCTCATACAAACACGCTACGTTTTAATCCATACACCGAGCTGATTAACCTCTGGCGGGCCAACATGCCATCAAAACAGACAGGAAACTTATCCACAGAAAATGGGGGTAGCCTGTGTATAAATGCGTATAAACCGGGTTTTGTCATCAAAAAAGCGGCCGTTAAAGACCCAGACGAGGCTGTCTAACCGTGGACGTAATAGCCCCGTGCGTAAAATTTTGACCGATGTCTTAGCAACAACAAACGCGACTTTGGCACGATCAAACGCCTGTCTGAGGTGTTATCTGCCACCCTGTAAGGCATTAAAAATGCTCTAAGCCTGTCTCTCATAACCGCTTGCCAGCTAAAAGTGGTTAAAGTTTTAGCGGAATTAGCCGATTAAATAAGCACGGGAGCAAACCCGATTTATCACCAGGGGGGCAAAGAATGAGTTCAGTAAAGAAGAGTTGGTTTGTAAAGTTCATTATAAAAAAAGGCGGGCAAGCTGTTGAAATGTCTTTGTCAATTCATGGCGAAAACGCTGTTCGTGCTTTAAATGATTTTTTTGATGAGCAATCTGTCAGACATGGCATTTTAAGATCTGATATTGACGTAACAGCAATGAATATCGTTTGATATTAATAAGTTAAATTTTCGGGCTGCCCAGGCGGCCCTTTTTAATACCTGAACCCGTCAGCATCGCAGTTCTGGCCGCTAACTATTCTTCATCCGCCTTCCATCGCCGATAAACCCTTTTATTAATGACCGTTTTGAGTTGCGGTTATCTCGCCTGGCTTTTTGGCGCAAGAGTTATAGAGTCCACCCGATTAGCAACAAAAACGCCCCTTAGTTTTGCGCGCTTTCGTGACAGGTCATTTATTGAACAATGGCATTTTAAGGTTTATCGAATGCAGCCTGCCGATCCGCCTCTGTCTTGTAGTGTCTGCTACTAAAGAATTAAGCCCCAACGTATCACCGTCGGGGCTGGCAGTTAAAAGAATCAATAACATTCTTTTTTACTCGGATTTGCGTCCGCCGCCGTGGCTATGCTCGCCACCTTTTTTACCTGCTTCTGAAGCTTTTTCGCGGTCATTGGCGAAGTTACCGCCGCTATGCTGGCCGCCTTTCTTACCCGCTTCAGATGCACGCTCTGGGTCATTAGCGAAGTTACCGCCGCTATGTTGCCCGCCTTTCTTACCTGCTTCAGATGCACGTTCTGGGTCATTAGCGAAGTTACCGCCGCTGTTATGCCCGCCTTTTTTACCTGCTTCAGATGCTTTTTCACGGTTTTCTGCGAAGTTACCGGAACCACCACGATGTTCGGCCATAATATCCTCCTGAACATATTGTCATTAGTTTAATGGCAACCAGCATAATGCTAATTACACCGGACATTTTTCGTGTTGCATGAATAATACTAGTCGCCCCAGACAAAGTTGCGAATATATTTCCTGATTATTTTTATCCGGGAAGAAATAAAACACATAAATCATATGATACAAGCTAACCGCAAAATGGATTTTCCCTTAGTAATTAAACAAGTGCAGCAAGGATTCATTAAAATAGGTTATTACAGCAGTTACATTTAATTACTCTAATAAATCTTCTTACAAACATAATAATAAGTATCCCTCCGCAACAAAAATTTAAGCTAACTTACTGATTAGTAACTTTTTATAGCCCAGCTTTCGGCTGCAGCCCGCCAGCCGCTCCCGCTATTAACTGGCCCGCTGCGCCGGCAATGTGAGCTTGTTAAAGGTTATTTACTTATATAGAGCCAGCGCCCGGCTTCAGCAGAGGCTATCAACATACTGACCGTCAGCGGCTCCGGCTGATGATGGTCAGTTTTTAGATAAGCCGGTAATATTGCATTTGGAAGAAACCGTATTCCGGCATTAGGGAAATATTGACGAAAATTAAAGCCAGTCATATCAACTTCGCACTGCTTTACGTATTCCTCAAAAAAATCAAGCGCATCTTCCGGTAATACTGTTTTTTTGCCGGTGCTTAATGATTTCTCATCAGGCATATCCCAGAAATGCTTTTTTAGAAGCGCATGATGATGCCAATAAAAACCGAAAAACTAGTTTTTTACCGCGGTGTTGGCGCCTCGTGGTTGCCAGATCCGTCAGGAGTACCTTTGAAAAAAAGCGACACATGGCCGCCTCTCTCTGTTCTGTCTGATTGTGCCGTCAGTTGTATAACCACCGGCCAGCCTTTGCTGACTCGACAAGCATTTTTACGGTGAGCCGGGCCGGAGGGGAGTGATCCGTTTTCATTCTCTCAGGAAGCAAAAAATTGGGTAAAAAGGGAATACCAACACGGGGATAATACTTAAACCAGTTGATACCGGAACAGTCCACGGCAAAACGCTCCGAAAATCGTTCCATCATGCTAAAGACATCTTCAAAAACGGTCATTGAACGACCCGATGTCAAACTGTCATCTATACCGAGTTCATGCGCACCCAGTTCTTTCCTGACAAACTGCAAAATTTCAATTTCTTTATCATCATTCATACCCGATGCTCCGGTTTAACGATGAGATTGAAGCGCCATATACTGTTCCTGGTAATCATAATCACATCATATGCAGTGATGATTACTCCTATCCACGGCAACCATCGCCCGATCAAACCGCCCAGGCTATTTGTTTTGGCCCACTGCCCGTTTAACATTGTTCTCCATGTTGGTGATTTCCACTGGCTATTCAGGCGGTGCCTGATAAAAGTTCTCATCGCCACAGATAAAGGGCTGGTATTTGGCGTTGCCCTTTTTGCGTCCAGCTTTCCACGGGTGGGAACCATCGGGATACCACCAATGATAAGGCCCAGAGAAAAAACGTCGCTTACCCTAATTGCTTGCGGGCCTCATCCAGCACTATCCAGAACGCCAGTTCTCCGGCGCTAAGATTTAGCATTCCATCAAAAAATAAGTCCCGTTAAGCTGCTCTGTAGTATCCATACGCTCATCCCTATTGTTCAGTACCGTTTAATAGTACCGACTTAAATTTGAGCAGTCCAGATGAGCAAGGCCAACCGGCACGTTGTTGCCAGGCTTTGTGTATGCCGTCTTTCTGGCTGTCCGCATAAGCCATCGGCAGGAATTTGGCGCAAGGCCGACCGGTGCGAATGCTGCGATTATTTGGCCATAAGAACATCGCTATGACAAAAAAATATCTGGATTCACGTGGTCAGGAATATGTGATGGTTTAAAACGGATACGACTTTTCGGACAAATTTCGAATGCTTTCGAACAAACAACAAAAAAAAATTATAAATCAATAATATAAAAAAAGACCGAAGACGATTATCGGTCTTATATTTCATATAGTTACGGGCCGCATTGGCGATGTAATGGCTACACAATTTTTTCTCACGTACTATTCTAAAATATCTATCGCTTTAATCTTTTGGATAGTGGCAACAATCTCATCAGGATTACAATTGGATGCATCGATTTCTTTTATTTTGTTTCCATCGAAAACAATCCGAACTTTTTTTCCACGATTGACAAAAGATACGATTACCCCTACTACTCCGCCAATAAGAGTAGTTGCTATCGGCAACGCAATGTTTATGTACTCAAGGTTGCCAACCGAGTAACATAGAGGACCTCTTTCATTTTTTTGCCCTAACTTATCGAGTTCATTCTTAATCTCGTCTATAATATTCCATCTTGCCCGACAATGGATTGATTCAATGAAATTATTCATATTTACTAACAAACTCCCTTTTATCAAAAGACTCAAATTTGCTGCTGTATTTTTTAACAGTGGATTAACCATTATTACTGGTAAAAATCTTTCATTCTCATTTCAAACAACACCAACTGAAAATATTGGTTTCTTTGGAGCAGACGTGTACCAGCAAAATTTACCATCTAATGAAACCATTGTTTTACTCTCCAGTGAGGATAAAGTCATTAAAAAAAATCCGTAATGATTTTTACACCATAAAGCATTTCAGATGACAAACCGAATGCTATTTTATCCTGATTTAATCATATAGTTAGAAAATAAATAGACAGCAAAATGTCTGCTCCCACTATATTTCAAGTTAAAAATTTGAGTGTTGCGGCCGCAAGACAAGGCACTTGTGGCCTCTACACCAAAAAACTATCTATCACAATTTTTAATTATTTCACCTGCTATTAATAAGCTGTCTTGATAAGTTTGTAATATTGTTTTTTGTGCATCTTCATGAGAGTTCATCATAAGAAAGTCACTAACGGATATTGAGCTACCAGCCCAATTCGGTATTTTCCTTCGTACTATACTAAGAAATGCAGCATTAGTTGTAGAGCTTATGTGGGCCGTATTATTTCTTATAACCTTTAAATCATTTAGGCTATCTTGTATCGATGAAAGAGAGACATTGAATGGCTCTCCATTTTCTATAAAAAGTTTAGAAATTCTTTTGACTATTTCCACATTGGCCCAGTCTACATATTTTTGCGTTCCAATGATCATTTTATTAGCATGTAATTCATCAATCGGCGACAAATACCTCAAAGGTAATGGTTCAACTAAACCTGTATTGCCGCTTAAATATTTTAGCAACGTCTCCTCTAAATAAGACTCCCAATAAATAAACATTTTAAGGAACGCAGACTCAACAATAAAATTTTTTATGTCATTAACAACTGGCTCTTGATGAGCATTTGTGATTAAGCTATTAACAAAGAGAATCCCTTCCTCAAATTTTTTATAACTTTGTTCTAAGGACATATCATACCTCGCCCAGAATCACATCATTCAAATACTCACTCCTTCGTATACGTACCGCTGTATCAGTTGTTGCTCGTCTACAATCATTTAAAAATTGAATTTCTCTTTCAGTGAGCTCGGCTTTATTTTCCTCCATAAAAATAAGTTCTATTCTATCCAATCTATTGGTGATTTTAGCAATATCACCGTCTTCTATTCTCTGCCCCACAGCTTTTAAGTTTGGAACTCCGAACTGAATATGGTACAAGGAAACGAATAAAGAGTAGATAACATGAATACGTCTAAATTCTTTATCTTTTAATCCTTCAGGGTATAACTGCCTAATTAATGAAACAATCTGACCAAATTGTACTTCTAATACTTCAACATCGACTGGCAACTCATCAGTTTCGTACAGTTCATAATATTTTTCAATTTGCTTTTTAGACTTTATGCCATCATTTAATGCCACCAATATATCAGAAACCAGCTCTACGTCTGACATCCTCAATATTTTTTGTGGTGTAAGTATTTTATTATCTATCCAAAAATCGTTATTTTCATGTGCAAGTCTGTCAGCTAATGTTTTGAAAGGACCAAAATGGTTAGCGTGAATTTTTTCTTGTGTGTTTAACAATACTGAATAAGAATTCAACCTTCCAAAAACATCCAATACATCGGCATCTGACATATTAACCAACAAATCGACTGATATTTCATAACTCAATATTTGAGCCTGAATATTTTCATCAACTTCTGATAATTGTGAGTAGTATTTACCACCAAATTTTTTATTATGTTGTTTGCTGATAGGGAACGCATCTTTAATAAAACTCAATATTGTTCTTAGTCTCTGCTGTCCGTCGACAACCTCTCTTACTGATTTCCTAGTTTGAGCATTTGTTTTTTGCCTTATAAATACCTTAGGCATAGGCTTACCATTAACTATAGTATCCATCAAATAAGATTTTGCTTTCTCATTCCATACGGATTTCCTCTGAAATCTAGGCGAGAGTTCAAGTTGACCGTTACTTTCCCATTCAAGAAAATCATGTATGCTGTACGTTCTAGAGTCGAAGTTTTTCATTTTAATTCCTCTACTTAAAAAAATATTTCATTATACAGAATCCAAAAAACTAGCCACGCTTATTTCGGCCTTTATAATCAACAAGTTACATTGTAAGCTGGCGATGAAATGGCTACAACTTTTTCATCCTATCAGTCGCACAGTTCCAAGCCCTTATCGAGTAAGACACCAATACTCTTTTTGGTGCCAGGATAATCGGGATCATCAAGCCATACTGAGTTTAAATCCCCTGCCTTAACCCTGCCAGATTTTGCTAATCCTTGGGCTATCCCGTTTATAGGATATTTGATTTCACTCATTGGATTGATGACAAAAACTCCATTACCCGGCACGCAGGTCAGAACGGCGCGATCAAAGCTAAGTGGCCACTCATCACTAAAATCTCTCTTAAAAACAGCCTCAGAATTCTCTTTAGCTAATGCAGTACCACAGAAGCTTAAAGTTAAAGCTAATAAGATTAATTTTTTCATGATTCCCTTCTATATGTTTTTTTCAAGAGTAAATAAAACTACACCATAGGGTTCAATATCTCCTATGGCACACTCATAACTAATAGCGTTATTGGTTAATCTTAATTTGCTGCCCGGTAACCGAGAAATGTCGAAAACGTCATATGCTCCGTCAACGATAACGAACCATCGACCACTACCAATTTCATTTGGTGATCTATCAATAAGCCAAGAATATTTCACACCTTCAATATATTCGGCGTTATCTGTAGGAGTGTTGAAAAGAGAGGGATCTGCAGTCCAATGACCAGAGTCCTTAAGGCGACCAGATTCAAATCTGAACTTCGGGATTCTGCTAATGGGGGCAGCTTCAGGCTCTGAAATTTTCGGCTCTCCCTTCCCTGTAGCTAACCATTTTAGAGACACACCTGTATCTAACGCGCAGGCCACTACCACGTCGCCCGGGAAATAGTCACGACGAACCCAAGTACTAACTGTGCCCGAAGATATATCTAATAATTCACAGAGCTGTTTTTGTAATGTAAACCCGTATGCGTCCATGAGGCGCCGTAAGACTGGCTTACCACCGTTTGACATTACCTCATCATAAAGCTCTTTCCCCTTAAGGTCAGAGCCTTGAGTTACTGAGCTTGCTTTTGCAAGCTCGCCAGTTACTAACCAATTGACGTCGCTTCCAGTATCTAGAGCACATTGAACAATAACGTTTCCAGGAACCTGTCCCCGTTGCAGCCAACTCGCCACATTGCTTTTGGCAATACCTAACTTATCGCTTAAATCTTTTTGCATTGTAAACCCATATGCCGAAAGGATTCTTTCAAGCACATCGCCTGCAACAGCACTTTCAAGTCGCATAATTCTTACCGTCACTCGCAAAAATGCATTTACAGTTCAAATAAAGCGATCTACAGTAGCCACACACCACATGTAACACCGTAGAACAAAATCGCAATAGGAGATACTGCGTTATGCAAACTGAAAAATCAAACAATGGGGTAGCATTTGACTTACTGCAGTCAAAAGAATTCCTCACTAATATTTCCTCTCTGTTGATGCCTGCCTTGAGCGCTGCAGTCAATGAAGCTGTTGAACGTGCAGTAGCTGTAAGCACATCACCCACTATGTCAAAAGATGATTTTGCCGCGGTAAACGGTATCAGCAAAGCCGTCCTTGAAAAGTGGATAGCTAATGGAGTAGTGCTGCTTGCCCCTACCCCTTCAACCACTTACACGCAGAACAGGAAAAATAAAAAAACTGGTCAGGTTGTTGAAACAACAATGACGAAGCATGGCAACCCGCTGATTAACGTGGCTGCGTGGCGCGAGAAGAATCGCCAACACGCTCTTAACTGCCGTTACATCAAACCTTAACTTGATTATGCAAGCTCAAGGAACGAACTCCATGTTTGATTTTCAGGTTTCCCAACAATCGCACTATGAAAATGCCTGCCGGGCTTTTGCCTCTCGCCACAACATCCGTGAGCTGGCTAACAAGGTTGGTATGAATCAGCAGACTTTACGCAACAAGCTGAACCCCGATCAGGTGCATCAGCTTACTGCACCAGAAATCGCAATGCTGACCGACGTTACTGAAGATGCCACGCTTATCGATGGCCTGCTGGCGCAGATGAAATGCCTGCCAGCCGTACCAGTGAATGAAGCCAAAGCAGAACGCATGACGCATTACGTTATGCAGGCAACTGCTGAGCTGGGGAAAGTTGCTGCTGCAGCCGTATCCGGCGAAAGAATGACAGCCTCACGCACAAGCGCTTTCATGGAAAACGTTAACGCAGGCATTCGCTGCCTGTCGCTTATCGGCTTAACTGTTCATGCGCGTGTCCAGTCAAACCCGACTCTTGCCAGCACCGTTGATGCAATCAGCGGGATAGGCGCGTCAATTGGCCTGAGCTGAGGTGAACAATATGATTTCCTTTGCATCATTGCTTAAGCGTCAGAGTCCGTCACCTGCTTACGGTCACGGTTGGATTATGGGGAAAGACGGAAAGCGCTGGCATCCAAGTAATGACCAGAAAGCTCTGCTGCGTGGGCTGACAAAGAAACAAAAGCCAATGCTCAAATTCATTCTTAAGGTTGGGGGTTAATATGGGGCGTGCGGCAATAGCAGCAAAGACAATGCAACCGGCAAAGCCATTCACACAGATTCACCTCGTGCATGCACGTGTTGATACCGTTGAGAAGATGACTTTTAGCGAGTTTCAACAGGCGTGGCGCAAAATGCGTAAGAACAATGACAACCCGGCGCTGCGTTATTTCAACCGCCAGAATGAAGAATTTAAATTCTGTGTAATGACCCTGGCTAATCGCGAGCGCCCGGCAACATTCAGACAGGATGAAATAGGCAGGCCGTTTGAAAGTTTCACAGAGTCTCAGCGCGAAATGATTATCAGGGCGATGAATAAAATGTGTCGCTGGGGTCGTATTCTCCCCCGTCAGTTTTCAGTCGCAGACAGTTTTTTATCTGAATAAATAACGAATCTCAAAATCAATGGCGTAAACACGCCGGGCATTCTTTTGCCCGAAATCAGGAGAAGCACAATGAATAAATCAGAAGTAATGCAGTCAGCCAATGACTTGCACCTGAATCAGTTACTGACAGAAGCCCGTTCTGAAGAAAGAAAAGATAAAGCGTTGGCCGTTTCAATTCGGCTTGAGGCGCTGGCAATTGTTATTACCCGAAAGGAGATGAATCACAAAGATGTCGCTGAACTCCTCCGCCAGGAGGCTCTGCGTTTTGAGCACGAATCACAGGAGCTGCACTAATGGCTGATTCAATGGATTTAGCACAGCAGCGCGAGGCAGAGAATCTGGCACGCAGTCTGGCAAATGTGATTAACCGCCCGGTGCAGATCAGCGCTTTCTTTTGTGAAGAGTGTGAAGCCCCGATCCCTGAAGAGCGTCGCAAGGCTCTTACCGGCGTAACTCTTTGTGTGACCTGTAAGGAAGTCGAGGAATTGCACGCCACTCATTTTAAAGGGGCGTCATTATGAATACCGTTCTGAAGTGGCCGGGCAGCAAATCCCGCATCATGCATGCAATTTCCAAGCACCTGCCGGAAGGGGATCGCCTTGTAGAACCTTTCGCGGGCTCCTGCGCTGTAATGATGAATACGGATTTTCCCGCTTATCTGGTGGCAGACGTTAATCCCGATTTAATTAATCTATATCGCCAGATTAAAGATTTTCCGCAGCAATTCATCATGCTGGCATGGCGTGCTTTTTCTGACAATCGCTCAGAGGAAAGCTATTACACAGTGCGGGAAATGTTCAACCATCATCCCGGCCTGCCATTGCTGGAGCGGGCCGCTTATTTTCTTTACCTGAACCGCAATGGCTATCGCGGCATGTGTCGCTATAACCAGAAGGGAAACTTTAACGTTCCGTTTGGCAATTATGCTGAGCCTTACTTCCCACTGGCAGAAGTCCAGGCCTTTGCTGAGAAAGCAAAACGGGCAACGTTTATCTGCGCTGATTTCACTGAAACGCTGAACATGCTGAAAAACGGCGATGTGGTTTATTGCGATCCTCCATACGATGGCACTTTTGCGGAGTATCACGGCGGCGGCTTTGGCAAAGACAAACAGTATGAGCTGGCCTCTGTCCTGAGTGACGTTGCAAACCGTCACCCGGTCATCGCATCCAACAGCAACACCAGTCTGGTTAAAAGCCTGTATCGCCAGTTTGACCTTCATCAGATTACTGCCCCGCGCAGCATTGGCGTTGCAGCGGGTAAGAGCAAGAGCGCCGAAGAGATTATTGCGGTCAGTCGCCCTGTCGGTACTGCGGTAAGATATGCCAATCCGGAAGTTTATCCGGGTGGGATTCTGGCATGACAGAGCAGTATCAGTGGGCATGGAACGCCCCACGGCAGGCCATTGCCAGTCCATATCTTACTTACGATGAAATCCACCGCCGTGATCAGCTGATCGCGGCTGTTGCGCATGCGCGGGAATTACTGGAAGCCCAGCCTGCGCTTGTCCGTATTGATGTTAATCGCCGCCTGAATGAGCTGGAAAAAGAACACGGAGTTCAGCGGGCCAATGCCTACTTAACGAAAACCTTCGTAGAGCGGACATTGCCACGCCTTGAGCTGGTAAACGCGCAGTATCGCCTGGGTGAAATGAACCAGGGCACGTTTACAACACTGACGGAGAATGCCGGAGATAACAGCCGGGCTGCTACCGCTGCCGGTATGTTATGGGAGTTAATGAGGCGTTTTAACCGCCTACCAGAAATGGCCCGTGCGGATGTTGATTTGCTGGCTGGCGATGTTGCCAGTTTTCTTCTCGCTGAACTGGCGCAGGCACACGGTCAGGGCGGCGATGAATCAGAATATAAGTACACTCACCGCATCTACATGATGGCGGCCACCATCACGCGGGAGCTGAAGCAGTCCCCGCCGCTTTGGGAAAAAGTCACCTCACGCCTGTTTGATCCGGAAGAAGTTACCCCGGCCATTATGCGGATGCAGACTGAAAAGTGGTGGAAAGGCCGCCTGCGTCGCATTGCCGCCGCTTGGCGTGAACACCTTCAGATTGCCCTGGCTAACGTCAGCAAAAAACATACCCCTTACGCCAGCAGCATGACCGTGATCGAATGGCGTGAGCAGAAGCGCCGCACCCGTGAATTCCTTAAAGGGATGGAGCTGGAAGATGAGGAAGGAAATCGCATCAGTCTGATTGAAAAATACGATGGCAGCGTGGCTAATCCCGCGATCCGTCGCTGCGAGTTAATGACCCGTATTCGTGGCTTTGAAAATATCTGTAATGAAATGGGCTTTGTGGGTGAGTTTTACACCATCACTGCCCCGTCGCGTTATCACGCCACAATCAAAACAGGCCACCGCAACCGTAAATGGAATGGTGCCAGCCCGGCAGACACTCAGAGTTATCTCTGCAATGTCTGGCAGAAAGTCCGCGCAAAACTGCACCGCGAAGATATCCGCATTTTTGGCATTCGCGTGGCGGAGCCACATCACGACGCGACCCCGCACTGGCACATGCTGATGTTCATGCAGCCTGAAGATGTGGACCGCGTGCGTCAAATTCTGCGTGATTACTCATATCAGGAAGATAGTGGCGAGCTGGCTACCGATAAAGCCCGCAAGGCACGCTTCCATGCTGAGGCTATCGACCCGGAGAAAGGCAGCGCTACTGGCTATGTGGCTAAGTACATCTCAAAAAATATCGACGGTTACGCGCTGGATGGTGAGCTGGACGATGAAAGCGGCAAGGAGCTGAAAGAGACTGCTCCAGCCGTTTCAGCCTGGGCGGCACGCTGGCACATTCGCCAGTTTCAGTTTGTTGGCGGTGCGCCGGTGACGGTTTATCGCGAACTGCGCCGAATGAATGACAGCGAAACCGCTCACGGCCTCAGTGTCGAGTTTGCTGCAGCGCATGATGCCGCCGACACTGGCGACTGGGCTGAATATGTTAACGCTCAGGGCGGGCCATTTGTTCGTCGTGATGAGCTGGCGGTGCGCACCTGGTATCAGTCATCGGAAGAGTGCAACGAATACGGTGAGGAAACCGTGCGCATCAAAGGCGTATATGCCACCTCTGTTGGTGAAGACACCCCAATCCTCACCCGCCTCGTACAGTGGAAAATTGTCGCGAAGCGGGCCGTTGATTTGGGTGTTGACCTTAAGGGTGCGAATGCGCCCTCTCGGAGTTCTGTCAATAACTGTACGGGGAGATCGGGATCTGAGGATCTGATGCAGCCGGACATTATGCCAAATATGGATTTTGACAGTATGCCCCGGAAGGAACGGCGTCGTTTATTAAGGAAATTGACCAGTGAACGGCCGGAGAAAGCAGCAATCACCTTCAGACGTTCCGGCAAAGTGGAAGCGGCATGTGCCAGAGTGATCGACCAAATCCGAGAATTGACGGGCGAAACCATCAGCCGTGGGTTGGCTACGCGTCTTATTAATGGCGTAGATACTAAAATCGCAGGTGACTGGTGTCGCAGCGCCAGTAGTGGTGAGCTGTACCGTGCACCCAGACCGATTGTAGCCTCAGATCTGTTAACCAGGCTTAATCATCTGCGCATGATTGCCGCAAAATGAAATCATTGCTTCACTCGGCTGGCGAAGGTCATCCGTATCAAAAGAAGCCAGCTAAGGTCTTGTGATAGAACAATATTTATCAAGGTAATCATAGGAGTAAAAGTTAGGTTTTATCTTAACAAAATCCTTTCAATCCACTAAACCAACATGATACTGTACATAAACACAGTATTTTTATAGGGGGAAATATGCAGCTGGACGACCTGAACGCCATGCATAAAAAAATGGCGTGTGTACGTTTTATCGCCGAGATTTCGTTGATAGCGAACTGCAAACCAACCGATTTTGAGCTGGCACTAACCATCATTGCTGACTTGACTAATTCAGAACCGCGCAATGAAGATAGTGATGGCCTTTTTTACTCGGCTAATTAGCCTGGATGGAAATTGCAATGCAAGTTGAACTCAGTCTGAACCGTAACCATAAAATCGGCCATGTCATTGTTGAAGATCGTAAAGGTTTACACCTCTTTTACTTCACTCACTGACCCTCACCAGGCCACCAAAATCGGTGGCCTGTAGCCATGCATGCATAGACTGCATGGATCCGCATGCAGGATCCTCTACTTTGTACCCTCCTCCGCGCCAGATACAGCGCCGCTTTATGAGGATCGTGCAGTTGCATGAAATGAGGTTACTAAAGCGGGCAGGCGAGGCGGGGATAGCATTGCGCGCTGAGCCCGTTTACATGTATGCACTATGTGCTAGCGTTATGGAGTCCGCGCCGGGCCTTAGGATGATGTTGATGGGGATAAGTGTTGAGAACGGCGCAGCATGGCGCTGAGAGTGTTATATGGAGGTTGCAGAAAATTAAGATTTCATTAAACTCATTTGTGTGCCTGTACTATAAAAAAGCACTCGATCTAGCCTTTTTCATGTTCACTGTTACTGACCTCATCAGGTCATAGTGCACAAAATCTCAATAATATTTTTACCGTCACCTTTATGATGTGGGTACACTGCATCGATGCAATGATATCCCTACACCAAGAAGATATTTCTTGTATCGCAGTCAGATATACTAAGGGGACAGAAAATTATATTTTGACCTATTTCGAATAACATTACAAATGTGTTCAGTGACCGAATGACAATATTGTGAGGTAAAGGGAAATGTTGTTTGAAGAAACAAAACTTACATTGTTAGCAGCAGGTGGAACGGCTGAGAACCTGCTTAGTCAAATCAACAATTTGTATGTCAAAGAAATACACTCTGAAGAGAAAGCCTTGATAAAGGCAATTTCTGAACTGCACAACTTAAGAAAAATAGATTTCGTCAAGATTATGAGCAATATCGACAAAAAAACTTGCAGAAGCAATTTTTTTACGATTTTGCGAGTTTTTGTAGAAGTATTACCTTCTTTAAATGCAAAAACTGAAGATGTACTGAATTGTCTAGCTCACCTTAAACAACAGGCCGATGGAGATTTATCCTTTTTTGAAGTCCATGGGGCTTTTGAACGTTTCTGTAGCATGGAAGCACACCGACCGAAAGCTGGTGTTGAGTATATCCTGACACAAAGCGAGCTGAATTTGTATGCCCCTTTTCTTTCTAACTCGATCCTCGCGTATGACACAGATAATGTAGCTGATGCTATAAAGATTACTAAAACTCTCATTGCCAATAGCAACGAAGCAGTTAGAACTCAAGCCTATTTTATTTTAGGGAAATTGGGTTTCGATGAAAGTCAGGATGTTCAGATTTGGGAAATACTTAGGGAGAGCATCTTAAGTGAGCATGACAGCGGATGCTGCGCTTCAATACTGAGGGCAATACTTCTCTTTGGGGAAAAAGCCCCTTCACGCTGGATAGAAATAGAAGATCTCATAATAAAATTGGATGAGAAAAATTCTCCCGAAGTACTTTATGAAATATCAAAATTAATCTCTTTCCAGAATTTAGATCTACCAGAGAGCGTGTTGAATGTTTTGGTTAAGCAATTAGCTAAAGTTTCCCCTGAGCATGTGGGCATTATAAATAATATTGACCACTTATTGGTCAGATTGATTAACAGAGGGTTGCACCCCCTAACTGAGGAGTTATTAGAATCAATTATTTCTGTAGGAGTTAACTTTAAAACGCTGGACTACTTCTCAAGGATTTTATTAACTAAACATCAAAAATTTTCTAATCATATAATCACTAAATGGTTTTTAGATGGAAACGCAATGCTTTGCCGTAATGTTCTAAATTTAATTGAAAGTGCTGCGGATGAAGGAGTTAATTTAAAAGCAGAAGAATTTTTGTTAGATAATGAAGAGAAGAAAATCTTTGTTAGCCGAAAGGCTGTCGGTTGGCTATTTACACAGCCTACTGCTACGGCAAATTTCATTTTATCAGTTTCAAAAACTGCTTCTACAACAACAATTTTAGAGCTTGAAAATATTTTATATGATCCTTTGCTAATAAGTTATCCTGGAGAACTTAAACCATTTTTCCAGTCATGTATCGAAACAAAATTTCAAAAAAACCTCTGCCAGAGATTACTTGAAAAACTTGAAAAGCATCATATGGACCTCGAGAAAATATCTGGGTTAAATGAATTAAAATCTCCTAGCGAGAATTTAACTGCTTATTGGAAAGAATTTAGCAAAAGCATGCAAAATGCCCATGAAGAAGCATCAAAAAAATCTTTTATAAGTAAGATAGCCGCTACCCAAAGAATATTATATGGCAATAGCTCAATTTATTATCAACACCAATTAGATGGAAAAAAAGTGCGACAGGAAGCGCAAATGCACACCTTTTCCAATTCAACTGAAATGCCAAGATTGAATACTTTAGATCCCGTATCTCTAGAATATTTTTTAATAAGCTGCCGATGCGAGGCAATGAATAATGAAATTAATCCTTAAGCAATACCTTGCTTCATTAAAAGAGCGAGCAGAATTAGATGCAGTACTGCCAGTTTTATTAAGTTACATGGGAATGAATGTATTCATATCACCGCGCCGGGGAATAAAAGAATATGGCGTAGATATAGCCGCGGTAGGAAAACTAAATGGTGAAGAAAGCAAAGTTTATTTATTTTCTGTTAAGTCTGGAAATCTTACTCGCGAAACATGGAGTGGCAATACTGATCAAGCCCTTAGACCTTCATTAGATGAAATTCAGGACGCGTTTATTCCTAGTCGTCTGCCTCCTGAACACAGAGATAAGAAAATAGTTATTTGCTTATGTTTTGGTGGAGATGTGAATTCAGGGATCAGACAAGAAGTATCTGGCTATGAAGCCCGAAATTCTCAAGAACACATCTCATTTGAAGAGTGGAATGGCGATAAACTCTCAGAACTTATTCAGCAATATTTGTTAAAAGAAGAATTACTCCCAAGCTCTAGCCAGGCTTTACTCAGAAAATCCTTAGCACTTCTTGAGGAACCCGAGAGTTCAAGTAGGCATTTTTCATTATTAATTAGTGAGATTTTATTAATGGCTGATGACTCAGATTCTATTGCATCGTCTATAACGCGAATAAATGTTTGTTTGTGGATTTTGTTTTCATGGTGCCGCGACGCAGGGAATATAGAATCAGCCTATATTTCATCAGAGCGGGCATTGCTCTTGTCTTGGGATAAGGTTAAAGGTTACTACACAGGAAAAAATAAACCTTCAAAATCATTCAACAGCATTAACGAAACATATCAACAAATTACTGATTACTATGTCGACCATTGTGTAATTCCTTATACTGGCCTTAAATATGCTCTATCACATGCGGTTCAGTCCCCCTGCCCTATTGATATAAATATCAAACTCTTCGATGTGTTAGGCCGCTTATCAGTCAAAGGCCATTGGATATTAGACTCATTAACTAGGAATTATACTATCAACCCACCAATTGATGGTGAAACCGAAGAGCAGAATGCTTTACGCTTACGACTCAAAGCTATAACAAATTCTATCAATTTGTTAGTTGTGAATAACCCAACACTGCTATCACCATATAAAGATTCACAAGCAATCGATATCGGGCTGGCAATAGCATTGCTTTCAAACAACTCAGATTTTGATAAATTTGTAAGCGGTTGGTTATCAGAAATTATAAATAGAAGTATTTTTTCATTTGAGTTCAACAACATGTATCCAGTTGTTCATGACTCTTATGAGAAATTACTCGAACATAGCAAACTTGATAAAAATGACATTGGTTATAAGCATAAAGCTACTGAAGCTAGTGTTTTATATCCCTTACTGGCTTTGTTCTGCTCAGCATATAAGTTGAATGCATTAGGTCAAGAGCTAGAAGAGTTCATAATAAATAAATTATCACATTGTACATTGCAGTATTGGTATCCCAACCAATTTAGCGAAAAAAATATGTATTCGAACTTGGCAATGCATGGATCAGCGTCAACCACCTTCCCAACAAATGGTGTTAGAACACTAACACACGCAATTCAAGAATGTGAGGAATCCGATTCATTTATAAAAATGTCAGCAGTAACTAAAGATAAATCTCCTTTACTTTTGATAGCCTGTCGCTGCTACCGATATCCAGTCCCTTTCCATTTTATTAGAAATTGGTTAATAGATTCCCTCTAATAAACAGTGAACTCTATACGTCTATTGCGACCTCACAGATCTAATCACGCCCTATCATAGGGCGTATCTAGGACCTATCTCATTAATTTAGTCTTCATCTTTTTCAAGGCTGTAAGGCTTAAAGTAGATAACGTCCTCACCGAGCCAGTTATTGATCTCCTTCATCCTCTCCTGCAGTGGCGTTAGCTCATTACGCACAAACACCTGCGACGCTTTAACAACATCACCAAACCCGCCAGCGTTGTCAGGGATGATACCCATCATCTGGGGCGGCACACGGTGAGCGGCCAGCAGGTCGTCGCGGCTGGCCTTTTTGATATTGAAAAAATCATCCTTGGTAGCGACTTCGCTCAGCGGCAAAATCTTGATCCCATCTGGTTTACCGTTGGGCGCATACATAAACAGGTTACGGAAATTGCCTACCCCTTTTGTATCGCGCATTGCCTTGCGCATCTGTTCAATGTCGCTGCTGCTCTGCGCGGCATCTGTCATGTACAGGATATACCCCGCATGCGCGCCGTTTTGGTAGTACTTGCGACGGTAAAGCGTTGCCGCTTCATTCAGCCAGGCTGAGTTAAGCGCGCTCAGATATTCAGGCAGGCCATAGATTTCCTGATTAACGTCAGGCTCAAGCAGCTGGAAGATGCTGCCGGGTTCAAACCGGTGCGCGTCCTGCCAGTCATTAATAAACCAGTAAACGTCATCCTCAACCCCGCGCCGGGTATATTTCGCCGGTGAGCACTCTATCCGGAACCCGTTCCCCAGCGCATTTTTACGCAGCTCCGGGAAAGCATTTCCAAACGTCAGATAGTCCAGCACGATGCGGCTGAACTCCTGCTGGCTGAGCATCGGGTGCGGTATGTAAGTGGACAATAAAATATTGCGCTTCACATATATGGGCGAGCTGTGATGAACGGCGGCGCGCAGGCTTTTTGCCAGCCCGTGAAAACTGACCGGCGGCTCGTACCAGCGCCCGTTGTTGATGCACTCGGCATAATCCAGAATATCGCGCTTATCCAGCACCGGGATCGGTTCGCCAAAGCTGAACGCCTCGGCATGCTGGGGGGCGGGCTGTAGCGGGTGCGACTGATTTTCAAATGCCCTGCGGCCCCTGCGCTTACTCATCTTTGTCACCTGAATCAGAAACTTCACTATCGAACGTACACACAAAAAGTTTTCGAAAGCTTTCCGGTGAAAGCGCCCCTTTCAGCCTGGCCCTGAACTCTCTTAGTTCGGTCTCATTCAGCTCAGGGAAAAAAGGATTCAGCCCGGTTATTTCCGGCGCGCCGTGTCTGGTATTCATCATCAGTAAAACTCCACAAAATTTGGACTCTGGCCGCCGTCGGCAGCGGTGAGCGGTTCGTTTAAAAGCGCGTGCATGATTGCCCAGGCAACGTCAGCGTGGCTGGCCTCTTCACTGCGGCTGGCCTCATAGGTAGAGCGGTTCCCGCTGGCGGTCATCGTTTTGCGGATAGCCATAAAGGACTGCGTGATATCGGTGTTGCCCGCGTCGTACTCCAGGCGCCCGCTGCTGATGGTGTCTTTGGCTTTCAGCACCATCACGGTTTTCACCTCGGGCGAATACCGGATTTCCCGCGCAGCCGGGAAAAACTGCCGGACAAGCTGAAACACACCCTGGCCGATGCCGGTGGCGTCGATACCGATATATTCAACGGTATATTTCTCCGTCAGCTCTTTAATGGATTTGGCCTGCGCGGCAAAGTCCATGCCCCGCCACTGGTGGCGCTCAAGCACGCGAAACTTGCCGCCCGCAACCAATGGCGGGGCCAGTACGGCGCACCCGGCGCTGTCGCCGGTGTGGGACGGGTCATAGCCAATCCAGACCGGACGGTAATCAAACGGACGCAGCGCGTAGGGGTTAAAATCGGTCCACTCTTCCAGGCTGTCGATCATGCAGGCCTGCAGCTCCGCGAACGGGAACACGCTGGCCTCATCATCCACAAATTCGCACATCAGCAGGTTCTGATATTCAGACGGGCTGTATTCAAGCGAGAGCTGGTCCAAGTCAAAAAGATTGCAGCCGCCAGTCAACGCATCCTCAACGGTGACAATCTGTCGCCACTGACCGTCAGCGCACAGCGCGCCGCCTGCAAGGTGCGAGTGACTGAGATCCAGCTCAATCCGGTCTGACTTATTGCGCCGGCCTTTGTTAAACAGCTCGCCAGACCAGAACGGATAGGCGCTGTGCGACAGGCTCGACGGCGTGGAAAAGTACGTGGTGCGCCATTTCTTGTGCAGCGACATGCCGCTGGCGACTTTGCGCAGTTCCTGGAATTTCGGGATCCAGAAATATTCGTCCAGATACAGGTTGCCGGTGTAGCTCTGAGCGGTGCGCACGTTGGTCCCGAGGAAAATCAGGCGTGCGCCGTTTGGCAGCACAATCGGATCGCCCTTCAGGTCAACGTCAACCTGCCGGGCAAAGTCGATGATGTAGTTTTTAAAAACGTGGGCCTGCGCCTTGCTGGCTGAGAGGAAAATCTGGTTGCGGCCGGTCACCAGGGCATCTATTAGCGCTTCGCGGGCAAAATAGAACGTTGCGCCAATCTGGCGGGATTTGAGGATGTTGCGGATACGGTGAGCCAGCCCAGCCTTGTGCCAGTGCAGCTGATACTTAAAACAGTTATCCATAAACAGCGACGTCAGTTTATCCGTGGCCTCTTCGCTGAACTCGTTTTTAATCACCGGCTGGCGCTCACCCCGGTTGCGGTTGCGCACGTTAGGATTGAGATCGGCCTCGCTGCCGGTCTGGCGATAGCGCTCAACGCGGGCAAGCCGTTCAATCTGCCGCCCCAGCGCGTCTATTTCTTTGTAATCACCATTTCCTTTCACCTCTTTCATGATGAGCTGAATCAACCGGGCTTCCATGCTGTTCTCAACGCGACTGATGGGCGCAACGTCTTCCCATGCGTCGCGCAGCTTCCAGCTCTGCACGGTTGGCGTTTTCTGGCCCAGCGTTTCCGCTATCTGACGCACGGAGAATCCCTGCCAGTAAAGCAGTGCGGCCTGTCGGCGGGGATCGCTGATGATGGTGGTCGGTGTCGTTTTCATGGCATCAGGCTACCGAGGCCCGCCCTGCCTTGCGCGCTCTCTCTGTTGTGCCAGAAGTGAGCAAACCGGCTTTCGTTGAGTGGCGTTGTGTTCGTGGTGAAACTGGCCGTGACCTGAACCAACCACTCACCGGAGCCTGATTAATGGCAACTAAAGCAAAGCGTTTTCGCATCGCAACTGAAGGCGCAACCACCGACGGACGCGTGATTTCCCGCGACTGGATTTCGCAGATGGCGAAAAACTACAACCCGGAAATGTACGGCGCCCGCATCAATATGGAGCACATCCGTGGTTACTCTGCCGACAGCGCCTTTCGTCGGTTTGGCGATGTGACGGCTGTTGAAGCGGAAGAAATTGCGGATGGTCCGCTGAAAGGTAAGCTGGCGCTTTATGGCCACATCGATCCCACCGACGAGCTGATCGCTATGTCGAAAGCACGCCAGAAAATCTACACCTCCGTTGAAGTGAATCCCGAATTTGCTGACACCGGCGAAGCCTATCTGGTTGGCCTGGCCGTGACCGACGATCCGGCAAGCCTCGGCACGGAAATCCTGAGCTTCAGTGCAAGCGCTGCAGTGAACCCGCTGACCTCCCGCAAACAGGCTAAAGGCAATCTCTTTACTGCCGCTGAAGAAACCCCGATTGAGTTCTATGAGGAAGCCGATCCCGCGCCGTCCCTTATGGCCCGCATCAGCGCGATGTTCTCTGCGAATAAAAAAGGGAGTGACGCACAGTCTGCCGACGTGCACGCCGCCGTCACCCTGATTGCCGAGCAGGTACAGGGTGCCGGTGAAAAAGTTGAATCTCAGTTCTCTGCGCTTGAAAAGAAACTTTCTGACCGTCTCGACGCGCTGGAGCAGGAAACCACAACCGGCCGCAGTGAAGTCAGTGCGCTGACCCAGCAGCTTGAGAAGACCGACGGCAACTTTAACCGCCGTCCGCGTGCCAGCGGTGGCGACGGCAAAACGTCCGTGGAAACCGACTGCTAACCGCTGCCATATGGCAGCAAAGAACGGCTTACCTAATCTCTGATTACAGGAATAACAATGCGCCAGAACACCCGCTTTAAATTTAACGCCTTTCTGACCCGCCTGGCCGAGCTGAACGGCGTGGACACCGGCGATATGGACAAGAAATTTTCCGTAGAGCCGTCCGTCAGTCAGACGCTGATGACCCGCGTGCAGAAGTCTTCTGATTTCCTGACCCGCATCAACATCACCCCCGTTGTGGATATGAAAGGGGAAAAAATCGGCATCGGCGTGACCGGTTCGATTGCCAGCACCACGGACACCGCAGGCGGTGACGAGCGTGAAACAGCTGACTTTTCAGACCTGACCGCCGACGGTTACGAATGTACCCAGACCAACTACGACTTCCACATTCGTTACAACCAGCTTGATCTGTGGGCGCGCTATGAAGATTTTCAAGCCCGCCTGCGTGACGCGATTATCAAGCGTCAGGCGCTGGATCGCATCATGGCCGGTTTCAACGGGATTGCCCGGGCTAAAACCTCCAACCGCGCAGCCAACCCGCTGCTGCAGGACGTCGCCGTGGGCTGGCTGCAGAAGTACCGCGCCAACGCACCAAAGCGCGTGATGAGCAAAATCACCGGCGAAGACGGTGAGGTTATCTCCGCTAAAGTCCGCGTCGGCAAAGCCGGTGACTATGCCAACCTTGACGCACTGGTGATGGACGCAACCAACAGCATGATCGAGCCGTGGTATCAGGAAGACCCGGAGCTGGTTGTTATCTGCGGGCGTCAGCTGCTGGCTGACAAGTATTTCCCGCTGGTTAACCAGACGCAGGCGGCAACCGAGCAGATGGCGGCTGACGTGATTGTGAGCCAGAAGCGCATCGGCAACCTGCCCGCCATCCGCGTGCCGTATTTCCCGGCTAATGCGTTGATGATCACCCGTCTGGATAACCTCTCCATTTACTGGCAGGAAGGCACGCACCGCCGCCTGATTGTGGAAGTGGCGAAGCGTGACCGCATCGAAAATTACGAGTCCATCAACGAGGACTTCGTGATCGAGGATTACGCGGCGGGTTGCCTGGTGGAAAACATCGAACTCGGTGATTTCACCGCTACTGAAGCCCCAGCCGGAGAGTAATGCATGTTGAGTCCTGCCCAGCGTCACGTTATGCGCCAGCAGGCCGTCGCCGCGTCCCAACAGGCTGACGGGCCAATGCGCCACGCCAACGGCTATGAGCTGATGTTAATGAAGCTCAATGAAGACAAGCGCCGCCTGAAAAAGGTGCGCTCGATAGAGAGCAAGGCTCAGATGAAACGCGAGATGCTGCCCGGTTATCTGCCGTGGGTGGCAGGCGTACTGAGCGCGGGCAAAGGTGTACAGGATGCCATCCTGATGACCGTCATGATCTGGCGTCTGGATGCCGGGGATATTCCCGGCGCGCTGGAGATTGCCCGCTATGCCCTGAAGCACGGACTGGTGCCACCTGATACCTACAAGCGCAACAGTACGGCTTATCTTCTGGCTGAGGACGTGGCCGAGGCGGCAACACGCGCCTGGACGGCAAAAGCGGAAGTCGATATTGACCCGCTGCTGGCAACGCTTGAACTGACGAAATCCGAAGACATGCCCGATGAAGTGCGCGCCAAGCTGCACAAAATCACGGGCTATGTGCTTCGCGATATGGGCAGGACTCTGGATGCAATGGAACACCTGAAACGTGCGCTGCAGCTTCATCAGGGCAGCGGCGTTAAAAAGGACATTGAACGGCTGGCAACGGAACTGAAAAAACAGGCCATTGCCCGTCGTTAACGAACGCGCCCCGCGCCGGGCGGCACGGCTGCTGCGATCCGTTTAACGGTATCAATGCCGCCGTCCACCGCCCACCTATTCAGAGGCCCACTATGAGCACGGTAGTCATTCCGCAACCGCGACCGGCAGATGCTGCCGAGCCGCCGATTGTTAACACCTTTTTCTGGCCTGACGTGGACCTGCAGCGGCTTCGCGAAACCCTGCGCTATGAGGGAACGGTCACAGCGGCACGGCTCAGGCAGGCGGTGAAAACGGCTATCTCTGAGGTCAACGCCGAGCTTTACGAGTACCGGGCTGAGCAGATGGACGCCGGATTTGAGCTGCTGGCTGATGTGCCTGCAGACAGCCTGGACGGCGAAAGCGTGAAGCTCACCAACTACTTTGACGCGGTGAGTCACCTGACGGCGGCGACTATCGTTGAACGCTATCGCGGCTATGACGCCAGCGGCACCAAAAAGGCAGACGAAATCAAAGCCAGCGCGGACGAATACTGGCGCGATGCCCGCTTCAGCATCAGCAAAGTCGCGGATAAACGCGCCTGCATTATCGGGCTGCTCTGATGAAAATCTATGCGCTGCAGGGCGATACCGTGGACGAAATCTGTTTTCGCTGGTACGGGCGCACGCAGCAGGTAGTTGAACTGGTTTATGCAGCAAACACCGGCCTCGCTGAGATGGGACCGGTACTGCCCCACGGTTATGCCGTTGAGCTGCCTGAACTGCCTGCATCTTCAACGAGCGAAACGCTCAATCTGTGGGACTGAGAATGGAAAAGAACAGCTCAATTCTGAGTTACATCGTCGGGCTGCTGATGATGTGGCTGAGCCGCCACACCATTCAGGATATTGCCTTTATGGTCGGCACGGTGGTTGCCCTGACCACGCTGGGGCTGAACGTGGCGAGCTTTTTTATCAACTGGCATTACCGGCGCAAAACCTTCCGGCTGCTTGAGCAGCGCCAGCCTGACGAGGGGGTAACCAATGAACTCCTTCGCTAAGCGCTGCGCCGTGGTTGCGGTGCTGGCCGTCGCAACGATGCTGCCAAAATTTCAGACGCTGAAAACCTCCAGTGACGGTCTGGCGCTGATTGCCAACGCTGAAGGGTGCCGCACGTCGCCTTACCAGTGCAGCGCGGGCGTGTGGACCAACGGGATCGGTCACACCCTGGGCGTGACGGCTGCAAGCCAGGTCAGCGAACGGCAGGCGGCGGTCAATCTGATTGATGACGTGATCCGCGTGGAGCGCGGCATTGCGCAGTGTATGCCGGTGACAATGCCTCAGCGGGTTTATGACACAACCGTATCGTTCGGTTTCAACGTCGGCGTGCGCGCCGTCTGTCAGTCAACCTTTGCCAGGCACATCAACGCCCTTCACTGGCGGGCGGCGTGCAACGAGCTGCGGCGCTGGGTTTACGTGGACGGCAAAATTAATCGTGGCCTGCAGAACCGCCGGGCAAACGAGACGGCTTACTGCCTGAAGGGGCTGCAATGATCCGTTTCCTCATCGTCCTGTCTGCCCTGCTGCTTGCGGGGCTGGGGTCAGCCTGCTGGCAACTGAAAACCACGAAAACGGAGCTGACCGGCGCCCAGCGCATCATCGGCACGTTGTCTGCCGGAATTGAAAGCCGGGATAAAGCCATTGCCCGGATGAATGACGAGGCAAAAGAGGGGCAGATACGCGAGGCTAAACTGCGGCTGATGCAGGGCCGGGCCAGTACCTCTGCCCTTAACCGTGAACTGCAAATACAGAGAGAAACCGATGCAAGCGAAGACCTTCGCGGCTGGTCTGCTGCTGTCCTGCCTGATGATGTTATCCGGCTGCACAGTCGTCCCGCCTTCAGTAGCGCCCGAGATTATCTGGACTGGCTGTCCGCGCGTGACAAGCTGCCCGTTCCCGGCAAACAGCCTGCAGACGCAGGGCGATCTGGCGGCTGACAACCGCCGGTTAGAGGCTGCGCTTGCATCGTGCGGGCTGCAGATTGAAATCATCAAAGACTGCCAGGAGGAACACGATGTTAAAGCCAGCCCAGCTGCGAAAGGTACTGACCGACTGCGTGCCGCATCTGCAGACAAATCCTGACAGCCTGAATATGTTCGTGGACAGCGGGCGCATTGTCTCAACGCTTGCCGCTTCGCTGTCCTTTGAGGATCAGTATCAGCTCAATCTCGTTATCACCGATTATCCGGGTAACGTCGATTTGCTGATTGTGCCGGTACTGGCCTGGCTGCGTGAGAATCAGCCCGACATTATGGCAACCGAGGAAAGGCGCAGAACGGGCTTCACGCATGAGGTGGATATCATCAGCGACACCCTGATCGATATCAGCATTAAACTGCAGCTTACCGAGCGCGTGATTGTGCGTCAGGTGGATGGCGCCCTGCACGTTGACCGCGTGCCTGAGCCGCCGCTGCCTGATAACGATGAGGCACCCAAACAGCTCTATCTTGCCGGTCAGCTGATCAGTGAGTGGCTGTGATGGACGGGCTGCAAGCTTTTGATGACCGCCTGTCGGCACTCATTAACAACCTCTCCCCGCAGTCGCGTAAACAGATGGCCGCTGCCATTGCGAAACGCCTGCGTGCCAGTCAGCAGCAGAACATCAAACGCCAGCAGGCACCGGACGGCACCCCGTTCAAACCCCGCAAGCGGCAGCCCCTGCGCGGCAAAAAGGGCCGGGTAAAGCGTGAGATGTTCGCGAAACTCCGTACCGCAAAATACCTCAAGGCGAAAGGCAACAGCGATGATGCCGCCGTGCAGTTTACCGGGAACGTGCAGCGCATGGCCCGCGTGCATCATTACGGGCTGCGGGATCGGGCAAGCCGGGGCGGCAAAGAGGTGCAGTATGAGGCCCGCCCGCTTCTGGGTTTCAGTGAGGCCGATATTGAAATGATTGAGCGCGAAGTGATTGCCCACCTGGGCAATTAATTTGTAGTGATCAATTCACATCTATACCTTTTATATTAAGCACAACCGACTGGTATTTATCAGGGGCTGGGGCGTCTTGCCCCTCTACCCTTTCGCGGCTGAATACATCGATCATATATCCATCTTTATCGTGGCGTGTATTTATGATGCATCTTCTGTCGCGTGGAAACTCCACCAATGCCATATGGTTAACCTCTAAAATCTCCCTATCAACCCTTTGGCAATATATACCATCATAAATGCACTCTTCAACATGCTCACACAAAATGAATGACAATGAGCAGACTGAACAAACTCCAATGCTTTCAATCATCCCAGGACTGTTAAACAAAGCATGCTTAGGGAATAGAAGGTTTGCAAAATTTTCTGTTGTCATGTAAAGCCCATCCAACCCGTGACTTTCATCCTCATTTATCGGCGGATATTTCTTCATAAAGCTTGTGCATACTTTAAGGTAATCTTCTGCATCAATCAATGAAGCCCATGCTTTATGGTTATCTTCTTCTTTTAAATACAAAACAACTTTATATAAAGAAAGCAATGAGGAAAGGACGCATTGGAAATAAAGAATTTTGTCAGCTCCATGACCATACCCTCTTTCGATGGCTTGTTGCTTATATTGTTTGATGCCTCCAATTGAAAAAGTTAAAGCGTCAATCCATCTCCTCACAATTATTTTCGATGTAGTGATCTGCAAATCAGTAAAGGCGTCCTTAGACAGTTCCGCAACTTCCAACTCAATATCATCTAAGTTAACTTTTTTACTTCCCATTGATTACTCCTTTTAGGACTGACTTGATTTCTTTTAAACCTTCCACTCCCCCCTCATAACTTAACTCTGTTTTCTTTGTGTCGTTGTATTCCTCGCAAATAATCCTCAAGCGCACTAATGCAGTTTCATCTTTTTTTGTTATTCTAGTTGCACAAATCTTAACGGCATCAATTATTAAGTCAAATATGTCAGGATTGTTTTGGACTATGTTTGCAGCTAAATAGAGAATTGGACCAAACCATTCACTACTTCTTTGCTCGATTAAAGCTTTGGGCGGGGTCAAAAATTCAACTGGCAAGGTATTTTTTAGTTCTTTGTGAAAACTTAGCGCAGTTGAAGTATAAGCTGAATCTTCTAATGAGTGCCAAAATGTATCTGGGATAATGAGCACACTTTGCACTGCGTCTTTATCAATAGGCAACTCGCAGGGTTTCATTTCAATTTTCATTTTATTAAGCCTTCAATTGTTGACGAAAGTACTCTTAAAAGCATTTCAGAGGAAAGGTTGTGTAGTGTGCCAGCAACATCATTTCACTGTAATGCGTAGCCAATTTCAAGTCATCATAATGTGATGAACAGTGAAAATATTGCAGAAATCCTGCGCCTGCTGCGCAACCTGATCCGAATCGGAACCGTGACCGCCGTTGATTTAGATGGCGGGCTTTGTCGCGTGCAGACCGGGGCAAATGAAACCGACTGGCTCAACTGGCTGACCTCAAGCGCTGGACGGGTAAAGCGCTGGCATGCCCCGTCAGAGGGTGAGCAGGTGCTGATCCTCTCGCTTGGCGGCGAGCTGGATTCCGCGTTTGTGCTGCCCGGCATTTTTTCCGATGACAACCCGGCGCCCTCAGCCTCAGCGGACGCCATTCACATCAGTTTCCCTGACGGCGCGGTGATTGAGTACGAGCCGGAAACCGGCGCTCTCACCGCAACGGGCATGAAAACCGCCACGGTACAGGCGGCTGAATCGGTCAGCGTGACGACAAAAGTTGTGCTGGTTACCGCCAGTGAAAAAATCACCCTGGACTCGCCTGAAGTTGAATGCACCAACCTCTTAAAAACCGCAACGCTTGAGGTTACTAAAGGCGGCAGGATGACCGGCAGCGTTGAACACACTGGCGGTAACTTCAGCTCTAACGGCGTTATCGTCAGCGATCACACGCATGGCAGCGTGCAGCGTGGTGGTGACAGAACGGTGGGTACCAAATGAGCCGCGCAACCTATACCGGCATGCAGCGCGATACCGGCGAAAGCGTTGATGACCTGGCGCACATCAGCCAGTCGGTACGTGACATTCTCACCACGCCGGTTGGCTCAAGGGTGATGCGGCGCACCTATGGCTCGCTTTTATCCGCACTGACTGACCAGCCCAATAATCCTGCGCTGCGCCTGCAGATAATGTCTGCCTGCTATATGGCGCTGTTGCAGTGGGAGCCGCGTATTGAACTGACCGCAATCAGTTATGAATCCACCTTTGACGGCAAGATGACGGTTGATATTACCGGCAACCGCACCGGCACGTCAGGCAACTTTAACCTCTCCATTCCAGTGAGCTGAATTATGCCTTCAATCGACCTGAGCCAGTTACCCGCGCCGGATATCGTTGAGAAGCTGGACTATGAAACCCTGCTGGCTGAGCGCAAGAGCACGCTGATTTCTCTTTATCCTGCTGACAAACAGGAGGCCATTGCCCGCACGCTCACGCTTGAATCTGAACCGATCGTGAAGCTGCTGGAAGAGAACGCTTATCGCGAGGTCATCCTGCGCCAGCGGGTAAACGAAGCCGCCCGGGCGGTCATGGTGGCTTACTCAACGGGGGCTGACCTTGATCAGCTCGGGGCCAACAATGACGTTGAGCGACTGATACTGACTCCGGCAGATGACACCACAATCCCGCCAACAGCGGCGGTTCTGGAAAGCGACGATGATTTTCGCATGCGTATCCCGGAAGCCTTTGAAGGGATGAGCGTGGCCGGGCCGACCGGTGCTTACGAGTATCACGCGAAAAGCGCCGACGGACGCGTGGCTGATGCCTCGACTATCAGCCCGTCACCGGCCAACGTAACGATCACCATTCTTTCACGCGAGAACACCGGCACAGCGGATGATGACCTGCTCGCCATTGTTGATAAGGCGCTGAACGATGAAGACGTGCGCCCGGTTGCTGACCGGGTGCGGGTGCAGTCGGCTGAAATCGTTGAATACAACATTGATGCCACTCTTTATCTCTATCCGGGGCCGGAGAGCGAACCCATTCGCGCCGCTGCCGAAGCGAAGCTTGCCGCTTTTGTCACGGCGCAGGTGCGGCTCGGGCGGGATATCCGCAAGTCTGCGCTGTATGCCGCGTTGCATGTTGAGGGCGTGCAGCGCGTTGAGCTGGCTGCGCCTGCAGATGACGTGGTGCTCGACAAAACCCAGGCCGCGTACTGCACCGGTTACGTGATTAACGTCGGGGGTTCAGATGAGTGATCGCCTGCTGCCGGTTGGCTCGTCGGCGCTGGAGGTGGCGGCGGCTGAAGCCTGCGCCCTGATTGAGGAAATCCCCGTACCGCTGCGCAGGCTGTGGAACGCGCAGACCTGCCCCCTGCCGCTGCTGCCCTATCTGGCCTGGGCGTGGTCCGTGGACCGCTGGGATCAGAGCTGGTCCGAATCCACCAAGCGCAGCGTGGTTGCCGCCTCGGAATACGTTCACCGCCACAAAGGCACCATCGGATCGCTGCGCCGCGTGGTTGAACCGCTGGGCTATCTCATCCGCATTGTGGAGTGGTGGCAGACAAACGAGGAGCCAGGCACGTTCCGGCTTGATGTGGGGGTACTGGATACCGGCATCACCGGGGAAATGTATAACGAGCTGGAAAGGATGATTGCAGACGCGAAGCCCTGCAGCCGCCATCTGATCGGCCTGTCTATCAACCTTGACGCCACCGGGGCGCTTCCCGTCGCGGCGGCCTGTTACACCGGCGATGAGCTGACCGTTTACCCCTATCTTTCTGAAACCATCACCGTCAGCGGGCCGGGTTATTCCGGCGCGGCGGTTCACATTATTGATAACCTGAGAGTGAACGCATGACCGTAAAATATTATGCGCTGCTGACCAATCCCGGCGCAGCGAAGCTGGCAAATGCCGCCGCCCTCGGCACTAAACTGCAGATCACGCAGATGGCGGTTGGTGACGGCGGCGGCGTGTTACCCACACCCAATGCCAGCCAGACGAAGCTGATTAATGAGCAGCGCCGCGCCTCGCTGAATCAGCTGAGTATTGACGCCTCCAACAGCAGCCAGATTATTGCTGAACAGATTATCCCGGAAACTGACGGCGGTTTCTGGATACGCGAGATTGGCCTGTTTGATGCTGACGGCGTGATGATTGCCGTTGCCAACTGTGCGGAAACCTACAAGCCTCAGTTGCAGGAGGGCAGCGGGCGCACGCAGACCGTGCGCATGATCCTTATCGTCAACAGTACGGAGGCCGTGACGCTGAAGATTGACCCGTCAGTGGTACTGGCAACGCGGCAGTATGTGGATAACGCTGTGATTGAGGTTAAAGCCTATGCCGATAAGCTGATGGCAGACCACGTTGCTGCAGCTAATCCCCATAAACAGTATCTCCAGATCGCCAATGCTCTGGCTGAAATTAAAGAGGCCGGGAACGTCGCGGACGTTCTCAAAAACCTCGGTTTGGGCGAAGCGAAATATGTGACCAGTCGGGGAAGTAATGTCAATGGTGTCTGGAGTATCTGGTCGGATGGCGCTATCGAAATGTATGGCCACAACCCGTCGATTACCAGCGGGCTGGCAACGGTTGTTTTCCCGATATCCATACCAAAACTTGTTCGTTATATAACGGTTGTCGAAAGGCTTTCCAGTGATGCAGGTTCATCAGCTCAACGGCTACATGTTTCGATGATCCTGGACGATACAGTGACCACTACCGGATTCAAGGCTCGCTGCCAGATGGCAAACGGCGACCCATCAAGTAATGGCTTTTCATGGCACCTCTACAGCCCACCGAATTAAGGAGATTATTGTGCGATATTTTAATTCAGTCTCACTAACAGAGGTATTACCGGGCGTTCATGATATGACTGGCGCAACTAAACTCCCTGATGATAACTGGTTTTTCACTGCGCACGAGATCCCGGAGGGAATGAGGCTCGCAGCTAATGAGAACGGCGAGCCAGTTTTAACACATATTACTGAACAGGGGAGATAGGCCAGGTAATATCGGGTGCCGCAGAAATATCCACGCGATTCAGCAGTACCCGATACTTACGCCACTTATCGTAACTGGCCCTTTCTTCATCTGTGGCGATGCCCAGCGCAATGGCATCATCAAGAGGAGCAATTTTATTATCAGCTTCCAGCCGTAAGGCGGTTTTTTGCGCCGTTGCCTCAGTCATATAATCTTCAGGTGTTCTGACATACTCACTAAGCGCTGGCGGTTTGCTGGTAAAGTCGATAATTTTTCCGGCTGACTGCCCCTCAAGCAGTTGCTGCCAGAGGGTTTCACTGATCTCCTTAGCGTCTTCAGGCAGGTTAGAAATGCCTTCCACGTAAAAGCCCGGTACAGACTGCGAATAGAAAGTTTTCATAGTATTAGTATCCGATAGCAATCCAGCGAACGACGGTATTGGCAAGCGTATTACCCCCCACGATACGACCTGAAATTTTCAGTGTTGACAGCGATTTAGGGATGATTGCCACTACCTTTATTGAGGTGTCATCGCCTGCTTCATTGCCTGCGCATCCGGCAATCCAGCTATTGAAAGCAACGGGTAGTGTTACCGTATTGCCGGTTGGACCCGTAGCGGTATAGCCCCACTGAATAATCAACCCTCCGGGCAGCTTCTGGTAGCCGTTATTGGCGAGGCTGCGGCCAAAGCTGTTCATGTCCGGTAACTGGTTAGCCTCAGTTCCCACGTCCCGTTTCGCTGCTTCGCCCAAACCGAGGTTTTTGAGAAGGAAAAGCCTGGCCCTGAAAAGCGCCGGGCTGGCAAACTTCGCCTTTTTTAGCGGGGAAAAATATGCTTATCGGTTATGTACGGGTATCAACAAATGACCAGAATACGGATTTACAGCGTAACGCACTAATAAGTGCAGAATGTGAGCTGATTTTTGAAGACAAAATCAGCGGTAAAACCAGCGAACGCCCGGGACTGAAAAAGGCGCTGCGCCGCCTGCAGGCCGGGGATACGCTTGTGGTCTGGAAGCTGGACAGGCTTGGCCGGAGCATGCGCCACCTGGTTATGCTGACAGAGGAGCTGCGCGAGCGCGGGGTTAATTTTCGCAGCCTGACAGACAGCATTGATACCAGCACCGCGATGGGGCGTTTCTTCTTCCATGTTATGGGGGCGCTTGCTGAGATGGAACGCGAGCTGATCGTGGAGCGTACCCGTGCCGGACTGGCAGCAGCGCGTGAAAAAGGCCGCACGGGAGGAAGACGGCGAATAATGACACCGGATGTTATCGGGCGCGCTGAAAGAATGCTGGCGCATGGAGCCACGCTGCATCAGATTTCCCTGGTGCTTGAGGTATCAGTTAAAACGCTTTATCGCTATATCCCTGCGGCAAAACAGCATCAGTTGCGTGATTCTGTCCTGTCAGGGACCAGCAAACTTTGATGGCATGCATCAGCCCGTTCAGGGTGACAATCTGAGCGCACCCTTATAACGGAGTGTCTCACTGATGGCTGATTATCATCACGGTGTCCGCGTCGTCGAAATCAACGACGGCACGCGCACCATCTCTACCGTATCAACGGCAATCGTCGGTATGGTCTGCACCGCCGAAGATGCCGATGCGACTGCTTTCCCTCTGAACAAGCCGGTACTCATCACTAACGTGCTTTCTGCTATTGGCAAGGCTGGCGTAAAAGGTACGCTCGCTGCCGCCCTGCAGGCAATTGCCGATCAGGCCAAGCCGGTTACGGTTGTGGTGCGCGTGGCTGAAGGTGAAACCGAAGCGGAAACCACCTCCAACATCATCGGCACCACCGATGAGAACGGGCAGTACACTGGCATGAAAGCGCTGCTCAGCGCGCAGACTGAACTGGCCGTTAAGCCGCGCATTCTCGGCGTGCCGGGGCTGGATAATCTGGAAGTGGCGACGGCGCTGGCCTCCATCTGTCAGCAGCTTCGCGCCTTTGGTTACGTCACCGCTTACGGCTGCAAAACCATCTCTGAAGCCATGCTCTATCGTGAGAACTTCAGCCAGCGCGAGCTGATGGTTATCTGGCCTGATTTCGTTGCCTGGAATACCACAGCCAACGCATCGGAAACCGCCTGGGCAACCGCCCGCGCACTTGGCCTGCGCGCCAAAATCGACAATGACACCGGCTGGCACAAAACCCTGTCCAACGTCGGCGTTAATGGCGTGACCGGCATCTCGGCATCAGTGTTCTGGGATCTGCAGCAGGTGGGTACTGATGCTGACCTGCTGAATCAGGCCGAAGTCACCACGCTTATCCGCAAAGACGGTTTCCGTTTCTGGGGTAACCGCACCTGCAGTGATGACCCGCTGTTTGCCTTTGAAAACTACACCCGCACCGCGCAGGTTATCGCTGACACGATGGCAGAGGCGCACATGTGGGCAAGCGACAAGCCGATGACGCCAACGCTTGTGAAAGACATTATCGCGGGCATCAACGCCAAGCTGCGCGAAATGGTGACTGCAGGCTACCTGATCGGCGGCAGCTGCTGGTATGACGATACCGCCAACGATAAGGACACCCTGAAAGCGGGCAAGCTCTTTATTGACTATGACTACACGCCAGTGCCGCCGCTGGAAGACCTCACCCTGCGCCAGCGCATCACCGACAGCTATCTGGTGAACTTCGCTGCCGCCGTTAACAGCTAAGGAGCCTGACTCATGGCACTGCCAAAGAAACTGAAGTACCTGAATCTCTTCAACGATGCAAACAGCTATCAGGGCGTTGTGACCTCGCTCACTCTGCCGAAGCTCGCCCGCAAACTGGACCCGTTCCGGGGCGGCGGCATGAATGGCGCCGCGCATATTGATAACGGTCTGGAAGATGATGCCCTCGATCTGGAATGGACGATTGGTGGCATTGATGACCTGGTGCTGACGCAGTGGGGAGCCGGTGACGTGCCGCTGCGCTTCGCCGGTTCATACCAGCGGGATGACACCGCCGAGACGGTGGCCGTTGAGGTGGAGATGCGCGGCAAGCATCAGCAGTTTGATTTTGGTGAAGCCAAACAGGGCGAGGACACCGAAACCAAAATCACCACCAAATGCACGTATTACAAACTCACCTGGAACGGTAAAGAGCTGATCGAGATCGATACCGTGAACATGATTGAGAAGGTAAACGGCACCGACCGGCTGGAGCAGCACCGCAAAAACATCGGCCTCGTTTAATTCCGGCACCGGCGCTGCGACGCTGGTCCCTTTTTCTGAACAACAAACCTGAGAACTGAAATGGAAAACAAAGAAAACGTCGTTACCCTGGAAACCCCGATTACCCGTGGCGATCTGGTTATTTCAAGCATTGCGCTTATCAAGCCCAACTCCGGCGCCCTGCGCGGCACGCGCCTGGCTGACCTCGCAGGCTCGGATGTGGACGCGCTGATCACCGTGCTGCCCCGCATTACTGAGCCGCGTCTGACGCGTGAAGATTGTATTGCCCTTGATCCGGCAGACCTGATTGCCCTGGCTGGCAAGGTGATCGGTTTTTTAACAGCGAAGTCGGCCGGGTCAGATGGCCAGCCGGATTAACGGTTAATGACCTGATGGCCGATATCGCCACGATATTCCACTGGCCCCCCTCTGAACTGTACGACCTGCCGCTGGCCGAGCTTCTCGACTGGCGGCACAAGGCGATGATCCGTAGCGGAGTTAACCCCGATGAGTAATAACCTGAAGCTGCAGGTGCTGCTCAAGGCCGTGGACCAGGCGACCCGGCCTTTTAAGGCAATCCAGACCGCAACAAAATCCCTTTCCGGCTCTATTCGTGAAACGCAGTCGAACATCAAGGCGCTCGATCAGCAGGCTGCGAAAATTGACGGTTTCAGAAAGGCCAGCACACAACTGGCCGTTACCAGGAATTCGCTGAAGGAAGCCAAAGAGGAAGCCTCCGCGCTGGCCGTCGCCTTTCGCAACACCGAGCGACCAACGGCTGCGCAGACCCGCGCACTGGAAGCCGCAAAACGCGCTGCAGCAGAATTGCAGACGAAAGAAAACAGCCTGAGACTGTCCGTACAGCAGCAGCGCGAAGCGCTCATTGCGGCTGGCATTTCCACCAAAAATCTGAGCAGTGAACAGCAGCGCCTCAAAACAAACTCAGCGCAGGCCACCGTGTCACTCAGCCGCCAGAAGACGGAGCTGCAGCGACTTGGTCAGCAACAGGAGAAACTGAACCGCGTTAATGAGCGCTACCGTGCAGGACAAGAGATTGCCGGTAAAGTACGCAACACCGGTGCCGCTGCTTTTGCGGGCGGCAGTGCGGCGTTATATGCCGAGGGGCAGCTAATCGCGCCCGGTGTGGAGTTTGATGCGCAGATGTCAGAAACTCAGGCGCTGCTTGATACGGGCAAGGATGATCCGAAACTGGCAGCTATCAGAAAGCAGGCGCGTGATATTGGCGGCTCTACCGCATTCTCTCCTACCGACGTAGCGCGAACGCAGAGCACGCTGGCCCGCTCAGGTTACAACGCTGACGATATTCTTGCCTCAACAGAATCAACGGTGAATCTGTCACTCGCTTCAAAAGTTGATATCGCAGAGGCGGCAGACATTGTCACTAACATGCAGACCGCTTTTAAAATACCAATAGACGAGATCCAGCGGGTTTCGGATGTAATGACCAAAGGATTTACCAAATCCAACACTGACCTGCTGGAGCTGGGCGAAGCCATGAAGTATGTCGCCCCAATGGCTCAGGCTGCAGGTGCAAGCATAGAAGACACCACCGCTATGCTTGGCATCATGGCAGATAATGGCATCAAGGGATCGATGGCTGGCACCGGGGGCAGCGCTATTTTTAGCAGGTTGCAGGCTCCCACCGGGCAGGCTCCTGATGCACTGAAAGAGCTGGGCATCCAGACCCGGGACAAAAAAGGCAACATGCTGCCGGTGATCGGCATTCTCAAAAAGATTGACGCGTCATTCAAAAAGAACCAGTTGGGCACGGCTCAGCAGGCTGAATACATCAAAACAATCTTTGGTGAAGAGGCAGCAAAAGGCGTTGTTAAATTGATTGATGCTGCTGGCAACGGCAAGCTGCAGGCGAAGCGTGAAATGCTGATGAACTCCAAAGGTTCAGCGGCCAGCGTCGCCAGTATTCAGGTTGATAATCTGGATGGTGATCTTAAAAACCTGTCATCCGCCTGGGAGGATGTACGGATCGAAGTTTTCGATCAGCAGAATTCCTCTCTCAGAAAGCTGACAACGACCGCCAATGACTGGCTGGTAACTGCCGGGAAATGGGTGAAGCAAAACCCGGAGCTGACGCAGAAAATAGTCATGGTCACAGGCGTGCTATCGACACTGGTTGCAGGGCTGGGGTTGATCGGTCTGGTTGCCTGGCCGGTTATGGCGGGACTAAATATTATTATCGCCGGCGCCGGACTTATGGGGACGGCTTTTAGCGTGGCTGGAGGCGCTATAACTGCTGCGCTTGGCGCTGTCACCTGGCCGATTGTGGCCGTAGCCGCTGCAGTGGTAGCCGGGGCGCTGCTTATCCGTAAATACTGGGAACCAATAAAGGCTTTCATTGCGGGTGTGGCTGAAGGATTCACTGCCGCTGCCGGGCCAATCAGTGATTCATTCAGCAGTCTGAAGCCGGTATTCAGTTGGGTAACGGATAAAGTTAAAGAGCTTTGGGACTGGTTTGGAAAATTGCTGGAGCCGGTGAAGTCAACGCAGGCAGAACTTGCCACTGCCGGGGATATGGGTAAAAAGTTCGGCAACATGCTGGCAGAAGGTCTGAAAATTCCCGGACAGGCACTCGATCAGCTGAGAAGTGGGATCGATTGGGTGCTGGAAAAGCTTGGCATTATTGATACTAAATCAGATGGACTCAAAGACAAGGTGCAGTCACCTGATACGGTGGCAACCGGCGGCGCGGGAATGGCGGCTGACGGGCTGCAGCGTAATATCGCCCTGGGCGGTGCAGCCTACCGGCCAGTCACGGCACCTGCTGCCAGTAGCGGTTATAGCGATCAGAGTCAAAACAGCTATCAGTACGATATTCACATGCATCCGGGTATGTCCAAAGACGACGCCCTGGCTCTCATGGCGCAACATCAGGAGCGCCAGCAGCGAAAGACTCAGGCTCAACAACGTAGTCGCATGGGATGGGAGGATTAATCATGATGATGGTATTTGGCATGATGGTATTCATGCGTCAGACCCTGCCATATCAGGAAATGCAGCGCAGCATTAATTACCGCTGGCCCTCTAACAGCCGTGTTGGGATGCGCTCGTCTTCGCAGTTTATTGGCGTTGGTGATGAAAAAATAACATTGTCGGGAGAGTTGCGCCCTGAAATTACCGGCGGCACTGTTTCTCTTCTGGTTTTAAAGGTAATGGCAGACGAGGGGCGGGCATGGCCCCTGATTGGCGGGAATGGAACGATCTACGGCATGTATGTGGTCGAGGACTTTTCAGAGACTCACCGTGATTTCTTTTCGGATGGCTCAGCCAGAAACATCAGCTTTACCGTCAATCTCAAACGGGTTGATGAGTCGCTTACCTCTATGTTCGGGGATCTAAAAAAGCAGGCTGACGGGCTGATTAGCGGTGTTGGAAATCTGCAGAGCCAGATTAATTCTGCAGCCAGCAGCGCGCTGTCAGGGCTGGGAGGGATTCTCGGATGATAACCGGTTTACCTGTGGGGGCAGGCGCTCAACTGACCCCTGATTTCCTGCTGACTATTGGCAGCAAAGATATAACGGCAAATATCCGGCCACGCCTGATTTCACTCTCGCTGACGGATAACCGGGGATTTGAAGCCGATCAGCTTGATATTGAACTGGATGATGCCGACGGGCAAATGCAGTTGCCTGCACGGGGCGCCGTTATAACCCTGGCGCTCGGCTGGGTGGGTTCGGCGCTTATCAGTAAAGGCAGCTTCACAGTTGACGAGGTGGAACATCACGGCGCGCCAGACACATTGACCATCAGGGCGCGGAGCGTAGATTTTCGCGGCACGCTTAACTCCCGTCGTGAAAACTCTTATCACGATATTACCCTGGGCGAAATTGTCAGCCAGATTGCAGAACGCAATCACCTCAAAGCCATGGTTGCTGACGGGCTGGCGAAAATCAAAATCAGCCATATCGATCAGACTCAGGAAAATGATGCGAAATTCCTGACCCGGCTGGCAACGCTGAACGGTGCAGTAGCCGCCATTAAGGCGGGTAAACTTCTTTTTATCAAGCCGGGAAACGGCTTAACCGTTAGCGGCAAACCCATCCCTCAGATGACAATAACCCGTCAGGACGGCGACCGGCACAGTTTCAGTATTGCCGATCGCGGGGCTTATACCGGCGTAACTGCAAGCTGGCTGCACACAAAAGAACTAAAGCCGAAAAAGGTGAAGCTGCAGAGAAAGCAGAAAGAGCAGCATCTGCGTGCGCTTCAACATCCAAAAGCGGTTAAAGCCAAAGCCTCCTCAACAAAAGTGCCTGAGGCAAATGAGGGAGATTATCTGGCAGGCTCTGAGGATAATGTCTTTGCTATTACCACCGTTTACAGCACTAAAGCGGCGGCAATGCGTGCAGCCCAGGCTAAGTGGGAAAAGTTGCAGCGTGGCGTTGCAGAATTTTCGATAATTCTGGCTATGGGCCGGGCTGATCTTTACCCGGAAACGCCTGTTGCAGTGAATGGGTTCAAATCGGTGATCGATGCTCAACCGTGGATAATAAGCAAGGTGATACATGACTTAGGTAGTAATGGCTACACAACGAGTCTTGAATTTGAGGTGCTTTTGTCGAACGTAGAATATGAAGAGGAAGATTCTTAAACTATAAATTGCAAACACAAACTTGATTATGCAAAATGCGCTTAGCCCCGTTGCGCTTAATACATTCAGGTTGGTGAATTCATGATGCATTGCCCGTTGTGCCAGAACGCTTCTCATGCCAGATCTAGCCGTTACATCTCAAAAGAGACAAAAGAACGGTATCATCAGTGTCAAAATATTAATTGCGGCTGCACTTTTAAATCACATGAAAGCATTGCAGGTATTATCATGCATCCAGGGCAGGTTACTAAAGCACCGCCCCACCCTGAGCGCGGCCAATCACAATTACCCTGGCTTTAAACTACCCCGCTTCGGCGGGTTTTTCATGTATGAATTCTGAGAAACAAACATTGAATACTGTTTTTACATACAGTACTTTTAGTGTTTTTGTTATTCAGGCGTAATCATGGCAATCCGTAAGCAAAAAGACGGTAAGTGGCTTTGCGAGTGCTACCCTAATGGGCGAGAAGGAAAGCGCATCAGGAAGATGTTTAGAACCCGTGCAGAGGCTGCAGCATTTGAAAGTTTCCAGATGGATGAGGCTAAAGCAAAGCCGTGGTTAGGAGAGAAAGAGGACCGCCGTAAGCTCAGTGAATTAATTACCCTCTGGTACAAGCTTCATGGCTGTTCTTTAGGTGATAAAAAGGGGCGCCTGGGTAAGTTGCACATCATTTGCCGTGGGCTGGGTGATCCTATTGCCATTAAGATAACGGCAAAAGATTGGGCGCATTACCGTGAAAGGCGACTAAGCGGGCTAATAGAGAACGGTTATAAAACCAGTGAGAAATCCCTAAAGGTTAAGGTTGGCACGGTAAACCGTGAGCATTGTTTTTTACGTGCAGTCTTTAACGAGCTTGAACGTCTGGGAGAAATTAATTACCCAAATCCCCTAAAAAATATTCGTGAGTTCGACGAGCCTGAGAAAGAAATGTCATGGCTCACAGAAGCGCAAATATCCCGTCTTCTTGCAGCCTGTGATTTACATGGCAATCCTGAGTTAACACTCATAGTCAGAATATGTCTATCAACTGGCGCTCGTTGGAGTGAGGCGGCGGGACTAAAGGCAAGCCAGATATCTCCCAATAAAATTACCTTTATAAATACCAAAGGTAAAAAGAACCGTACAGTACCGATTGGGGATGAACTTTATAACGATCTTAAAGATAAAGAAGGTACGTTCTTTTCCGAATGCTATCGCCAGTTCTATCGGGTAATACGATTAGCAGCTATCGAATTACCCGAGGGCCAAATGAGTCATGTGCTCAGGCATAGCTTTGCAAGTCACTTTATGATGGCCGGTGGCAATATCGTGGTTTTACAGCGCATTCTCGGACACTCAGACATACGCGTTACCATGCGCTATGCACACTTTGCGCCTGATCATCTGGAAGAGGCGATCAGCAATAATCCACTGGCAAGGATGGCGCGAATGAATGGCGGCAAAATGGCGGCAGAGAGTCCTACAGGAGCGAACACGGTATAACAGGAGGGGTTATAACTGATTGATTTTAATGTAACTCACTGTTTTTAAATATTAAACAAAAAAAGACCGAATACGATTCCTGTTTACGACATATAGGGATATTTCTTTTATCTATCATAAAGATAGATAACAAAAGCACCCCTTTTACTGGTTGCAACACTTACCATTGTACACTTTGCAGATCAAACAGTTACCACTTTATTCGGATCGGGTTCGGACAAATTTCGGTACGACTGAAACAGCCCCGCATCATCGTGCATGAACAGCACTTCACACTTCCCACCACCCGGACACGCAAAGTTTTGGCAAGGGTCACAAACCCGATTTATCCCCGCTGGCGCGAGGAATACTGATGCCAGTGTCCCATCAGGTTCATGACCTGTTCAGCAACCTTAGGGAAATTGTGCATCACCATTTTATTTTGATGATGCACTTTAATAACTCTCATTTTTTAGCTAATGAGATAAATTTAGTTTTTGATTAATCTCCCCTACTACCAAGTTCATCCCATAATAAGTTAGATGGTTATCATCTTTATAAAATAGATGTTTATCGCTATGAGTACGGCAAACGTTCCCATTGCAAAGCTGTTCTTCTGGATAAATCCTGATGATATTATCACCATTGACTCCATCAAATAACTCACGTGCCTTTTTGAAGTTAACATCCCAAACTTTAGAATATTTATTCTTATCAAACTCAAGGAAACTCTTGTCATTGAAAATGGCAAGCTTCTCACTTATGCTTTTAGCAACAGCAAGACGTTTATTTGTCTCGTTCGGAACATTGAAAGGTGGCTGTGGAACAGGGTAAATAACAATAACTTTATTTCCGTTATTTCCCCATCCCGTAATGACGCTCTGGATATCGTGGGTAATTCCTTTTCCTGTTGTTGAGAAAACCCACGGACCATTTTTATCGTTAAGCATATATAGAGGCATTCGTGTCATATAAACAACTAAAGAATTTTTATTTTTCTTAATAAAATCATCAGCCTTCTTGGCAAGTGAATTACATATCTCATCAACGCCATCATTAAGCTTTCGCTTAATCAAGGCGATGCCAGGGCAACCTGAAACAGCAAAGTTAAGTAAGTTATAGTCGTTTTTCCTGGCGAAATCAGACAAGCTTAGCGCCATAGCCTGAGCATGCGAATCACCGATTAGTACAATATTATTGGTAGAGTTTTTATCCTGAATGAGACAACGCTTACCAATACCCAGCCCACAATCACTCATATCTGGTAAAGTTGGACCTTTATCGTAAAGGCTAGCAAGTCCTCCGAGGCGTTGCGGAAAACCCTCATGATTGACGATACTACAACCACCTATAAAGATAACGAGGACACAAGCAGCTATAGACAAAGCATACTTTTTACTTCTAAGTTTTCTGAGAGGGTTTTCAACGAAATAATAGGTAAAGACAGCCAAGCCAAAAGATATTACTGTAAGCAGTAAAAATTCCGAAACAGTTAATACCTCTTGATGTGTGAATCGATAAAATACAAATACTGGCTGATGCCATAAATATAGAGAGTATGAAACAGCCCCCACAAAAACAATTGGCTTCAAAGATAAAGCACTTGAAACAACCTCATCCTTTTGGGAGAAAATAATCAAAAGACATGTACCAAGAACAGGCATTAAAGATAAGTATGAAGGAAGATGGGATTTATCATTAATACAAAGCAGGCTGTATGTAATAAGAAATATCCCTAATAAAGGAAGTATCGACAGGATAAGTTTTGCATTACCTTCTCTTTTATAGATGAAATCTCTGCCTACATATGCGCACAAGCCACCAGCTATAAGCTCCCAAGCTCTAGTAGGTAAAAGATAGAAAGCAAAATCAGGATGATTAACAACTGTAAAGTCGGCAAGCTGAAGAGAAAAAAATCCCATTGCAGCGAGAATAGTGAATGCGTATTTTCTAAAAAACTTATAGATAATACACATGACAACCGGGAAGATAATGTAGTATTGCCACTCAACCCCTAAGCTCCAAGTATGGAGAAGAGGTTTAAAAACACTTGCAGCAGCTGTATAACTATCTTCGTTGAAAAAATAAAAATTTGATGAGAAATATAATGCTGCCGTTAATGACTTTCCAAAAGACACGAGGTCGTCTGGCAACAAAATTTTGTATGCCCCGAAAGCCGTAACAGCAAGAACGACCAGAAGAGCTGGTACAATTCTTTTCACTCTTCGCCAATAAAAATTTACAAAAGAAAATTCTCGCTGTTCAAATCCATGCTTCACTATGCTGGTAATTAAATAACCAGACAGAACGAAGAATATATCTACACCAAAGAAACCTCCGGAGAATAATTCAAGCCCCATGAATTTCAGTTTTGCATGATAAATTATTACGGATAAAACAGCCAAAGCTCGTAGTCCGTCCAGTTCCTTCCTATACTCCAATGTTGCCTCCACCACACCATAGCGTTTTGCTGAACATGATAGAAGCAACTACTACCTATGTCACTTCGGGACTTTCAACTATGCTGTCAGGCTAGGAATTTGTGGCCAAATGATATCCGGCGCTTTTGACATGTCCACTGCCTGCACGGCTTTGATGTAGCTCATCCATGCTATCAGACTGGCTTTATCTTCATCACTGATCATGCCTAACTGTAACTCTGTCTGCCAAAAACTGATCGTTGACTGTAGTGGTCAACTAAAACTGGCCACCGAGTTAGAGTTTTTCCAGTATCGATCTTCCGATTCGTTTGGTGGCAACCCACCGTTATATTTGTGCGGCCTGCGCGCACTGTAATATCCAACGATATAGTCCGTTATTGCATGTGCTGCGTCGCTGAAGCTTACGTAACCCACCATCGGCACCCATTCATTCTTTAAGCTCCGGAAGAAGCGTTCCATTGGACTATTATCCCGGCAGTTTCCAC
>NZ_NWUO01000001.1 GCF_002895925.1 Mixta theicola | reverse complement strand
GGCCCGCAGGGCGAGGCAAAGCCGAGTCATCCTGCACGACCCACCACGATTAAAGCAGTATCCGGTGTAAATCGGCAGGAAGCGAACTGAGGTTCTTTTCCGAATTAGCAGTAACCGCATTGCGGGTGATTAGCTCAGTTGGTAGAGCACCTCCCTTACAAGGAGGGGGTCGGCGGTTCGAGCCCGTCATCACCCACCATCGGGTCGTTAGCTCAGTTGGTAGAGCAGTTGACTTTTAATCAATTGGTCGCAGGTTCGAATCCTGCACGACCCACCAATGTAGAAAGGCGCCCTAAAGGCGCCTTTTTGCTATGCAAAATCGGCAGGATGAGAACCTGCAGCAGGTTCGATCCGAGCGCAGCGAGACAACGTTGCCAGCGGCAACGGCCCGCAGGGCGAGGCGAAGCCGAGTTATCCTGCACGACCCACCAATGTAGAAAGGCGCCCTAAAGGCGCCTTTTTGCTATGCAAAATCGGCAAAGTTATTTTTTCGGCGCCAGGTTTTTCCAGATATGCATCACCGCATAGCTGCGCCACGGCTGCCAGACGACCGAGCGCGCCTCCGCCTGCTTTATACCGATCTTGCCCAGATTATTGCGCACCACAATATCGCCGGCGGGAAAGGCATCCGGCCAGCGCAGCGCGCGCATGGCGATATAGGCTGCCGTCCAGTCGCCGATGCCCGGCAGCTGCTTAAGTTTTTGCATCGTCTCTTCAGGATGGGTACAGGTATCCAGCTGCAGATCACCGCTGCTACAGGCGGCGGCCAGCGCCAGGATACAGCGCGCCCGTGCGCTGACAATTCCCAGGCTGGCGATCTCGTCAATGCTCGCCTCGGTAATCCGCTGCGGCGGAGGAGCCAGTCGGGTAAGCTCAGGAAAAGGCGTTGCAAACGCCTCACCAAAGGCGCTGACAAAGCGACCGCCCAGGGTGGTGGCTGCCTTAACCGTAATCTGCTGACCCAGCACGGCGCGTACCGTCATCTCAAAGCCGTCAAAGGCACCGGGAACGCGCAGGCCAGGATCGCGATCGATACTGGCGGTTAGCAGAGGATCCTGACGTAAGCGCTCGTCAATGCACTGCGGATGCGCATTAAGATCGAATAAATTACGCAGGCGACGCAGCAGCGCAGGCAGAGCCCCGGTCAGCGTATGCGAAAACTCTACCTGCAGCGCGTTTTTCTGCGGGAGATGCGTCACGCAAATCCAGCCGCGGTAGCGTCCCAGCTGCACGGTTCTGAGATAGCGGGTTTCATCCACCCATTCCACATTCTTCAGCGCGCGCAGGCGAAGGAAGTCGAGCATAGTCTGCCAGTTATAGGGGGGCCGATAGCCCAGCAGCAGCGTCGATGAACCTAAATGGCCCAGCTCTTTTTCTCCGGCAACGGCTTCTTTACGCAGGCGGCTGGGTGACATACGATAGCGCTCATTAAAAACATCGTTAAAGCGGCGCAGGCTACTGAACCCGCTGGCGAAAGCGACTTCGGTGACAGGCAGACGCGTTTCGGTCAGCAGCTGCTTAGCCAGCAGCAGGCGGCGCGTCTGTTTCAGCTCAAGCGGGGAAACGCCCAGCTCCTGCTGCACAATGCGTCGTAGCTGGCGCAGGCTAAGGTGGAACCAGGCGGCGACCTCTTCCAGGCTGCTCACTTCATCAAGCATACCTTCATCGATACGCTGCAGCAGCAAATCGGTTATCCGATGCGCGCTGTCAACGGGCGCGTTGCCCGGCGCCAGTTCAGGACGGCAGCGCAGGCAGGGGCGAAAAGCGGCTTTTTCCGCCGCTTCGGCGCTGGCAAAAAACCGACAGTTCTCCCGTCGCGGCGCTTTCACCGGACAGACGGGGCGACAATAGATGCCGGTCGAGGTTACGCCGACATAAAACAGGCCATCAAAGCGCGTGTCTTTAGATGTCAGGGCTTGATAAGCGGTATCGCCGTTAATCATTGTCTTGCTCCGCTGCGGATCATGAACGTTATCTTATGCTCAGGATCAGTATAAAACTCGCTGTTTTCGGACAGGTATATTTTTTGTTCTGCTGACCGAAAACAGCCGGTAAGCACGAAAAAAGGCGTGATAATAAGCAAACTGTGCAGGTGAACGGAGAGAAATAACATGAGCTACTACAGCAAAAAAATGGCGTCGCCGATCGGTGAGTTAACGCTGTTCGCCAGCGAGCGTGGCCTGGCGGCGGTGCTGTGGCCCAATGAACTAAGACGCATCCGGCTGACTCCGGTAACGGAAGATCCACAACATCCTCTGCTGCTGGAAGCCGAGCGGCAGCTTAACGCTTATTTTAACGGCGAACTGCGGCAGTTCACCGTGCCGCTCGATTTTACCGGCACCGAATTTCAGAAAAAGGTATGGCAGGCGCTGGTGGCGATCCCGTATGGGGAAACGCGCAGCTACGCTGAAATTGCGCGGGCAATAGGCCATCCTGCCGCGGTAAGAGCGGTCGGTGCCGCCAACGGCAGAAATCCTGTCTCTATTATTGCTCCCTGCCATCGGGTGATTGGTTCTAACGGCAAGCTGACCGGTTTTGCCGGAGGGCTGGAGGCCAAAGCCTTCCTGCTGGCGATTGAAAAGAGCGACCTGCTGAGCCTGTAAAGAGACGCGGCGCGGCTGTTTTATCACGCGCCGCGTAAAACTGGCGACAGCGGCCTTGTTTTCCATTATCTTGTTTAGCATAAAAAACAGATATGGGTTTTATACCGTTACAAAGCGGTATAGATGCTAAATAAGTTAAGTTAATAAAACGAGAGCGCTGTAATGAGCCTGTTGCCCGATTTCAATGACTTTTACCCTTTTCCGCCCAAGCCGGGCCGCTTGTCCGCTGACGAGAAACAGCACTACCGCGATAAGATTAAACGGCTGCTGCGCGAACGTAATGCGGTGATGGTGGCGCACTACTATACCGATCCGGAAATTCAGGCGCTGGCGGAAGAAACCGGCGGCTGCGTTGCCGACTCGCTGGAAATGGCGCGTTTCGGCAGTGCGCATCCAGCTTCAACGCTGCTGGTTGCCGGCGTGCGCTTTATGGGAGAAACGGCAAAAATCCTCAGCCCGGAAAAAACCATTCTGATGCCCACCCTGCAGGCGGAATGTTCGCTGGATCTCGGCTGCCCGATTGCAGAATTCAACGCCTTTTGCGACCAGCATCCTGACCGGACCGTAGTGGTGTATGCTAATACCTCGGCGGCGGTAAAAGCGCGGGCTGACTGGGTCGTCACCTCCAGCATTGCCGTTGAGCTGATTGAACATCTCGACAGCCTCGGGGAGAAAATTTTGTGGGCGCCGGATCGTCATCTCGGACGTTATGTTCAGCAGCAAACCGGGGCCGATATGCTGTGCTGGCAGGGCGCCTGCATTGTCCATGATGAGTTTAAAACCCAGGCGCTGCAGCAGATGAAAGCGCTTTATCCGCAGGCTGCGGTGCTGGTTCACCCGGAGTCGCCGCAGGCGATAGTGGACCTGGCCGATGCCGTGGGCTCTACCAGCCAACTTATCCAGGCGGCAAAAACGTTGCCGCATCCGCAGATGATCGTGGCTACCGATCGCGGAATTTTCTATAAGATGCAGCAGGCGGTGCCTGAAAAAGACCTGCTTGAAGCGCCTACCGCTGGCGAAGGGGCTACCTGCCGCAGCTGCGCGCACTGCCCGTGGATGGCGATGAATGGCCTGCAGGCGATTGCCGAAGGGCTGGAGCAGGGCGGTAAGACACATGAAATTCACGTAGATGCCGCGCTGCGCGAGCGGGCGCTGCTGCCGTTAAATCGTATGCTATCTTTTGCCGCGGAACTTAAACTTAACGTAAAGGGTAATGCCTGACCGGCCTACTTCAGGGTGCCAATATGGAATTTTTTAGCACGCAAAACATTCTGGTTCACATTCCGCTGGGCAAAGGCGGTTACGACTTATCATGGATTGAGGCGATCGGCACCCTGGCGGGCCTGCTTTGTATCTGGCTGGCCAGCCGGGAAAAAATCATCAATTACCTGTTCGGGCTGATTAACGTCACCCTGTTCGCCATTATCTTTTTCCAGATCCAGCTCTACGCCAGTCTGCTGCTGCAGCTGTTTTTCTTTGCCGCCAACTGGTACGGCTGGTACGCCTGGAGCCGACAGGAGGGGAACCAGGCCGCGCTGCAGATTCGCTGGCTGCCACGGGCAAAAGCGATTGGCTGGGGCGTTAGCAGCCTGGTGGCGATAGCCTTAATGACGCTGTGGATCAATCCGGTCTTCGCATTTCTTACCGAGCTGGCCGTAACGCTGATGCAGGCGCTGGGGCTGCAGGTCGCCATGCCGGAACTCCAGCCTGACGCCTTTCCGTTCTGGGATTCCACCATGATGGTGTTATCGATCGTGGCGATGATTTTGATGACGCGTAAATATGTCGAGAACTGGCTGCTGTGGGTGGTGATTGATGCGATCAGCGTGTGGATTTTTGCCCGTCAGGGCGTCTATGCGATGGCGCTGGAATACCTGATTCTGACGCTGATTGCGTTGAACGGCAGCTGGCTGTGGATCAAAAGCGCGCGTTCACATCAGACGCGCGCGTTAAATCGTTAATGATGGTGATGGGCGTGCGACGGCGCGCCCAACGTCAGACCGCAATCTTCCCCTTCGCAGGATTGATATTCCATCTGTACCGTAGCGTGATCGATTTGGTAGCGCTGGTGCAGATAGTGATGAATACGCTGCAGCAGAGCGTCATGATCGTAAGGAGGGATCACATGAACATGTAGCGTGACGATTGGCTTTTCGCCAACCTGCCAGAGATGAACATGGTGCACGTTACGGATCTCCGTGATATTCAGCGTTAAATCGCGCTTCAGCTTCTCGGTATCTATCGCGGCAGGCGCGCCTTCCAGCAGCTCATGCAGGCTTTCCTTCAGCAGCGACCACGCGCTGCGCAACACCAGCGCAGAGACCACCAGCGATAAAACAGGATCGATTGGCGTCCAGCCGGTAAATATAATAATCAACGCTGCGACAATCGCCCCTACGGAGCCGAGCAGATCGCCCAATACGTGCAGCGCCGCTGCCCGCACGTTCAGATTGCTTTCGCCGCTGCCGCGATGCAGCAGCCAGAAAGAGAGCAGGTTAGCCAGCAACCCGCCGACGGCGATAACCAGCATCATCCCGCTTGCTACCGGCTGCGGCTGATAAAAGCGTTGCACGGCTTCCCAGACAATCAGTACGGTAATCACAAAAAGCGCGATAGCATTAACAAAGGCGGCCAGCGTAGTCAGGCGCAGCCAGCCAAAAGTATGGCGGGCGTTCGGCTTACGCTGCGCAAACTGTACCGCCAGCAGCGCCATCAGCAGCGCGGCGGTATCCGTCAACATATGCCCGGCGTCGGCCAGCAGCGCCAGCGAGCCGGAGAGTAGACCGCCCGCCACTTCCGCCAGCATAAACAGAGCGGTAACAATAAAGGCGGCGAGCAACCGGGAGCGGTTGCCGTCATGTTCCGTGTGCGAATGATGATGCGTCATAGTGGTTGATCTTTAATTGATTTATTACCGTGTTTCAGAATAGCGAAAAAAGCGGTGGAAGTAACGCTCGGCAGGGGAAAAGGCCTTAAACCGGGCGCAAAAAAGATAATTAAGAAAGCGGTTTAATCGCCGGATAAAATAAGAGAGAACCGCGGCTCTCTCTTATTTTGTCAGCCCGAAGGCGTAGTGTTATTGCGTAGTGCCGTCGGTTTTACGATTGACATCGCCGCCGCCCTGCTGCGTCTGAACTTTTTTGTTGATATTAGGGCATTTACCGTCTTTACACTGCGCGTTTTGATCCATTTCATCGGCGCTCATGCCGTTGCTGCCAGCGGTTGGCGTACTGCTGGTGTTACTGTTGTTGATGCCGGAATTATTAATCTTGCTATTATCAACGCCCTTTGGCGGCAGATTTTGTTTTGCGCCTGGAGCTACCGCGCCTGCATCCGCTGCCTGGTTTGCGGTGCCGTTATTATCCTGTCCGGCCTGTGAGTTCTGTGAATTCTGTGAGGTCTCTGCGGCCAGCGCTGCACCGCCGCTCAGAGAGACGGCTGCCGTCAGAATTGCGATTGCAAACTTATTCATAATTATGCTCCCGTTAATTATTGATAGTTGCTGATGAAACCTGATAGAACATTTAAACCATCTTTTCATACGGGCGAGACAATATATCGCCACAGCAACGTATGACGAAAACTTATGGTAGAAACAATAAATTTTTAAGAACTAACGGTTAAAAGTGTAGTAAGGAACCAAAGAAACGCAAATGACAAACGCGCTTCGCTGGGGGAAACGCGATTTACAGCGCGGCAGTGACGGGATAAATTGGGCAGGTTGTGCCCGCTGCATGCCAGGCAAAATACAAAATGGATAGCTTATGAATTACCAGAATGATGATTTAAGAATCAAAGAGATAAAAGAACTGTTACCCCCGGTTGCGCTGCTGGAAAAATTTCCCGCGACGGAAAAAGCCGCCGCGACCGTTGCCGCCTCACGTCAGGCGATTCACAAAATTCTGAAAAATGAAGACGACCGTCTGCTGGTGGTGATCGGCCCCTGTTCGATTCATGACGTTGAGGCGGCGCAAGAATATGCCGCCCGTCTGTTAACGCTGCGGGAAGCGCTGAGCGGCGAGTTAGAAATCGTAATGCGCGTTTATTTTGAAAAGCCGCGTACTACGGTGGGCTGGAAAGGGCTGATTAACGATCCGCTTATGGATGGCAGCTTCCAGATTAATGATGGTTTGCGCATGGCGCGTAAATTACTGCTGGAAATCAACCACGCTGGCCTGCCGGCGGCGGGCGAATTCCTCGATATGATTACGCCGCAATATCTGGCCGATCTGATGAGCTGGGGCGCTATTGGCGCGCGCACTACTGAATCACAGGTGCATCGTGAGCTGGCTTCGGGCCTCTCCTGCCCGGTGGGCTTCAAAAACGGCACCGACGGCACCATTAAGGTGGCTATCGATGCGATTAACGCAGCCGGATCGCCGCACTGCTTCCTGTCGGTAACCAAATATGGCCATTCCGCCATTGTTGAAACCAGCGGCAACGGCGACTGCCATATAATCCTGCGCGGCGGTAAAGAGCCGAACTATAGCGCGCACCACGTTAGCGCGGTGAAAGCGGGGCTGGAAAAAGCGGGTCTGCCCGCTCAGGTTATGATCGATTTCAGCCATGCTAATAGCAGCAAGCAGTTCCAGCGCCAGATGGTAGTGGCTGAGGATGTCGCGCAGCAGATTAGCGGCGGAGAGCAGGGCATTATCGGCGTGATGATCGAAAGCCATCTGGTGGAAGGTAATCAAAGCCTCGAAAGCGGCGAGCCGCTGGTTTACGGTAAGAGCGTTACCGACGCCTGCATCGGCTGGGAAGATACGGAAAAGGTATTACATCAGCTGGCCGCTGCGGTAAAAGCGCGCCGGGGCTGACGGTACAAGTTCTACGGTTAAACGCCGATAAAAAAACCCGCCAGACGGCGGGTTTTTTCTGCAAGATACGAATTACTTCGCTTTGCCCTGGTTCGCTACCGCCGCGGCTTTCGCTGCGATCTCGTCAGCGTCGCCCAGATAGTAACGTTTAAGCGGCTTGAAGTTTTCATCGAACTCATAAACCAGCGGTACGCCGGTCGGGATGTTCAGTTCGAGGATCTCTTCTTCACTCATGTTGTCCAGGTATTTTACCAGCGCACGCAGTGAGTTACCGTGAGCGGCAATGATCACTTTCTCACCACTTTTCAGGCGCGGCAGAATGGTTTCATTCCAGTAAGGGGTAACGCGTTCAATGGTCAGCGCCAGGCTTTCAGTGGTAGGCAGCTGCTCAGCGGTCAGTTTCGCATAGCGCGGATCGTGGCCTGGGAAGCGCTCATCGCTGCGATCCAGTTCCGGTGGGGTGATGGCAAAGCCACGACGCCACTGTTTTACCTGATCGTCGCCGTATTTTTCAGCGGTTTCCGCTTTGTTCAGACCCTGCAGCGCACCATAGTGACGCTCGTTCAGACGCCAGGATTTTTCAACCGGCAGCCAGGCCTGATCCAGTTCGTCCAGAATGTTCCACAGAGTGTGAATTGCGCGCTTCAGCACGGAGGTGTAAGCGAAATCGAAGGTAAATCCTTCTTTTTTCAGCAGCTGACCTGCTGCTTTTGCTTCTCCGCGGCCTTTATCAGACAGATCAACATCGTACCATCCGGTAAAGCGGTTTTCGTTGTTCCACTGGCTTTCGCCGTGGCGCACCAGAACCAGCTTAGTTACAGCCATAGCTTAACTCCTTAACGCTCGTATGATAATGAAACCATTATATTGCCGTCGCGCGCGGCTCGGCAATCGATAGTGCCCTACCATAGCGGAATTCTACGCACGGCGTAAGTGCTCAACCTGCGCGATGCCTGTTTTTCAGCCTGATGTTATTCCGCCGTTAACGTGTAGCGGGTAACACTGTACCAGGTTTTGCCAGGTTGTAACCAACAGTCAGGCTGGGGCCATTCGGGATGGTTCGGTGAATCGGGTAAAAATTCACTTTCCAGCGCGATGCCCTGGAAAGCGTTATAGCTACCCTGTTCGCGCGCCGGTGTTCCTGCAAGATAGTTGCCGCTATAAAACTGCAGCGCTGGCGCAGTGGTATGCACCGTCAGCTTAAGCTTGCTGTCTGCGGACCACAGCTGCGCGGCGGGCTGCTCCGCACCGCGTTCATTAAGCAAAAAGGCGTGATCGTAGCCCTGTACCAGGCGCTGATCTTCATCCTGCAAAAAGTCGCGGCCAATGGATTTGGGCTGACGGAAATCAAAGCCGTTGTTTTCTACCGCCTGCAACGGCGCGCGCGGAATGCCTTCGCCGCTTACCGGCAGATAGCGATCGGCGCTGAGCTGCAGCGTATGCTGGCGCGCATCGCCGTGATGCGCGTCCAGGTTGAAATAGGCGTGATTGGTCAGGTTGACCGGGCAGGGGCGATCTACCTGCGCCTCCCAGTTAATCGACAGGCAATTATTATCATCCAGGCGATATTCCACCTGCGCGATGAGATTCCCCGGATAGCCCTGATCGCCGTCGGGGGAATCGATACGGTAAAGCACGCTGCTTTCGCTCTGGCTGACAATCTGCCAGCGGCGTTTATCAAAGCCTTCCGGCCCGCCGTGCAGCTGATGCGCGCCCTGATTCGCCATCAACGTAATGCCAGCCTCATTCAGACGCGCATTGGCGATGCGGTTGGCGTAGCGGCCGACGCTGGCGCCAAGATAAGCCGTCTGCCTGAGATAATCGGCAGGCGTCGCGCAGCCAAGCAGCGCTTCACGTACGCTGCCGTCTTTCATCGGCACGCGCGCTGACAGCCAGGTGGCGCCCCAGTCCATAAAGGTGGCGACCATACCGTTGCTGTTGCGCAGGACGGTAATACGCCACGGCTGCCCATCGGGCGCCAGCGAAGTAGCTTCGTTTAACATTGTCCCGCTCCTTCCGATGCCTTACAGACGTAAAAGGTCTCTTTGATACCGGTTTGGGCTTCATACTGACCGGCAACCGCCGCTTTTACCGGTTCCACCAGGTCATGCGGCATCAGCGCGACCACACAGCCGCCAAAGCCGCCACCGGTCATACGCACGCCGCCCCGATCGCCGATCACCTCTTTCACCATCTCTACCAGCCGATCGATAGGCGGCACGGTGATCTCGAAATCATCGCGCATTGAGGCGTGCGATTCCGCCATCAGTTCGCCCATGCGTTTCAGATCGCCTTTACTCAGTGCCTCTGCGGCTTCCAGCGTGCGCGCATTTTCGGTTAATACATGACGCACGCGTTTTGCCACCTGCGGATCCAGCTCGTGTTCTACCGCCCTGAACTGATTGATGTCCACGTCGCGCAGCGCGGGCTGGCTGAAGAAGCGCGCGCCGGTTTCGCACTGCTCGCGGCGAGTATTGTATTCACTGCCGACCAGGCTGCGACGGAAGTTAGAGTTAATAATCACCACCGCCACATTCTGCGGCATCGGCACCGCGCGCGTGCCTAACGTGCGGCAATCGAGCAGCATGGCGTGATCTTTTTTACCCAGCGCGGAAATCAGCTGATCCATAATGCCGCAGTTGCAGCCGACAAACTGGTTCTCTGCTTCCTGCCCGTTCACGGCGATCTCGGCGCCATCAAGCGGCAGATGATAAAGCTGCTGGAACACGGTGCCGACCGCCACTTCCAGCGAAGCGGAAGAGCTGAGTCCGGCGCCCTGCGGCACGTTGCCGCTGATCACCAGATCCGCGCCGTTAAAGTTGCCGCTGCGCTGCTGTAAATGCTTCACGACGCCGCGCACGTAGTTCGCCCACATCGGCTCTTTAACGCTCATAATCGGCTCATCCAGCGAGAAACTGTCCTGCTGATTATCGTAATCAACCGCGATAACCCGCACCTGGCGATCGTCACGTTTGGCGCAGCTGATAACCGTCTGGTAATCGATAGCGCAGGGCAGCACAAAGCCGTCGTTGTAATCGGTATGTTCACCAATAAGATTCACCCGGCCCGGCGCCTGAATCGTGTGCGTCGGCTGATAGCCAAACTGCTGCTGGAAAGTCTGGTCGGTAGTGGCTTTTAACGTCATTCTGAATCTCCCGTCTGGCGGAAATGAATATCACTGACAGAACGCAGGCGCTCCGCTGCCTGTTCTGCGGTTAAGTCGCGCTGGGTTTCTGCCAGCATTTCGTATCCAACCATAAATTTACGTACCGTCGCCGAACGCAGCAGCGGCGGGTAAAAATGCGCATGCAGCTGCCAGTGGTCGTTCTCTTCGCCGTTGAACGGCGCGCCGTGCCAGCCCATAGAGTAGGGGAACGAGCACTGGAACAGGTTATCGTAGCGGCTGGTGAGCTTTTTCAGCGCCAGCGCCAAATCGCTGCGCTGCGCATCATTCAGATCCACCAGGCGCTGAATATGCGTTTTCGGCAGCAGCAGGGTTTCAAACGGCCAGGCCGCCCACCAGGGCACCACCGCCAGCCAGTGTTCGGTTTCCACCACCGTGCGGCTGCCGTCTTGCAGCTCGCGCGCCGCGTAATCCACCAGCATCGGCGAGCCGTGCTGCTGCCACCAGGCACGCTGATGTTGATCCTCGCGCTGCACTTCATTCGGCAGAAAGCTGTTCGCCCATACCTGACCGTGCGGATGCGGGTTAGAACAGCCCATCGCCGCGCCTTTATTTTCAAACACCTGCACCCAGGGATAGTGCTGGCCCAGTTCGGCGGTCTGCTGTTGCCAGGTGGCGATCACCTCTTCCAGCGCCGGCAGGCTCAGCTCCGGCAGCGTTTTGCTGTGGTCGGGCGAAAAGCAAATCACCCGGCTGGTGCCGCGCGCGCTTTCACAGCGCATCAGCATGTCATCGCTCTGCACCGCTTCGGGCGTATCAACCATCAGCGCGGCGAAATCATTGGTAAACACGTAGGTGCCCGCATAGTCGGGATTTTTATCGCCGGTCACGCGGGTATTGCCCGGACAAAGGAAGCAGTCGGGATCGTGTTTTGGCAGTTGCTGCACGGCCGGTGCCTCTTGCGCACCCTGCCATGGGCGTTTCGCACGATGTGGAGAAACCAGCACCCACTGATCGGACAGCGGGTTATAACGGCGATGAGGGTGATCGACCGGATTAAATTTTTCCATGTTATGTCCTGATAGCTGACTAAAGCGGAGATCGCAGAATAAAAAATAGCACAGTGTAAAAGGCGAAAGCGTGATCCAGTCTGGATAAATGGAATCGTTTACACAAGCTGAAAATTCTTATTATCCAGTGTTAATAGCGTCTGGCCATCAGGATATTAATTTAATAGCGCGAAATAATGGTAGCGGTTACATAAAAAATAGTTTATCGCTCAGGGGAATAAACGGTGAGAGAGGAGGGATTGGCGACGTTACGATCGGCCTGCATTCACGGCGTTAATTTCAGGCCCGGCTTGCCCGGGCCGTAACATCAGTTCAGCGCTGCAATATCATAGCGGTAACGATTGTCGTGTGGGACAAAGCTCAAACGGTGAGTAATGCATTGCGGCGCATCCTCGGCATGATGCGAAACAAACAGCAGCTGCGTCTCGCCTTCGGCAATCAGCACATCAACGAAGCGCCGCACCAGCTGGCGGTTGATCGGGTCCAGCCCCTGCAGCGGCTCATCCAGAATCAACAGCGTTGGATGTTTTACCAGCGCCCGCGCAATCAGCACCAGTCGCTGTTGCCCCCACGACAGGCTGTGGAAGGGCATATCGCCCTGCGTCGCCATACCCAGCAGCGCCAGCCAGCCGTCGGCCAGCTTGCGTTGCCGATCGGAAACCGCCTGATACAAACCGATAGAATCAAAATAACCGGAAAGAATCACGTTGCGCACGCTAATGGCAACGCGATAGTCCAGGTGCAGGCTGCTGCTGACATAGCCAATATGCTGCTTAATATCCCAGATGGTTTCGCCGCTGCCGCGCCGACGGCCAAACAGGGTTAAATCGTTGCTGTAACCCTGCGGATGATCGCCGGTTACCAGGCTCAGCAAGGTCGATTTACCCGCGCCGTTCGGCCCGACGATTTGCCAGTGCTCGCCCGGTTTAACCTCCCAGTTCAGCCCGTGTAAAACCGGCCGATCGTTATAGCTGACCACGCCGTTTTTCAGCACGATGCGCGGCTCATCAGGCGCAGTCTTTGGCAGCTGGGCGGGATTATCCGCCTCTGGCACCGCCATTCCCGCCAGCTGTTCGCTGTGCGCCAGCTGCGCCACCAGCGCTTCTGCCAATACCGCTTCGCGCGCGCCGACGTGGGTCAGATTACACTCCGCCAGTACGCCGGTGCGTTCAATAAAAGCGGGAATATCGTCAAAGCGGTTTAATACCAGTGCCAGGGTATAACCCTGCTGATGCAGCTCCTCAAGCAGCGCCGCAAGGCTGGCGCGCGAGGCCACATCCAGCCCATCGAAAGGTTCGTCCAGCACCAGCAGATCCGGCTGCGCCATCAGCGCCTGACAGAGTAACGTTTTGCGCGTTTCGCCGGTGGAAAGATATTTAAAGCGGCGTTCAAGCAGGTATTCAATGCCGAACAGCTGCGCCAGCTGGCGGCAACGGGCCTCATCTTTTACCTCTTCCTGAATCATCTGCGCCGCCGTGCGGCCCGTATCATCTTCGCCTTCGCTCAGCAGATCGGTATTGTTACGCTGCCACTCTTCCTCCACCAGCTTTTGCAGCTTCTCCAGTGACAGACGCGTCGGGCGGACAAAGTCGCTGGAAAATCGCCCCTGCAGCGGCGGCAGTTCACCCGTCAACGCGCGCGCCAGCGAAGATTTACCGCTGCCGTTAGCGCCGACAAAGGCCCAGCTTTCTCCGCTGTGCAGCGTTAAATCATTAAGGGACAGTATTCGGGTATCGCTAAGACGAAACGTGCCTTGCGAAATTTGCAACGTAGCCATTTTTCATTCCGTTTTTTGCAGCGTGAAAAGGATTTTTAATGGCTGGCTGAAAGCTTGTCAAATAACAGGGACGGATTCAGAGCAGCGTCGCGATAATCACCGATCGGCATTGAAATGTGCTAGCACCGCCGCGCCTGGCTGTAGATCTTGCTGCGCGACCTGCTGATTGCTGAGCGTGGCGCACAGCGTTTCGCCGCTCGCCAGACGCATCAGCACTTCGCTCTGTTGCTCGCCGCGTTCAACGGCGCTGATGGTGCAGGGCAGCTGATTATCCGCATCGGAGGGCGCACGGCTCACTTCAACCCACGGCGCCTTGATTAACAGCAGCACTTCCTTACCGGCGCTAAGCTGCAGGCGATCCGCGCTCTGACGGGTCAGGGCGGCTTTCAGACGCGTCTGGCGATCGGCCAATAGTACCTCAACGTGCTGCTGAACCGGCTCCGCATCGCGATTGACTAATGTGCCAAACAGCTGATTACGCGCGCTGGTTTGCAGCGAAAAGCGGGCGATCGCCGCCAGCAGACTATCCAGCGGCAGCTGGTCATCCTGCAGAACGTCAAAGGCCTTTTGCTGGATCTGCTCCAGCAGGCGGAACAGCTCAATTAAACGCTCGCCGTAGCGCGTAAGCTGCGCGCCGCCGCCGCCTTTGCCGCCCGTGGCGCGCTCCACCAGCGTGCGCTCCGCCAGCTGATTCATCTCATTAATTGCATCCCATGCGCTCTTGTAGCTGATGCCGGCCAGTTTGGCGCCCTGGCTAATAGAGCCGGTGTGTTTAATCTGCTGCAATAGCGCAATCCGGCGCGGATCGGCGAACAGCTTCTGCTGTAATCGAATAATCAGAGAAATATCAGCCTGCATGTTAAACCCCAGAGAGTGGCAATTAACCGATTGTAAAAGAGGCGGCAGAAGGTGTCACGGCGTTAAGCGTGTAGCTTAAGGAAAGGTAAAGCGCACAAAATAGCAGTGCGTTTTCCGTCACGCTGATTAAAATGGTTTTTTTACCGTAATAAACGAGGCAACTATGCTGGAGTTATTAAAAAGCCTTGCTGTCGCCGTGATCATGGTGCCGATCGTAATGGCGATTATTCTTGGCCTGATCTATGGCCTGGGCGAAGTTTTCAACGTCATTTCAAAATTCGGTCATCGTAATGACCAGCCGGCAAAACATCGCCAGTAGGCTCACCGCGCTATTCTCTTCTTTCAACAGGGCCGATAACATGTCGGCCCTGCTGTTTATTGGCCCGCCGCTCCTCCTTTGATCAAACGTATGACACGCCTTCCCGTCTCGTTATAGTATGTGCTACATAACGTAACCTGGAGAAATGCTATGTCTGCTGTTAAATGGAGTCACTGGCTGGGCGCTGCCGCTATCAGCCTGAGCGTATCGGGGCACGCCGTTGCCGCGGAAAATATCACGGTGTTTGCTGCCGCGTCGCTGACCAATGCGCTGCAGGATATTGTCAGCCAGTATGAAAAAAATAAACATGAGATTAAAGTCGTCGCCTCCTACGCCTCTTCTTCAACGCTGGCGCGTCAGATAGAGCAGGGCGCACCGGCCGATCTGTTTATTTCCGCCGATCAGCAATGGATGGATTACGCCGCGCAGAAAAACAGCATCGAAGGCGACTCGCGCTATACGCTGCTGGGCAACGACCTGGTGCTGATCGCCCCCGCCGACGCGCAGGCGAAAGCGGTCACGATTGATAAAAATACCGACTGGAAAAGCCTGTTGAAAGGTCAGCGTATTGCTACCGGCGATCCGGATCATGTTCCGGCCGGTATTTATGCTAAAGAGGCCTTACAAAATTTGGGTGCCTGGGATACGCTGTCGCCGGTTATGGCCCGCGCGAACAATGTACGCGCCGCGCTGGCGCTGGTGGAGCGTAACGAAACGCCTTACGGGATTGTTTACGGCTCCGATGCGGTTGCCAGCCATAAGGTCACCGTCGTGGGGCATTTCCCGGAAAACAGCCATAAGCCGGTGGAATATCCGATGGCCATCGTTAAAGATCATCGTCATCCTGCCGTCAGCGCGTTTTATGACTACCTCAAAGGGCCTGAGGCGGCAGCAATATTTAAAAAATATGGATTTACCCCACGCTAATGATATTGAGTGATGTTGAATGGCAGGCTGTTGAGCTCAGTCTGAAAGTTTCGGCCATTGCTGTGTTGTTCAGCCTGCCTTTTGGCATCTTTCTCGCCTGGCTACTGGCGCGCTGTCAGTTTCGCGGCAAGGCGCTGCTGGACAGCCTGATCCATCTGCCGCTGGTGCTGCCGCCGGTGGTGGTGGGTTATCTGCTGTTGCTGTCGTTCGGACGGCGCGGCTGGCTGGGCGCATGGCTGTATGACTGGTTCGGCATCAGCTTTGCTTTTAGCTGGCGCGGCGCGGCGTTAGCCGCCGCCGTGGTGGCGCTGCCGCTGATGGTGCGCGCCATTCGCCTGGCGCTGGAGGCGGTTGATCCGAAGCTGGAGCAGGCGGCGCGTACGCTGGGAGCAGGGCGCTGGCGCGTCTTTTTTACCATTACGCTACCGCTTACGCTGCCTGGCCTGATCGCCGGCACCGTGCTGGCCTTTGCCCGCTCGCTCGGCGAGTTTGGCGCCACTATCACCTTTGTATCCAATATTCCCGGCGAAACCCGCACCATTCCGTTGGCGATGTTTACCCTGCTGGAAACGCCGGGCGCCGAAGTGAATGCCGCCAGGCTCTGCCTGATCGCTATCATACTGGCATTGCTTTCATTACTGCTATCGGAATGGCTGGCTCGCTGGGGCCGTAAGCGTCTGGGGGGCTGATGCTGGAACTTAACTTTACGCTGCAGCAGGGCGACAGCTCGCTGCAGATTGATACGCAGCTGCCCGCCAACGGCATTACCGCTATTTTCGGCGTATCCGGCGCGGGGAAAACGTCGTTAATCAACGCGATTGCCGGGCTGGCTGCGCCGCAGCAGGGTTATATCCGCCTGAACGGACGGACGCTGAGCGATGCGGAACAGGCGACCTGGCTGCCGCCGGAAAAACGACGCGTCGGCTACGTTTTTCAGGAGGCGCGTCTCTTTCCGCATTATCGGGTGCGCGGCAACCTGCGCTACGGTATGGCGAAAAGCCGCCAGGCGCAGTTTGATGCGCTGGTCAACTTGTTGGGTATTGGCGAGCTGCTGGATCGTTTTCCCTGGTCGCTTTCCGGCGGTGAAAAGCAGCGGGTAGCGATTGGCCGCGCGTTGCTGACCGCGCCCGACATCCTGCTGATGGATGAGCCGCTGGCGGCACTGGATCTGCTACGCAAGCGCGAGCTGTTGCCCTACCTGCAGAAGCTGGCAAAGCAGGTGGATATTCCGCTGCTTTACGTATCGCACAGCCTCGACGAAATCTTACAGCTGGCCGATCGGGTGCTGATATTAGATAACGGTCAGGTTAAGGCGACCGGGACGCTGGAAGAGGTCTGGAACGGCAGCGCGCTGCGCCCGTGGCTGCCGCGTAGCGAACAGAGCAGCGTGCTGCGCGTACAGGTGCTGGAGCAGCATCCTGATTATGCGATGACCGCGCTATCGCTTGGCGATCAGCATATCTGGGTTAGCCGGGTGGAGGCGCCGATTAAAACGGTGCTGCGTATTCGCATTCAGTCGTCGGATGTGTCGTTAATACTGCAGCCGCCGCTTAACAGCACCATCCGTAACGTGCTGCCCGCGCAGGTCAGCGAGCTGATTGAGGTGGATAATCAGCAGACAGAAGTTAAGCTGCGCATCGGTTCCAGCGAACTGTGGGCGCGCATAACGCCGTGGGCGCGCGATGAGCTGGCGATCAAGCCGGGCATGTGGCTGTACGCCCAGATTAAAAGCGTTTCCATTACGCCCTGAAAGAGACGGAACCGGGAAGCAAACACGGCTCCGCTAAAAACCTGGCGCGGCAGGGTCGTCGGAGGCTACAGCACTTCGCGACGGATAGTTTCCGCAATTCCCGGTTCCAGGTTAGTGCCGATAACCCGTCCGGCCCGCGCTTTGATCGCCTCATCGGCGTTGCCCATCGCTACGCCCAGCCCAACCGTTTCCAGCATGCTGAGATCGTTATAGTTATCACCAAACGCCAGTACCTCTTTCATCTCCAGCCCCTGTGCAGCAACCCACTGCGCCAGACGCTTGCCTTTACTGTTGCCCGCCTGGGCAATATCCACCTGATCGTGCCACGACCATTCGCACGCCAGCCCCAGCTCCTGCTCAACGCTTTCGGCAAACTGCTGCAGCGCGCGCGTATCAGGATGGGAGAGGGCGAACTTCCAGATTGCCTGGGCATCCTGCGCGGCGGCGGCCAAATCCGGCACCTGCAAAAAGAGCGGACGCTGCTGCGGCGGCAGCGATTCCGCCCACAGCAGGGTGCGCTCGACATGGCCGGTAAGCGTCTGATACAGCATGGCGTCATCAACGTACAGCAGGCCGTGAATCGCCTGCTGATCGAGCATTTCAATTATTTTCAGCGCCTGCGGCTTAGCCAGCGGATCGGCCGCTAATACCTTTTGCGCTTGATAATCATATAAATAGGCGCCGTTACAGCAGATCGCCGGTGTATCTAACGCCAACGCCTGATAAAAAGGATGAATAGCGCAGTGATGGCGTCCGGTGACAATCAGGACTTTCACGCCGGCCCGTTGGGCTTCGGCAAGGGCGGCCAGCGATTCAGGAAGAATAGTTTTACGCGGCGTCAGCAGCGTACCATCAAGGTCGAGGGCAATCACGCGATAGCTCATGGTTAATTCCGTCAGTTATTATTAATAAAGCAGCGATGTTACACCCTGCGGAGCCCGCCACCAAACTGCTGCGGCATAAACAATCCGCCGGGCTTGATCACAGCTTCCTGGCAGAAACAGCGGCTTCGGTTCGGCCTCGCGGAGAATATTGATGATCTGTTCGGCGGAAAAACGCTTCTTCAGGGAAAGCCCACACGTTGCTGATGAAGAGATGACTAACATCGCGCGGTATTAATCACCGGGGAGCAGGGCAATCGGCGCGCGATAAGAAGCTATTTTTTAGTCAAAAACACTAAAGGCAAAACTATTCCAACCTTTTGAAAAATAGCGTAATTCATAAAATAACATCGATTTTTTTGATCTTATGTGCACCCAGGTGCAGAAACTATTTGCAAACGCAGCGCTGAATTAACATAATCCCAACAATGCGTTAAAACTTTTTCTTAAAAGAGCTGGTTAATTCATAAAAAAGATGGGTTAGTTGCGGGATCGTACTTTAAGCGTTTCTTTTCGTACCAGTTTGACGTCCAATATGGGCATGAGATGTAAATACCCTTAAGTGAATGTATGACAACTGAAAAGAAACCTCAAAAGCAACCCAAAGCTAATGCAACTGCAGTTGCAAAACTGGCGGGTGTATCGAAATGGACGGTCTCGAGAGCATTTACGCCTGGAGCCTATGTCGCTCCGGATACTAAAGAGAGAATCATGGCCATAGCCGCCGAGTTAGGCTATCGCCCCAATTTGCTGGCACGTAGTTTGACTAAACGAAATACGCATATCATTGCTATCGCCATTGATGAGTTGAAAAATCCTCATGCGATGAGAATTCTGGATGCCGTCACTAAACAGCTTCAATCCAAAGGCTATCTGGCATTGATACTGAATATCACCACGGGTGACAACTATCAGTCGGTGATGGAAATGGCCGATCAATTGCAAGTTGATGGCATCTTGTTCTTTGCCAATACCCTCAGCAACGAGCTGTTTGAAATCGCGCACAGCGTTCACTCCGTTCCGCTGATTCAAATATGCCGAAACAGTGAAGGAAAGCGGAATATTGAGAATATCAATATTGATGGCTTCCAGGCTGGGCGTGAAATTGGCCAGTTGTTAATCGCGCAGGGTTATCGTCGTTTTGGCTATATGAAGGGCCCCGATACCGATTCAAGCCATTTATTACGTATGGATGGTTATCAGCATGAACTTTCATTAGAAAATCTTAAAATCGATCTCATGTTGATGACGGGCAAATATGAACGTAAAGCCGCCTATCTGATGATGAAGAGGTATCTGAATGAAACGCCTCCGGAACAGCGCATTGACGCAATGTTTTGCGAAAACGATGTTCTGGCTATTGGCGTGCTGGAAGCGCTCTACGAATCAGGCGACATAAAAAGCATTGCTATCGTTGGATTTGATGGCATAGATGAAGCCGATTCTCCGGTCTGGGATTTGACGACTTACGATCAGCAGACCGAAAAACTGGTTAGCGAGGCTATTAATCGTCTTACTGGTGGGGATAGCGTAGATGAAGCAGAATGGCGAAGCGGTAAATTAGTATTACGCGGCAGCCATATTAAGCGTTAATACTATCCAGTCTGCGGTAAATAGGCAGACTGGATAGTAATTTAATCGCGTTACTATTACGAAGTAGTTAATTACTGGAAGCATTGTTAATAATAATAAATATCTTACCTTTTGGATTTAACAACACGTTAGGGATTGCCATGTCAAATATCATGCCGACAAGCTAATTCATTTTTTACCCTTAAGCGACATAACGTTTCGTAACTTTTATATATTTAAGAGTCGATGACTTTCGTCGCTAATAACATCAATGCCTCTTTAAGGCAACAATTTACCTTGTTTTAAACAGGGTTGGATTTCTATTGCCTGTTTTCCGAGAGCCGGAATCGGTGGCAATAAATATCGTGCTATTAAAGGAAAGAGATATGAACCGAAGAGAAGCGATCTTTTCTATTAGTTCACTGGTTGCAACGTTAACGGTGGCACCGAAGCTGAACGCTAAAGAGCTGCATAACGTTCCGATTGATACCCGGTTAACACCCGATGCGCTGCCCGTTCCGGCATTGCAAGGGGGATATCGTGTATTGACTGATGAAACCGATCGTAAAAATTTGACGGCTATTTTTGATCGTCTAATTCCAGCAGACGGTCACGGCCCTTCTGCCAGTGAAGAAGGCGCAATTGAATTCATAGATGACCAGTTAGCCGGGGATTATGGATCGGGCGCAGCACTGTATCTTGATGGGCCATTACATCCTGAAAATGAAGAAAAGTTGATGGGCAGCCCGCAGTTTTTAACCTCACCGCGTGAGCGTTACATCACCGGTTTAAAAGCGTTAGAAGCCTGGTCACAAAAAAATCACCACGCTTCGTTTTTCACCCTCAGCGATGCAGGAATTGACGCTTTTTTAACCGCGATGGAAGCCGGAAAGATCAATCTTGGCGCAGAGGTTAACAGCAAGGCCTTTTTTGAACTGATGCTGCAGAACGTGCGCGAAAGCTATCTTGCTGACCCACTTTATGGCGGCAATAAAACGATGGCTGGCTGGAAAATGATTGGTTTTCCAGGCGCTCGCTATGACTACCGTCAGTACGTTGATCGTCGCGGTGAAAATTTACAATTAATTCCTGTCAGCCTTATTCCAAAAGATTGATTGTCGGAGCTGAGTTAATGTCACAAATAAGAAATAAAACCGATGTCGTCATTGTCGGATTAGGCTGGGCCGGATCGGTCATGGCAGAAGAGTTAACGCGCGCCGGACTTAATGTGGTCGCGATTGAGCGTGGTGCATGGCGCGATACGTCCACTGACTTCCCGGTGGCGGTTGATCCGGATGAGCTGCGCTGGCATACACGCCGCCAACTGTTGCAGCCGATGAGCGTTGAAACCACGACTTTTCGCAACAATACCAGCCAGGATGCCGCGCCGGTTCGTAACTGGTCTGCCTATCAGTTTGGCTGGAACGTCGGCGGCGCGGGTACGCACTGGGCGGGCATGTCATGGCGATTTTCTCCGTGGGATTTCGAAGTGGCAACTCAAACCCGGGAACGTTACGGTGCAGCTAAGATGAAGGACCTGCAACTGCAGGACTGGGGGGTGACTTATGCCGAAATGGAACCCTATTACGATCGCTTTGAACGTATTGCCGGAACTTCCGGTATTGCGGGCAATCTCAATGGCAAATTGCAACCCAACGGTAATGTGTTTGAAGGGCCGCGTACCCGCGATTATCCAACGCCGCCACTGAAAGACACCCACTGGTTACGCAAATATCGCACTACCACGCAAAGCATGGGCTACCATCCTTTCACCATTCCTGCGGGTAATCTGTCCCAATCTTATGTCAACCCGTTGGGCGTGACGATGGGACCCTGTACTTATTGCGGATTTTGTGACTTTCACGGCTGTGGCAACTTCAGTAAGTCCTCACCTCAGGCCTGTATTCTGCCGGTATTAATGCGCCGCCCTAATTTCACCCTGTTGACCGAAACCGAAGTTTTACAGGTGATGAAGCATGATGACGGTAAAACCGCTAAAGGCGTGCGCTTTATTACTAAAGAGGGCGTAGAAGGTTTCCAGCCGGCGGATGTGGTGTGTATCACCGCCTACCAGATGGACAATGTGCGCATGATGCTGCTGTCCAAAATTGGCGAACCTTACAGTCCTGAGACTGGCCGCGGCACTATTGGCCGTAACTATAACTATCAAAGTTGCTCCTCTGTTACAGGCTTCTTCGATGGTGAGTTTATGAATCCGTTTATTGGCGGCGGGGCGCTGGCGGTACAGATTGATGATTTTAACGGCGACAATTTCGATCACAGCCAGCTCGACTTTATCGGTGGCGCTGGGATCATGGCATACAACACGGATGGCCGCCCGATCCAGCATATGAACGCTCTGCGAGAAGGAACCAAACGCTGGGGCAGCGAATGGAAATCGGGCTATGCACGTGATTATCAAACTGCTGCAACTATTTTCTGTCAGGGAACATCGATGCCGGTACGGGGTGCCTATCTCGATCTCGATCCTGTCTACAAAGATCGTCATGGACAACCGTTATTGCGCGTGACCTTCGACTGGAACAAAAACGACATCAGGATGGTGAATTACGTGACGGATAAAGCCAAAGCCATCATGAAGGAAGCCGGTCCTGCTGCAACCATTTTTGAACGCCAGACGGACGCGAGTTGGAACCCATACCTGCAGGAAAGCTCGCACACCATTGGTGGCGCAGTGATGGGGGCGGATCCCACTACCTCTGCGGTGAATACTTATTTGCAAAGCTGGGATGTGCACAACGTCTTTGTAGTGGGGGCGTCGGCATTTCCGAACAACGGGGGTTATAACCCGACAATAACCGTTGGGGCACTCGCTGTTCGGGCCGCTCAGGCAATTCATCAGACCTATATCAAAAATCCTGCTCCGCTGGTAAAGGCCTAACCATGATGACAAAAAAGAAAATCAGCTACAGCCTGGCGGCGCTAGCCGTGCTGGCGGGGATCGGTGTCTCCGGTAAATTATGGATGGTGATGGACAGCTCACGCTCAAACGTTGCCGATAATAAAATCAAACTGGCGGATTTCCATAGCACCGATGATGCGGCAATCAAGCGAGGCGAATATGTCATGCGGTTGAGCGATTGTGCGGCCTGTCACGAGCAAAGTTTTGCCGGCGGTTACAAAATCTCTACACCCTTTGGCGAGTTGAAAACCTCTAATATTACGCCGGATCGTGAAACCGGCATCGGTAATATGACTGAGCACGACTTCTTCAATGCGGTGCGTATGGGGCGTGGTGAGAAAGGTTTCCTCTACCCGGCGATGCCTTATACCGCTTACGCCAAACTCAGCGATCGGGATATGCATGATCTATGGGCGTATATGTCAACGATGAAGCCGGTAAGGAATGACATCGACGAAAACGGTGGCATGCATTTCCCCTATAACATTCGTCTGGCAATGGCCGGTTGGAATCTGCTGTTTTTCGATAATAGCGCCTTCCAGCCGGAAAGCCTGAAAACGACAAATATCAGCAGCGTTCAGCTTGATCGGATTAACCGCGGTAAGTATTTAGTCGATGGCCCGGCGCACTGTAGCGTTTGTCATACCGCGCGTAACGCGCTGGGCGGTGAAATTAACAGTCAGTATTTACAGGGCGGTCAGTTGGGCGCCTGGTATGCGCCAGATATTACGCCAAACCCGCATGCAGGCATTGGCGACTGGAGCAACGCGCAAATTATGCAATATCTGAAAACGGGATCTGATGGTAAAAGCGTCGCAGCGGGTCCGATGTCAGAAGCGGTTGAACACTCGATGCAGTATTTCAACGATAACGATCTGCAGGCTGTCGCAGCGTATCTTAAGCATCTTCCGGCTTCCGACACACCTGCACCGCAAAAATTTGCCATGGATGAAACGCGCAGGAAAAATGCAGCGCTGAGTTTTGAAGTGAACTGTACTGCCTGTCATGGTGTGCAGGGTGAAGGCATTAACGGCATGGTACCCGCGTTTGCTGGTAACCGATCAATGCTTAATGATCCTACCAATATGATCTCAGCGATGCTTAATGGCACGCGTGCCGCACATACGGCCGATCGTCCTACCGCTGCCGGGATGCCCGCATTTGACTGGAAAATGGATGACCGACAGATAGCAGATATGCTTAATTTTGTGCGTAATTCCTGGGGCAATCAGGCCAGTGAAGTGACGCCGCAACAGGTTGCGACAATGCGTCAGCAAACCGGTGCAAAACAGAAAATTGAAGTGCATTCAGGCAGGTAAACTTATCCAACATCCCTTGTCTTACTATACGGCAGGTTCTTAACAAAATCTGAGGTAGATCCTCGCCCGGTACGGGCGAGGGTTTAAACCGAACAAGGTAACCAGCCCAATATCCTGTTGTAAGCGATCCCTTCCCTTTATTCAGTACAGCCATATTATTTGTCAGGCTACAATCCCTTAGAAGATGCTATAGAGCCTTTTACAGCGGTTAAAATGGTTCTACAGTGCCGCCTTCTTTGATATAGTTCAGAAAAATGCCGGTAATTTCAAATAAATCAATCAGTTGGATGCAAAGTGATTATTTGTAATCACGCTTCATTTATTCAAACCGGCGCCGTTACAGCAGATTACAGGTGTATCTAACGCCAGCGCCTGATAAAAAGGATAAATAGCGCAGTGGTGGCGTCCGGTAACAATCAGGACTTTCACGCCGGCCGCCAAACTGCTGCGGCATAAACAATCCGCCGGGCTTGGGTAAAACGCGCTACCCTTTGCCACAGGTCAACAATTACAGGTAATCAGACAAGGAGAATTCATGAAGCAAGTTGTTTATACCGCCAGCCCGGAAAGCCAACAGATTCACGTCTGGCGTATGAATGAGGATGGCGCGCTTACGCTGTTGCAAGTGGTTGACGTCGTCGGTCAGGTGCAGCCGATGGTGGTTAACCCCACTCAGCCTTTTTTATACGTTGGCGTGCGTCCGCAGTTCCGCACCATCGCTTATCGTATTGCTGATGACGGTACGCTGAGCGAAGCGGGGCAGGCCTCGCTGCCAGGCAGCCCGACGCATATCTCGACCGACCGTCAGGGCAGATTTCTGTTCTGCGGCTCGTATAACGACGCCTGCGTCAGCATTAGCCCGATTGGCGCTGACGGCGTGCCGCTGGAGCCGAGCCAGGTAATTAACGGGCTGGAAGGCTGCCATTCGGCGAATATCGGCAGCGACAACCAGACGCTGTTCGTGCCGGCGCTGAAGCAGGATCGCATCTGCCTGTTTGATGTGCATGCCAGCGGTAAACTGACGCCGCATCAGCAGCCGCAGGTAACTACCGTTGAGGGCGCAGGCCCGCGTCATATGGTGTTTCATCCCAATCAGCAGTATGCCTACTGCGTGAATGAGCTTAACAGCACCGTTGACGTCTGGCAGCTGCGCAACGCCCACGGCGAAGTGGAATGCGTACAGAGCCTGGATATGCAGCCCGCCGACTTTACCGGCACCCGCTGGGCGGCGGATATTCATCTGACGCCGGATGGCCGTCATCTTTACGCCTGCGATCGCACTTCCAGCACGCTGACCATTTTCAGCGTCAGCGAAGATGGCGGCCTGTTAACGCTGGAAGGGCATCAGCCGACTGAAACCCAACCGCGCGGCTTTAATATCGATCACAGCGGACAGTATCTGGTGGCGGCGGGGCAGAAATCGCATCATATCGAAGTTTATCGCATCGGCGGCGAGCAGGGTCTGCTGACGCCGCTGGCGCGCTATGCGGTCGGACAAGGGCCGATGTGGGTAGTGATCCACGCGCTGTAAATCTTGAGCCGCATCGCAGTTTCGGCTGCGCTGCGGCAATTTAAACCCCTTTAGATCAATCTATTGCGCTTTCAATGTTGTTTTTATTTTCCCGGCGCGTTGTGTTAGCGACGGAGATTAATCAACAAGGAAGCTATAATGATCACTTTACGCAAAGCCGGTTCACCGCTACTGCTTATCAGCCTGCTATTTTCTACCGGCGCCAACGCAGAAAATGTTCCACACTATTTAACCGCCCAGGAAGCCCCGGACAGCCTGGCTATTCTGCCGCTGCCGCCAGCCTATGACAGCGTTGATTTCCTGCGAGATAAAGCGATGTATGACTGGGGCGTGGCGCAGCGGAGAACGCCGCGCGGCAGGCTGGCCTGGCAGGACGCCAATGTTAAAGCGGAAAATATTCCGCTGCTGTTTGCGCAGGCCTTTGGTTATCCGCTGAGTAAAGAACAGGCGCCTGAAATCTATCGTCTGATCGTTACCATGAAAGAGGATGCGGGAACCTGGGCCACCGCCAGTGCGAAAAAACATTATCAGCGTATCCGGCCTTTCTCTTTCTACGGCGTGCCCACCTGTCGGCAGGAGGATGAAAAAACGCTGGCGGGCGAGGGGTCTTATCCTTCAGGCCATACCACAATTGGCTGGGCCTTAGCGCTGGTGCTGGCGGAGATCAATCCGGCGCGTCAGCAGGAAATTCTGCGGCGCGGGCTGGAGATTGGCGAAAGTCGGGTAATTTGCGGTTATCACTGGCAAAGCGATATTGATGCGGCGCGCATTATGGCCGCCGCGGTGGTGGCAAGGCTGCATGCCAAAGCGGAATTTAATCAGCAGATGGAGAAAGCGAAGGCGGAATTCACCCGCCTGGCAGCAGGCGGGGCGCAGTAGCACGCCCCGCCGGGCACACGACATCATCCCAAAGACCCGTATTGGATACAACAAGGGATCGATTATGCAAACCAACACGGTTATTAAATGGGCGCATCGTATTTTTACTTTATTTCTGTTGCTGGTGGTAATTATTGGCGGGCTATTATGGCGCTCAGATGTCGGACCCTATGATGACAGCCTGTACAGCAAGAAAGAATTATCCGATGGGGTCTGGCTTTATATCACCCAATATAATAATGCGGGCGCGACGGATAATGATGTATACAGATATTACCTGAACAGGGAATTAGAGGACCCGTTACCTGTTCTGCAGAAATCGGCACCATTCCTGACGACTAACACAAATAATGCAACGGTCACAGCTATCGGCCAGCATATTATGGTCAGGTTAACAGGAAAAATTTATTCCTTTTCAAACTCAGCGTTCTTTTATAACGGCTCAGTTGCGGTCATGCCGCGTATCGATTTGAATGCACAGGCGATGCGTGATTAAAAAAGCCCGCAGCAATACGGGCGATACGCGACGGGGCGCAGTAGCGCCCCGCTGAGGATTAGCTGTACAGCACGGTGATCGAGGCGCTGGCGAGACGATGGAAATGGACGTTAAAGCCCACCATCGCGCCGCTGGCGTTTTCGTCAACGTCGATTTTATCCACGTCCAGCGCATGTACGGTAAAGATATAGCGGTGACTCTCGCCCTGCGGCGGGGCCGCACCGCCGTAGCCCGCTTTACCAAAATCGGTACGTGTCTGAATCGCCTCTTCAGGCAGAGAAGCCTGGCCGGAGCCCGCGCCCTGCGGCAGCACCGTCACGTTCGTGGGAATATTCGCTACCACCCAGTGCCACCAGCCGGAACCGGTTGGCGCATCGGGATCGTAGCAGGTCACCACAAAGCTTTTAGCGCCTGCCGGCACCTCATCCCAGGCAAGATGCGGTGAAATATTATCGCCCTGATAACCCATGCCGTTAAACACATGGCGCTCCGGCATCTTCTCGCCGTCGTTAAAGTTATGACTGTAAACCCTCATTGCCTCTCCTTTTTATTGATGCAACAGTTTCAGTAAATCTTCTGCGGTGGCGGTCGAAGAGGCGGGGTTCTGGCCGGTGATCAGATGACCATCGGTTACCGTCCAGACGCCCCAGTCCTGGGTGCGTTCAAACAGGCCACCCTGTTTCTTCAGTTCATCCTCCACCAGGAAAGGCACAATATTCGTCAGCCCGACCGCCTGTTCTTCGCTGTTGGTAAAGCCGGTGACGCGCTTACCAGCCACCAGCGGCGTACCGTCTGGTTTCTTCACATGGCGTAATACGCCGGGCGCGTGGCAAACGGCAGCAACCGGCTTACCGTTGGCAAACAAATTTTCAATCAGCGCGATACTGTGCTTATCCTCGGCCAAATCCCATAGCGGGCCGTGGCCGCCGGGATAAAATACCGCGTCGAACTTGCTGCCATCAATGGTTTCAAGACGTTGCGTATTCGCCAGCGCCTGCTGAGCGGCAATATCATGGCGAAAGCGTTCGGTATCGTGCGTTTGGGCATCGGGCTCATCGCTTTTCGGATCGAGCGGCGGCTGCCCGCCCTGCGGTGAGGCGAGCACCACGCTGATGCCGGCATCCTTGAAAATGTAATAAGGCGCGGCAAATTCTTCCAGCCAGAAGCCGGTTTTTTTGCCGGTTTCACCCAGCCGATCGTGGGATGTTAATACCATTAAAATTTTCATTACTGCTCTCCCGGTTGATCTGCTGCGACCCGGATAACCAGCTTGCCGAAGTTTTTTCCCTCCAGCATACCGATAAAGGCTTCCGGCGCGTTTTCCAGTTCATCAACGATATGTTCTCGGAATACCAGACGATCCTCCGCCACCCACTGGCTCATCTGTTGGAAAAACTCCGCAAAGCGATCGCCGTAATCCTGATTGATAATAAAGCCCTGCACGCGCAGGCGTTTACGCAGAATCGCGCTCTGGAACAGCGGTAAGTGATCCTGCCCCTGCGGCAGGTCGGCGCTGTTATAGTCGGCAATCAGGCCGCACAGCGGGATGCGTCCTTTGCTGTTCATCAGCGGCAGCACCGCGTTGAATACTTTACCGCCGACGCTTTCAAAATAGATGTCGATACCGTCAGGGCAGTGCTGCTTCAGCTGCTGCGCCAGATCGTCGCGGCGGTGATCGACGCAGTGGTCGAAGCCCAGTTTTTCAATAGCGTAGCGGCATTTTTCTTCGCCACCGGCGATGCCGATCGCGCGGCATCCTTTTAGCTTCGCGATTTGACCCACCACCGAGCCAACGGCGCCGGTTGCGGCGGCCACCACCAGGGTTTCTCCCGGCTGCGGATTACCAATATCCAGCAGCCCCATATAGGCGGTAAAGCCGGTCATTCCCAGCAGGCTTAATGCCCACGAAGGATGCTTTAACGCCGTTCCCTGCAGTTTAAACAGCCCACTACCGTCCGACAGCGCGTAATCCTGCCAGCCGCTCTGGCTGACGACCCAGTCGCCCTGCTGATAGTCGGGATGGCGTGACTGTTCAACAATCGCCACCGTGCCGCCGCCCAGTACATCCTCTACGGCAAAAGGCTCAACGTAGGAAGGTGCATCGCTCATGCGACCGCGCATATAAGGGTCAAGTGAGAGATAAACCGTCCGCAGAAGCATTTCCCCTTCGCCGGGCGAGGGAACCGGCTGCGTATCGAGACGAAAGTTTGCGGTAGTCGGTGCGCCGTGTGGGCGCGAGGCCAGGATTACGCGACGATTACGCTCTTTTTGCTGTGACATTAATCGTTCCTTAGCTGATGAGGATGTTCAAAGCGTAGTTTATCACGCGCTCCCGCGCCCGACGGCAAGGCGGCATTAGCCCGGCAGAAACAGATCGGCCTGATCCAACGCCGCCTTAATCGCTTCGGTTAGCTGGCTCAGCTGCGCCGGCGTAATCACATAGGGCGGCATCAGATAAATCAGCTTGCCAAAGGGGCGGATCCAAACGCCGCGCTCAATGAAGAAGCGCTGAATAGCCGCCATATTGACCGGCTGGCGGCTTTCGATCACGCCGATAGCGCCCAGTACGCGCACATCCGCCACCTGCGGATGGGCCGCCAGCGGCAGCAGCGCCGTACGCAGCTGCTGTTCTATAGCCGTAACCTGCGCCTGCCAGTTTCCTTCCTGCAGCAGCGCCAGACTGGCATCGGCAACGGCGCAGGCCAGCGGATTACCCATAAAGGTGGGCCCATGCATAAAGCAGCCCGCCGCGCCGTTGCTGATGGTATTCGCCACCGCGCGCGTAGTCAGGGTGGCGGAAAGCGTCATGGTGCCGCCGGTAAGCGCTTTCCCCAGGCAGAGAATATCGGGGGCGATACCGGCATGGTCACAGGCGAACAGCTTGCCGGTGCGGCCAAAACCGGTAGCGATCTCATCGGCAATCAGCAGTACCTGATGACGATCGCACAGTTCACGCACCTGCTGCAGATAACGCGGATGATAAAAACGCATCCCGCCTGCGCCCTGCACGACAGGTTCGAGGATCACGGCGGCGATGCTGTCGGCATGTGCGGCTATCCGGGCGGTAAATTCGGCAATATCCTGCTCGTCCCACTCATCATCAAAGCGGCACTGCGGCGCTGGCGCGAACAGATGCGTCGGCAGATAACCCTGCCACAGGCTATGCATCGAATTGTCAGGATCGCAGACCGACATCGCGGAGAACGTATCGCCATGATAGCCGCGGCGCAGGGTCAGAAAGCGCTGCCGCTTCTCACCGCGAGCCTGCCAGTACTGCAGCGCCATTTTCATCGCCACTTCTACTGCCACCGAGCCGGAGTCCGCCAGAAATACGCATTCCAGCGGCGCGGGCGTCATCGCCACCAGACGACGACAGAGCGCCACGGCGGAGGGATGCGTAATACCGCCGAACATGACGTGTGACATTTGCGCGAGCTGATTTTGCAGCGCCTGATTCAGGCGAGGATGGTTATAACCATGGATCGCCGCCCACCACGAGGACATGCCGTCCACCAACTGACGGCCATCGGCCAGCTGCAAATGTACCCCCTGCGCGCCCACTACCGGATAGCAGGGCAGCGGTTCGCTCATGGAAGTGTAAGGGTGCCAGATATGGTCGCGGTCGAAGGCGAGATCGTCAGAAGTCATGATCACTTGTAAACCAAAATAAAAAGATTTAGTTTACAAGTCTACATCAGATGACATGATAAAAACGACCCTTTCTGGAGTAAGCAATGTCAATGCGTTGGACGCTGGCACAGGCTCAGGCCCTGTTTAATAAGCCTTTCCTCGAATTAATGTTTGAAGCGCAGCAGGTACATCGGCAGCATTTCGATCCGCGTCAGGTACAGGTAAGTACGCTTTTATCGATCAAAACCGGCGCCTGCCCGGAAGACTGTAAATACTGCCCGCAAAGCGCCCGTTATAAAACCGGGCTGGAAGCGGAGCGCCTGATGGAAGTGGAAGAGGTGCTGGCCTCGGCGCGTAAGGCGAAGGCGGCGGGCTCCTCCCGTTTCTGCATGGGCGCGGCATGGAAAAACCCCAACGATCGCGATATGCCTTACCTTGAAAAAATGGTGCAGGGCGTGAAGGCGATGGGCCTTGAAACCTGCATGACGCTGGGCACGCTTAACGATGAGCAGGCACAGCGGCTGGGCACGGCCGGGCTCGATTTTTACAACCATAACCTTGATACCTCGCCGGAGTTCTACGGCAATATCATCACCACCCGCACCTATCAGGAGCGGCTGGATACGCTGGAAAAAGTGCGCGAGGCGGGGATTAAAGTCTGCTCCGGCGGCATCGTCGGGCTGGGCGAAGAGGTGAAGGATCGCGCCGCGCTGCTGGTACAGCTGGCTAACCTGCCGACGCCGCCGGAAAGCGTGCCGATCAATATGCTGGTTAAGGTCAAAGGAACGCCGCTGGCGGATAACGAGGATGTCGATCCGTTTGATTTTATCCGCACCATCGCCGTTGCGCGCATTATGATGCCGCGCTCGCACGTGCGTCTCTCCGCCGGGCGCGAGCAGATGAGCGAGCAGACCCAGGCGATGTGCTTTATGGCGGGAGCCAACTCTATTTTCTACGGCTGCAAACTGCTCACCACGCCGAACCCGGAAGAGGATAAAGATCTGCTGCTGTTCCGTAAGCTGGGCCTCAATCCTGAACATACGCACACCCGTGCCGGGGATAACGAACAGCAGCAGGCGCTGGCGCAGCAGCTGGTTAACGCCGATACCCCGCACTATTACAACGCGGCACAATAATGAGCTGGCAACATCGGATCGCGACGGCGCTGGCCGAGCGTCAGCAGCAGCAGCGTTTACGTCAGCGCAGCCTGCTTACGCTGTGCCGCGCGGGCTGGCTGTTGCATAACGGAAAACGCTACCGCAACTTCGCCAGCAATGATTATCTCGGACTGAGCGACGATGCGCGCCTGGTGCAGGCCTGGCAGCAGGGCGCTGAGCGCTACGGCGTAGGCGCCGGGGCGTCCGGCCATGTTACCGGCTATGCGTTGCCGCACGCCGAGCTGGAAGCGGAGCTGGCCGACTGGCTGGGCTATCCCTGCGCGCTGCTGTTTAATTCCGGCTATGCCGCCAATCAGGCGGCGATCGGCGCGCTGGCAAGCCTGGGCGACCGCATCCTGGCGGATAAACTGTCGCACGCCTCGCTGCTGGAGGCGGCCAGCCTCAGCCCGGCCACGCTGCGCCGATTTGCGCATAATCAGCCAGAAAGCCTGCAGCGCCTGCTGGCCGCGCCGCATGCGGGCGAAACCCTGGTGGTAACCGAAGGCGTATTCAGTATGGATGGCGACAGCGCGCCGCTGGCTGCGCTGCATCAGCTGACGCAGCAGGCGGGTGGCTGGCTGCTGGTGGATGATGCGCACGGCATCGGGGTGCAGGGCGAGCAGGGACGCGGCAGCTGCTGGCAGCAGGGCGTCCGGCCGGAACTGCTGATTATCACCTTTGGCAAAGCGTTTGGCATCAGCGGCGCGGCGCTGCTGTGCGATGGCGACACCGCTGCTTATCTGCTGCAGTTTGCCCGTCATCTGATCTACAGCACGGCGATGCCGCCGGCACAGGCCGAAGCGCTGCGCGCAGCATTGCGCGCGGTACGGCAGGGCGACGATCTGCGTCAGCGGCTGGCCGCTAATATTGCCCGTTTCCGCAGCGGGGCTGCCCAGCGCGCCTTAACGCTGCTGCCTTCTGCTACCGCCATTCAGCCGCTGCTGGTGGGCGACGACGCTCAGGCGCTGACGCTCGCCAGCCGTTTGCGCCAGCGCGGCTGTTGGGTTACGGCGATTCGCCCGCCAACCGTGCCGCCGGGCACCGCACGGCTGCGTATTACTTTAACCGCACGCCACACGGCGGACGATATTGATCGGCTACTGGAGGCGCTGTATGACGCACAAAGTGAATAAGCAGGCGGTGGCGCAGGCGTTTGGCCGCGCGGCAGGCGGTTATGACCGCTTTGCCGGGCTGCAGCGCTATAGCGGAGAGCGGTTAATGGCGCTGCTGCCCGCATTATCCGCCGGAACCGTGCTGGATGCCGGCTGCGGCACCGGCTGGTTCAGCCGCCGCTGGCGGGAGCAGGGGCATCAGGTGATTGCCCTCGATCTCTCGCCGGGCATGCTGGCGCAGGCGCGGCGCGATGAAACGGCGCACCACTATCTGCTGGGCGATATTGAGGCGCTGCCGCTGCGCGCCCACAGCGTGGATATGAGCTGGAGTAATCTGGCGATGCAGTGGTGCGACGATCTGGCGCAGGGGCTGCGTGAGCTGTGTCGGGTAACGCGGCCGGGCGGCCGGGTGCTGTTTTCTACCCTGGCCGAGGCTTCGCTCCATGAGGTGCGCAGCGCCTGGCAGGCGCTGGATGACTATCAGCATGTTAATACCTTTCTTTCCGAGGCGGCTATCCGGCAGGCTGGCGACGGCCTGGCGCTGCGGCTAAGCAGCGAAACGGTAGAGCAGCGCTTTCCCGACGTACGCAGCGCGCTGCAGTCGCTAAAAGGCATTGGCGCCACGCATATTCATCAGGGACGCGCCAGCGGGCTGTTGACGCGCCAGCGCCTGCAGCAGCTGGCGCAGCACTGGCCGCAGGATGAGCGCGGCTATCGACTCTCTTATCAACTGGTTACCGGAGTAATTGATTGTGTGTAATTGCTGGTTCCTGACCGGGACCGATACTGAAGTGGGTAAAACCGTCGCCAGCAGCGCGCTGTTGCAGGCCGCTAACCGCGCGGGCTTGCGTACCGCTGGCTATAAGCCGGTGGCCTCCGGCAGTGAAATGACGCCAGACGGCATTCGCAACGGCGATGCGCTGGCACTGCAGCGTAACAGCAGCCTGTCGCTGAGCTATGACGAGGTGAATCCGTTGGTGTTTATGGAGCCGACTTCGCCGCACATCGTTAGCGCCGATACCGGTCAGCCGATTGAATTCGCGCGGCTTTCCGCCGGCCTGCAGGCGCTGCGGGAAAAAGCAGACTGGGTGCTGGTAGAGGGCGCAGGCGGCTGGTATACGCCCCTGTCGGAGCAGCAAACCTATGCTGACTGGGTACGCCAGGAGCAGCTGCCGGTCATTCTGGTGGTGGGCATTAAACTGGGCTGTATCAACCATGCGTTGCTCAGCGCCGAGGCGATCCTCAACGCGGGTCTGCCGCTGGCGGGCTGGATCGCTAACGATATTCAGCCGCCGGGCCGACGGCATCAGGAATATATGGCCACCCTGCAACAGCGCCTGCCTGCGCCGCTGCTGGGCGAAATTCCCTTTCTGGAGCAGATCGATCGCGCCGCGCTGGGCGAATACCTGCGTTTGCCCGCGTAGCGCGCGGTTTCAGCTTACCGCCAGCCATTTATCCACCACTTTTTCATCCAGCTCCGCAACGTGGCCCTGCGCCACGTTGCGGCCACGATGCAGCAGTAAAAAATAGTCCGCCACGCGTCGAATAACGGAAACGCGCGGTTCCAGCAACAGGATCGTCAGGCCGAACTCATGATTCAGCCGATGCAGCAAATTACCGGTTTCTTCCTCCAGCCACGGCGACATCCCTTCGGTCGGCTCATCTAAAATCAGCAGCCTGGGCTGCAGCGCCAGCGCCCGGGCCAGCGCCAGGTTCTGCTGCTGTTCCAGCGGCAGATCGCCGCTGCGCCGATGACGTAGCGGCCACAGCGTGGGAAACAGTTCATAAACCAGCGGCGGAATGGCGCAGTGGCGATCCTGCTGGCTGGCCAGCAGGGCGATCAGCAGGTTCTCTTCTACGCTGAGCTGGGAAAAAATCTGCCGTCCCTGCGGCACGTAGCCGATACCCAACCGGGCGCGCGTCGCCGTCGGCTGCATCAGCAAATTTTCCGGCGGCGACCCAGCCTGCTGCCATATCATGCTGCCGCTGTTAACCGGCAGGAGGCCCATAATACAGTTCACCAGCGTGGTTTTTCCCATGCCGGACTGGCCGATAATGCCGGTGCAGGTGCCGGGCGGCAGATCAAGATCCACATCCCACAGAATATGATTTTTACCATAGAACTGATTAACCGAACGTAAACTCAGCATCTGATATTCTCCTTCCGTACCGTTCAAATCATTCTGTCCGCCCGCCTAAAGCCGGGCAGGTCACAGACGTCGGCGAGGTGATATCACCGCCTTTTCCCCAGGCGGCTGAGCGGCCAGCCGTTATGGGAGGTCCATTCTTTCTTGCAATCCACAGGCCAAATCGCCGATAACGGGCAAAAGGCGTGCTGGCATATAGCCGTATCCCAGAGTAACGGTCAGAAATGCTTAATAGTTTAGTCAGGTAATAAATGGTCTGCACGTTGACGGTGCTGATGACGCCATGCTTATGGTGCAGAGGAACCACCATAAGGCAGAAAAATTTATTAATAACGGCCTGGCGTTTACGGCGAGAAAACGCCGGTGACGCCGAACAGCAGGCGTTAAACCAGAAAAATCAGGGACAGGTCAGGTCGAAAAAGGCGAAAAAAAAATATTTCATCCGTGTTACGGCCCAGGGAGGAATTTTATCCACCCCCGATGTTGCGGGGCCTGTAAACAGTTATCCACTATTCCTGTGGATAACCATGTGCATTACCCAGTGAAAACAACGTGCAAGCCAGAGCGGGCGCGGCTTTTTCCTGAACTGGCGCGAAACTGGGCTTTATTTATATTGCATTTAATTTCAGAAAGTTAGTTAAAATCAAGCCTGCGATTGCGCGCGCTTTTTTCCACTGTTGCTTTTGCGCTGCGCCTATTGACAAATGTTAAATGCTATCAGCTGCTGGGGATAACCTTGCGTCCCTTAATATTATCCCCATGTAATGATAAGGCTTAAAATTGTCGCTTTGCCTTTTCCTCAGGCATGGGACAAAATAACTGATTATTTATCCAGTATCACACGTTGGAAAAATCATCGAAGCGGAGTAAAATTAACCTCCTGTCCGTGTAATTCTTCAGCAGAGATCATTTCTGATGAGTAAAACCTTTAAACTTAACTCCGCCTTTCAGCCCTCCGGCGATCAGCCAGAGGCGATACTTCGTCTGAAAGAGGGGCTTGAGGACGGTCTGGCGCACCAGACGCTGCTGGGGGTGACCGGCTCCGGGAAAACCTTCACCGTTGCCAACGTGATTGCCGATCTTAACCGGCCTACGATGGTGCTGGCGCCCAACAAAACGTTGGCGGCGCAGCTGTATGGCGAGATGAAAGAGTTCTTTCCTGATAATGCCGTCGAGTATTTTGTTTCCTACTACGACTACTATCAGCCTGAAGCCTACGTGCCCAGCTCCGACACCTTTATTGAAAAAGACGCCTCGGTGAACGAACACATTGAGCAGATGCGTCTCTCCGCCACCAAAGCGCTGCTGGAACGGCGCGATGTGATTGTGGTGGCGTCGGTTTCGGCAATTTACGGCCTGGGCGATCCCGATCTGTACCTGAAAATGATGCTGCATCTGTCGCGCGGTATGATCATCGACCAGCGCAGTATCTTACGCCGCCTGGCTGAGCTGCAGTACAGCCGTAACGATCAGGCGTTTCAGCGCGGCACCTTCCGGGTGCGCGGTGAAGTGATCGATATTTTCCCGGCGGAATCGGACGACCTGGCGCTGCGCGTCGAACTGTTCGATGAGGAAGTTGAGCGGCTGTCGCTGTTCGATCCGCTTACCGGGCAGGTAGACTCCGTGGTGCCGCGCTTTACCATCTATCCCAAAACGCACTACGTCACGCCGCGCGAGCGCATTTTGCAGGCGATGGAAGAGGTTAAAACTGAGCTGGCCGACCGCCGTAAAACCCTGCTGGCGAACAACAAGCTGCTGGAAGAACAGCGCCTGACGCAGCGTACCCAGTTCGACCTGGAGATGATGAACGAGCTGGGCTACTGTTCCGGCATCGAAAACTATTCACGCTATCTCTCTGGGCGCGGACCGGGCGAGCCGCCGCCGACCCTGTTTGACTATTTACCGGCGGACGGCCTGCTGGTGGTGGATGAGTCCCACGTGACGATCCCGCAAATCGGCGGCATGTACCGCGGCGACCGGGCGCGTAAAGAAACGCTGGTGGAGTATGGCTTCCGCCTGCCGTCGGCGCTGGATAACCGCCCGATGAAGTTTGAAGAATTTGAGGCGCTGGCGCCGCAGACGATTTATGTTTCGGCGACGCCGGGCAACTACGAGCTGGAAAAATCCGCCGGAGAGGTTATCGATCAGGTGGTGCGTCCTACCGGGCTGCTCGATCCGATTATTGAAGTGCGTCCGGTCACCACCCAGGTGGACGATCTGCTGTCGGAAATTCGCAAGCGCGTTGAGATCAACGAACGCGTACTGGTGACCACGCTGACCAAGCGCATGGCTGAGGATCTGACCGAATATCTGGAAGAGCACGGCGAAAAGGTGCGCTATCTGCACTCGGATATTGATACCGTCGAGCGTATGGAGATTATTCGCGATCTGCGTCTGGGCGAGTTTAACGTGCTGGTGGGCATCAACCTGCTGCGTGAAGGGCTGGATATGCCGGAAGTATCGCTGGTGGCGATTCTGGATGCCGATAAAGAGGGCTTCCTGCGCTCTGAACGCTCGCTGATTCAGACCATCGGACGCGCGGCGCGTAACGTGAACGGCAAGGCTATTCTCTACGGCGATCGCATTACCGCGTCAATGGCGAAAGCGATTAGCGAAACCGAGCGCCGCCGCGAGAAACAGATAGAGTACAACACCGAACACGGTATCGTGCCGCAGGGCCTGAACAAGAAAATCAACGATATTCTTGAGCTGGGCAAAAGCGCGACCAGGGGGAAAACCCGCGGCAGGAGCAGCAGCCGTGGCGTTGCCGAGGCCGAGGCCGATTATCTGGCGCTCACGCCGCAGGCGCTGCAGAAGAAGATCCATCAGCTGGAAACCCAGATGCAGCAGCATGCGCAAAACCTGGAGTTCGAAGAAGCCGCCAACGTGCGCGATCGGCTACATCAGCTGCGTGAGCTATTTATCGCCGCTTCATAAATACCGCATAGCGAAAAAAAGCCGTAGCCTGAAGAGGTGCGGCTTTTTTATTCGGTGCTTCAGAGACTGCTGCCCGGACGGGTGTGCGGTTTTTTAGCGCTGGCGGCGCGCCTCAGCCGAGCGCCTGGATCGCCTGCTCCAGCGCCAGACGCAGCAGCTGGCGATCGTGGCGGTATGGAATATCCGCCGCTTCCAGCGGCTGCTGCACGATCAGCCGATCCTGTACGCCCTGCACCTCTACGCGCGGCCCGACCACCACCGCATCAATGACCTTTTTGCCAATGTATTTTTCCATTATCGCCAGCTTATCTTCCAGCCTGAGGCTGGCAGCGGCGGGGCTTAGCTCACGGCCCAGATTGCCAATAAAAATCAGCGGGGCCGGCGTGCGCCGCAGCGCCTGCGCCATCTCCTCCATCAGCAGCAGCGGCATCAGGCTGGTAAAAAAGCTGCCGGGGCCGATCAGGATCAGATCGGCTTCGGCAATCGCCTCTATGGCCTCACGCGTTGGCGCCACGTTGGGATGCAGCATCAAATCCTGCGGCACTCGCGCCAGCGTATCAATCGCCGTTTCGCCGTAAACCATATGGCCTTCGCTGTCGGTAGCCATTAAATCGACCGGCTGCTCCGACATGGGAATCAGCAGGGCATCCACCTTTAGCATATTGCGTATCAGGTTAATCGCCTCCAGCGGGCGTACGCTAAGATGATCGAGCGCTTTCAGCATCAGGTTGCCAAGGTTATGCCCGGCCAGCTCGCCGTTACCGGCAAAGCGATACTCAAACATCGCCGATGCCACGCCCGGCTCGGTAATCAGCTGGTTCAGGCAGTTACGCGTATCGCCCCAGGCTATTCCGCCCTCCGACTGTCGGATACGACCGGTAGAGCCGCCGTTATCGGTGGTAGTCACGATGCCGGTCAGGCGCGAACCCAGCGAAGCAAGGGCCGACATAACGCGCCCCAGTCCGTGTCCGCCGCCCAGGGCGACCACCCGATCCAGATCCGCAAGGGTACGATTACGCATAATTCTCCTGACAATAGGTGACGGTAACCTTAACCGTCGGGTCGGCACAGGATAATGGTTTCTTCGGGCGTTTAATACACTTCGGCCGCCGCGGGACAGGCACGATTTAGCGAACAGAGCACAGAAATGACTTATCACAATCATCGTCCGGAATTCGCTTGCTGATAATTAAAACCATCATGCGGTAAATGGTGGCTATCGTGCGGCTAAATGTCGTGAACTTTCGCTATATATTGATATACATAACGAAATGGAAAGTGGCACGCCCTGATAAATGGCGTTACTATTTGCAGATTCCTGTTTAACAGGCAAACCCACACTCAAGCCTTTGCGCCTACGTCGATAGATAGGGGGCACTGGCCGCAGCCACGAGCTGCCAGGGTGCAGAAAGAAATGACTGCATCTCCCATTTGGAAAGGTGTTCTGGTGACCCAGTTTATTGATTCCTATGCCCGCAAGTTCTATTACTTGCGTTTGTCGATTACTGACGTATGCAACTTTCGCTGCACTTACTGCCTGCCCGATGGCTATAAGCCGCAGGGTGCGACAAACAAAAGTTTCCTTTCGCTTGATGAGATCCGGCGCGTCACGCGCGCCTTTGCCGATGCCGGTACGGAAAAAATCCGTCTGACCGGCGGCGAGCCCAGCCTGCGTCGCGACTTTATCGATATTATCGCCGCCGTGCGTGAAAATCCGGGTATCCGTCAGCTGGCGGTCACGACCAACGGCTACCGTATGGAGCGCGATGTCGCACGCTGGCGCGCCGCAGGCCTGACCTCAATTAACGTTAGCGTTGACAGCCTTGATGCGCGTCAATTTCATGCCATTACCGGGCAGGATAAATTTCACCAGGTAATGCGCGGCATTGACGCCGCCTTTGACGCCGGCTTCAGTAAGGTTAAGGTCAACAGCGTGCTGATGCGCGACGTTAACCATAACAGCCTGCAAACCTTCCTCGACTGGATTCGCCACCGCCCGATTCAGCTACGCTTTATCGAACTGATGGAAACCGGTGAGGGCAGCGACCTGTTTCGACGTCATCATATTTCCGGCGAAGTGATCCGCGATCGGCTTATCGAGCAGGGCTGGCAGCGTCAGGTTCGGGAGCGCAGCGACGGCCCGGCGCAGGTGTTTAGTCATCCTGACTATCAGGGCGAAATTGGCCTGATCATGCCTTACGAGCGCGATTTTTGCGCCAGCTGTAATCGCCTGCGCGTATCGGCTATCGGCAATCTGCATCTCTGCCTGTTTGGCGACGGTGGCGTGCCGCTGCGCGATCTGCTGGCTTCCGATGAGCAGCAGACTGAGCTGCAGGCGCGGATCGCCGCCAGCCTGGGGCGTAAAAAACAGACGCACTTCCTGCATCAGGGCAACACCGGCATTACGCAAAATCTCTCATTTATCGGCGGCTAAACGCGGAGCAAAGCATGGGCAAAGCTACAATGGAATTTCAGGCGCTACGGATTGCGGTCCTGACCGTTTCCGATCGTCGTGACGCCACGGACGATACCTCAGGCGACTATTTACGCGAGGCGGTGACCGAAGCGGGTCATCAGGTTCTCGATCACGCGATTGTCGCCGACAATCTGTACCGCATTCGCGCGGTGGTCTCCAGCTGGATCGCCAGCGATGATATTCAGGTTATCCTGATCAACGGCGGCACCGGCTTTAACAGCAAAAACAGTACGCCGGAAGCGCTGCTGCCGCTGTTTGACCGGGAAATCGACGGGTTCGGCGAGGTGTTCCGCATGCTGTCGTGGGAGGAGATTGGTTCTTCAACGCTGCAGTCGCGCGCGGTGGCTGGCCTGGCTAATCAGACGCTGATTTTTGCCATGCCAGGATCGACCTCCGCCTGCCGTACCGCCTGGGAACGCATTATCTGTGAGCAGCTGGACGCTCGTACGCGCCCCTGCCAGTTTGTATCACATCTGAAAAAATCATAACTATGTCGCAATTAACCCATATTAATGCCGCCGGCGAAGCGCATATGGTTGACGTATCCGCCAAGGCTGAAACGCTGCGTGAAGCGCGCGCGGAAGCCTGTGTCGTGATGTCGCCGGCCACGCTGCAAATGATTATCGAAGGACGTCATCATAAGGGCGACGTCTTTGCCACCGCCCGTATCGCCGGTATTCAGGCGGCGAAACGCACCTGGGAGCTGATTCCGCTCTGCCATCCGTTAATGCTGAGCAAGGTCGAAGTTGAGCTGACCGCCGAGCCGGAAAAACAGCGGGTGCGCATCGAGTCGGTTTGTCGGCTGACCGGCAAAACCGGCGTAGAGATGGAGGCGTTAACCGCCGCCTCCGTGGCTGCGCTGACCATTTACGATATGTGTAAAGCGGTGCAGAAAGATATGGTGATTGAATCGGTGCGCCTGCTGCATAAAAGCGGCGGCAAATCGGGTGATTTTCAGGCGGTGGATAATGATTAACGTACTGTTTTTCGCGCAGGTGCGCGAGCTGGTGGCAACCTCCTCTTTATCGCTTCCGGCGGAATATGCCACGGTGGAAGAACTGCGTGCTGCGCTGGCCGCACGCGGCGACCGCTGGGATCTGGCGCTGAGCGCTGGCAAACTGCTGGCCTCGGTAAATCAAACGCTGGTATCGCTACAGCATCCGCTGCAGGACGGCGATGAGGTCGCCTTCTTCCCGCCGGTCACCGGAGGTTAATATGACAACCCGTATTCGCGTGGGGCAGCCGCCGTTCAGTATGGCCGAAGAGTATCAGTGGCTCTCCGCCTGTAACGATGATGGCGCGGTAGTGACCTTTACCGGCAAAGTACGCAACCACAACCTGGGCGAGCACGTTTCCGCCCTGACGCTGGAACATTACCCCGGCATGACGGAAAAGGCGCTGGCTGAGATTGTGGCCGAAGCGCGTACGCGCTGGCCGCTGCAGCGGGTGAGCGTGATCCACCGCGTCGGCGAACTTTTTCCCGGCGATGAGATTGTTTTTGTCGGCGTTAGCGCGGCGCATCGCGGTGCGGCCTTCGCCTCCGCCGAGTTCATCATGGACTATTTGAAAACCCGCGCGCCGTTCTGGAAGCGGGAAGCGACGCCCGAAGGCGATCGCTGGGTTGAGGCGCGCGACAGCGACCAGCAGGCGGTCGGTCGCTGGGATTAGTTATTAAACTTGTGGCGCTTCGTCTGTTCTGACGTGCCAAACTCCGTACTGCCGTGGGCGTGCTCACCGCCGCCCTCGACGCGCTGGAGCTGGATCACCTCGCCATCCTGCCAGGCGTCGGCGCCTTTCACCACCGGATGCGCGACAATATCAGCACGCTGCTGGCGTATTTTACGCGTATCAATCCCCATGCGCGCATCGCGATCTTTCAGCAGCCGCTGATCGAGCTGACCGTCGGCGGTGAAGCCCATCATCAGCGCTGGAATACCGAACGGCAGCGTTTTATCGCGGTCGGTGTGCCAGGTATGCCAGGTTTTACCGTAGGTGTTCACCAGTTTGCTCATCAGCGCTTTATCCGCCGTATCCGGCAGTCCGGGCGCTACCAGCGTGCCCGATTTCACCTCATAGTTATGGCTGTGCCACAGCTTCTTCTCTTCCGGCGGCAGCGTTTTGTACAGCCGCTCGCTGATAATATATTCCACGCCCATCAGGCGCGCATCGCGCGTGTTGCCGTCATAAATCAGCGCCTGCATCACGTCATCATTCAGAATGGTGACGTAGTGGTGCGCTTCCATTTGGCCGTTTTTATCGCCGTTGTAAAAGTGAAAGCCGTCGAGATAGGCGTTAATCGCGTCAATCGGCGGGCGTGACTGCATCGCGGCGGCGCCGGTATCCAGCAGCTTCATTTTCATTGATGTCGGCGCGCCGGGGGTGTTTATCTGCGCCGGGGTGTTATTGCCGCCGCAGCCGGCCAGCATCAACGCTGCGACTACCGGTAACCATAAGGTTTTCATCGATAATTCCTGTAATAATGATTAACAAAAGTTAACGTTAGCGCAAAATTGAGAAATGGAAAGGCGCGGGCATAAACTGGGTATTTACAGCGTAAACCAGCCTCTGCTTGTGAAATTAATCGCTGATTAGGGTAATGCTATCGCTAAAATATGGGCGTTTTTGTCGTATATGAGCCGCCGATTGATTTTAATAAAGTAATTACATTATCCATCGTCTGTTTACGGTTGCTTTCAACCTCCGGCGTATAAAGCCGCTTCAGCGGGTTTTAAAAAATGAGGCCAGGGAATAAAAGCGGGCTGGGCTGGCATTTCGCCACGGCAGTGGTTAAGGTGCGCTTAACTTCAAAGTGGATAAGGACAGGTATGTCATCTCAGTTATTTCGCCTTATGCCGCTGGTCGCGCTGCTGGCGTTGGCGGGCTGTACCAGTAAACAGCAAAAGACGACTCAGCAAACGCCGCAGCAGATGCAGGCACGCATCGTCGCGCTGATGCCGGGCGACGTGCGGCAGAAATCGGACTGGGCCAGCGATATTGCCACCGCGTTTCGTACGCAGCAGATCGAGGCCAGCGACAGCAATATTTGCGCTACGATCGCCGTGGCCGATCAGGAAACCAACTTCAACGCCGATTCGCCGGTGCCCGGCCTGCCGAAAATTGCCTGGGGCGAGATCGATAAACGGGCGGCGCGGCTGCATATTCCCGCCTTTCTGGTACGTACCGCGCTGATGATTAAGTCGCCTAACGGGCGCAGCTATGCCGATCGGCTGGACAGCGTGCGCACCGAAAAAGAGCTGAGCGCCATTTTTGATGACTTTATTAATATGGTGCCGATGGGCCAGACGCTGTTTGGCAATCTGAACCCAATTCATACCGGCGGCCCGATGCAGGTGAGCATCGCCTTTGCCGAAGCGAATGAACGAGGCTATCCGTGGCCGGTAGAAACCTCCATCCGGCAGGAAGTTTTTACCCGTCACGGCGGCATCTGGTTTGGCGTAAAGCACCTGTTGGGCTACCCGGTCAACTATAGCGCGCCGCTCTACCGTTTTGCCGACTTTAACGCCGGCTGGTACGCCAGTCGCAACGCGGCGTTTCAGGCGGCGGTGGCGCGCACTACCGGCATGAAACTGGCGCTGGATGGCGACCTGATTATGTATGGCTCCGATAAGGCGGGCGCGACGGAGCTGGCGGTACGCACGCTGGCTGCGCAAATCAAGATGAGCCCGCGGGCGATGCGCCGCGATCTGGAAAAGGGTGATCAGCCTGAGTTTGAAAACAGCGAGCTGTGGCAGCAGGTTTTTGCGCTGGCGGATAAACAGGCCGGACGCCGGTTGCCGCGCGAAATGCTGCCCGGCATTCGGCTCGAAAGCCCGAAAATCACCCGTAATCTGACCACCGCCTGGTTTGCCCAGCGGGTAAACGGCCGCTATCAGCAATGTATGGCGCGGCGCTAAAAAAACGCCCGTGACGGATTAACATCACGGGCGGGCCGCTTTGCGTCAGGCCGGAAAAGCGCCGGTTTAGCCGTGCTGTCCCAGCTGGAAGGTCGAAACCGTATCGGCCAGCTGGCGCGCCTGCTGCTCCAGCGAGGCGGCCGCCGCCGACATTTGCTGTACCAGCGCGGCGTTTTGCTGCGTTACGCCATCCATCTGATTGACCGCCACGCTCACCTGGCTGATGCCCAGCGATTGCTCATCGGAAGCGTTAACGATTTCGCCGATAATCGACTGCACCGCCGCCACCGACTCGGTCATGGTTGTCATGGTTTTGCCGGTCTCATTCACCAGCGAGACGCCGGTGCTGACGCGTGAAGCCGACTCTTCGATCAGCGCGGAAATCTCTTTTACCGCGTTGGCTGAACGCTGCGCCAGATTGCGAACTTCAGCGGCCACCACCGCGAAGCCGCGTCCCTGTTCGCCGGCGCGCGCCGCCTCTACCGCCGCGTTCAGCGCCAGGATATTGGTCTGGAAAGCGATGCTGCTAATCAGGCTGGTTATATCGCCGATTTTGCGCGAGCTTTCGTCAATCTGCGACATAATCTCTATCACCTGCTGTACCAGCGCCTCGCCGCGTCCGGCTACCGCCGTGGCGTTGCCGGTCAGTTCCGTGGCCTGATGAGCATTATCGGCATTCAGCTTCACCGTAGCGGTTAACTCTTCCATGCTGGCTGCCGTCTCCTGCAGCGCCGAAGCCTGCTGCTCGGTGCGTGAAGAGAGATCGAGGTTACCGCCGGCGATTTCGCTGGCACCGCTGCGCACCGAGGCGCTGGCGGTGATGATCTCGCCAACCATATTGCGCAGCTGCCGCTGCATGGTTTGCATGGCGTAGAAAATGCTTTGCTGGTCTTTGATCTGGACATTAATGGGGCGGCTTAAATCTCCCTGCGCTACCGCCAGGGCAAGGCTGGCGGCTTCGGTCGGTTCGCCGCCGACGGGACGCGCGATTTTACGGTTGAAGATCAGTCCCAGTACGCCGCATACCACCACAATACTGACCAGCATCAGGATCAGCGCATAGATAAGCTGGCGGTTGGCGGCGGCCATCACCTCGCTGACCGGCGCGACAATCGCCAGGCGCCACGGCGTTTCGCTGTTGCCGACGATAATCGGCTGCCAGCTGATAAAAGCGGCTTCCTTCAGAAAAGCATCCTGATATTCATGTACCGCGAGGTTTTCAACTTTTTCACCCTGCCAGATTTTGCCTGCCAGCGACGCATCGGGGCTGGCGATAATTTTGCCCTGGTTCGACAGTAGCAGCGCGTAGCCTTTGCCCTGCCACGGCTTGATGGCGCTGATGGCTTTTTGCAGCGTCTCCAGCGAGAAATCAGCGGTGACCGAGCCTCTGAACTGGCCGTCCACGACGATCGGTGCGGCAACCGAGGTCAGCATCACCTCCACGCCGTTATAAGGGTAAATATAAGGTTCGAGGATCACCTCTTTCATGCGCTGACGCGGCAGCAAATAGTAGTCGCCGGTGCCCGGCTTCTCATAATCCACCAGGTTATGCAGCGCGGGACGCCCGTCGCCGTTACGATCGACATAGCGCACGTAGCGTCCGGTAGTCTCCTGTTCCGGCTGGCCGGCGAATTCCGCATCTTTGCCGTCAAAAGCGTTCGGTTCAAAGGCGAGGGAGATCGAGAGATAATCGAGGTGCGAACGTAGCGTAGAGCTCAGCATTTGATCCAGCGCCCGGCGATCCGGCACGCCCGCCTCTTTTAAACTCCAGGCATCGTTACCCAGCCCACGCGCGGTGTGTAATGCCTCATCGAACTTGTTTTGCACCTGCTGTGCGTTGGCTTTAGCGATTTGCTGCAGATAATCCTGCGCCAGCTGACGCTGTTGCTGGCGCGACTGGCCGCTCAACAGGCCGATGGTCAGAATAAAGCCAAGAGAAATCGTAACGATGCCGGTTAGCAACATCAGGGTTTGGGTGCGCATTTTGCGCCGGTGGTTAGCAAAGGTGGTCATGAAATTCCCCGGAAAAGGTTAAAAATTAAAATAACCTCCTGTCAGCGAATCTCCTTCTGTACAGATTATCGGCAGCTGGCGGCCTAAGTTCAGGCTTTATTGCGGCAAAATTGCGCGCTGGCCGTCATCCTGCTGCGTGATGCTTATCCTGCTGTGGTCAGCATCTGTGAAAAGTGCTGCGGCGCTAAAAAAACGCCGCCTGCAATATTGCAGGCGGCGTGATAACGATGGGCATCATTATTTTATTTGAGCATATCTTTAGTTATGCTTGTCTGGTACAACACTTTATCGTTTTTAACGTTACGAGACTGGCCTGGCTTACCTTCAGCCAGGACAACTTTCACCACATCGCCCACTTTAGGTTCTTTTTTGAAGTTGGTTTTGATGGTTACCGAATTATCGTTGTTAACGGTTTTGTATGAATAATAGGCTTTACCTTTATACATTTCACCTTCGTAAAACCCGTTGATATAAAACATAACGCGGTTTAAATCATTGTATGTTTTGTTATGAACCGTGGATTTGATAGCGACCCGGCCATTAGGCTGACGGGCAATCTCATATTTAATATTTTCCAGCCCCTCCTTTTGTGCCTGCTCCTGCTCCTGCTCCTGTTCCTGCTCATTCTCTTGCGACAGTAATTTAGCAGAGATAGCGCCTAATTCATGATCCTGCGTATCGCCGCTCAGATCCCAAATAATCGCGCCGCCGTAGCCTTCGCTGTCAATATAGTTAACTTTTTCCTGGATTGACTGCGCGTCATCGTAGCTGTAGAAATGTTGCAAACTGGCATTATAGAGATAAGGCACATGAGCCTGCGCATCCCAGAAACGTTGGAATTGTTTATCCAGCGCCATTTGCTTCAGCGCACTGTAAGGGGTGGTGCCGGTGTATTCGTCCTTGTCATCCCATATACCATGTACCGTTGCAGAACCGCTATTAAACAGGCCTGGCATACCGGTAATTTTTTCCGATCCCTCAACGTCACCCCATGCGCGACCGTACCATGACAGCCCAACCAACAGCTTGGATTTAGGGATATTCCATTGCAGGTTATATTCCCTCATGGTGGAATCGATGTTGAATTTCTGGTCAACATCATTGTAGTTGCTGTAAAGCGGTGAATTATGACCGGTGATAGGATCAAAAGCGCCATGATAATCATAGGTCATGACATTTACGCTATCCAGCAGGGGAGCGGTCTCGGCTGGATTAAGGTACTTAATATGGTTGTGGTTGGCCGTAACCGCTGAAGAAAGCTGATAATAACGATCGTTTTGCTTGCCTAAATCATCCAGCTTGGTACGGAGGCTTTTAATCAGCTGGGTATACTGCTGCGCTTCCTGTTCAGAGGTCGGATATTCCCAGTCGATGTCTACGCCGTCAAACTTCCACGTAACCATATGATTAATAATACTGTTCGCCAGACGCTCAACTTTTTCTGGCGTAGAGGTTGCAGCCTGGAACGCTTTTACTTCTTTTCCGTTCTGATCGCAATTCATTACGCATAACTGAGAGTTGGTATAGCCGCCGATAGAAATCATATTCACTACGCCGGCTTTTTTGGTCCGTTTAGCTATATCCTTCATTAGCTCCGGGCCTTTCCAGGTATCATGCGTCTCAACGACGCCATCTTTGTTCAGTACGGCGAAGCCATAATTCAGATGAGAGATTTGATCGTAAGCGACTTTTTCAGGCGTGAAGTAATCATGCGCCTCATAAACGCCCCACTCTGGATAGTAACCGATAACTTTGCGCTGAGCGGCAACAGCCTGTTTTAGCTTTTTCTGATAATCTATCGCCTGCTGCCCTTTAAAGGGGGTAAATTTAAAGGTTCCCAGAGAAACAACATTAACCGCTTCTCCACGGGCCCAGACTGCATTAGAGCCCGGTTTTTCTCCTGGGTTTGCAAACCAGCTATTCGTCCAGAAATAACCATCATAAATAACTACGGTGCCCGGCGTGGCATAAGAGGCGTTTTCATCATAGGTGACGCTATTAATGATTTTATTATTTAACTCAGCAACCTGAACTTCAACGCTTCCTAAAAATTTATTATCTTCCTTACCGGTATAGGCTTGCCAGGTTGCTCCACCGTCAGTGGAAAACATATGACTCTCTTTCAATCCATGAATGATGTTTAAACTATCATCTGGTATTAATTTTATTTCAAAATTCTGGAGCGCTGCATTTGCCGAAAAGGCTATAGCACACGATGCCACGATAAGTCCCAATGTGATTTTATTTAATTTCATTTTTCTGCCTTTGTTTATTAACCATCTTCCTTTTGGGCCATTTTCGCTAACACGAAATGCAATTAGCGGGCTAATGCGGTTTCAATCGAAAATGGACGAACCTTTTAATGGACGAGCCTTTTTAAAGGTCGCAGAAAAGATAGGAAATATTCTGGCCTTTGTCTTTAAAAACTAAATTAATTAATTACAAAAAAATATTTAAATAGTTCATGCTTTTCAATTTAAGGCGGGTAGGGCTTAATTAAAAAAGAAGCCGACCTTAAGTGAGGGATTCCAGGAAAAGCAGAGCTTAAAATGAATACGGAGGGGCAGGTTATATTAAGATAGCGCAGGCCTTTTTCTTGCTTCAACTTAAGCCTTTCCAGCGCGGGCGATTCAGGGGGTAGTCTTCTCTTCTCCGCTCGCTGCCTGACAGTGGCAATGGCATAACCTGCCAGATCTATGCCACACTTGGGTGACCCGTTACTTCACACCATTAGGGGGATCTATGGATCGATTTCCACACTCTCAAGATTCAATCGTGCAGCGCACCGGTACCGGTCTGCAAACTTATATGGCGCAGGTTTATGGCTGGATGACCTGCGGTCTGCTGCTCACCGCCTTTATTTCCTGGTATGCGGCGAATACGCCTGCGGTAATGGAGCTGGTGTTCGCCAGCCGCATGACTTTTTTTGGTCTGATTATTGCGCAGCTGGCGGTGGTGTTTGTGCTCTCAGGCCTGGTGCATAAGCTTAGCGGTGCGGTGGCTACCGCGCTGTTTATGCTTTATTCAGCGCTGACCGGTTTAACCTTAGCCAGTATTTTTCTGGTGTATACTTATTCATCGATTGCCAGCACTTTCTTTGTTACCGCCGGTATGTTCGGTGCCATGAGCTTTTGGGGCTACACTACCAAACGCGATCTCAGCAAAATGGGCAGCATATTGTTTATGGCGCTGATTGGCCTGCTGCTGGCTTCGCTGGTTAACTTTTGGCTGAAAAGCCCGGCCTTAATGTGGGCGATTACCTATATTGGCGTGCTGGTGTTTGTCGGCCTGACGGCGTATGACACGCAAAAACTGAAGGCGATTGGGGAAAATATCGATACGCGCGATAAAGAGAACCTGCGCCGCTATTCGATTATGGGCGCGCTAACGCTCTATCTGGACTTTATCAACCTGTTCCTGATGCTGCTGCGCATCTTCGGCAACCGCCGCTAGGACGGTAATAAACCCGCGTTGCAGGTTAAAAGCGCTATCCAGGCGGAATAAAGCACCGAAAGCTTCTCTTCTCGGTGCTTTATTTTTTTGTGCAAAAACGGGGCTGCGGGCTTCACGTTATTGCCATCTTTTATTTAGCCAAAATGTGAAGAGAGTCATAAGTCCTGGTCAAGGAGAGACAATTTTTAGCGGCTGATAAATATTCCCCTCTTAAGCAATATCGTATACTCCTTCCAGACAATGAAATGTTTTTTATTTTTTGACGCTTGTTTCGTTAGATTAACAGGCAAAGAAGATGCTTTTTCCAAACTGAAATTTATCCGGGAGCTGAGGGCTTGTTATGGGAAAGAAAACTATTTATCTGTTTTGTTCCGCTGGAATGTCTACTTCGTTGCTGGTTTCTAAAATGACAGCTCAGGCGTTGAAATATGAAGTGCCGGTGACCATTGCAGCCTTTCCTGAATCGCTGGCGGCTGAAAAAGGCCCTGAGGCGGATCTTGTTCTGCTGGGGCCGCAAATTGCCTGGATGCTGGAGGATATTCAAAAAATATTACCCAATAAACCGGTTGAGGTTATTGATTCAGCGCTGTATGGCAAAATAGATGGATTAGGCGTGCTAAAGGCTGCCGTCGCCTCGATCAAAAAAGCAGCCAATAATTAATCTTATTTTTTATTTATTTTTACCGTCAAAGAAAGGCCTTACCCACCCTGGCCGCCGACCTGGCGGCGCGAAAGGAATATAAAATGAGTAAAGTCATTGATTCACTTGAAAAAGTGCTGCTTCCCTGTGCCGTTAAACTGGGAAAGCAGCCGCACGTTAACGCGATTAAAAATGGATTTATCAAATTAATGCCGTTGACCCTGGCCGGGGCGATGTTTGTGCTTATTAACAATGTTTTTCTCAGTTTTGGCGCAGGTTCTTTCTTTTATTCGCTGGGTATTCGCTTAGATCCGGCGACGATTGAAACGCTGAATGGATTAAAAGGCATTGGCGGCAACGTCTATAACGGTACGCTGGGAATTATGTCGCTTATGGCGCCTTTCTTTATCGGCGGCGCGCTGGCGGAAGAGCGTAAAGTTGACTCGCTCGCTGCGGGTTTATTGGCCGTGGCCGCCTTTATGACCGTCACGCCTTATAACGTAGGCGATGCTTATGCCGTCGGGGCTAACTGGTTAGGCGGCGCGAATATTATTTCAGGCATTATAATTGGTTTGATTGCCGCTGAAATGTTTGCCTTCGTTATCCGACGCAACTGGGTTATTACCCTGCCGGACAGCGTACCCGAATCCGTATCGCGTTCATTCTCCGCGTTAATTCCCGGCTTTATTATCCTCTCTGTTTTCGGCGTTATCTCGTGGGCGCTGGCGTTATTCGGCAGCAATTTCCATCAGATCATTATGGACTCGATCTCTACGCCGCTGGCGTCGATGGACGCGGTGGTAGGCTGGGTCTACGTTATCTTCACCTCTCTGTTGTGGTTCTTTGGCGTTCACGGCTCGCTGGCGCTGGCGGCGCTGGAAAACGGCATTATGATGCCGTGGGCGCTGGAGAACGTGGCTATCTATACCCAATATGGTTCGGTCGATGCGGCGCTGGCAGCGGGTAAAACGTTCCACGTCTGGGCCAAACCGATGCTCGACTCCTACATTTTCCTCGGCGGAACCGGCGCAACGCTTGGCTTAATTATCGCCATCCTGATCGGTTCGCGTCGTGCCGATCATCGTCAGGTGGCGAAGCTGGCGCTGCCCTCCGGCATTTTTCAGATCAACGAGCCTGTGCTTTTCGGTCTGCCGATTATCATGAACCCGGTGATGTTTATTCCCTTTATGCTAATTCAACCGATTCTGGCGGCGATTACGCTAACGGCCTATTACCTGGGGATAATCCCACCGATTACCAATATCGCGCCGTGGACCATGCCAACCGGGCTGGGCGCCTTCTTTAATACCAACGGAAGCGTTGCGGCCCTGCTACTGGCGCTGTTCAACCTGGGCGTTGCGACGCTGTTTTATCTGCCTTTCGTGCTGATTTCCAACAAAGCGAACAGCGTTATTGCACAAGAAGAGAGCGAAGAAGAGATCGCCAACGCGCTGAAATTCTGATTATCGGGGCTGAGATGATGTCAGCCCGTGCTAACCCCTTAACGTTGAGAGGTAAAAATGTTTAATTCAGACTCCCTGACTGTAGCCGCAGATGAAACCCAGGATCCTGAAGAAGTGGTAATGGGATTAATCATTAACTCCGGGCAGGCCCGTAGCCTGGCGTACGCCGCGCTAAAACAGGCAAAAGCCGGGAAATTTGAACAGGCGCAGGAGCTGATGGCGTCATCCCACCTGGCGCTGAACGAGGCGCACCGGGTACAGACCAGACTGATTGAAGCGGATCAGGGCGCAGGTAAAACCAAAGTCAGCCTGGTATTGGTACACGCGCAGGATCATCTGATGACTTCAATGCTGGCGCGCGAGCTTGTGACGGAACTCATTGAGCTGCATGAAAAAATAAAATAACGTGTGGAGTCATTATGATGCAGCCAACGGTATTGAGCATGGAAATCAAAACAGCGCATGAAAACCAACTGTTTGACGGCCAAAATTTTCATGTATTTATCTACAACAAAACCGAAAGTATCTCCGGGCTGCATGAACATGACTATTATGAATTTACCGTGCTGCTTACCGGGCGCTATTATCAGGAGATAAACGGTAAAAGGGTGCTGTTAGAGCGGGGCGACTTTGTTTTTATTCCGCTGGGTTCGAACCATCAAAGCTTTTATGAGTTTGGCGCCGCCAGAATATTAAATGTCGGTATCAGCAAGGCTTTTTTTGATCAGCACTATTTGCGCCTGCTGCCGCCTCATTTTGTCGCTTCGCAGGTTTACCAGATTAAGAGCGAGTTTCTTAACTATATTGAAACGATGGTCTCTTCGCTTAATTTCAGAAACGGCGAGTTTAACGAGTTTCTGGAAATGGTAACCTTTTATATTGTTAACCGGCTGCGTCACCATCGCGAAACCGAAGTGATAACTCATATCCCGCTCTGGCTGGAGGTAACGGTTGAAAAAATGCATGACAAATCCTGGTTCGGCGATAACGCGCTGGCAAATATGGTGGCGCTGTCCGGGAAGTCGCAGGAATATTTAACCCGCGCCACTCAGCGTTATTATGGCAAAACGCCGATGCAAATCATCAACGATATACGCATCGACTTTGCTAAAAAACAGCTGGAAATAACCAATTATTCGGTGACGGATATTGCCTTTGAGTCTGGATATAGCAGCCCAAGCCTGTTTATTAAAAATTTCAAAAGGCTGACGTCATTCACGCCGAAACATTACCGTAAGCAACTGTGCCATATGAGTTAGCCTGGTTCTGAACGGCTCAGGCTATATTCGCCATTTTTACATTTTCTGTTTAATTTGCAGCGCTCATGCCGCTGCACAGGAGCCCCTATGAGCAAAAAACTGAAAGTCGTCACTATTGGCGGCGGCAGTAGCTACACCCCCGAATTACTGGAAGGCTTTATTAAACGCTACGAGGAATTGCCGATTAGCGAATTATGGCTGGTGGATGTGGAGGCCGGTAAAGAGAAGCAGGATATTATTTTCGATCTTTGCCTGCGTATGATTAAACGCGCCGGCGTGCCGATTGCGCTCTACAAAACCCTCGATCGTCGTGCCGCGCTGGTTAACGCGGATTTTGTCACCACCCAGCTACGGGTGGGGCAATTAAAAGCGCGCGAGCTGGATGAGCGCATTCCTCTAAGCTATGGCTATCTGGGACAGGAAACCAACGGGGCCGGTGGGTTATTTAAAGGGCTGCGCACCATTCCGGTGATTTTTGACATCATTAAAGACGTAGAGGAAGTTTGTCCTGAGGCGTGGGTTATCAATTTTACCAACCCGGCAGGCATGGTAACCGAAGCGGTGTTTCGTCATACCGGCTTCAAAAAGTTTATCGGCGTATGCAATATCCCGGTGGGCATGAAGATGTTTATCCGCGAGGTGCTGAAGGTTGAGCCGCAGGATAGTCTTTCGATCGATCTCTTTGGCTTAAACCATATGGTGTTTATCAAAGATGTCTGGGTTAACGGCACCTCGCGTTTTGCCGAACTGCTGGAGGGCGTTGCGTCCGGCACGCTGAAGGCCAGCGGCGTGAAAAATATTTTCGACTTACCGTTCAGCGCCGGATTAATCCGCTCGCTGAAACTGATCCCCTGTTCCTATCTGCTTTACTACTTCAAGCAAAAAGAGATGCTGGCCATCGAGATGGGCGAATTCTACAAGGGCGGCGCGCGCGCAACGGTGGTACAGCAGGTTGAGAAGCAGCTTTTCGATCTGTATAAAAATCCGGAACTGGACGTCAAACCCAAAGAGCTTGAGCTGCGCGGCGGGGCTTATTACTCCGATGCGGCGTGCGAAGTGATTAGCGCCATCCATAACGACAGGCAAACCGAGCATTACGTCAACTTCCCGCATCAAGGTCATATCGATAATATTCCGGCCGACTGGGCTATCGAAATGACCTGTACCATTGGGCGCGATGGCGCGACGCCCACCCCGCGCATTAAACATTTTGACGAGAAAGTCCTTGGGCTGATTTACACCATCAAGAGTTTTGAGGTCGCGGCCAGCGAGGCGGCGCTGAGCGGTGAATTGAATGATGTGCTGTTGGCGTTGAACCTGAATCCGCTGATCCACTCCGATAACGATGCGGAAAGGCTGGCGCGCGACATGCTGCTGGCGCATGAAGCGCAGCTGCCCAATTTCGCACGAACGATTGCTCTGCTGAAATAACCCAACACCGCCGCCTTCTCCAGGGAAGGCGTTTCAGGAGGCGCTTATGGATAAATTATTAATTGTGAATGCCGATGATTTTGGCCTCTGCCGGGCGCAAAATTACGGCATTATCGAGGCATTTAGCCACGGCGTAGTGACATCCACTACCGCCATGATGAACGCGGCGGGCGCAGAACACGCCGCGGCCCTGAGCAAGGCTCATCCCAGGCTGGCCGTGGGCATGCACTTTGTATTAACGCTGGGAAAGCCGCTTTCAGCTATGCCGAATCTGGTCAACGGCCAGGGCGAGCTGGATAAAGGGATTTGGCAAAGGGCGCAGGCGGATACCTTGCCGCTGGAAGAGATTCAGCAGGAGCTGGCCTGCCAGTTTGCCCGCTTCATTAAACTGTTTGGCCGTGCGCCAACGCATATCGACAGTCATCATCATGTCCATATGATCCCGCAAATTTTCCCCATCGTCGAAGCTTTCGCTAAAGAGAAGGGCATGGCGATACGTATCGATCGCCAGGAGATAAAAACGCACGGGATTGCGCTGCACGGCGCAAAAAGTACGCAACATTTCGCCAGTGATTTTTACGGCGAGGCCATTACGCAATCCTTATTCCTGGAGATACTGGATCGCGCGCTGGCGCGTGACGTGCAATCCCTTGAAGTGATGTGTCATCCCGCCTTTATCGATCGTACGCTTCTTACCAGCGACTATTGCTGGCCCCGGCTGGATGAGCTCGACGTGCTCACTTCCCCGTCGTTGAAATATGCCATCGCCGAACGAGGGTATCGGCTGCGGACCTATGGGGATGTATAAGGCGTGGTTTTAACATGCAGAGACCGACGCTCAGGTAAGCGGCAGCCCGGCGTGCGCTGCCGGGTTTTACCGTTACTGGACAAGTTTACTGTGCTGATTTAGCCCATCGTCCGTCTCGTGCCGTTTAGCCTGGTGCCTGTCCTGCTCCGTCGATTTGCCGTGCGCTTCCTGCTGCATTTTACGCTCGTTTTTCACGCGCAGATGCTTCGCCCGGCTTTCCAGCCACAGATAAAGCACCAGCGCCAGCAGCAGCGGCAGGATAAAGTAGAGCATCCGATAGGCGAGCAGGGCGGCGATAATCTGCCCGTGACCGGCGTGCTCGCCGCGCAGCAGCGCCAAAAACACCGCTTCCAGCACGCCGATACCGGCCGGGATATGGATGATTACCCCGGCGATACTGCTGATCAGCAGCACGCCCAGCACCACCGGATAGTTTACTTCCTGTCCCAGCAGCAGCCAGATAATGGTGCCCATTACCATCCAGTTGGCGCTGGAGATAGCAAACTGGAACAGCGCCATACGCAGCGAAGGCAGCGCCAGCTTCTGGCCTTTAATCGTCCAGCGACGCCGTTTGGAAAAGGCGCAGGCGGCCAGATAGGCAATAACCAGCAGCGCCAGAATGCCGCCAATCAGCCGCAGCGTCCCTTCGCCAATAAACCAACCGGGCGGCACCGGCACCATACCGGCGGTAAAAATAATGCCCGCCAGCAGGATATAACCGAGCCAGTTAGTGGCGATACTCAGGGAGAAAATGCGGGTGATAGTGCTGCCGCTTAGCCCCAGCCGTGAGTAAAGCCGGTAACGCATTGCCACGCCGCCAACCCAGGTGCTAAGCGTCAGGTTAAAGGCATAACAGATAAACGAAACCAGCATCACCTGACGTTTGGCCAGCTTATGACCGCAGTAGGCGCGGCCAATCAGGTCGTAGCCGCCATAGGCGAGATAGCTCAGGATCACCAGCCCCACCGCGCTGAGAATCGCTACGCGGTTATAGTTAACGATGACCTTCCAGACTTCTTCCCAGTTTACTTTGCGGGCATAGATTACCAGCAGCACAACAACCGCAATAAAGAACAGCCAGGTGAGGATCTTTTTGGCCAGTTTCCAATTTGGATGGGCTTTTGACATCAGGGTTTCACTCCTTGTTTATCGCTATCAACGCGATCCTGGGTTTCCAGTTCCGGCTGAACCGGCGGCGGCACCTGCTTTACTTTAGGCGTATGGGCGGGCAACCAGCCGGCGATAGCGGGGAAATGGCGCAGGAAGTGGAACACGATGACGCTTTTAGTCAGCTGCAGCCAGGTGCGCTTCGGCAGTTTCTCTTCCTGCACGCGCACGCAGTCTTGCTGTAACAGCCGCTCCAGATTATCGCGCAGCGTCTGATTAAACTGTCGATCGTGAATAATCAGGTTAGCCTCCAGGTTAAGCGACAGGCTAAGCGGATCGAGATTGCTGGAGCCGACCGTGGCCCATTGCCGATCCTGTACCGCCACCTTACCGTGCAGCGGACGGCGGGTATATTCGTACACCTCCACGCCGCCTTCCACCAGGTAGTTATACAGCAGCTCCGCGCCAACTTTGACAATCGGCATATCGGGTTCGCCCTGTACGATCAGACGCACGCGCACGCCGCGCTGGGCGGCATTTTTCATTTCGCGCAGCAGGCGATAGCCGGGGAAAAAGTAGGCATTGGCGATAATCACATCCTGTTTCGCGTTGCTCAGCATCTCCATATAGTGCTGTTCAATATCATCGCTGTGTTCATCATTATCGCGAAAAACGAATAGCGCCTGCGCATCGCCCGGCTTCTGGTTGCGCGCCGGACGATGAGAGCGGTGTCCCCACCAGCGGCGCGTATTCGCCTCGCTGCCGAAAGCCTCCAGCACAAAAGCGCCAATATCGTCAACGATCGGCCCTTTAACCTCAACGGCATAGTCCTGCTTGGCCTGCGGGCCGAAGTCGGAGTTGTGTTCAATCGAAAAGTTAATGCCGCCGACAAAGGCGATAACGCCATCGACCACCACGATTTTACGGTGCAGCCGACGAAAGAGATTGGTGCGCATGCCCATCACCAGCGGACGCGGATCGTAATAGAGAAAGCGCACGCCAGCGGAGGTCAGGCTGGAAACAAACTCATCCGACAGATCGGGCGAGCCGTAGCCATCCACCATTATCTCGATTTTCACGCCGCGCTGGGTGGCCGCCAGCAGTTCGCGATGCAGCGCCTTTCCAACGTTATCCTCAAACAGAATAAAGGTTTCCAGCAGCACGCTCTGCTGCGCGCGCCGGATCGCGCCAAATACGCGCGGAAAAAACTGTTCACCGTTTTCCAATAGCTGGATACGGTTACCATCGCGCCAGCTCATCGTCATAAGTGAATCTCCACGGCCAGCGGCGCATGATCGGAAAGGTGAGACCAGGGCCGCATGGGTAATGCCCAGGGGTGGCTGGTTCCGGCGTTACGCACGTAAATACGATCGAGACGTAACAGCGGAAAACGCGCCGGAAAAGTGCGTGCCGGACGTCCATGCTTACGGCTAAACACTTCATCAAGGTTGGCGCAGCGCTTCAGCATTTCATTAGCGCGAATTTGCCAGTCGTTAAAATCGCCCGCCACCACCAGCGGTGCATCGGGGGGCAGGGCGGCGATCATCTCGCACATCATCTGCATTTGCGCCTGACGATGCGCATCGCGCAGGCCGAGATGAACGCACATCACGTGCAGCGTCTGGTCGCGATCGGGAAGCTGTAAATGACAGTGCAGCACGCCACGCTTCTCCGTGCCCGCCACCGAAATATCGCGGTTCTCATACTCCAGGATCGGGAAACGGGAAAGTATTGCGTTACCGTGATGTCCTTCAGGATAGACCGCGTTGCGCCCGTAAGCGTAATCGTTCCACATGGTATCGGCGAGAAACTCATAGTGCGGGGTGTCCGGCCAGTTTTCCACCTGCAGCGGATGAGTCGCGTGCGTCCCCATGACCTCCTGTAAAAAAACAATATCGGCGGAGGTCGCACGCACCGCTTCGCGCAGCTCCGGTAAAATAAAGCGCCGGTTAAAACTGGTGAAACCCTTATGTGTATTAATTGTCAGGACTTTAAAGGAAAATCCTTGCGCTTTTTGTGACATACTGGGGGCGCTCTCCTTTTGATTTTGATTTCCGATAAAGTGTAGTCTTTGTCACAAAAGGGCGCTGACTTCCGCTGCGTTTTGCGGCATCGTCCGAAAACTACGTTACATTATGGACATTCGTCGTCGGCTTTGCCGACAACTTGGATCGCCTTCAAACGCGGTCAGGAGAAGAGAATGAAATGGTTTAACCGTATACAGATTGCCACTGGCCAACCCTGTCTGCACATTTCTTTGCATCTGTTGATGCTTGTCGCTCTGGTTTGGGGCTGGCGGGAACGGGCGTTGGTTGAGGTGAGTAGCGTACTGGTTGCCGCCTATGCTGCGGTGTTTATTGCTATGCTGCTGACGCAGCGTATTCCGCGTTTGCGGCGTACCGGTGATTTTTTAGAAGAGATGACCACCACCTACTATTTCGGCGCGGCGATGCTGCTGCTGTTTTTAGTCTCGCACATTCTGCATAACAACCTGCTGCTGGCCTGCCTTGGTCTGATAATGCTGGCCGGACCGGCGCTGGTTTCGCTGTTGGCAAAAGAGCCGTCGCCGCATATCGAAAAGAAACGCAGCTAATCTTTTTATTCCGCCAGCGTCAGGGCCGCATCGTGCGGCCCTGGTTTTTTCTGCCGCCGCGCGCTTTTTAACGCGACAGCGGTGCGCCGCTATCCCCACGACGCATAAACTGTTACACTGATCTCATTACGCACCGTAGTTTGTGCCCTTTCAACCGCTTGCTCAACAAGCGTCATGATCTCCCCCCTGGAAACTGCACCGTTAACGACGGTCAGGGCGGAACCGGAGTTGAACCCCTATGTCCTTTGATTCTCTCGGCCTGAACGCCGATATTTTGCGTGCCGTTGCCGAGCAAGGCTATCGTGAGCCTACCCCGGTACAGCGCCAGGCTATCCCGGTGGTACTGGCAGGCCGCGACCTGATGGCCAGCGCCCAAACCGGCACCGGCAAGACGGCAGGCTTTACGCTGCCCATCCTGCAGCGCCTGAGCGCGAAGCCGCTGACGGCGAAAAGCCGTCGTCCGGTACGCGCATTAATTCTCACCCCGACGCGTGAACTGGCGGCGCAGGTGGGCGAAAACGTCCATGACTACAGTAAATACCTCAACCTGCGCTCGCTGGTGGTGTTCGGCGGCGTCAGCATTAACCCGCAGATGATGAAACTGCGCGGCGGCGTGGATGTGCTGGTGGCAACGCCGGGCCGTCTGCTCGATCTGGCGCAGCAAAATGCGGTCGATCTGTCACAGGTAGAAATCCTGGTGCTGGATGAAGCGGACCGTATGCTTGATATGGGCTTTATCCATGATATTCGTCGCGTGCTGGCGCGCCTGCCGGCGAAACGTCAGAACCTGCTGTTTTCCGCCACCTTCTCCGATGAGATTAAATCTCTGGCGGAGAAGCTGCTGGATAACCCCAGCCAGGTTGAAGTGGCGCGTCGCAACACCGCCTCTGAACAGATTACCCAGCATGTGCATTTTGTTGATAAGAAGCGCAAGCGGGAACTGCTGTCGCTGATGATCGGCCAGGGCAACTGGCAGCAGGTGCTGGTATTTACCCGCACCAAGCATGGCGCCAACCATTTAGCCGAGCAGCTGAATAAAGATGGCATCACCGCCGCCGCGATCCACGGTAATAAAAGCCAGGGCGCGCGTACGCGTGCGCTGAGCGACTTTAAAGGCGGCCAAATTCGCGTGCTGGTGGCGACCGATATTGCCGCGCGCGGTCTGGATATTGAAGAACTGCCGCACGTGGTTAACTATGAGCTGCCGAACGTGCCGGAAGATTATGTGCACCGTATCGGTCGTACCGGCCGTGCCGCCGCAACCGGCGAAGCGATTTCGCTGGTCTGCGTTGATGAGCATAAGCTGCTGCGTGATATTGAACGTCTGCTGAAACGTGAAATCCCGCGCATGGCGCAGCCGGGCTTTGAGCCGGATCCGAGCATTAAAGCGGAGCCGATCCTGAATGGTCGCCAGCAGCGTGGCGGTGGCGGCGGTGGACGTAGCCAGGGCGGTCGCGCTCAGGGCGGCGATCGTCAGCCTTCAGGCCAGCGTCAATCCGCCTCAGCCGATCGCCAGCCGCGTCGTGCCTCCGGCGAGCGTGACGGCAATCAGCCGCGCCGCGCCTCCGGTGAGCGTGATGGCAATCAGCCGCGTCGTGCCTCCAGTGAGCGTGACGGCAATCAGCCGCGCCGCGCTTCCGGCGACAGCAGCCATCCGCGCCGTATTTCCGGCGATGGCAATCAGCCGCGTCGTACTTCCGGCGACAGCAGCCATCCGCGCCGTATTTCCGGCGATGGCAACCAGCCGCGCCGCACCTCCGGCCAGCGTCCGGCGCATGCGCGCAGCGATAAGCCTTCCGGCAACCGTTAATTCCGCCTTGCTGAAGACGGCTACCCCAGCGGTAGCCGTCAGTTTGCCGATCGGCGCCCTGTTACCTCCCTTATTTTCTATCCGCTTCTGCAATAAACGCCTGCTCAGGTGATTTTCACCTTTACGCAAAAGGCGTAAACTTGCGCGTCAATTTTTTCAAAGGTATCTGTCATGCGGGTGTTACTGGCGCCGATGGAAGGCGTACTGGATTCTCTGGTACGCGAATTGCTGACCTCAGTGAATGATTACGATCTTTGCATCACCGAATTTTTACGCGTGGTGGATCAGCTGCTGCCGGTAAAATCTTTCCTGCGTCTCTGCCCGGAGCTACGGCACCAGAGCCGTACCTCCTCCGGTACTTTAGTCAGGGTGCAGCTGCTGGGACAGCATCCGCAGTGGCTGGCGGAGAACGCGGCGCGCGCGGTGGAGCTGGGTTCATGGGGCGTCGATCTTAACTGCGGCTGCCCGTCGAAGCTGGTTAACGGCAGCGGCGGCGGCGCCACGCTGCTGAAAGATCCGGAGCTTATCTATCGCGCGGCCAAAGCGATGCGCGAAGCGGTGCCCGATAATCTGCCGGTAACGGTGAAGGTGCGTCTTGGCTGGGATTCCGGCGCGCGGCGTTTTGAAATTGCCGATGCGGTACAGCAGGCGGGCGCCAGCGAACTGGTGGTGCATGGCCGCACCAAAGAAGAGGGCTATCGCGCCGAGGCGATTAACTGGCAGGCGATTGGTGAAATCCGTCAGCGTTTGTCGATTCCGGTGATCGCCAACGGGGAGATCTGGGACTGGCAAAGCGCCCAGGCTTGCATGGCGGCAACCGGCTGCGATGCGGTGATGATTGGCCGTGGTGCACTTAATGTTCCTAACCTGAGCCGGGTAATCAAAGAGAATGCGCCGCCGATGCCCTGGCCGCAGGTCATGGCGCTGCTGCATCGCTACACCCGGCTGGAAAAGCAGGGCGATACCGGCATGTACCACGTTGCGCGCATCAAACAGTGGCTTGGTTATCTGCGCAAGGCGTATCCGCAGGCGGATACGCTGTTTACCACCGTTCGCACGCTAAAAAACTCCGTGGAGATCGCGGCGGCGATCGACAGCCAGTGTCGGCTGGCCGATGTTTTGTAACATAATGATAATAATAGCCCTGCACCGGCAGGGCTGGCGTATGATGCTTTCATATCTCTTCTCTCTCTTTTGAATGCTAATGGCCTCGACGACTCCCGTTTTAACCAACGCCCAGCTTAATCGGCGGATTCTTTCCGTTATCATTTTCACCTTCTTTTGTTATCTCTCGGTTGGTCTGCCGCTGGCGGTGCTGCCCGGCTTTGTCCATAACCAGCTGGGCTACAGCTCGTTGATGGCCGGGCTGATTATTAGCGTGCAGTATTTCGCCACGCTGGTCAGCCGTCCCCAGTCCGGGCGGCTGGCCGACGCCTTCGGCCCCAAAAAAGTGGTAATGCTGGGCATGAGCTGCTGCGGGCTGAGCGGCGTCCTGACCATGCTGGCTGGCCTGACGACCGCGACGCCCGCGCTAAGCCTGGCGCTACTGGCGGCCGGGCGTGTTTTCCTCGGCGTTGGCGAGAGCTTCAGCAGCACCGGCGCCACGCTGTGGGGCATGAAAATCGTTGGCAGCACGCAGACGGCGCGGGTGATCTCGTGGAACGGCGTGGCAACCTATCTGGCTATGGCGCTGGGTGCGCCGACCGGGGTCGCGCTGAATGCGCTGATGGGCATCCACGGCTTCGCGGCGCTGGTCACGATAATGAGCGTCGTTGGGCTGTTACTGGCCAGCCGCAAGCCAGCCGTCAGCGTAGCCGTCGGCGCACGCATTGCATTTCATCGCGTGGTCTCTAAAGTCTGGGCCTACGGGCTGGGACTGGGGCTGGGAACCATCGGTTTCGGAACCATCGCCACCTTTATTACGCTTTATTTCGCCAGCCGCCAGTGGCAGGGCGCGGCCTTTGCGCTCAGCCTGTTCAGCATTGGTTTTGTCCTGATGCGTCTGAGCTTTAGCCGCACCATCACCCGCTACGGCGGGCTGCCGGTTTCGGCCTGCTCGTTTGCGCTGGAATGTGCCGGACTGCTGCTGATCTGGCAGGCGGATAGCGCCTGGCTGGTCGATGTTGGCGCTTTTTGCACCGGAGCCGGTTTTTCGCTGGTGTTTCCGGCGCTGGGCGTGGAGGCGGTTAAACAGGTTGAAGTGCCAAACCAGGGTGCCGCGCTGGGCATCTACTCTGCGTTTCTCGATTTGGCGTTAGGATTAACCGGCCCGCTGGCGGGCCTGTTGATTAACCGCGCCGGGATGTCATCCATCTGGCCCGCCGCCGCGCTGGTAGTGCTGGCGGCGATGCTGCTGACGCTATGCCTGTGGCAAAAGACGCGCTATAGCGTAACCAGCAGCGTATAAAACAGCGCGGCCATCAGCGCGCAGACCGGCAGCGTCAGCAGCCATACCAGCCCCATGCGCTTTAGCGTGCGCCGCAGCAGGGCGCTGCGATTCGCCACCATGCTGCCTGCGACGCCGCAGGTCAGCACCTGGGTGGTGGACACTGGCAGGCCAAACTGTTCCGCCACGCCTAAGGTCGTCATGGTTACCAGCTCGCTGCTGGCTCCCTGCGCTGCGCTAAGCGGCGCTTTACCGGTGCGCTCGCCAATGGTAATGGCGATGCGCTGCCAGCCGGTTAAGGTGCCCAATCCCATCGCCAGCGCCACCATGATTTTTACCCACCAGGGAATCACGCTGCTGGCGTGATTTAACTGCCCGACCAGCGCCGTCAGCAGTGAGCGCTCATTGTGCGTAAGCGGCGTCGGGCTGCTTAACAGCTGACGCAGGGTTTTACTGGTCAGCGACATTTGCAGGCGCAGGCGGATTGCCTCGCTCGTTGATAGCCGATCGAAGCGGGTTAGCGCGCTCAGCCGTTGATGCAGGCTGCCCGTGACTCTGCCGGATGCGAGTAATACCGCCTGCTGCTCTCTTTCTGCCATCGGCAGCGTGGAATTGCTGCGCTGCGGCAGCTGCGCCTGCGCCTGCGCGGTCAGCACGGTTAAGCGGGTCAGATCGCGCTCCGGTAAAGTGCGATTTAACGCAAACCCGCCCGGCAGCGCAATCAGCAGGATCACCATAATCAATCCCATCCCTTTCTGCCCATCGTTGGCTCCGTGCGCGAAAGAGACGCCGCTGCTGGTCAGCAGCAGCATGCCGCGCAGCCAGAGTGGGGGAGGGCGATGCAGGTCGGCAGGCTGAGAGAGCCGGCGATTCGGCAACAGGGTTTTCATTAGCAGCAGCAGCAGGCCAGCGGCGACAAAACCCAGCACCGGCGACAGCAGCAGCGCCCAGCCTGCCCAGCCCGCCTGCTGCCAGTCGATGCCGGTTAGCGCGCGATCGCCGTTCAGCAGACTGCTGGCGCCGCCGACGCCCAGCATGGCGCCCAGCAGCGCATGAGAAGAGGAAGAGGGAATAGCAAAATACCAGCTGGCAAGATTCCAGCTAATCGCCGCCAGCAGCAGGGCATATATCAGCGCATAGCCGTGGCGGGTATCGATTTGCAGGACTCCCTCCGCCGGCAGCAGCGACATCACGCCCCAGGCGACCACGCCGCTTGCCAACAGCACGCCCAGCATATTCGCGCCGGCGGAAATCAGCACCGCCCGGCCAGGGGAAAGCGTGCCGGTATAAATCACCGTAGTGACGGCATTGGCGGTATCGTGCATCCCGTTAATAAAGACAAAGCCCAACGCCAGCAGCAGGGCGCCGCTCAGCAGCAGCCGGGTGGTAAAAACGTTTCCGGTAACGCTTATCTCCGCCGACAGCTGCGCCATCATCCAGCCGATCGTCACCACCAGCAGCAGGCCAGCCGCCACCGTCAGCAGGCGCTGCTGCCGCCCGGATCGCGTCGGATAAAGCGTGGGAAAGCGTGAGGCGTAGCGGGCAAAGGTGCTGTAATCACTCATATCACACCGTAAGTTTAAAGAATGCTCTGGTGGTGATACGCTTTTTATATGACAAAATAATGACGCAGCTGAAAAGATAAAAGGCGTGCGGGTGGGCGTCCGGCAAAGCAAAATCTATCCAGATCCTGGGCTAAAAACTATTAAAAGAAATATTGACGCCGCGTTAATAATAGTAAGCAGGCTTTATATTATCAGACTTCATTGCTAAGGCGTTCAGCGCAATAATAGCCCGATCGTTATCAGAGAGAATAACGGAAAAAGAGAGTGAATCGGGAGGAAGGCGACCAAATTTAGCCCGCCAGAAAAGGTGCTGACGGGCTATGCGGCGGAGCGGAAATAACTTTCCCTGGTGTGGCAAAAAGAACAGAAGGTATTTATTTTCTCACCGTTCAGGTGATGCCGGGATTATTAATAAAACTTTATTGGACGTCAACAGATTATTTGTAGAGTGTGAGGTGGGTGCGATTATTTTATGACGATAAAATTAGTGGTTAATTAATAATTAAATGTGAATTAATTATATTTTAAATATAAATAGTTAACATTAAAATAACATACTGCCTTAATACAATCGCGGCTGCCTTAGCGGAACCGTGCGCTGGCTGAGCGATGGCAAATTAATCATGGATACCGACCGGGACGGCGTGCGGGGTACGCTAAATGAGCGGCGTTTCACTATCGGGCACGGGATGAAGTGGTAAAAAAGGGCGATAATTATCGCCCTTTTAGAGGCTGGCTTACCGTCAGGAGCCGCTGTTTTCGTCAGCTGGCGCAGCAGGCTGGGCCTGGTCAACCGGCGCCTCAGGCTGAGCCTGATCGCCCGGCGCAGCAGGCTGGGCCTGATTAACCGGCGCCTCAGGCTGGGCCGGGTTAACCGGCGCCTCAGGCTGGGCCTGATCGATCGGCGCGGGATTGCCGTTTTGCTCGGCGGCGTTAGTCGGCAGCGTCTGATTTGGCGCTTGGGCGTCGGCATTTTGCGGAGCCACTGGCTCAACCGGCGTTTCTTCCGCTACTCCGTTGATTTTTAACGGCATACCGGAGCGCGCTTTCATCGCCTGATCGACAATCGCCGGGTTCACGCTGGCGTCAGAGACAATTTTGCTGACCGCTGGCGTCAGCGTAATCGGCACTGGCGCACGCGAGGTAAACTGCTCTTCGGTGGTGGAAAGCGGGTTATGGATCTCGACATAACGCGAACCGTCCGGCTCTACCGTCGCCTTAACCGGCTGATCGATAAACTGCACGCGCGTGCCAGCCGGCACGTTATCGAACAGCCATTTAATATCGTCAGCGCGCAGACGCACACAGCCGTGGCTTACGCGCAGGCCGATACCGAAGTTGGCGTTGGTGCCGTGAATCGCATACAGGCGGCCAATATACAGCGCATAAAGACCCATCGGGTTATCCGGACCGGCCGGGAACACCTCAGGCAGCGTCTCGCCGCGGGCGGTGTACTCTTCATGCATTTTTTTAGTTGGCGTCCAGGTCGGGCCCGCTTTTTTGCGCTGTACGGTAGTTGTCCAGTTTACCGGCGTATCCTTGCCCAGCTCACCAATACCAATAGGCAGCACCACTACGGTTTTCGTGCCTTTCGGATAGTAATAGAGCCGCATTTCGGCGCTGTTGATAACAATCCCTTCACGCGGCGCGTCGGGCAGAATCAACTGGTGGGGAATAATCAGTTTTGAACCGGCCTGTGGCAGATAAACGTCAACGCCGGGGTTAGCTTCGAGCATATTGCTCAGGCCCATTTGATACTGCGCAGCAAAGGCTTCCAGTGGAAGTTTGCTGTCCTGCGGGATGGTAATTTCCAGGTTTTCTCCCGTCAAACGGCTGTTAGCCGGAGGCAGAGGATAAACCACAGCAAGCGCCTGCTGGCTAAATGCCACCAGTGCTACTGCCAGTGAAGCGATCGCGCGAATGCTCTTTTTCATCTTATTTCAGTTGATTAGTGCCATAAATGGCTTGTTAGAGAGTCGACCCAGGTGCGGCCAGTGTGACCGGCTGCACATTATATGTGCATTACCTCTGATTGTGGAACCAGGAATTTTCGTAACCACATCATCTTTCCTTAACTCTATGTCATTTAACGCAATCCTGCCCGGCCTGAACGTGAATTTTTACCTTCAGGGCTGCCATTGCGGATCATCGCCGTCCAGTTTGCGGTTAAGAAAAAAGGCGGCGCTGATTAAGGCCAGATGGCTGAGCGCCTGCGGGAAGTTGCCCAGCGCGAAGCCGTGAAAATCAAACTCCTCTGCGTACAGGCCCAGCGGGTTAGCATAGCTCAGCAGCTTTTCGAACTCAAAATGCGCCTCTTCCACCCGTCCGGCGCGCGCCAGGCACTCTACGTACCAGAATGAGCAGGCGACGAACGATCCCTCACGACCGCTCAGCGCATCGGCGGGGGTCTCTTCGCGGTCATAGCGCCAGACCATACCGTCGCGCACCAGCTTCGCCTTAATCGCATCCAACGTTGACAGCCAGTCGGGATCGGTCGCGCTGACAAAGCGCACCAGCGGCATCAGCAGCATGGAGGCATCAAGGGTTTTGCCGTGGCGCGTGGCGGTAAAATGGCCCAGTTCGGGATCCCGAAAATCCTGCCAGATCTCCTGACGAATTTCACTGCGAACCCGATCCCAGCGCGCGTAGGGCATCGGTAACGATCGCTTCATGCCGAGACGCAGTGCACGATCGAGCGCTACCCAGCACATCAGGCGTGAATGCAAAAAGTGCTGCGGTTCACCGCGCATTTCCCAAATTCCGGCATCCGGCTCCTGCCAGTGCTCGCACAGATAATCGATGGTACCGCATATGTTATGCCAGCTGCGCTCGGATACCGCCTCGCCATACTTATTTGAGAGATAAACCGCATCCATTAACTCGCCGTAAATATCGAGCTGCGTCTGCTGGCAGGCGTCGTTGCCGATGCGCACCGGGCGCGAACCGGCATAGCCGGAAAGATGCGGCAGTTCACTTTCATGTAGCTCGGTGGCGCTATCGAGACGGTACATCACCTGCAGTCGCTCTTTATCGTGATGGCTGTTTTCCACGCAGTGGCTGACCCAATGGGTAAAGCGTTTCGCCTCTTCAACATAGCCCAGACGCATCAGCGCATAAACGCTGAAAGAGGCATCGCGGATCCATGAGGCGCGATAGTCCCAGTTACGTTCGCCGCCCAGCTCTTCCGGCAGGCCGAAGGTGGCGGCGGCGGCGATCGATCCATACTGCCACGAGGTCAGCAGCTTCAGCGCCAGCGAAGAACGTTTAACCATCTCCCGCCAGCGTCCGCGCCAGTTGCTTTGCTGACACCAGTCGCGCCAGTAGTGCAGCGTTTCCTGAAAGCAAATATCGGTTTGCAGGGCATCCAGATGCTCATCCTGCGCGCAGCCGAAAATAAACTCCGCATGCTCGCCAGCTTGCAGGCTGAAGGTCGCCACCGCCGCGTGGCGATCAAGCGAGAGCGGCACGGTGGCGGTCAGGCGCAGCATAGGCTGACCGTGAGCGCTGAACCGCACGGCGTTGTCGCGCAGCTTCGCTTTGGGCGTGGCGCGCGCATAGTCATGCACCGGCGCGCAGCGCAACGAGAAGCGTCCCTCGCCGCGCACCATTTTCAACCGACGAATGATGCGCGGTTTACTATCTTCCCGCTCGCAGATCGGCATGTAATCGGTAATTTCCGCCACGCCTTCGGCGGCGAGCCAGCGCGTCTGCAGAATATTGGTGTCCGGCAGGTAGAGCTGCTGGCGGCGACACGCTTTCCAGTCCGGCGACAGGCTGAAAACGCCCGCCTCATCGCTGTCCAGCAGGGCGGTGAATACCGAGGGGCTATCCAGGTTGGGCCAGCAAAAATAGTCGATAGTACCGTCGTCCGCAACCAGGGCGCAGGTGCGCAAATCGCCAATAACGCCGTGATTACCGATAGGTCGTTTAATCTCAGCCATGCCGTCCCCCGGTTGCGCTGTATGAACTATTACTATAGTCAACGTGGCGGCGCAGACGGGCAGAGCGGCTATACTTGCTGTTTATTTATTAAGCGCCACAGAGGAGTAAAGCTATGCCGACAAACAAGGTTGCGGCGGTCACCGCATCGGACTCCGGGATCGGGAAAGCCTGTGCGGTGATGCTGGCAGAGCAGGGCTACGATATAGGCATTACCTGGCATTCGGATGAGAGCGGGGCGCAGGATACGGCCCAGGAGGTACGTAAGCTGGGACGACAGGCGGAGCTGGTGCAGCTGGATCTTTCCGATCCGCAGCAGGGCGGTAAAGCGCTGGAGGCGCTGATTGCGAAACTGGGCCGCATTGATGTGCTGGTCAATAATGCGGGTACTAACGTTAAAGGCGACTTTCTGGATATTGCATTTGACGACTGGCGCAAAGTTTTTTCCGTTGACGTCGACGGCGCTTTAGTTTGCGGACAGATTGCCGCGCGCCAGATGATAAAGCAGGGCGATGGCGGACGCATTATCAATATCACCTCGGTGCATGAGTATACGCCGCTGCCGGGCTCGGTGGCTTACACCGCCGCCAAACATGCGCTGGGCGGCCTGACTAAGGCGATGGCGCTCAGCCTGTTGCCGCATAAAATTCTGGTTAACGCGGTCGCGCCGGGCGCTATCGCCACGCCAATGAACGATATGGAGAATGCGGACGCCCATAAGATTTCGCTGCCGCATATTCCCGTCGGACGCCCCGGCGACACGCGCGAAATTGCCAGCATGGTCGCCTGGCTCTGCTCCGAGTGGTCCAGCTATACCACCGGCCAGTCGTTTATTATCGACGGCGGCTTTATGCTTGCTAACCCGCAGTTTGCCGTCGCCCAACAGCAGGCTGACCGGTAATCTCCGGCGCTTTGGCGTGGTCAGCACGCTGACGGGGCAGCCTGCTGCCCCATTTTGCTTTTCCGTTCCGCCGCCTTGCGCGTTATTATTGGCTGTCCAACCCACAAGGAAGCGTTTATGGTTATGGAAATTCCAGCGCTGGCGGTACGTGACGTCAGCTATCGGCTGGCGGATAAAGTGCTGCTGGCCCCTCTCTCTTTTACGTTGCGACAGCATGAATTTGTCTGGCTCACCGGCCCTTCCGGCAGCGGTAAAACCACCTTACTGAAAATCCTTGCCGCGCTGTTGACGCCGACTACCGGCACTATTGCGTTTCGCGGCGAGGAGATTACCGCACTGAAGCCGGAAACCTGGCGCCAGCAGGTCTCTTATTGTTGCCAGACGCCGCAGCTGTTTGGCGAAAGCGTTTATGACAACCTGGCTTTTCCCTGGCAAATCCGTCAGCGTCGGCCTGAAAAACAGGCGCTGCGCGCCAGCCTGGCGCAGCTTAATTTAGCGCCTTCAATGCTGGAACAGCCGATAACGGACCTTTCCGGCGGCGAACGGCAGCGGGTGGCGCTGCTGCGCAATTTACAGTTTCCTCCCGCGATACTGCTGCTGGATGAGGTCACCAGCGCGCTGGATGCAGAGAATAAAGCGCGGGTAAAACAGGTGATTCGACAAACGGCGCAGCAGCAGCCGATGAGCGTGCTGTGGATCAGCCACGACCCGCAGGAAACCGACGATGGCTCCCGCGTTATCGCTTTAACCCGCATGGAAGCAGCACAATGAATCATCCTGCGATTAGCAACGCCTCGCTGGCGCTGGCCTTTATGCTGGTGCTGGTGGCCCTGATTATCAGCCAGAAAGAGAAGCTGGGGCTGCACAGAGATATTTTATGGAGCGTGGCGCGCGCCATTATCCAGCTCACCCTTGTCGGCTACGTACTGCACACGCTGTTCGATTTCAATAACCGCTGGCTGACGCTCTCGATGGTGCTGTTTATCTGTATTAATGCGGCGCTTCACGCCCGCAAGCGTAGCAAACGCATCGGCAAAGCCTTCGGTATCTCTTTTATCGCCATCGCTTCCGGCACCGGGCTAACGCTGACCATTCTGGTGCTGAGCGGCGCGATTGCCTTTGTGCCTATGCAGGTGATCCCGATTTCCGGCATGATCGCCGGCAACGCGATGGTGGCGGTGGGATTATGCTACACCCAGCTAAATCAGCGCTTTGTCGATAACCGTCAGAAAGTTGAAGAGATGCTTAGCCTTGGCGCGTCGGTGAAACAGGCTTCGGCGACGCTGGTGCGCGACAGCATTCGCGCCGCGCTGATCCCAACGGTGGATGCGGCGAAAACCGTGGGTCTGGTCAGCCTGCCGGGCATGATGTCAGGGCTGATATTTGCCGGAATCGATCCGGTGTTGGCGATTAAATATCAGATTATGGTGACTTTTATGCTGCTGGGAACGGCGGCGATCTCGGCGATTATCGCCGCCTGGCTGGGCTATCGCCGTTTTTATAACGCGCGGGCGCAGCTGGTTTTTTAATCATCGCGCCGCCGCGACCAGCGGCGGAACGTCAGACGCAGCAGCAGAACAAAGGCCACCGCTGCGGCCAGCCACAGCAGATGTTTCAGGTGATGATCGAGGCGGTGCAGCCACGGCGTGATCATTTCGCCGGCAAAATAGCCGAGCGTCACAAATACCAGCGACCAGATAAAAGCGCCGATAGCGTTAAAAATGATAAATTTCAGCGGGCTGAGGCGGCTGGCGCCGATAATAATCGGCCCGATAACGCGAAAGCCGTACATAAAGCGCACGCCAATAATAAACAGCACCGGATAGCGGCGGATCATACGGTTAGCGCGCTTCAGTTTGCCCTGATGTTTTTTAAAGCGGCGCAGGATGCGGGAGCCGAAATGACGACCAATGTAGTAAAGCAGCTGATCGCCAAGAAAACCGCCGAGCATCACCGCCAGCACCACGCCGCTATAGCGCAGCAGCTTCTCGTGCGCCATAACGCCGCCCAGCAGGGCGAACGTTTCCCCTTCGGCAATACAGCCAATGACGACGGCCAGATAACCATATTGCTCAATAAATTGGTTAATATCGAAATGCAAAACGTACCGCCTCTTTTATCCTTAGCGTCAGAGTAAGTGTACACCCCGTTAACCCTGCCTTGCGAAAAAACGCGCCGCGGGGAAAGTCCGCAGCCGGATTGATGAAAAATAGCCCGGCGAATTATACTTGAGTGAAAGCCGCCGAGCGGGCGGTGAGTCGCTGAGGGCAACACCATGAACCATGTCTGGGGACTTCTGGCGCATCCCGATCGGGAGATGCGCAATATCGAACGGGAACACGAAAGCGTTTCCCATCATTACACGCATCACGTTTTGTTGATGGCGGCGGTTCCGGTGATTTGTTCCCTGATCGGCACCACCCAGCTGGGGTGGTATCTCGGCGGGGGACGTACGGTTCCGCTCGCGCTTTCTACCGGACTGATGCTTGCCGTGCTGTTTTATCTGTTGATTCTGGGCGGCGTGGCGGTTATGGGGCGGGTGATTTACTGGATGGCGCGCGATTATCCGCAGCGGCCCAGCGTACAGCGCTGTACGGTTTTTGCGGGCTATGTCGCCACACCGCTGTTTCTTAGCGGCGTTATCGCCCTTTATCCGCTGGTCTGGCTGTGCGTGCTGGCAGGCGCGGTGGCGCTGGCCTGGACCGGCTATCTGCTCTACGTGGGCGTTCCGCAATTGCTGAACATCGATCGTGAAGAGAGCCTGCGTTTTTCCGGTTCAACGCTGGCGATCGGCATTCTGCTGTTTGAGGTCTTGCTGGCGCTGACGGTACTGCTGTGGGGCTACGGTTCCCACATGGGTTAAGCCGCCTCAGGATACGCGAGCTGGCACGGTGCAAAAAAGCCACCGGCAGGTGGCTTAACGGCGAGTCTGAGTATGTATGGGGCGTATTCACGCGGCGCGAGGAGATCGCTCGCGCTACCGATACGGTTAAATTGTTGCCGGGTATGGGCATCATTTTCCCTGTTTACGCCCGGAAACGAATCTCTGATAGGAATTTACTGAGCGCCCGGCGTATTATTCTGCCTGCCAGCCGCCGCACCTGTTGACTCTCGCGACGGCAGCCTGTGTTACGCACAGCGCGCAATCCTGAACCGGTAAGTTGTTAAACGATGCCCGCAAAATTTCGTTATTCGTTGTTGAGCCTGGCTTTACTTTTTTCCGCGCAGGGCCAGGCGGTAGCCGCTTCGCCATTAAGCACGCCTGCGCCGCTCTCCCAGCCGCAAATTGCCTCCGGCAGCGCGATGATTGTCGATCTCGATACTAATAAAGTACTGTATGCCAGCCACCCGGATCGGGTAAGGCCTATCGCCTCGATTACCAAATTGATGACGGCAATAGTGGTGCTGGATGCGCAACAGCCGATGGATGAGCTGCTGAATGTCGATATTAGCCATACGCCGGAAATGCGCGGCGTGTTTTCCCGCGTACGCCTGAAAAGTGAAATCAGCCGCAAAAATATGCTGCTGCTGGCGCTGATGTCTTCGGAAAACCGCGCTGCGGCCAGCCTCGCGCATCATTATCCCGGTGGCTACGACGCTTTTATTCGCGCGATGAACGCCAAAGCGCGCGCGCTGGGCATGACCAATACCCATTACGTTGAGCCGACCGGCCTGTCGATACATAACGTTTCGACCGCCCGCGACCTGACAAAGCTGCTGATCGCCACGAAACACTATCCGCTGCTGGGCCAGCTCAGCACCACTCATGAGGAGATGGCGCGCTTCAGCAATCCGGACTATACGCTGCCTTTCCGTAATACCAACCATCTGGTTTATAAGCCGGACTGGCACATCCAGTTAACCAAAACCGGCTTTACCAACCAGGCGGGGCATTGCCTGGTGATGCGCACGATGATCAAACAGCGCCCGGTTGCGCTGGTGGTGCTGGATGCCTTTGGCAAATATACCCACTTTGCCGATGCCAAACGGCTGCGCGACTGGCTGGAAACCGGCAGATCCGCGCCGGTTCCGGCGGCGGCGCTGGCTTATAAAAAGCAAAAAACCGCCGAGACCGCCAGCAACAGCCTTGACGACAGCGCGGTGGAATAACGCTTTACTCCTCCGCTGCGCGGGCAGCGGAGGAGAGCGCGCGCTGCATAATCAGCGTGTCGCGCCAGGCGCCATGCTTAAATCCTATCTCTTTTAATATGCCGACCTGGCGGAATCCCAGCCTGAGATGTAACTTCAGCGAGCCGATATTTTGCTCACCGTTGCCGATCACCGCCAGCATCTGCTGCCAGGGGCCCTGTTCACAGCGCGCAATCAGCGCCGCCAGCAGGGCGCTGCCGATGCCGCGTCCCGCCACGTCATGCGCCAGATAGATCGATTCCTCCACGCTATAGCGGTAAGCAGGACGCGGACGATAAGGCGAGGCATAGCTAAAGCCCATAATGCGGCCCGCCTGCTCTGCGACCAGATATGGCATTTCCAGCGCCTGCACCTTTAACAAACGGGCGTGCATTTCCGCCTCATCGGGCGGCGTTTCCTCAAAAGAGGCGCAGCCATACTGCACATGCCAGGCGTAAATTTCAGCGATAGCGGCAATGTCCGCCGCGCCGGCAGCACGAATCAGCAGTGGTTCGGCTCTCTTCGACATAATTTTTCCTTATAGCCGGTGAAAGTCCTACTTTGACACAGGCGCGTCGTTGCGTTTCATAACAAATTCTTATCCATAAAGTACGAATTTTCTTCATGCTTTCCTATAGTGAAGCGTCAGGCAAAAGCATAAACTGGCGCGCGATCGCGGCGAGGCCGTGGAACAGAAACAGAGTGGAACGACCTTCGATGTCAAAGTGGTTACGATTAATGCGGGCGAGCCTGCTGGCGCTGCTGGTACTGGCGCCGTTCGGCATTCACGCGGCGGATAACGCTGAAGATAGTGCGGCGGCAGGTGAAGAGGCCGTGGTAAAAGTGAATGCTGCGGTTGAACTGCCGAAGATGCAAAAAATCCTCGATAAAATTAAAGGACAGGTTTCCGGCGAAACCAATGACGCGCAGCTTTCCCAGCTGAACGACATGGCGCTGGAGCTGTCGGGCAATGCCGATACGCTGGGGCAGGCGCTGATCCCGCAGCGTCAACAGCTCATGGCGCAGCTGGCGGTATTAGGCCCGGCGCCAAAAGCGGACAGCGAAGTGAAAGAGACGCCGGAAGTCACCCGCAAGCGCAGCTCGCTGGAAAACCAAAAGCAAAAGCTGGACGAGCAGATTAAACAGACGGAGGCGATCAAAAGCGGATCGCTTAATCTCAGCGCGCAGATCGTTAACCTGCGGCGCAACAATCTGAAAACCCAGCTGGCGCTGAACTCCGGCAGTATTTTCGGCCCGCGCTTCTGGGCACCGCTGTTTGGCATGCAGCAGAGGGATGGCGATAAGCTGGCCAACTTTCGCGACGAGCTAGCGGATTCCGTGGCGCTGGCGTGGGAACCAGGCTGGCGGATCGGCACGATTTTATGGCTGGTTGCGGCGGTGCTTGTCGCTACGCTGGGCCGTCGCTACGGGGAAGAGTTCCTCGCCTGGATTAGTATTAACAAGCTGCCGGAAGGGCGTATGCGGCGCAGCTTCCTGGCGGCGGCGATCGCCTTAACCACGCTGGTGGCGGTGGTGCTGGCGTTTAACTTTTTTGACCAGGCGTTTACCCGCCGCGAGGAAGTTTCTGATGATGTGCAGGGCTTTGTCGATCGCCTGGTGCAGCTCAGCGTATTCTGCGGCCTGATTGCCGGGCTGGGACGCGCTTTTCTTTCGACGCGCCGTCCGTCATGGCGTCTGCCGGCTATTTCCAACGAGGTGGCGCAGGCGCTGAAGCCTTATCCGCCGCTGACCGCTTCTCTGGTCTTTATATTCCAGACGCTGGAAGCGCTGAACACCACCGTTGGCACCAGCGTCGGCACCACCATTCTGGCAAACGGCATGACGGCGCTGCTGGTCGGCGCTACCGCGCTCTCCATCAGCTTCCGCTCCAGCCGCGTGCGCCGCAGACTGGCGCAGGAAAAGCAGACGCCAGAGGTGAAATCCACGCTGGTCGGCCTGATTCAGATGGCGATTACGTTTATCGGGCTGGCGATCATGCTGTCGCTGATTATCGGCTACGTTACCCTGGCGCGCTTCCTCAGCTATGAGCTGATCTGGCTGGGTATCGTCAGCGGTGCCTTCTACTTCCTCAGCCATCTGGTCAGCGACGGCTGCGAAACGCTGCTGTCGGTAAATAGCCCGACCGGTAAGCAGTTACAAACTTCGCTGAACATTGATGAACGTCATCTGTCGCAGGCGGCGCTGCTGCTGTCGGCGCTGGGCAAAACTCTCCTGCTGCTGTTTGCGGTGGTGGCGCTCCTGAACGGCACCTTCGGCACGTCGACGCCGATTGAGCTGCTGCAAAAGGCGGTGGAATTCTGGGGCGGCAAAGGGCTGGAGTCGCTGAATATCGTCCCTGCGCATCTGGTCAACGCGCTGCTGTGCATGGCGATCGGTATTTATGTGCTGCGCTCGGTGCGCCGCTGGCTGGATAACGATTTTCTGCCAAAAACCACCATGGATACCGGCATGCGCGTTTCGCTGGTGACGCTGTTCAGCAATATCGGCTATGTGCTGATTATTTTGCTGACGCTCTCTACCATGGGCGTGCAGTGGAACAAGCTGGCATGGATTGTCAGCGCCCTGTCGGTGGGTATCGGTTTTGGTCTGCAGGAGATTGTTAAAAACTTTATCTCCGGCCTGATCCTGCTGACCGAGCGCCCGGTTAAAGTGGGCGACCTGGTAAGCATTAGCGGTATCGAAGGCGATATTCGCCGCATTAACGTGCGCGCCACGGAGATCCAGCTGGGCGACAAATCCACGGTGATCGTGCCGAACTCGCAGCTGATTTCGCAGAACGTGCGTAACGCCACTATGGGCAATGCCCAGGGCGTAGCCACCATTACGCTGACCTTCCCGCTGGATATTGATCCGGTGCAGGTACGGGAGATTTTACTGGCGGTGTATAACGAAAACGAGCGCATCCTGGAGACGCCGGAGCCGTCGGTAAGCTTCAAGGATCTTACGCCGCAGGGCATTGTGCTGAGCGTGACCGGCAACGTCTCTAATCAACGGCAAATTGCCGGCGCGAAAAGCGATCTGCTGTTCGATATTCTGACGCGCCTGCGCAAAGAGGGCATTGTCCTGTCGCGTCCGCAGACCATGATTATCGAGCAGAAGAATGGTGAGACGGTCGTGAAAAATCCGCCGCAGAGCTAAGCCGCAGAAGGGCCGCCTTTCGTAGGGTAACGGCGGCCCTTCTGATTATTCGGTCGGGTGGTGCGAGTCGCAGCCGCAGTCGGCCCACTGCTTGCGTTTGCTGGTTTTACCGATGCCAGGGTTAAAGCTATTGGTCGGATCGAGCTGTTGATAAAAGGCTTTCATCTGCGGCTTCGCCTGATAAAGATGGCCGACATTATGCTCCGCCGGATATTCCGCGCCGCGCTGGTTTAAGATCGCCAGCATCCGCTCTTTCAGCGCGTGCGCGTCCACGCCTTTCTTCACGATATAATCCTGATGGAAAACGTGACACATAAAGTGACCATAATAGAGGCGATGCGTCAGCTTATCGTCAAACTCCGGCGGCAGCTTCTCAAACCAGTCGCGATCGTTACGGCGCAGCGCAATATCCAGCGCCAGAATATCTTCTACTTCATTATGATGCGCCGCGTGGTAGCGCACCGCCGCACCGGCAGCGGCAAAGCGATGTAAAAAGGCTTTCGATCCCTCTTCATCAGTACATTCAAAATAGTCGCCGCCGCCCTCGCGGAAAAAATCCTTCAGAAACTGACGCGCTTCCTCCACGCCGTCGCCGGACATTTTCAGCATCAGATGATGCTCATAGCGATCGCGCCAGGTTTTCATCCGTTTGGGCAGATGGGTGGGGAACAGGGCGCTCAGCTTTTGCAGCATCCGGTCGGTAAAGTGCGGGCGGAACAGCGGAATATGGCTCAGCATGGCATCGATACGCCCTTTTAAGGTAAAGAAGCGCGGCATCTTATCGGTGCCCAGCCGGTCGATCATAATAAAGGTGTCCTTCCCGTACTTTTCAGCGATGTCATACATATCGCGGTGCATATATTCGCCCGCCACCGGCAGGTTGTTGAAATGGGCGAGAATATGGCGGCGAATATCCTCCAGCGCCGCCGTATCGTTGCTGCCGATGTAGAACACCTGCTGCTTTTTCTCCGCCTCGAAGGTATCCAGCCGCACGGCGAATACCGCCAGCTTACCGGCGCAGCCGGAGGCTTCATACAGGCGACTGGCGTCGGCGTTAAAGCGCGACGGCGTATCCGCCTCTACGTCGCGCACGCGCTCGACATAGTTATGATCGGACGCCTGGCGGGCATCGTAGCGCACGTCGCTCTCGCGCCAGGCCTCATCATCCAGCCGACCGAGGATCTGCTCCGGCGTGCTGCCAAGCTCAATCCCCAGATGGTTAACCAGCTTCAGCTGCCCCTGTTCATCCAGCTGGGCATAGAGCGCCATTTCGGTATAGGCCGGGCCGCGTTTCACCAGCGCGCCGCCGGAGTTATTGCAGACGCCGCCAAGAATCGAGGCGCCGATGCAGGAGGAGCCGATTACCGAATGCGGCTCGCGTCCCAGCGGCTTAAGCATCTTCTCCAGCTGAAACAGCGTACTGCCGGGAAACGCCAGCACCTGCTTGCCCTTATCCAGCAGCTGAATGCGGTCCATGCGCAGGGTGCTGATAATAACGATCTCGCGGTCGTAATCGTTGCCGTTCGGCGTCGAGCCTTCGGTCAGCCCGGTATTGGCCGCCTGCATCAGAATAATTTTATCCGCCGCCACCGCGGCCTTCAGCACGCGCCACAGCTCCAGCAGCGAACCGGGAAAAACCACCGCCAGCGCCTCGCCCTGACCGGAGCGGAAGCCTTTGCGATAGCGTTCGGTTTTACGCGGATCGGTCAGCAAATGGCTGCCGCCAACGATGCGACGCAGTTCATTAATCAGGGTTTGACTGGCAGAGTGAGTATGAGGGTGCATATCCATTGTCCTGTTATATGGGTCGAATTTACTGTAGCAGTTCAGACACAAAAGCGTTTAACGGCAAAACTACCTGCTATTCTCTTCCTGTGGCACACTGTAGCTATCTTATTGCTGTAACACTATAAAATCCGTCCCGCGTTTTTGTTGAGAGCCCAATCTGATGAAATGGATTTACTCCCTGAGTCTCGCTGTTTCCCTGGCGGTGCAGCCCGCCTTCGCTGACGATCTTTTCGGCCCACATCGTATGACGCCAGAGGCGCGCGATGCGTTTGTTACCGATCTGCTGGCGAAAATGACGCTGGATGAAAAAATTGGTCAGCTGCGGCTGATCAGCGTCGGGCCGGACAACCCGAAAGAAGAGATTCGCGAGATGATCAGGCGCGGCCAGGTCGGCGCGATCTTTAATACCGTTACCCGTCCCGATATTCGTGCGATGCAGGATCAGGTGATGCAGCTAAGCCGCCTGAAAATTCCACTGTTTTTCGCCTATGACGTGGTGCATGGACAGCGCACCATTTTTCCGATCCCGTTAGGGCTGGCCTCCAGCTGGGATACCGATGCGGTGGCGCGCGTGGGGCGCGTGTCGGCATTTGAGGCGGCGGACGATGGCCTGAATATGACCTGGGCGCCGATGGTGGACGTCACGCGCGAACCGCGCTGGGGCCGCGGCTCGGAAGGCTTTGGCGAAGATACCTGGCTGACCGCGAAAATGGGCGGCACGATGGTCGCGGCGATGCAGGGCAAAAGCCCGGCGGATCGCTATTCGCTGATGACCAGCGTTAAGCACTTCGCGCTGTATGGCGCTATTGAGGGCGGGCGCGACTACAACACCGTGGATATGAGCCCGCAGCGCATGTTCCAGGATTATATGCCGCCATATAAAGCCTCGCTGGACGCGGGCAGCGGCGGGGTGATGGTTTCCCTGAACTCCATCAACGGCGTACCGGCCACCGCCAATAGCTGGCTGCTGAAAGATCTGCTGCGCGACCAGTGGAAATTCAAAGGCATTACTATCAGCGATCACGGCGCGATTAAAGAGCTAATCAAACACGGCGTCGCCAGCGATCCTGAGGATGCGGTGCGGCTGGCGCTGAAGTCCGGCATCGATATGAGCATGGGCGACGAATACTACAGCAAATATCTGCCGGGGCTGGTGAAGCGCGGCGTGGTGACAAAGGCGGAGATCGACGACGCGGCGCGTCACGTGCTGAACGTGAAATATGATATGGGGCTGTTTAACGATCCCTACAGCCACCTTGGGCCGAAGGGCAGCGATCCGGCGGACACCAATGCGGAAAGCCGTTTGCACCGTGAAGATGCGCGCGACGTGGCGCGTAAAAGCATAGTGCTGCTGAAAAACCGACTGGAGACGCTGCCGCTGCAGAAAGCGGGCACCATTGCGCTGATCGGCCCGCTGGCGGACAGCCAGCGCGACATCATGGGCAGCTGGTCGGCGGCGGGCGTGGCGAAGCAGTCGATTACCCTGCTGCAGGGCATGAAGAACGCCATCGCTGATAAGGCGACGCTGCTGTACGCCAAAGGGGCGAACATTACCGATCACAAAGGCATTCAGGCCTTCCTGAACCTCTATGAGCAGGCGGTAAGCGTTGACAGCCGCACGCCGCAGCAGATGATCGATGAAGCGGTGGCGACGGCGAAAAAAGCGGACGTGGTGGTGGTCGCGGTAGGCGAGGCGCAGGGCATGGCGCACGAGGCTTCCAGCCGCACCGATCTGACGCTGCCGGAAAGCCAGCGGAAGCTGCTGGCGGCGCTGAAAGCCACTGGCAAACCGCTGGTGCTGGTGCTGATGAACGGTCGTCCGCTGGCGCTGGTGCATGAGTATCAGCAGGCGGATGCGATGCTGGAGACCTGGTTCAGCGGAACCGAAGGGGGCAACGCCATCGCCGACGTGCTGTTCGGCGACTATAACCCGTCCGGCAAGCTGCCGGTCTCCTTCCCGCGTTCGGTAGGGCAGATCCCCATCTATTACAATCATCTGCCGACCGGCCGTCCTTACAACCCGGAAAAACCGAATAAATACACTTCGCACTACTACGACGCCGCCAATGGGCCGCTGTTTCCCTTCGGCTATGGCCTGAGCTACACCACCTTTACCGTTTCGCCGGTGAAGCTGTCGTCAGCGACGATGCCGCGTAACGGCAAGGTGGAAGCGAGCGTCACGGTGACCAATACCGGCAAGCGCGACGGCGCGACGGTCGTGCAGCTTTATCTTAACGATGAGGTCGCCAGCGTCAGCCGTCCGGTAAAAGAGCTGAAAGGCTTCCGGCGCATTATGCTGAAGGCGGGCGAATCGCAAACCGTACGTTTCCCGATCGATGTCGATGCGCTGAAGTTCTGGAACCAGCAGATGCAGCAGGTGGCTGAGCCGGGCAAATTTAAGGTAATGATTGGCCTCGACTCGGTCAGAACGCAGAATGCGGAATTTACCTGGCTGTAAACGCCGGGCCTTCGGGAGGAGACGTTTGCCTCTTTAAAGCGGCCTTAACGCCTGGCGCAGTGAGATAAGACTATTCAGAACCGGCCCTTAACCGGGGCGGTTTTTTTACGTTTGCTCGCCGGGCTGCTTATCTGCCGCCCGCCAGATCGATAAAGCTGCCGGTGACGTAGGAGGCCTCATCGGAGAGCAGCCAGGCGATCGCCTGCGCCACCTCTTCAGGCTGGCCGCCGCGTTTCATCGGCAGATTCTCTTTCACCCGATCGACACGTCCTGGCTCGCCGCCGTCGGCATGCATCTCGGTATAAATCAAACCAGGCCTGACGGCGTTAACGCGAATGCCCTGGGCCGCCACCTCCAGCGACAGTCCGATCGTCAGGGTATCGATCGCGCCTTTGGATGCCGCATAGTCAATATATTCATGGGGCGCGCCAAGCCGTGAGGCGGCAGAGGAGACGTTAACGATGGCGCCGCCCTGGCCGCCGTGCCGCAGCGCCATGCGCTTCACCGCCTCGCGCGCACAGATAAAGCTGCCGGTGACATTAGTGGCAAATATCGAGGCGATGCGCTGCGCGTCCAGCTGCTCGATGCTTGCCTGCTGCCTGAGGATACCGGCGTTATTCACCAGCCCGGTCACCAGGCCCAAATCGCGATCGATCTGCCGGAACAGCGCCACCACCTGCTCTTCGTCGGCAATATCCGCCTGCACCGCGATCGCTGTGCCGCCGTCGCGTTGGATCATCGCCACCACTTCTTCGGCACGCGCCTGCTGCGTGCGCCAGCCGATACAAAGCGCATGGCCTTTTGCCGCCAGCGTCAGCGCGGTGGCGCGCCCGATGCCACGACTGCCGCCGGTAATTAAGGTAATGTTCTTTTTCATCCGTTCGTTCATCTCTTTTTTGATGATAAGCATCATCAGCTTGCGCATACATCAGGGAGCAGAAAATATTACACAACAGCACAATGCTGTCGCGCAAAATAGGGCGGGTGATTTGCCAGGCGGCCTGGTCAACTTTATGGCGGTGGTGGAGGGCGGCTCGTTTAGCCGCGCGGCTGGAACGGCGCCCATAAAAAAACCGACCGGCAGCCAACCGATCGGCTCATTCATGCTCTGTTAAAAACGCCCAATGAGATCACTTCATGATCAACGCCGTCAGGCGGCGTGCTGATTAACCTGCTGCTTAGCCAGCGTGGTGAGTTTCTCATCGGTCGCTTTTTCTTCATCCAGGGTATTTTTCAGGATAGAGATAACATTGTCGTAGCCCAGGGTTTTCGCCAGCGACATCAGCGAACCGTAGCTGGAAATTTCATAATGTTCGACTTTCTGAGCGGCAACAATCAGGCCTGCATCGCGCACCGGCCCTTCTTCCACTTCCTGAATAATCTCCTCGCCTTCCTTGATCAGCCCTTCCATCGCCACGCAGGTGACGCTTTCCATCTCGACATTATCAAGGGCCGCGATCACCTCATCCAGACGGGCAACATGGCCTTTCGTCTCTTCCAGGTGTTGTTTAAACCCTTCGACAAGTTTAGTTTCAGTGGCGGCCTCCGCCATTTTCGGCAGTGCCTTGGTTAACTGAACTTCAGCACTGTAAACATCGCTTAGAGTATGAACAAACAGATCGTTTAACGATTGCATAGTCATAACGCTTATCTCCCTATTAATTAGGTGTTGGTGTGCTGCGGTTGCCATAAAAGCTTGGTAGAAAGTGTGACGGCAGGCAAATAATCTGCGTTTCGCTTACAAACAGATGAAAGATAAGGATTTATACTAATTTATACCTTGCTTATTAAATATTAATCTTAATAATCAGCTAATTGCCGCAGGCGTAATTCTGCGTAAAAGAGTGTATTTGTTTATTGCAGAACGCAGCGGCAGGCAGAGAAGTCATGGATATTTAATGGAATTATTACGCAGACGTATCGAAAAACAGGTTTTCCGGGTAAACGGTCTTTCGCTTAATGAGTTCGACCTTTCCCAACCGCCGGGCGATCCGGGGCTGTTTGGCCCCGACAGCGTGGTCTGGTCGGTACACGGTGATTTTACCTCCATGCTGTGCGGCGGCATCAGCGCGTTGCTGCTACAGATGCTGCACCCTTCGGCGCTGGCGGGCGTGTGGGATCACTCCTCCTTTCGCCAGGATATGCTGGGCCGTCTGCGCCGCACCAGCCAGTTTGTCGCGGTAACCACCTTTGGCAATCGCGCCGATGCGCTGACGCTAATTGAGCGGGTAAAGCGCATCCATTTGCAGGTTAACGGCGTTGACGGCTGCGGCATTCCCTACGCTGCCAGCGATCCTGAGCTGTTAACCTGGGTGCATATCGCCGAGGCCAGCCGTTTCCTTGCCGCCCATCTGCGCTATAAAAATCCGGCGCTCAGCCTGGCCGATCGGGATCTTTACTATGCGCAGGCGGCGCGGGTCGCGGAGGCGTTGGGCGCGCAGCAGGTGCCAAAAAGCGTGCAGGCGGTAGAGGAGCGGCTGCAGCAAATGCGCCCGCAGCTGCGCTGTGACGCGCGCACCCGCGAGGTTATCAGGCTGCTGCTGCAGGCCCCGGCGCCCAGCAGGCCGGCAAAGCTGGTTATGGGCACCCTGATGGAGGCGGGAATAGGCCTGCTGCCCGACTGGGCGCAGCAGATGAGCGGCCTCGCCCTGAGCGCGCGTCGTCAGGCGACTATCGATCGACGCATCCGGCTGCTGGCGGCCATGCTGCGCTGGTCGGTGCGTAACGGGGCCTGGCCGCGCGCAATGCGGCGCGTGGGGCGTGATTTTTGAGATTATTACCCTTGCCGCTGTGTCGCAATAAGGGAGATCCTGCTCTATTCTCGGGGAAGCTGGATTCCTCCACGTTGCGTTGAGGCACTATGACATATTCGCAGTTGATTGCTGAGGTGACTAATCAGCAGCAGACGTTAACCGCCATCATCGAACAGACCGAACGGGCCGCCTATTTTTATATCTGGCCCACCGAGCCGTTTCGTTCCCGTTTCGCGGTGCGCGGCTGCTGGCTGCGTAATCTGCTGCCCGCGCCGTTTGAAGAAGACAGCGCGGCGATAGAACAGGGGATCGCGCCGCTGCTGAGCGCCGACTGTTGCCGTACGCTGGAAGCCGAGCCGCCGCTCGATCCGGCCGGCCTGCAAATTATCTGGGAGCCGACCGACGATGGCGCGGCGGTCTGGTATCAGGGGCAGCTGCTGGCGGTCATTCCGGGCTGGAGCCTCTATCAGAATAAACAGGTAAGTTTCTCGGCGGGCTGTATTAAAGAGAATCGCCTGACCGCGCCGCTGGGATCGGCCTCGACAAACCACTATTACGCTCAGGCGCTGGCGTATCGTCAGTTCTGGCGCGACTGGCATGATGGACACCTCTGGCAGCCGGTACAGCACGATCTGCTGCAGTGCTACGAATCCCACTACGGCCCGTCGCTCAAATATTACTCTATCGATCAGGACCAGTGGCCGCCGATGGCGATTTCGCAGCATTATCATCAGGGCGTCTGGTATTTCTTTACCGTTGGCATGTGCATCCGTCCGATGCCGTGGGTTGATTTTCTGTATGAAGATCTGGCGCCTCAGTATCGCCGCACTGAACTGGCGATGGCGATCGATGCGGAAGTGATGACGGAAGATAACGCTATTCAGATGGCCAGCGCGCTGGCTAACTACGCGCACTATCCCTGGAGCAGCCTGAACTGGCTGGGCGAAGGCCATACGCTGCCTTCTTCGGTCGCGCCGGTGGGCTTTGAAGGGTTTCTGCTTTCCGCCACGCTGGGCGCGGAGGGCGGACAGTTCGCCTTGCCGAAGCGCGAAGGCGAGCGGGTGAACTTATTGTGGGCCACGCCGGTAACCGCCGCCGAACAGCATTTTGCCCAGGCCGATGACGAGGGCGGTATGCAGCTGGTGACGCGTCTGTTGCAGTACGGCGCTAATCATATCTTCCGGCCGCGCCAGCAGGTGGTTGAGCCGGAAGAGTAAGGCCCGCGTCCGTTTTCGTCTCTCTTTTTGCTGCACCCGCCAGGCCGGGCGGAATTTTTGTAAAGTGTGATGGCGTCCGCCTCAAGTAAAACGTTCATATGCCGTTAACACCAGAAGGGCAATATGGCCCTTCCTGTTACGTGGTGTGGATATGTTAAAAACAACGCAGGCACGCTTTACGGCGGCGATTGTGGCATTTTTTATCGTATTGATGGCGGTCACCGTCGTGGTCATCAATCTTTTTGTTGCCCCGCAATTAAAAACGAATGAAGAGCGTCTGGTGCGCTACGAGGTCGATACGCTCGCCGCACGGATCGTCGAACAGATGAACCGCGTTCAGGCGCAGCAACGCACCATTACCGAAGCGGCCAGCGTGATGGACAGCGCCGCCATTGATAGCCTGCTGCCGGCGTTGGTCAATCAGTATAACGACAGTAACGTTTTTGGCGGCGGCATCTGGCCGTTGCCGAACATGCGCGCGGCGGACCGGGAAAAATTCAGTACCTTTTTTGCCCGTGATGCCAGCAACCAGCTACAGGTAAACACCTTCTGGAACTCGCCGGAAGCGGATCGCTACTATGAACAGCCGTGGTATAAAGCGGGTCTCGCCGCCAGCAAAGGGCAGTGCGCCTGGGCTAATGCCTATCAGGATGCCGCCAGTCCGCAGCCGCGCACCAACTGTGCGATGGCTATCTATCGCAACGGCGCGGCCTGGGGCGTGGCCACCATTGACGTGACGCTGGGGTTCTTTAACCGCCTGGCGAAAGAGATGGGCGATGCGATTGGCGGTCGCGTACTGATCGTCGAGGCCGATGGCAAAGTGGTCGGCAACGCGGCGCTGGTCGATGGCACGCCGAAGCTGCAATATCTGAAAGAGCTTAACCTGCCGCTGGCCGCGCCGCTGAAGACGCTGCTGGCGAATGCCGGGAAGCAGCCGGTGGAAAGTCAGTATCAGAGCGAAGAGGGCGACCGTACTCTGTTTGTCCAGCAGATTGCCGGCAGTCCCTGGTATCTGGCGAGCGATGTGCCGACCAGCCTGCTGACGCAACAGACCTACTCTATGATTTTACGCCTGGGCATGGTTCAGATCCCGCTGGCTATCGTGCTGCTGCTGGTGCTGCTGGGCTTTATTCGCAGCATGATGAAGCGCCTGAGCCTGCTTAAAGAAAATATCCTGGCGCTGTCGAGCGGCGGAGCTGATTTAACCCAGCGTCTGCCGGCCAGTAACAGCCCGGAGTTTAACGCCGTGGCGGAGAGCTTTAACCAGTTTATTAGCTATCTGCAGGGGCTGATGCGGCAGGTTGGCGACAGCGCGCTGGCTATCACCTCGGCCTCGCGGCAGATCGCCAGCGGCAACCTCGATCTCTCCGCGCGTACCGAAGAGCAGTCGAGCTCCATTGTGGAAACCGCGGCGTCGATGGAAGAGTTAACCGGCACCGTGCGTCAAAATGCGGATAACGCTACCCACGCCAACCAGCTGGCGGGCGAAGCCTCGAAGGTGGCTGAGCGCGGCACCGGCGTGGTGCAGCGGGTGGTAGCGACGATGGGCGAAATTGACGCCTCCTCACGTAAGGTGGTGGATATTATCAGCGTGATCGACAGTATCGCCTTTCAGACTAATATCCTGGCGCTGAACGCGGCGGTGGAAGCCGCGCGGGCCGGCGAGCAGGGTCGCGGTTTCGCGGTGGTTGCCAGCGAAGTGCGCAATCTGGCGCAGCGCTCTGCCAACTCGGCGCGCGAAATTAAAAAGCTGATCGAAACCTCCGTCGCGAATATTGATGCGGGCAGCCAGCTGGTAAACGAAGCGGGTCATACCATGGATGAGCTGATGCAGGGCGTCAGCAGCGTTACCACGCTGATGAGCGAAATTATGTCCGCCGGCCGTGAACAGAGCATGGGAATTGAACAGGTAAACGTGGCGATCAACCAGCTGGATAGCACCACGCAGCAAAATGCCGCGCTGGTGCAACAGGTTTCCGCCGCCGCCCAGGCTATGGAAGAGCAGAGCGTGCAGCTGGAGCAGGTAGTCAACCGCTTCAAACTGTAAGAGATAAGCCAACGTGCTCCGCGATTGGATCGCGGAGCAAAGGGGCGGTCTGGCTTACTTTTCTGTACATATTGTGATAAATAAGGGGACTTTTTTCCGGCATAAGGCCCGGCGGATATGCCACAATAGCTGGGATTAATCTGAAGGAGCCCGTATGCCCGCTATTGAAGTTATCCTTGTTGATCATCTTGATCGTCCTACCGGCAAAATGGAAAAGCTGGAGGTGCATGAAAAAGGTTTACTGCATCGTGCGGTAACGGTTTATGTCTTTAACCATCAACATCAGCTGCTGCTGCAGCGCCGCGCCAGCGGTAAATATCACTGCGGCGGCCTGTGGAGCAATACCTGCTGCGGCCATCCTTATCCTTATGAATCAACCCAGCATGCGGCCGAGCGGCGACTGCAGGAGGAAATGGGTCTCAATTTAGCGCTGACGCCGATGTTTGAACTGAGCTATAACCTGCCGTTGAGCAACGGGCTGACCGAGCATGAATATGGCCACGTATTTTTCGCCTTCAGCGACGCCCAGCCGCAGCTCAATCCGGAAGAGGCTGATGCCAGCCGCTGGCTCTCGCTGGAAGCGATTCAACAGGAGATAACGCGCGATCCTGCACGCTTTACTCCCTGGTTTTTATATACCTTCGCGCGCATTCCTGAGCAGCTAACGCGTTTTATTCAGCGTGCGGGTTCGGTAAAAACCTCCACATCTCCGTTATAACTCGCCGGCTCCCGACGCACCAGCCGCAGCGCAATCAAACCGGCCAGCGTAGCCAGCTACAGGATGTATGGATTGTTGAACATAACCTCATGATGCAATAGGTTAAATCCCAGCGTACCTCTGTCAAATCCTAAGCTTGCGTCGCGTCTCGCAGAAATGAGTTATTTACTCGGCGCACGCAGGGATTTGCGCTACGCTTTGACAGAATAACTTTGCTGAAAAGGAAAATTGCCATGGCTTTTGCTACTGCGCGTCGCGGTTTACTCGCCTTTGCTGCCCTGATAACGCTGATCGGCACCGCGCAGGCCGCCGATCCGCTGCGCGTCGGTTCGAAAATCGATACGGAAGGCTCGCTGCTGGGCAACATTATTTTGCAGGTGCTGAATAAGCATGGCGTGCCAACGGTTAACAAAATCCAGCTGGGCAATACGCAAGTGGTGCGCGGGGCGATAACCGCCGGCGAACTGGATATTTATCCCGAATATACCGGCAACGGCGCGTTCTTCTTTAATCTCGCTGGCGATGCGGCATGGAAAAACGCGCAGGCGGGCTATGAAAAGGTCAAAACGCTGGATGCGCAGAAAAATCAGCTGGTCTGGCTGTCGCCCGCACCGGCTAATAACACCTGGACTATTGCGGTGCGTGGCGATCTGGCTCAGAAAAACCAGCTCGCTTCGCTGGCCGATCTCAGCCGCTATCTTAAGCAGGGCGGCACCTTTAAGCTGGCCGCCTCCGCCGAGTTTATCGAGCGCGCCGATGCGCTGCCCGCCTTTGAAAAAGCGTATGGCTTTAAGCTCAATCAGGATCAGCTGCTGTCGCTGGCGGGCGGCGATACGGCGGTCACCATCAAGGCGGCGGCGCAGCAAACCTCCGGCGTGAACGCAGCGATGGCCTACGGCACTGACGGACCGGTGGCGGCGCTGGGGCTGCAAACGCTAAGCGATCCTAAGGGCGTACAGCCGATTTACGCGCCCGCGCCGGTGATCCGCGCCGCGGCGTTGAAGCAGTATCCTGAGATTGCCGCCTGGCTGAAGCCGGTATTTAGTGCGCTGAATGAAAAAACGTTGCAGTCGCTGAACGCCAAAATTGCCGTTGAAGGCCAGGACGCGAAAAAGGTGGCCGCTGAATGGCTGCAGCAGCAAAACCTGCGGTGATCCGCAGCACCGCAACCATGCTGCGATTTATTCCCCGTAACCGGGTGCTGCTGTTGCTGACCGCGCTGCTGATCGCGACGCTGTTCGCTTTACCTTTTGCCAGCTTTGCGCCTAACCGGCTGGTATCCGGCCAGCCGGTGATGCTGGCCGGGCTGTTGCACGGCGCAGGCTGGCTGATCCTGCTTATTCTTCCGCTATTGCTGCTGCTGGCCTGGCTGCCGCTTAGTCGTCCGACGCTGATCCTCACGCTGGCGCTAAGCGAAATCCTGCTAACCCTGCTGGTGGCGCTTGGCGGCCACGCGGCGCAAACGCTGTCCGGGCAGGGCAGCGCGCTGGCGCGCACCAGCTTTGGCAGCGGATTGTGGGCGGCCATCGCGCTTTGTCTGCTGATTGCCGCAGACAGCGTTATGCGACTGACGCGTAGCGCGCCGTGGCGGCTGCTGTTGAATGCTCAGGTCTGGCTGCCGCTGCTGGCGCTGCTGCTCGGCGGGCAGCTCGATCAGCTCTCGCTGCTGAAAGAGTACGCCAACCGTCAGGAGATTTTTGACCAGGCGCTGACGCGTCATCTGCTGCTGCTGCTGACAACGCTGCTGCTGGCGCTGCTGCTGGGCGTACCGCTGGGCCTGCTCTGCTATCGCCGCGCGCGCTGGCAGAGCGTGATTTTTTCCGTGCTGAATATTATTCAAACCGTGCCGTCGGTGGCGCTGTTTGGCCTGTTGATTGCGCCGCTGGCGGGGCTGGCCGCGCAGTTTCCCTGGCTGGGTCGGCTTGGCGTCAGCGGCATTGGCCTCGCTCCGGCGCTGATCGCGCTGGTGCTGTATGCGCTGCTGCCGCTGGTGCGCAGCGTGGTGGCGGGCCTGCAGCAGGTGCCGGACGGCGTGCGGGAAAGCGCCTGCGGCATGGGCATGTCGCGCGGGCAAATTTTCTGGCAGGTGGAGATCCCGCTGGCGCTGCCGGTGCTGCTCAGCGGCCTGCGCGTGGTGACAATCCAGACGGTAGGCATGGCCGTTATCGCTGCCTTAATTGGCGCGGGCGGCTTCGGCGCTATTATCTTTCAGGGGCTGCTCAGCAGCGCGCTGGAGCTGGTGCTGCTGGGCGTGATCCCGGTTATCGCGCTGGCGGTGCTGGTGGATACGCTGTTTAAAATCGTTATCTCCCTGCTGCAAAGGAACGCCTTATGATCCAGTTTAATCAGGTCAGTAAATATTTTGCCGGTAAGGCGGCGGTTGACGCCATCAACCTGCATATCGCCGCCGGTGAATTTACCGTGCTGATTGGCACTTCCGGCTCGGGTAAATCGACCACGCTGAAAATGATTAACCGGCTGATCGAGCATGATAAGGGCACGATACAGTTCGCCGGCGAGGAGATCCGCAGCTTTAATCCGCAGGCGCTGCGGCGGCGTATGGGCTATGCCATCCAGTCGATTGGGCTGTTTCCGCACTGGACGGTGGAAAAAAATATCGCCACCGTGCCGGAGTTGCTGAAGTGGCCGCAGGCGCAAAAGCAGGCGCGGATAAGCGAGCTGTTAGCGCTGCTTAACCTGGAAGAAGATTTGCGTCAGCGCTATCCGCATCAGCTTTCCGGCGGGCAACAGCAGCGGGTAGGCGTGGCGCGCGCGCTGGCTGCCGATCCCGAAGTTCTGCTGATGGACGAACCGTTCGGCGCGCTCGATCCGGTCACGCGCGGCGCGCTGCAACAGGAAATGCTGCGGATTCACCGGCTTTCCGGGCGTACCATTGTGCTGGTGACGCACGATATTGATGAAGCGCTGACGCTGGCGGATAACATTGTGCTGATGGATAACGGACGCATCGTGCAACAGGGCAGGCCGGTCGAGCTATTGACCCGTCCCGCCAACGATTTTGTCCGTGATTTTTTTGGCCGCAGCGAGCTGGGCGTACGCCTGCTCTCGCTGGGTAACGCGGGCAGCGCGGCCAGGCGCGGCGAATGGCTGGAGGAGACGCCGGTAGAGGCTTCGATGTCGTTACGTGAGGCGCTTTCCCTGTTTATCGCCCGGCAAACCGATAAGCTGCCGGTGATGGATGCGCAGGGCGTGCCGTTGGGCGTGCTGCACTTCAGCGATCTGCTGCGTCAGCGGGAGAACGCATGAAACGGCTATTGCGCGATCCGCTGCTGTGGCTGATTGCGCTCTTTATCGCGCTGCTGTTGCTGATGCCCAGAAGCGGCCCGCTGTTTGCCCACTGGTTTCCCCAGTTGGATCGTCCGGTCTATCAACAGGAAAGTTTTTTCCAGCTGGCGCTGGCGCACTTGCGGCTGGTGGCGATCTCCAGCCTGGGCGCAGCGTTAATTGGCCTTGGCGCGGGCATTGCGGTAACGCGCCGTGCCGGACGTGAGTTTCGTCCGCTGGTGGAAACGCTGGCCGCCGCCGGACAAACCTTTCCGCCTGTGGCGGTGCTGGCCGTGGCGGTGCCGGTTATCGGCTTCGGCGAGCAGCCAGCGATTATCGCGCTGCTGCTGTACGGGATTTTGCCCGTGCTGCAGGGCACGCTGGCCGGGATAGAATCGGTGCCCGCCAGCGTGCGGGAAGTGGCGCGGGGCGCAGGCATGAGCAGCTGGCAGAGTTTAACGCGCGTTGAGCTGCCGCTGGCTGCGCCGGTAATTATCGCCGGGGCGCGCACCTCGGTGATTATCAATATCGGCACCGCCGCCATCGCCTCTACGGTAGGGGCGAAAAGCCTGGGATCGCCGATTATTATCGGCCTGAGCGGGTTTAATACGGCGTATGTAATTCAGGGAGCGGTGCTGGTGGCGCTACTGGCTCTGGTGGTGGACCGGCTGTTTGAGCGCCTGCAGCGCTGGTTTAGCGGGAATGTAAAATAATGGTATAACCCACCAGCATCAGACCGCCAGTACCGCCGACCGCCATAATGAAAAAGAGGGTGCCAACCAGGAATTTTTGCCAGTTCATAATACTGCCTGTAACGATAAAACAAGAGAGCGGATCATAACCCGATCCGTTTCTGACGACCAGGCAATTTGCGCCATTTTTAACTCGGCCCGTGTACGCTGATTGAGAAGCCCTGCTCATGCCAGTGAGCCACCTGCTCTATTTGACGGCGGGTCAGTTTTTTACCCGTCCAGACGAATATTTGCTGGCCGGGGAACAGTTCCGGTCTGGGTTTATCCAGCGGCTCCGCCAGCACATCGATACGCCAGCCCTGTTGAGAAAGACGCCAGGCTTCCAGCCAGATACGGGTGCGATCTTCCACGCCCCAGCCAATCAGCAACGCATCTTTTCCCGCCTTTTTACGCGCGCCGGTCAGACAAAAGGCGACGTAATCGATCAGGGCGCCGTCCAGCAGGCTGTACATCGCTTTCGCCGTGTTTTGATCGAGCCCAAGCCGCTGACGAACCGGCACAAAGACATGATCGATTAACGCATCGACGGGATTTTCCCGGCCGATAGTGGCGATTTTAGCCCGCAGTTTCGTCGGCTGAACGTGTCGCAGCACGCTCATTACCTCTTCCTGTAACACCATCCAGCCGTCATGGGTATCTCTATTCTCGCCTTCCAGCAGCGTTTTCACTTTGCCTACCGGCACGCCGCTTGCTATCCAGCGCTTAATCTCTTCGATACGCTGAACATCTTCGTCATCAAACTGACGGTGCCCGCCTTCGGTGCGCTGTGGCTTAAGCAGCCCATAGCGACGCTGCCATGCGCGTAACGTTACAGGATTAATACCACAGCGTTCGGCGACATCGCCGATGCTGTACAGGGCCATTTACTGCCTCAACTTACTTTAAAAATACATTACCTGCGTTAACCTTAGCGGAGGCGGATTAACTTGCACATCCTTTTTTTACTTGTACAACTTGATCCAGCCCGCGAAGAGGGTAACTCTCGTAGCTCCGTTTCGTGTTTCTGAAAGTTATGCGCGGCAGGCTGAAGGCGCAGATTATTTACTGATGGAGTATCAATGATTGAATATCAGACGTTTAACCGGCAACAGGCGTTCAGCGAGCTGGAAGCGCTAACCGATGTGCTGCAGGGCTGCGTAAGCGCTGGCGCCAGCGTGGGGTTTATCGATCCTGACGATCGTCAAATAATGCGAAATTTCTGGCAGGATACGTTTGCTGGCCTCGAGCGGGGCGATCGGCTGCTGCTGGTGGCGCGTCAGCAGCAGCGAATTGTCGCCACGGTGATGGTGCTGTGGAATATGATGCCCAACGGACATCATCGCGCTGAAATCAGCAAGCTGCTGGTGCATCCGGCGGCGCGGCGGCAGGGCATTGCGCGTCAGCTGATGGCGCTGGCCGAGCAGCGGGTTAAGCAGGCAGGGCGCAGCCTGATGGTGCTGGATACCCGCAGCGGCGATATTGCCAGCCTGCTTTATCTGTCGCTGGGCTGGGAAATCGCCGGCGCCATTCCTTATTACGCGCAGTCAACGGAAGGCGCGATGGATGCCACCACGGTGATGTATAAGCGGCTGGCCTGATGCTGGCCCGTTTACCGCCCGATGCTTCGCCCGCCGCTGCGGGCGCATAAATAGAGGAAGCCGCCTTCCATATTCGCCGATAAGCGGCTGACGTCAGCCTCATACTGTGTAAAAATACAGGTTATCAACGCAGGAAGAGAGCAAGATGGCATTAACCGCAGCGTTAAAAGCGCAGATTGGCGAATGGTATAAAGCGCTGCAGCAGCAGGTTCCCGATTTTATTCCACGCGCGCCGCAGCGGCAGATGATTGCCGAAGTGGCAAAAACCCTGTCCGGTGACGACGGACGTCATCTGGCGATTGAAGCGCCGACCGGCGTGGGCAAAACCCTTTCCTATCTTATTCCCGGCATTGCCGTTGGCCGTGCCGAAGAGAAATCGCTGGTGATCAGCACCGCGAACGTCGCGCTACAGGATCAGATCTTTAGTAAGGATCTGCCGCTGCTGCAAAAAATTATTCCAGAGCTGAAATTTACCGCCGCCTTTGGACGCGGGCGCTATGTCTGCCCGCGCAACCTGAATGCGCTGGCGACCGACAGCGAAAAGCAGGGCGATCTGCTGCTGTTTCTTGATGACAATCTGGTGGCCAATAAAGAGGAGCGCACACTCTGCGCCAGGCTGGAGAAGTCGCTGGATCGGCATCAGTGGGACGGCCTGCGCGATCGCTGCGAAGAGGCGATCGACGATACGCTGTGGCAGCGCTTAAGCACCGATAAAGCCAACTGCCTGGCGCGCAACTGCCACTGGTATCGCGAATGTCCGTTTTTTGTCGCCCGGCGGGAAATCGAGCAGGCGGACGTTGTCGTCGCGAACCATGCGCTGGTAATGGCGGCGCTGGAGAACGAATCGGTGCTGCCGCCGGCGAAGCATTTACTGCTGGTGCTGGACGAAGGCCATCATCTGCCGGAGGTGGCGCGTGATGCGCTGGAAACCAGCGCCGATATTACCTCCGCCTGGACCAGCCTGCAGCTCGATCTGTTTGTGCGTCTGGTGGAAACCTGTATGGCGCAGTTTCGACCGAAATCGCCGCCGCCGCTGGCCAATCCCGAACGGTTGAAAACCCACTGTGACGAATGGCGCGAACATCTCGCCAGCCTGACGCGCATTCTGGCGCTGTGGCTGCCGCCGGAGCCGCAGGAAGGCGAGTATCGCTTTGAAATGGGTCAGCTGCCGGAAGAGATGCAAACCCTGTGTGCCCGCCTTTATAAGCTGAGCGACGGGCTGCGCGGGCTGGCGGAAGGGCTGTTAAACGATCTCAGCGAAAAAAGCGGGCAGTATGATGTGGTGCGCCTGCATCGCACTATGCTGCAGATGAACCGCGCTTTCGGCTGGTTTGAAGGCATCAGCAAACTGTGGCGGCTGGCGGCGATGGAACAGGCTTCCGGCGCGCCGGTGTCGAAATGGGTCAGCCGCGAGCTGCGCGAAGGCCAGCCGCATCTCTTTTTTCACTGCGCCGGCATCCGCGTTAGCGAGCAGCTGGAAAAGCTACTGTGGCGAAAAGTGCCGCACGTGGTGCTGACGTCGGCGACGCTGCAATCGCTGAACAGCTTTAATCGTCTGCAGGAGCTCTCCGGGCTCAGCGAAAAGGCGGGCGATCGCTTTGTGGCGCTCGGCTCGCCGTTTAATCACGTTGAGCAGGGCAAGCTCATCATTCCGCAGATGCGCTATGAGCCGCTGATGGCCAATGAGGCGCAGCATATCGCCGAAATGGCGCATTTCTTCCGCCATCAGGTTGAAGCGGGCCAGCATAAAGGGATGCTGGTGTTGTTCGCCAGCAATCGCGCCATGCAGCAGTTTCTGACGCACCTGAGCGATCTGCGGCTGCTGCTGCTGGTGCAGGGCGACCAGCCACGTTACCGGCTGGTGGAGCTGCACCGCAAGCGGGTAGAGCAGGGCGAGGCGAGCGTGCTGGTTGGCCTGCAGTCTTTTGCGGAAGGGCTGGATTTAAAAGGCGAGCTGCTTTCTCAGGTGCATATTCATAAAATTGCTTTTCCGCCGGTGGACAGTCCGGTAATTTTGACCGAAGGGGAGTGGCTGAAGAGCCTGAAGCGCTACCCGTTTGAGGTGCAAAGTCTGCCCAGCGCCTCATTTAGCCTGATTCAGCAGGTGGGACGATTGATCCGTAGCCATCAGTGCTTCGGTGAAATTGTGATTTACGATCGGCGGCTGATCACCAAAGCATACGGTGCGCGCCTGTTAAAAGCCCTGCCGGTTTTTCCCATAGAACAGCCGCCGATGCCTGAAGGGGCGATGGCGCCGGTAAGCAATAGCAAGCCCGCTCCGGCGGCGCGGCGTCGAAAAAAGGAAAAGCGTTAAATGTTGCAGTACAACAAACTGATTAAAGAAGTGGGCCGCGGCAAAAACCATGCGCGCGATCTGGATGAAGAGACCGCGTATCAACTCTATCGCGCCATGCTTAATGATGAGGTGCCGGATCTGGAATTGGGCACGCTGCTGATTGCGATGCGTATTAAGGGTGAAGGCGAGGCGGAGATGGCTGGCTTTTATCGCGCCGTGCAAGAGCGGGTGCTTACGCTGACGCCGCCTGCGGGCAAACCGCTGCCGATCGTTATTCCCAGTTACAACGGCGCTCGCCGCCAGGGCAATCTGACGCCGCTGCTGGCGCTGCTGCTTTCCCGCCTTGGCTTTCCGGTGGTGGTGCATGGCGTCAGCGAAGATGCCACGCGCGTGACCAGCGAGACGGTTTTTCAGGCGCTCGGCATTGCTGCCGTCAGCGATGCGCAAAGCGCCCAGGCGAAACTGGCGCAGGGCGAACCGGTGTTTATCACCGTTGACAGCCTCTGTGCGCCGCTGGCAAAACAGCTGGGGCTGCGCTGGCGCATGGGCGTGCGCAACAGCGCGCATACGCTGGCTAAGCTGGTAACGCCTTTTGACGAGGCGGCGGCGCTGCGCTTTGCCAGCGTTTCCCACCCGGAATATATTCCGCGCGTGGCAAAATTTTTCAGCGCGCAGGGCGGTAAGGCATTATTACTGAACGGCACGGAAGGGGAAGTGTACGCGAATCCGCTGCGCTGTCCGGCTATCAGCCTGATCGACGGCGCAGGGGCGGAGCCGCAGGAGCTGGTGGCGCGTCAGCCGGAGTGCGCCTGCGATCTGCCGGAAAGCAAAGAGGCGACGGTCACCGCCGCCTGGATCCAGCAGGTGCTGGATAAATCCCGTCCGGTGCCGCAATCATTGCGGCTGCAGATCGCCTGTTGCTATCTGGCCAGCGGCCGCAGCGCCTCGCTGGATGACGGGCTGGCGGCGCTGGCGGCGGCGGGCTACTAGTCTGGGCGTGTATTTATCGGCAGCGGCAAATGGCTCTCTACCAGCCGCTGCCAGAAGGCGACCGCCGGCTCAATCAGCGCATCGTTAAAGTCGTAGCTGGCGTTGTGCAGCGCCTGGGAGGGCGTGTCGCCGTCGGCGCCGAGCCAGAAATAGGCGCCGGGACAGGCCTCCAGCATGCAGGCGAAATCTTCTGAAGCCATTGAGGGATTAACCTGCCAGCGCACCTGTTCCGCACCGAATTGCCCGATTGCCGCATCGCGCACGCGCGCAGCGGGCAGCGCGTGATTATGGGTTACCGGATAGCCGGGATACCAGCAAATCTTGCCCTCTACGCCAAGCGGCTGCGGCAAGGCATCAACAAACGAATCGATTAGCCCACGCACTTTCTCCCTGACTTCGCGCTGTAAACAGCGCACCGTACCGCGCAGCGTCACCGCTTCCGGAATGACGTTAATCGCCTCGCCGCCCTGAATCTGGGTGACGCTGACTACCGAAGAGGCCAGCGGCGACAGCCGACGCGCAGGAATAGTTTGCAGCGCCAGAATAAGCTGCGCCGCCGCCACGATGGGATCGGCGCCGCATTCCGGCATGGCGGCGTGACAGCTTTTGCCGGTCAGCGTAATTTCAAAGGAATCAAGGGACGCCATCATGGCACCCTCGTTGACCGCCAGCGTACCCAACGGCAGGCCAGGCCAGTTGTGCAGCGCATAAACGGCGTCCATCGGGAAGCGCCGGAACAGCCCCTCCTCCACCATTTTACGCGCGCCGCCGAGGTTCTCTTCGGCGGGCTGGAAGATAAAATGCACGGTGCCGCTGAAACGGCGCGTCTGCGCCAGCCATTTAGCGCTGGCCAGCAGGATGGCGGTATGCCCATCGTGACCGCAGGCGTGCATTGCGCCAGGCCGCTGCGATCGCCACGGAGCCTCTCCCCGTTCGGTAATCGGTAAGGCATCCATATCGGCGCGCAGGCCAATCGACGGACCGGGGCCGCATTCCAGCGTGCCGATTACGCCGGTTTTAGCGAGTCCGGTCGCCACCTGCAGCCCAAAGCTGCGTAGCTGTTCGGCAACAAAATGGGCGGTATGCTGTTCCTGATAGCCCAGCTCTGGCTGAGCGTGCAGCTGACGGCGCCATTGCACCGCCTCTTCAATTAACGCTGCGGGTAATCTCATCGCGGTCCTCTCTGCGGGCCACACCTCTTTGTATGGCAGAATAGCTTCACTTTAGAAGAGAGAACCGGTGCAGTCTATCAGCCGCGACGGAAAACGCAGGCGCGCTTGTTAATCTCTGGATCATAAGTCCGGCAACGTGACGGCGTTTGCGTAAAAAGCGCCAGGAGAGAAGGGAAAATGGAAGCAGGCCGGGCCAGACGTCCGGCTGCGGGATTATTTTTTGCGGGCGTCCGGGCGTTGCAGATCGAAGCGCTGGGCTTCGCTGATGCCATACCAGGCGCTGGGGCCGCCGGCGCGCAGTACCGGCTGCGCCTTGCTGGTCTGATAAATGCCTTCTTCCAGCAGCGTATCATCGATATGTACCGCGACCACCTCGCCGAGGATCAGCCAGCTATCCAGCGCCGCGCCGTTGGCATTCTGCAGCTGTAAATGCTGCGTCAGCCGACACTCAAAGTTAACCGGACTTTCCGCCACCATCGGTGCCGCTACCAAATCGCCGCTCAGCGGCGTCAGGCCAGCTAATATAAACTCATCCACCTCCTGCGCCACCGATGCGGAGCTTTCATTGGCCGCTTCCGCCAGCGGACGGGTTACCAGATTCCAGATAAATTCTTTGGTTTCCAGGATATTGCGCACGCTGTCTTTTTTACCGAGGCTGGCGAAACCAATAATCGGCGGCTGGTAGTTAAAGCTGTTAAAAAAGCTGTAGGGCGCCAGGTTGCGCACGCCTGCTGCGCTGAGTGAACTGATCCAGCCGATGGGGCGCGGCGCAATAATCGCGTTGAAAGGATCGTGCGGCAGGCCGTGGCCCGCACGCGGTTGATACGAGTAACGTTGACGAGACATAATTATCCTTATTAGTAAGCGGCAGCTTCATCTTAGCCGCTTCCGCATGAAAAAATGCGCGTCAATTGTTTACGGTTTTTTCCGGAGCGGGTATCTTACGCGCCGTTACCCAAGAGAGAGCCTGATGAAACAGCCTGCCACTAAAAACCAACTGCATCCCCGAAACCGTCATCGCGATCGCTATGATTTCTCTGCGCTGAGCGCGGCGCATCCGCCGCTGCAGCCGTTTATTATCACCACGCCACGCGGCGACAGCTCGATCGACTTTGCCGATCCGCAGGCGGTGAAAACGTTGAATCAGGCGCTGCTGAAATATTTTTATCAGATCGACAGCTGGGATATTCCGGCTGGCTTTCTGTGTCCGCCGGTGCCGGGGCGCGCGGATTATCTGCACTGGCTGGCCGATCTGCTGGCGCAGGATAACGGACAGCAGGTGCCGCGCGAGATTAACGTGCTGGATGTTGGCTGCGGCGCGAACTGTATCTATCCGCTGATTGGTTACCGTGAATATGGCTGGCGATTTACCGGCTCTGAAGTGAACGCGCAGGCGATGAAAGCCGCCGGGGCGATCCTGGAGGCTAACCCGACGCTGCGGCGCGCAATTCGCCTGCGCCGTCAGCCGAACGGCGATCGGATGTTCCAGGGCATTATTCATAAAAATGAGTTTTATCACGCCGTGGTCTGTAACCCACCGTTCCATTCCTCCAGCGAGCAGGCTGCGGAAGGCAGCGCCCGCAAGGTGCGTAATTTAGGCCTGGCAAAAGATGCGCCGCTCAATTTTGGCGGTCAGCAGGCGGAACTGTGGTGCGAAGGCGGCGAAAAAGCCTTTATCGGCCAGATGATTAGCGAAAGCGTGAGCTATGCGCGTCAGGTGATTTGGTTCACCTCGCTGGTGTCCCGCCGTGAGCATCTGCCCGCGCTGCGCCAGGCATTAACCGACGCTGGCGCGCACGAGGTGCAGATTGTCGATATGGCGCAGGGGCAGAAGCAGAGCCGGTTTATCGCCTGGACCTTTCAGGATAGCGCGACACGGACGCGACTGATGAAACCGCGTCCCTGATACGTTCAGATTAATAAAAACGTGCCTGCACGGGGAGTCCAGGCCGATCGTAAAGACGCAAAAAGCGTCATCCCTGACAGCTCGGCCCGCGCCTTCCCTGGCGCGGGACGCTTTACTCTTCTGCCTGGACTCCCCGCGCCCTGGCTTGCTCAGCTGTCTGAACGGGCCAGATCCGCCGGTCAGGAAACGTGCTGTAAAAACTCGCGCAGACGTTCGCTGGGCGGGTTAGCGATCAGCGCATCGGGAGCGCCATCTTCCGCGATGCGTCCTTTATCAATAAAGATCAGCCGTGAAGCCACCTGTTGCGCAAAGCCAACTTCGTGCGTGACGATAACCATCGTCATCCCTTCCTCGGCCAGATTTTGCATCACCTTTAACACTTCATGACGCAGCTCCGGATCGAGCGCTGACGTCGGCTCATCAAACAGCATCATCTTCGGTTTAACCGCCAGCGCACGCGCAATAGCGACGCGCTGCTGCTGGCCGCCCGACAGCTCGGAAGGGTAATGGTGAGCGCGTTCCGCCAGGCCGACTTTCGCCAGCAGCGTTTTCGCCAGCTGATGCGCCGCCTCTTTTTTGGCGCCGCGCACGCGGATCGGGCCGAAAGCGACGTTTTCCAGCGCGGTCATCTGTGGAAACAGGTGGAACTGCTGGAAAACCATGCCGGCTTCCTGACGAATCAGGCGCTCATCCACTTTGGGATCGTTAACCTTTAAGCCATCAACGATCAGCTCGCCGCTGGTGATCTCCTCCAGCTTGTTGATGCAGCGCAGCAGGGTAGACTTACCGGAACCGGATGGACCGATAATCACCACCACTTCACCCTGGCCGATCTGCAGATCGATATTATGCAGCACCTGGGTTTGCCCGAAGTGCTTGGAGACGTTTTTAAATTCAATCACAGGATTTTCATCCTTTTTTCAAGGCGACGCAGCACGAAGCTTAACACCAGCGTAATAATCAGATAAATAACCGCGACCGCGCTCCAGATTTCCAGCGCGCGGAAGTTACCGGCGATAATTTCCTGCCCCTGACGGGTCAGCTCGGCAACGCCGATAACAATAAACAGCGAAGTATCCTTGATACTGACGATCCACTGATTGCCCAACGGCGGCAGCATACGGCGCAGCGCCAGCGGCATAATCACATAGCGCAGCGTTTCCCGACGCGACAGGCCAAGCGCCAGACCCGCTTCACGGAAACCTTTGTTAATCGACAGCACCGCGCCACGGGTGATTTCCGCAATATAGGCGCCGGAGTTGATGATAATAGTCACTACCGCCGCGGTGAACGGATCGATGCGTAAGTCGGGAATGGCCATTGGCAGGGCGAAATAGATAAACATCACCTGCACGACAATCGGCGTGCCGCGAATCAGCTCAATAAAAACCAGCGCAATATTATTGGTTAGCCAGCCGCCATAAGCGCGGGCGAAACCGGCGATAACGCCGATGATCAGGCCGCCAATCAGGCCAAGCACTGAGATTAGCAGGGTCATTTTGGCCCCTTCCAGCAGAAGGGGAACGGCTGGCCAGATGACGCTCCAGTCAAATTCCATGATGTTTTCTCCGGAAAAAATCCGTCATTGTTGCAATAGAGAAACGCAGGGATGCGGGCGCATCCCTGACGTAGTTACCGCTTTCAGCTTGCTGGTTTATTTCGGCTCGCTGCCGAACCATTTTTTATAGATAGTATTGTAGGTGCCGTTGTCACGCAGGGTTTTCAACGCGCCGTTGATCTTGTCGCGCAGTTCGTCGCTGCCTTTCGGCAACGCAATGCCATACTGTTGAGCTTCGAGGGAGTCGCCTACCGCTTTAAACTGCCCGCGGCCTGCGGTATGGATAAAATAGAGAATATTTGGCGTATCGTGCAATACCGCATCCGCGCGGTTGGTGCCTAACTCCATATACGCGTTATCGATATTCGGGAACTGGCGCAGATCTTTGGTTTTAATATGCGTCTTCGCATAGTCAACCGAGCCGGTGCCGCTTTTCACGGCGACGACTTTGCCGTTAAGATCGTTGATGCCTTTCACTTCATCATTGTTGGCTTTAACCATCACCATCAGGCCGCTTTTGTAGTAGCCATCAGAGAAATCGATCGCTTTTTTACGCTCGTCGGTAATGGTGATCCCCGCCAGGGCCAGATCGACATTACGCGTCTGCAGCGCAGGAATAATGCCGCTGAAATCCATCGGCTTCAGGCTATAGGAAAGGTTGAGCTGTTTGGCGATGGCATCCCACAAATCAATATCGAAGCCGACATATTTATCACCCTGCTTAAATTCAAACGGGACGAACGCCGTATCGGTCGCGACAACCAGTTTCTTCTCCGCTGCGGTGGCGGAAACGGCAAACGTTAACGCTAAAGCAGCCAGGGAAAGCTTAAAAACAGACTTCATCATTTTATCCTCCGATGCGGTACCTGCTGTACCGCTGTTGCTGGCGGTCATATGAAAAATCTATGCCAACTTTATTTTACAAAGTTAAACCAGTGCTTAACGGACAGGATAGATACAAAGATTCAGATAATTCTGTCAATGCACTAAAATTGCGACCCGTTTTGGTGCATCGCTCCTCTTTGGTGCAATGCGCCCTCAGGGATTGAGCCAGAAAAAAGCGGGAAGGTGAACAGAGAAGTGTTTAAATTGTTAAATATGTCATAAAGGCATGTTAAAAAAGCCATAAAAAAAGCGGATGGCAGCCATCCGCTTGTTTGCTGACCCGCAGTCAGATTATTCGATATTCGATTCGATAAACCACAGGAACTTATCAAGGTCGCGTGATGCAGCGGTAAAAATATCCGCCGTATCTTCATCGTTAACTTCGCTAATCGCCTTACGCACGTCGTTAGCGACCAGACCGTAGCGGTCTGCCAGCGCCTTCAGGTGATCCTGTACGCTGTGAATATTCAGCGGGTAGCTCTGCAGCGGCGTCTTATCTGCCACTACCTGCGCCGTACCCAGCGCAACGCCGCCCAGCTGTACTACACGTTCTGCCATGATGTCCTGGTGATTGGTGATCGCGGTACGAAAGCCGTCCAGCATCTCATGTACGCCGATAAAGTTAGCGCCACGCATATTCCAGTGCGCCTGTTTAGTGATCAGCGACAGGTCGATGAATCCGACAACCAGACGATTAAGTACCTCGATGGTGGCTTGTTTCTCACTCTCTGCCACGTCATTACGGGTGTAGATCAGATCGGAAGATTTCGTTTTAACCAATTTTGCGGTACTCATCATTAATATCCTCTAATGTCGTATGTCCTAATTAAGCACGGGATTAAGTATAGCATCGGATTCAGGAGCTGCAGGAAAGTTCCTCTCTATTGAATAAATAGCGCTTATCAAATTGCCGGGTAAAGAAATTTTTATCGATATAAGCGCAAGCCAACGCCGGAAAATAGCGCAATATTGCCTGAGATTATTTAACTCGCTGAATTTTAGTTTTTATTTATGCGGCGGCAAGGCGGGCGATATTTGATAATAGATCTTATTAAATATAACAAAATATAAACAATCTAATATCATCTGGAATTTATAAACCGGAAAGGAAAATAAAAGGATGGTTATTCAGCCTGTTAATCCAGGCTGAATAAGATTATTCTCAGTCAAACTAATCGACTATTTTTCTGCTTTCCGTTACTGCGGCATGACGCGGGCGGCTGGTAATGGTGGAACCGGCTGAGGCAATGATAATCGCCAGTAATCCCAGCCACTGCATCAGCGTCAGCGACTCGTTAAGAAATAACATGCCGGACATGGCCGCCATAGCTGGCTCCAGGCTCATCAGCGTGCCGAAGGTGCGTGCCGGTAAACGCGTCAGCGCCACCATTTCCAGCGAATAGGGCAGGGCGCTGGAAAGAACGGCTACCGCAAACGCCACCGGCAGCAAAGAAAGCTGCCAAATGCCATCGGCAGCAAAGGTTAATCCCAGCGGCACAAAAATCAGCGAGCCAATAATCGATCCCATCGCCACCGTTGCCGGGCCGTGATCCGCGCCGGCCCGCTGGCCAGCCAGAATATAGACCGCCCAGCAGGCACCGGCGGCGATCGCCAGCGCCGCGCCCAGCGGATCGACATGACTGATGCTGTGACCCAGCGGCAGCAGCCACCAGAGCCCCAGCACCGCCAGCAGAACCCAGATAAAATCGGTAGCCCGGCGTGAACCAAACAGCGCCAGCGTCAGCGGGCCGGTAAATTCCAGCGCGACCGCCACGCCGAGCGGAACAGTACGAATCGAGAGATAGAACAGGTAGTTCATGGCCCCCAGCGCGATGCCATACAAAATCAAGGCCGTGCGCTGCTGGCGGGAAAAGCGTAGCCGCCAGGGTTTAAAAATCAGGCTGAGAATAAGCGTGCCGATGCCCAGACGCAGCGCGGTAATCCCGGTTGCGCCCGCACTGGGAAACAGGGTTTTTGCCAGCGCCGCTCCGCACTGAATAGAGATCATCGCGATCAGAATGACCACAATCGGCATGATAGTTTGTGAAGAGAGAAGGTTTTTTTTGAAAAGCGCGCAAAGTCATCCTGTTACCAGCCTTAATCATCCATCAGATTGTAACGAGTCGATAGTGTACAGCCGGGCAGAAAAAAGTCATCGGGGGGAGAAAATTTGCGGTTAATAACGAAAACGGGCGTGGCAAACTGCACGATTATTAACCATTGACGCCGTTTTTACGTAAAGAAACGTCAGGTTTATTTAAGAACAATCTTAATGAACCTTTTTTTGAACGGAGAAAACAAGCGGATTTAAGGCGAAAATTCATCAGAAAAAATAACAACATAAGAAATTTCATTAACTTTCTGTTACACCAAACTAGCGGTTAGACAACCATTTCAAGGCAGAGTTTCCCGCTAACTTTTGTTATATTTTCAGCGTTGTCAGGAGAGAAGTATTATCACATTTGAGGTGGTTATGAAAAAAATTGCATGTCTTTCAGCACTGGCTTGTGTACTGGCAGTTTCTGCCGGTTCCGCAATGGCTCAAAGCACCGTTACTGGCGGTTACGCTCAGAGCGATATGCAGGGCGTTGCGAATAAAGCTAACGGCTTCAACCTGAAATATCGTTACGAAGACGGCTCTAACCCGCTGGGTTGGATCGGTTCTTTCACCTACACCGAGAAAGATCGTAGCGAAGACGGCTTTTACAACAAAGGCCAGTACTACGGCATCACCGGTGGTCCGGCTTACCGCTTAAACGACTGGGCCAGCATCTACGGCGTAGTAGGTATCGGCTACGGTAAATTCCAGCAGAACGAACAGGCTGTACGTAACAAGTCCGACACCAGCGACGTTGGCTTCTCTTACGGTGCTGGCCTGCAGTTCAACCCGTATGAAAGCTTCGCTATCGACGTAGGCTACGAGCAGAGCCGTATCCGCGACGTTGACGTTGGCACCTGGATCGCAGGCGTCGGCTACAGCTTCTAATCTTGCCGTTGGCAGGATAACAAAAACGGCTCCCTGGAGGGCCGTTTTTTTATGGCTGTTATCTGCAGAAAATATCTTTTCAGATAAAGCCCGTATGGCTTAAACGCGAAGCAGCGCGTTTAGCCGCGCCAGATAAGGCGTGGGCAGTTCGCGCTTGCCGCGCAGTTGCCTGCCAGACGTTCCAGCAGCATTAAGCGCAGGCGAAAAGGCGAGTGGGTCAGCAGGCACAGAATACCCCGCCAGCTGACATTTGCCTGGCGAGTGCGCTGAACACATCTGCCACAGCCCAGACAGCGTTTCGTTGTGTTCATGAGAACCTCCGGATTAACCTCTGACGATGACGTGACACCGCCCTGTAATAAATATAAACAGCAACAGCCCGTTCATTTCAGCTTTTTTGCTGTCAGACCAGGCTGACTACTTTATCAGCAAATATAGCATTGGCTATATCCTTTAGCCAAGGCTAATCAGCTAAAATTTGTGCTTCGTTGCTGATGGTTTACAATGATGCGCCAACACACCGGCAATGCCTGATAATGACCGGTTGAAGAATAAGAGGAAGCTGAATGAGTCGTCGCGCAAAGCCCGCTCCTGCCAGGATTAATGGGCCATTAAAAGAAATTGAAGAGCATGTCGAAGGGTTCCGACAGGTTCGCGAGGCGCATCGCCGTGAGTTAATTGATGACTATGTTGAGCTGATTTCAGATTTGATTCGCGAATTTGGCGAAGCGCGTCAGGTGGATATGGCGGCGCGTTTAGGCGTATCGCAACCCACCGTGGCGAAAATGCTGAAGCGACTCGGCAGCGTAGGGCTGGTAGAACAGGTTCCTTACCGCGGCGTCTTTTTGACCCGCGAAGGGGAGAAGCTGGCCGAAGAAAGCCGGGCGCGCCATCATGTGGTAGAGATGTTCCTGCTGGCGTTGGGCATCAGCCCCGATACCGCCCGGCGCGATGCCGAAGGCATTGAACATCACGTCAGCGATGAAACCCTGAGCGTTTTCCGTCAGTTCTGTGAGAACCGCCAATAAAACCCCGGCCGTGACCGCCAGCCAGGCGGCCGCCCCCCGTTTTGCTGCATAACCTGCGGCCCGACTGAAAGCTTTTTCCTGCGGCGCGTTTTCAGCGCCGCGTTTTTCCAGCATGGGTGAGCAGCGTTGAATGCGCTGCGTCTCTTCCTGCCGTTATTAAGCCGACCGCCATTGCCCTCTGCCAGCTTATTTCCCGCTACACTCAATTTGTCAATTAAGCCTGGCATTTGTAATTTTTACTTCTATGGCTAATCTCAAATCGTAAGTTCAGGATTTATGCTGCAGGAAAATGGAACCGATGACTCATTCAAACGACACGTCGCCCGATGATGATAAAGCGCATCAGGACAACGATGAAAGCCAGCAGGAACAGGAACAACCGCGTAAGCGCCCCGGAAAAAAACCGCTGATTATTCTGGGTGTGGTGGTGATTGTTATGATCATCGTTGCGCTGTTCTTCTGGCTGAGCACGCGCAATGAAGAAACCACTGATGATGCCTTTACCGAAGGCAATGCGGTAACCATCGCCGCCAAAACTTCCGGCTACGCGGTGAAGCTGCTGGTTAATGATAACCAGCGGGTTAAAAAAGGCGATTTGCTGCTGCTGATCGATCCGCGCGATACGCAGGCGCAGCGCGATCAGGCGAAAGCGCAGCTTGGTCTGGCTCAGGCACAGCTGCATCAGGCCCAGGCGCAGCTGGCCCTGGCGAAAGTGCAGTATCCGGCCCAACGCGATCAGGCGCTGGCGCAGCAGGCCCAGGCCCAGGCCAGTTTGCTTAACGCCCAGTCAGACTATCGCCGGCTGCGTGGCGTTGATCCGCGCGCGACCTCCCAACGTAATATTGATACCGCCAGCGCCCAGCTGCGTTCCGCCCAGGCACAGCTACAAAGCGCGAAGGCGCAGGTGGAAGTGGCGTCGCAGATAGCGCTGCAAATCCGCCAGCAGGAAACTAACGTTGAGGCGCGCCGCCAGCAGGTCGAACAGGCGCAGGCGCAGCTTAACGTCGCCGAGCTGAACCTCTCTTATACCGAAGTGCGCGCCCCTTACGATGGCTTTGTGACCAAACGTAATGTGCAGCTCGGCTCTTTAGTGCAGGCGGGCAGTGCGCTTTTTTCGCTGGTTTCGCCTGAAATCTGGATAACCGCCAACTTTAAAGAATCGCAGCTTGAGCGCATGAAACCCGGTGACAGGGTCACTATTAGCGTGGATGCCTGGCCGGACGGAGAGCTGGAAGGGCACGTTGACAGTATCCAGATGGGTTCCGGCTCACGCTTCTCAGCCTTCCCGGCGGAAAACGCTACCGGCAACTTTGTTAAAATCGTGCAGCGCGTGCCGGTTAAAATCGTGATTGATAACGGGCTGGATCCAAACAAACCTTTGCCGCTGGGACTCTCCGTGGTGCCTAAGGTTACGGTGGAATGAGCCACAGCCAAAGCTGGCAGCCGGCCAGTAATCCCTGGCTGGTTGCGGTAACGGTGACGTTGGCGGTATTCATGGAAATCCTGGATACCACCATCGTCAACGTGGCGCTGCCGCATATTGCCGGCACGCTCTCCTCCAGCTACGACGAATCAACCTGGGTGCTGACCTCCTATCTGGTGGCGAACGGCATCGTATTACCAATCTCCGCTTTCTTTTCCCGGCTGTTTGGACGTAAGCAATACTTTCTGATCTGTATTGTGATGTTTACCCTCTGTTCGTTTCTGTGCGGCATCGCCACGGAGCTGTGGCAAATTATTCTGTTCCGCATTCTGCAGGGCTTTTTTGGCGGCGGGCTGCAGCCGGTACAGCAGTCGGTACTGCTGGATTATTTTAAGGCGGAAGATCGCGGGAAGGCGTTTGGCCTTTCCTCGATTGCGATTATCGTGGCGCCGGTAATTGGGCCGACGCTTGGCGGCTGGATTACGGATAACTACAGCTGGCGCTGGGTCTTCTTTATTAACGTACCGGTGGGCATCCTTGCCACGCTGGCTATCTATCAGCTGCTGGAAGATCCGCCGTGGGAGCGGCGCTGGGCGAAAGGCAAACTGACGATCGATTATATCGGCATCAGCCTGATCACCCTGGGTCTCGGCTGTTTGCAGGTAATGCTGGATCGCGGCGAGGATGAAGACTGGTTCGCCTCACATTTTATTCAGTTCTTTGGCGTATTGACCCTGATTGGCCTGACCGGGGCGATTTACTGGCTGATGTACGCGCGTAAACCGGTAGTGGAAATCGGCGTGGTACGCGATCGTAACTTCTGGGTTTCCGGCCTGCTGATGGCGGGCATGGCGATGATCCTGTATGGCAGTTCGGTGGTTCTGCCGCAGCTGGCGCAGCAGGATCTGGGCTATACCGCCACCTGGTCAGGGCTGGTGCTGTCGCCGGGCGCGATCCTGATTGTACTTACCATTCCGCTGGTGCTGAAGCTGATGCCGTTGGTACAAACGCGCTGGATCATCGCCTTCGGTTTTACCTGCCTGACGGTGTCGATGTTCTATTCGTCCGGCCTAACGCCGCAGGTTGATTTCACCACTCTGGTGCTGATGCGCAGCGCGCAATCTATCGGGCTGGGGTTCCTGTTTGTGCCGCTAACCACTATCGCCTTTGCCACCATTCCGCAGCGGCTAAATGCCGATGCCTCGGCGCTGTTTACCATGTTCCGTAACGTCGCCGGATCGATTGGCATCTCCCTCTCTACCGCGGCGATCACCGAGCGCGAGCAGGTACGTAGCGCGCATCTGGCATCTAACATGACGCCGTTAAATGAGCAGTTTAATCTTACCGTAGAGCGCTGGGCGCAGAGTATTCGCGACTTTACCTCGGCGGCTGGCGATCCGCTGACGCTGGCGACCGGTCAGCTCTATCAGCAAACGATCGTGCAGGCGCGTATCCTGGCTTATGTCGATGTTTTTATCGGGCTGGGTATCGTCGCCTTTATTTTGATTCCTTTATGTTTTCTGCTTTCGCCGGTTAAGAGCGAAGGCAGCGCAGGAGCACACTGACATGAACGTTACCAGGGTAATGCGTTCGCGCCCCGGCCTGCTGGCTTTATCCTTGCTGCTGGCGGGCTGCGCGGTGGGGCCCGACTACCAGCCGCCACAGGCCCAGACGCCCGGCAGCTGGCGCGATCTCGCTTCGCAGGCGGCCTCAAAGCCGCAGAGCAGCGCCATCAATCCCAGCTGGTGGCGCAGCTTTAACGATCCGCAGCTGAATAGCCTGGTCGATCGCGCCATTGCCGGTAACCTGTCGCTGCAGCAGGCGGTGCTGCGTATTGCCGGGGCGCGTGAGCAGCTGTCGCAGGCGCGCGGCGGGCTGTTTCCCGCCATTAACGGCAACGTTTCCGCCCGGCGACAGCAGCTGGGCGCGAAGGGGATGCTGGAATCCAGCGGCGCGTATGATCAGCTGGATGAGAATGCCCCTGAGCTGCGTTCGTCGCTTGATAGCCTGACTCAGCCGATCAATCTGTATCAGGGCAGCTTTGACGCCTCCTGGGAGCTGGATCTGTGGGGTAAAGTCCGGCGGCAGGTGGAAACCGCCAATGCGCAGCAGCAGGAATCGATAGAGAGCCGTAACGATGCGTTGGTCTCGCTGGAGGCTGAGGTGGCACGCGCTTATCTGCAGCTGCGCGGCGCGCAGTCGATAACGCGCACGCTGCAAACGCAGATCGACGTGGCGCAGCAGACGCTGGAACTGACGCAAAGCCAGCAGCGTAACGGCCTGGCGCCGCAGCTGGATGTGGAAAACGCGCGCGCGCAGCTCAGCTCGCTGCGCGCTCAGCTGCCGCAGTACCAGGCGCAGGCGCGTCAGGCGATGAACGGGCTGGCGGTGCTGACGGGCAAACCGCCCGGCGCGCTGGATAGCGAACTGATGGCCGGGAAAACGCTGCCTGCCTTGCCTCCCGCCGTGCCGGTAGGCATTCCGTCTACGCTGGCGCGTCGTCGCCCCGATATTCGTCAGGCGGAGGCTAACCTGCATGCCGCGACCGCGAATATCGGCGTATCGGTCGCGCAGCTGTTTCCCAGCCTGTCGTTAACCGGTCAGCTGGGCGTGCGCAATACCGACGCCAGTTATCTGGATAACTGGAGCAGCCATTTCTACAGCTATGGCCCCGCGTTATCGATCCCGATTTTTCAGGGCGGCAGGCTGGTTTCCAGCGTGAAGCTGGCGCGGGCCCAGCAGGCCAGCTCGGCGTTAAACTATCGACAAACGGTATTAACCGCGCTGCAGGATGTGGAAAATGCGCTGGTCAGCTACCGTACCGATCAGGAGCGGGTGACCCAGATGGATGAAACCGTTAGCGCCCTGCAGAACAGCTTTGATTTAGCCAGCGACAGCTATAGAAAAGGCCTTTCCACCTTCCTTGATGCGCTGGATGCCCAGCGCCAGCTGGCGCAGGCAAAACAGCAGGCGGAACAGGCGCGCATGCAAAGCAGCCTGGATTTGGTCGCGCTGTATAAAGCGCTTGGCGGCGGCTGGGAAAATTATCAAAACGTCGCGTTGCCGCAATTTAACGTCTTTGGCCCGGCGACGCCCGCCAGCTAACCTGCCTGTAGCCCGACAAAAAAGGAGAGCCTCTACGCTCTTATCCGGTTATCAGTTTCAAGCCGCCAGCCTGCAACCGGCGGCTTTTTTTGTTTCTTCCTTCATACCTGGGCAGCCTGCCGTTCCCGCGCTGAATATTTTTAAAACAAACATTTCCTTTTTAATGGGTAACGAAACATCTGTCGCTAACGCCAGTAAAAAATTTTCTGCGCGTTTAACAACACTGTAAACGAAATAGTGTGACAGCGGTCAGCCTTCAGGCGGAAGATTATGACCTCTGCCACAAAATTACTGTTTCACTATTATTTGAAATGAAAAAAATAATCTATGTTGTGTGGTGAAAGGTTTGTGTTCTGTCAGCAGAACACAGGTCAGATTTCCACTTCAACCAGGTTGCTGGAGTCATCATGCCAAAAGAACAATACCTTACGTTGAGCAAAGCCTCCGGGCCAAACAGCAGCACACCCGCTGAACCCTTTGTTAAAGTGATCGCGATGGTCGCAACGCTGGGCGGATTGCTGTTTGGCTACGATACCGGGGTTATTTCCGGCGCGCTGCTGTTTATGGGCGACGAACTGCATCTCACGCCTTTTACCACCGGCCTGGTGACCAGCTCGCTGCTGTTTGGCGCCGCCTTCGGCGCGCTGCTGGCCGGTCACTTCGCCTCCGCCGCCGGACGCCGGAAAATTATTCTGGTACTGGCGATCATCTTCGCCATTGGCGCGCTGGGCACCTCGCTGGCGCCGGACGTTCACTGGATGATCTTTTTCCGCCTGGTGTTAGGCGTCGCGGTCGGCGGCGCGGCGGCAACCGTGCCGGTCTATATTGCCGAAATCGCCCCGGCGAATAAGCGCGGCCAGCTGGTGACCATACAGGAGCTGATGATCGTTTCCGGCCAGATGCTGGCCTATATCTCTAACGCTTCCTTTAATGCCGTCTGGGGCGGGGCGGATACCTGGCGCTGGATGCTGGCGATTGCTACCGTACCGGCGGTGTTGCTGTGGTTCGGCATGATGTTTATGCCCGATACGCCGCGTTGGTATGCGATGAAAGGACGTCTGGCGGAGGCGCGCCGCGTGCTGGAGCGTACCCGCGCCAAGGACGATGTCGAATGGGAGCTGACCGAAATTGAAGAAACGCTGCAGGAGCAGGAAAACCAGCAGAAACCGCATCTGCGCGAGTTGAAAAAGCCCTGGCTGTTTAAGCTGTTTCTGATTGGCATCGGCGTGGCGGTGATCCAGCAGCTGACCGGCGTCAATACCATTATGTACTACGCGCCTACGGTATTAACCAGCGTCGGAATGAGCAACAGCGCCGCGCTGTTCGCCACCATCGCCAACGGCGTGATCTCCGTCCTGATGACCTTTGTCGGCATCTGGCTGCTGGGCAAAATTGGCCGCCGCACCATGACGATGATCGGGCAGTTTGGCTGTACCGCCTGTTTATTCTTTATCGGCGCGGTGAGCTGGCTGATGCCTGAAACCCTTAACGGCCAGCCCGATATGCTGCGCAGCTATATGGTGCTGCTGGGCATGCTGATGTTTCTGTGCTTCCAGCAGGGCGCGCTGTCGCCGGTTACCTGGCTGCTGCTGTCGGAAATCTTCCCGACGCGCCTGCGCGGTATTTTTATGGGCGGCGCGGTATTCGCCATGTGGATCGCCAACTTCATTATCTCGCTGATGTTCCCGGTGATGCTGGCCACGGTGGGCCTGGCGGGCGCCTTCTTTATCTTCGGCGCCATCGGCATCGGCGGCGCGATCTTTGTGCTTAACTGCATCCCGGAAACGCGTAACCGCAGCCTGGAGCAGATTGAACACTATCTGCACGAATGGCTCTCGCCCGATCGTGAAACGCCTGTGCTGTCTGCGCCGCTCAAGCGCGAAGCGGAACACCACGGCGGCTAACGTGGTTACACAAGGCTGGCGGTATTCGCCAGCCTTTTTTTATGGCACAATGCCCGCCAAATTTCGTTATCCCCTAAAATAATTCAACTCGCAGGAAGGCGACAGGCTGGCGCATCTCAGGCAGCGACCGGAGTCAGCGAGCAGCGTTAACGCCCCTGTAATTTGAACTATAACGGGAACATTCCCCGCATAAGTAAGGCAATCCCTGTGCTAGTTTCCAGCAACGTTACCATGCAGTTTGGCAGCAAACCGCTGTTTGAAAATATCTCCGTTAAGTTTGGCGGCGGCAACCGTTACGGTCTGATCGGCGCGAACGGTAGCGGTAAATCAACCTTTATGAAGATTCTGGGCGGCGATTTAATGCCGACCGCCGGCAACGTCTCCTGTGACCCCAATGAGCGTATCGGTAAGCTGCGCCAGGACCAGTTCGCGTTTGAAAAATTCAGCGTGCTGGATACCGTCATTATGGGACACGATGAGCTGTGGCAGGTGAAGCAGGAGCGCGATCGCATCTATGCTCTGCCGGAAATGAGCGAAGAGGATGGCTACAAAGTTGCCGATCTGGAAGTGCTGTATGGCGAAATGGACGGGTATACCGCCGAAGCGCGCGCCGGTGAACTGCTGCTGGGCGTGGGTATTCCGCTGGAGCAGCACTACGGCCTGATGAGCGAAGTCGCGCCGGGCTGGAAACTGCGTGTTTTGCTGGCGCAGGCGCTGTTCTCCAATCCGGATATTCTGCTGCTGGATGAACCCACCAACAACCTGGACATCGATACTATCCGCTGGCTGGAGCAGGTGCTGAACGATCGCAACAGCACCATGATCATTATTTCGCACGACCGTCACTTCCTGAACATGGTCTGCACCCATATGGCGGATCTGGATTACGGCGAGCTGCGTATCTATCCGGGCAACTATGATGAATATATGACCGCCGCCACCCAGGCGCGCGAACGTCTGCTGTCCGATAACGCCAGGAAAAAGGCGCAGATCGCCGAGCTGCAGTCATTTGTCAGCCGCTTTAGCGCCAACGCCTCTAAATCGCGTCAGGCCACCTCACGCGCCAGGCAGATCGATAAAATCAAGCTGGACGAGGTGAAAGCCTCCAGCCGTCAGAACCCGTTTATCCGCTTCGAGCAGGATAAAAAGCTGTTCCGTAACGCACTGGAAGTTGAGGCGCTGACCCAAGGCTTTGATAACGGCCCGCTGTTCCGCGACCTGAATCTGCTGCTGGAAGTGGGCGAAAAGCTGGCGGTGCTGGGCACCAACGGCGTGGGTAAAACCACGCTGCTGAAAACGCTGGTAGGTGATTTGCAGCCTGACAGCGGCACGGTGAAATGGTCAGAGAACGTGCGCATTGGCTACTATGCGCAGGATCACGCGGAAGAGTTTGCTAACGATCTGAACGTGTTTGACTGGATGAGCCAGTGGAAGCAGGAAGGCGACGATGAACAGGCGGTGCGCAGCGTGCTGGGCCGTCTGCTGTTCAGTCAGGATGAGATTAAAAAGCCGGCGAAAGTGCTGTCGGGTGGTGAAAAGGGCCGCATGCTGTTTGGCAAGCTGATGATGGAGCGCCCCAATATCCTGATTATGGATGAGCCGACCAACCACCTGGATATGGAATCGATCGAGTCGCTGAACATGGCGCTGGAGATGTATCCGGGCACGCTGATCTTTGTTTCTCACGACCGCGAATTCGTTAGCTCGCTGGCGACGCGCGTGCTGGAAATTACGCCGGAAAAAGTCATCGACTTCAGCGGCAGCTATGAAGATTATCTGCGTAGCAAAGGCGTTCAGTAATTACTGACGCAGCAAGCGCTCGCGCAGAGATGCACCGACCAAAGGCCGCCGCAATGGCGGCCTTACTTTATCCTATCGACGACGGCATATTGCTTACCCAAACCTGATTCTTACCCCGATGCTTCGCCTGATACAGGGCTTCGTCCGCCTTGTCGATAAATTCCGTGGGCAAAGCGCCAGCAAATACCCGCGGCTGCCAGTGCATACCAATACTAATGGTGACCCGCTTTACCGCCACGTTGCTTGCCTGATGCGGCATCGCCAGTGACTCCACCGCGCGCACCGCCTGCAGAGCGATAAGGTGCGCTTCCGGCTGCGTTTTATCCGTCAGCACCAGCATAAACTCCTCGCCGCCGTAACGGGCAACCAAATCTTCGCTACGGAGCGGCAAACGTTTCAAACATTGCGCGACTTTGCGCAGGCATTCATCGCCCGCCAGATGGCCGTAAGTGTCGTTATAGGCCTTAAATGAATCGACATCGATCAGCAGAATAGTTAACGGCGTACGCAGCTTTATTGCGCGCTCCATCGCTCTCGGCACAAACCAGTCCAGCTGACGACGGTTCGCCAGCCCGGTTAAACCATCCACCAACGCCAGGCCCTGCAGGGTGCGGTTCATATGGGTGAGCTGGTCGCGCACCATAGTCAGCTCCAGCTGATTATGCAGGTTAAGACGAATATGGCGCAGCACGATAAAGCCGAGCAGCAGCAGCAGCGCCAGCAGAACCAGATTGAGCAAAACAGAACCGAGAGAATCCGCGATCCAGTCCTGCCGCACCTCCTGCAAATCGTAGCCTGCGGTCACCACCAGCGGATAATTTTTCAGACTGGCGTAGCCAAAAATACGCGGGCGCCCATCGACGGCGGCGCGATAAACGGCAGCGCCGCTGGCGGTAGTGGTTAACAGTTGGGTAAATAACGGACTAAGAGAAATATTCCTGTTAATCAGGTGGTTACTGTAAGGACGGATATACATTATGTTACCGTCCGCCTTCATCAGCGCCATCAGATCGCGAGTGCCCAGGTTGTAGTAATCATAAACCTGGCGGAAATAGTCGAGGCGAATCGAAGCCATCACCACGCCGCGAAAGGTGCCGTCGGGATTGTTCAGGCGTTCTGATACCGGAATGACCATATTGCCGCTAATGCGGCTGCGCACCACGTCGCCGATATGCAATTTGCCGTCGGACGAAAGCTGATGAAAGCGGAAATATTCCCGATCGGCGCTGTTGGCTTTAACCTGCGGCGGCGCGGCAGAAGAGAGCGTGGGATAACCGGCGGCGTTATAAATCACAATGCTGTCCAGCGGAGGCAGCGCCGCTTCACGCGCCCGCAGCAGCTTTTGCAGGTTATCGGCCTGTTTTTCCATGCCGCCCTGGTTAATGCGATCGCGCACATCCTGCAGGGTCAGGTCGATTTGCAGAAAGGTATCTTCAGCCTGGCGAGAAAGCGACACCGACAGATTGCGCGCATTTTCTTCGGTGAGATGTAGCGTTCGCTGCCAGCTGCTCCACAGGTTCCAGCCGTTAATGGCGATTACCGCGCTGCTGATGACGAATAAAAAGATCAGCATCATCTGGCGCAGCATCGGTTTTGCAACGCGGCTATCGCTGCCTGCTTTATTCAACGCTGGCGCCTGGGGCGCGTTTCCATTTTCCATATTTCAAATATAGCCAGGGAAGGGGTAGCTGCTGAATCATCAGCCTGATTAATCGTAAACTGTGCCGCACACTTCGCAGGCTGGATCTTTTGCCACCTTCATTTCACGGAACTGCAGCGTCATCGCGTCATACATCAACAATTTGCCGGCCGCCGCTGCGCCGTAATGCGTCAGCAGACGAATCGCCTCCATCGCCTGCAGTGAACCGATCACCCCAACCAGCGGGGCCATGACGCCCGCTTCGACGCAGCTCAGGGTATCGCTGCCAAACAGACGGCTGATACAGCGGTAGCAGGGCATATTTTCATCCTGCCAGCTAAAAACGCCGATCTGGCCTTCCATACGAATGGCGGCCCCGGAAACCAGCGGAATACGCCGCCGCCAGCAGAGGCGATTAAGCTGTTCGCGCGTGGCGACGTTATCGCTACAGTCCAGTACCACTTGATGCTGCGCCACCAGCGCATCCAGCGCCGCATCATCCAGCCGGGCGTTGACGGTGCGCAGCTGGATTAGCGGGTTAATTTGCGCCAGCCTTCGCCGGGCCGATTCCACTTTTGCCTCGCCGATCTCCGCGTCGCTGTGTAGTACCTGACGCTGCAGGTTAGAAAGGGAAACGGTGTCAAAATCGAGCAGGGTCAGCGTGCCGACGCCGGCCGAGGCCAGATACGGGCTGGCGGCGCAGCCCAGCCCGCCCAGGCCCACTACCAGCGCGCTGGAGGCTTTTAGCCGCTCCTGACCATCAAAGTCAAAGCCTCGCAGCACGATCTGCCGGTTATAACGCAGGGTTTCGTTATCGGTCAGCTCCGGCAGCATATCAGCCTCCCAGCAGGACGTTAAAAGGTTCGATCTCTACCCATTCGCCCGGCTCAACGTGGCCGCGTTCGCGCTCCAGCACGATAAAGCAGTTGGCCTGGCTGAAAGAGCTAAACACGTGCGATCCCTGATGGCCGGTGCTGGTCACCTGCAGCTCGCCCTCTGCGCCACGGCTGACCACGCCGCGCTGAAAGTCGAGGCGGCCAGGGGTTTTCTTCAGACGCGTAACGGCGCGTGCGCGCTGGCGCGGCGGCAGGGCGGCGTGCTGTTGGCCGCTCAGCTTCGCCAGCAGCGGCTGCACCAGCTGATAGAAAGTGACGGCGGCGGAAACCGGATTGCCCGGCAGGCCGCAGAACCAGCTGTTGCTCAGCCGACCAAAGGCGAAAGGTTTGCCCGGCTTAATCGCCAGCTTCCAGAAAGTAATGGCGCCCAGCTCGTCCAGCATCGCTTTGGTGTAATCCGCTTCACCCACCGAGACGCCGCCGCTGCTGATCACCACGTCCGCTTCGCGGTCGGCCTGGACAAAGGCGGCGCGTAGCGCCTGCGGATCGTCGCGAATAATGCCGAGATCGATCACCTCGCAGCCAAGCTGGTCCAGCATCAGCCGTACGGTAAAGCGGTTAGTATCATAAATCTGGCCCGCCGCCAGCGGCTGGCCCACCGGCTGCAGCTCATCGCCGGTAGAAAAAATAGCGACCCGCAGCCGACGTACCACCTCGACCTCGCCGATGCCCAGCGAAGCGATCAGCGGCAGTTCCGCCGCGCCCAGGCGAACGCCTGCCGCCAGCACGCTGTCGCCCTGACGAATATCCTCACCGGCGCGACGAATGTTTTGTCCGGCGCTCACCTCAGCGGTAAAGCGAATGCCTTCGCCTTCCGCTGCGGTTTGCTCCTGCATCACCACCGCCTCTGCGCCGTCCGGCACCGGCGCGCCGGTCATAATGCGGATACAGCAGCCTGCGGGCCATTCACCGCTAAACGGCGCGCCGGCAAAGGCTTTACCGGCCAGCGCCAGCGCTTCGCCACGCGCAAGGTCGGCCATCCGCACCGCATAGCCATCCATCGCCGAGTTATCGAACGGCGGGACGTTGAGCGGGGAGATCACCGGCGCGGCGGTAATCCGTCCGGCAGCGGAATAGATAGATAGCGTTTCGCTCTCATTAAGGGGAGAGAGCCGATCCAGCATTTTTTGCCGGGCCTCTTCAAGGGAGATTAATCCCGCAGTAAAACTTTCCATTTGGCCTCCGGCCAGACACGACAGATGGTGCCTATTATGGCGCGAAATGACGTAACGATCACCCTGCCAGCGCACCTGAGGCTAATGTTGTACTTTTAGTTATGATATATAACGCTTTGTTATTAAACCTTATCTTGCTTTATGCTTTACATCGTCCCTGCCGCTACCTATAGTCAAAATTTGCCGAAAAATCATAACATCACATCCATTCAGCCGTTTCCGGCGGATTCAGAACACAGGGAAAATAATGATGGGCAGAGCAGCCATTGCCATTCACGGCGGCGCGGGCGCGATGGCACGTGCGGCGCTGAGCGCGGAGCAGGAGCAGCGTTATCTGAAGGCGCTGGGCGATATTGTCGCCAGCGGACAGGCGATTCTCGCCGCTGGCGGCAGCGCGTTAGATGCGGTTACCGAAGCGGTGCGCCTGCTGGAAGAGTGCCCGCTGTTTAATGCCGGAAAGGGCAGCGTATTTACCCACCAGGGCACGCATGAGCTAGACGCCTGCATTATGGACGGGCGCACGCAGGATGCCGGCGCGGTCGCTGGCGTGGCGCATATTCGCAACCCGATCCTGGCGGCCCGCGCGGTGCTGGAACAGAGCCCGCACGTGCTGCTGTGCGGCAGCGGAGCGGAGCAGTTTGCCCAGGAGCAGGGCCTGACGCCGGTCGCGGCGGATTTCTTCTCAACCGACGAACGCTGGCAGCAGCTGCAGCGCGCGCGCGCCAGCCAGCAAACGCTGCTGGATCATGATGGCGCGGCGCAGGTAACGGCGCCGCTGGATAGTGATCGTAAGCTGGGCACGGTTGGCGCGGTGGCCTGCGACAGCGCGGGCAACCTGGCCGCCGCGACCTCAACCGGCGGCATGACCAATAAACGGGTCGGGCGCATTGGCGATTCGCCGCTGCCGGGTGCGGGCTGCTTCAGCAACCGCCGCGTGGCGGTTTCCTGTACCGGCACAGGCGAAGTTTTTATACGCACGCTGGCGGCCTGCGACGTCGCTGCGCTGATGGAGTACGGCGGGCTTAGCCTGCAGCAGGCCAGCGAGCGCGTTATTTTCGATAAAATCCCGGCGCTGGGCGGCAGCGGCGGGCTGATTGCCATTGACGCCGCGGGAAATATCGCCCTGCCGTTCAATACCGAAGGCATGTATCGCGGCTACGGTTATGTGGATGAAACGCCGGTGACAGAGATTTACCGGCAAGCTTAAGGAGCCAGCATGCAACAGCCTTCCTCTTTACCGCTGGCCGAAGAGAGCGTGCTGGCAGTACGTAATCTTAGCGTCAGCTTTAACCAGCAGGGCCAGGTCACTCAGGCGGTGCGCCAGCTGTCGCTGGAGGTGCGGCGCGGTGAAACCCTGGCGCTGGTTGGTGAGTCCGGTTCGGGAAAATCGGTCACTTCGCTGGCGCTGATGCGCCTGATTGAACAGAGCGGCGGCCGTCTGGATAACGGTGAGCTGTGGCTGCGGCGGCGCGATAATTCGCTGGTGGATCTGGCGCAGCTGCGTCAGTCGCAGATGCGCACCATTCGCGGCGCGGATATGGCGATGATCTTTCAGGAGCCGATGACCTCGCTGAATCCGGTCTTTCCGGTCGGCGAGCAGATCGCCGAGTCCGTGCGGCTTCATCAGGGCAAAAGCCATCAGCAGGCCCTGGCGGAGGCGCGGCGGATGCTCGATCTGGTGCGGATTCCCGAAGCGCAAAACGTGATGACGCGCTATCCCCATCAGCTTTCCGGCGGCATGCGCCAGCGCGTGATGATTGCGATGGCGCTCTCCTGCCGTCCGGCGCTGCTGATTGCCGACGAGCCCACCACCGCGCTGGATGTCACTATCCAGGCGCAGATTTTGCAGCTGATCCGCGTGCTGCAAAAAGAGATGGCGATGGGAGTGATTTTTATTACCCATGATATGGGTGTGGTGGCGGAAATGGCCGATCGGGTGCAGGTGATGTACCGCGGCGAAGTGGTGGAAAGCGCCGATACCGCCACGCTGTTTCGTGCGCCGCAGCAGGCGTATACCCGTGCGCTGCTGGCGGCGGTGCCGCGCCTTGGCGCCATGCACGGTCAGCCCCTGCCGCGCAAATTTCCGCTGCCGGGCGAGCAGGAGAGCACCGACGCGCTGGAGGATACGGTAAAGCACCATGAGGCGCCGATCCTGGAAGTGCGTGATTTAGTGACGCGTTTTGATATTCGTGCCGGCCTGTTGAACCGCGTTAAGTGGCGGGTGCATGCGGTAGAGAAGGTTAGCTTTGACCTGCACGCCGGTGAAACGCTGGCGCTGGTGGGAGAGTCGGGCTGCGGTAAATCGACCACCGGCCGCTCGCTGCTGCGGCTGGTAGAAAGCCAGGGCGGCAGCATTACCTTTAACGGCCAGCGTATCGATCGGCTGAAGCCGCATCAGCTGGCGCACCTGCGGCGGGATATTCAGTTTATCTTTCAGGACCCTTACGCCTCGCTCGATCCGCGTCTGACCATCGGCTTTTCCATTATGGAGCCGCTGCTGATCCATAAGGTAATGTCGCGCGCCGGGGCGGAAAAACGCGTCGCCTGGCTGCTGGAAAAAGTCGGGCTGCTGCCGGAACATGCCCGGCGCTATCCTCATGAGTTTTCCGGCGGCCAGCGCCAGCGTATCTGTATTGCCCGCGCGCTGGCGCTGAATCCGAAAGTGGTGATCGCCGATGAATCGGTTTCGGCGCTGGACGTCTCGATTCAGGCGCAGATTATCAACCTGATGCTCGACCTGCAGCGCGAATTTGGCATCGCCTTTCTGTTTATTTCTCACGATATGGCGGTGGTGGAACGCATCAGCCATCGCGTGGCGGTGATGTGCCTGGGGCAGATTGTGGAAATCGGCCCGCGGCAGGCGGTATTTGAACATCCCCAGCATCCCTATACGCGCAAGCTGATGTCAGCGGTGCCGGTTGCCGATCCCGGCCGCCGCCGCCGCGAGCGGGCGCTGCTGGTGGATGAATTGCCCAGCCCGCTGCGCACGCCCGGCGATGAGCCAGCCGTTGCGCCGTTAATTCAGGTCGGGGCAGGTCATTACGTGGCCCGGCATACCATCAGCGGCGCCTGACGGCCCGGCTTTTGCATAACCCGGAAGGGACTAAGGAGAATAAGCAATATGACCAAACATATGACCCGCAGATGGCTGTTAACCGCCGGCCTGCTTAGCAGTTTTGCCGCTGTGCCTGGCTGGGCAGCAAAGGATGCGGTGATCGCCGTAGGCTCTAACTTCACCACGCTCGACCCGTATGACGCCAACGACACGCTGTCGCAGGCGGTAGCGAAATCCTTTTATCAGGGGCTGTTCGGTTTTGATAAGGATATGAAGCTGGTGAACGTGCTGGCGGAAAGCTATCAGGCCAGCCCCGACGGCCTGACCTGGACCATTAAGCTGCGCTCCGGCATTAAGTTTCAGGACGGCACCGATTTTAACGCCGAGGCGGTGAAGGTGAATCTCGATCGCGCCAGCGATGAAGATAACCACCTGAAGCGCTATAACCTGTTTAAATATATCGCCACCACCGAAGCTATCGATCCCACCACGGTGAAAATCACCCTGAAGCAGCCGTTCTCCGCCTTTATCAATATTCTGGCCCATCCGGCGGCGGCGATGATTTCTCCCACCGCGCTGAAAAAATATGGCAAAGAGATCGGCTTCCATCCGGTAGGAACCGGGCCTTATCAGTTCGTGACCTGGAACCAGACCGATTTTGTGAAGGTGAAAAAGTGGGACGGCTACTGGAAGCCGGGCTATCCGAAGCTCGACAGCATTACCTGGCGCCCGATTGTTGATAACAATACCCGCGCCGCGATGCTGCAAACCGGCGAGGCCAACTTTGCCTTCCCGATCCCCTATGAGCAGGCGAAGCTGCTGGAGAAAAACAGCAAGCTCGATTTAGTCAGCGCGCCATCGATTATGCAGCGCTATATCAGCTTTAACGTGACGCAGAAGCCGTTTGATAATCCGAAAGTGCGCGAGGCGATTAACTATGCGATTAACCGTCAGGCGCTGAGTAAAGTCGCCTTTGCCGGTTATGCCACGCCTGCTACCGGCATCGTGCCGCCGTCCATCGCCTATGCGCAAAGCTATCCGGCGATTGAATATAACCCGGCGAAAGCGCGCCAGCTGCTGAAAGAGGCGGGCTTCCCTGACGGTTTCAGCACCACGCTCTGGTCTTCCCATAACCACAGCACCGCGCAGAAGGTGTTGCAGTTCACCCAGCAGCAGCTGGCGCAGGTCGGCATTAAAGTGAAGGTTACGGCGATGGATGCCGGCCAGCGTGCGGCGGAAGTGGAAGGGAAAGGACAAAAAGAGAGCGGCGTGCGCATGTTCTATACCGGCTGGTCCGCCTCGACCGGCGAAGCTGACTGGGCGCTGACGCCGCTGTTTGCTACCGCTTCCTGGCCGCCGGCTATCTTTAACACCGCGTTTTACAGCAATAAACAGGTGGATAAGGATCTGAACGACGCGCTGAAAACCACCGACAAGGCGAAAAAAGCGCAGCTGTACAAAGATGCGCAGGATCGTATCTGGAACGATCGCCCCTGGGCGCCGCTGGTGGTGGAAAAACTGGTTTCGGCCCATACCAAATCGCTGAGCGGTTTTTACATGATGCCCGATACCTCATTTAATTTTGATGAAGCCGATCTGAAGTAATGTCCGCGCCGCCAGCCGCTGAGGCTGGCGTCTGCGGCGCAGGGAAACGCATGCTGAACTATTTCCTTAAACGCCTGCTGGGGTTAATTCCCACGCTGCTGATCGTGGCGGTGCTGGTCTTTCTGTTTGTTCATTTACTGCCGGGCGATCCGGCGCGGCTGGTGGCCGGGCACGAGGCGGATGCCCGCGTCGTTGAGCTGGTACGTCAGGATTTGGGGCTGGATAAGCCGCTGCCGCAGCAGTTCCTGCATTTTATGGCTAACGCGCTGCGCGGGGATTTTGGCACTTCAATGGTGTCGAAAAGGCCGGTATCGCAGGAGATCGCCTCGCGCTTTCTGCCTACGCTGTGGCTGACGCTGACCAGCATGGTCTGGTCGGTGATTTTTGGTATGGCGATCGGCATTGTCTCCGCCGTCTGGCGTAATCGCTGGCCGGATCGCCTTGGCATGACGCTGGCGGTATCGGGTATCTCTTTTCCCGCCTTTGCGCTCGGTATGCTGCTGATGCAGATCTTTTCCGTGGAGCTGGGCTGGCTGCCGACCGTCGGCGCCGAGAGCTGGCGGCACTATATTTTGCCGTCAATTACGCTGGGCGCGGCGGTGGCGGCAATTATGGCGCGCTTTACCCGCGCCTCTTTTATTGAGGTGATGCAGGAAGACTATATGCGCACCGCTCGCGCCAAAGGGGTGAGCGAATCGCAGGTTTTAGTCAGGCATGGCCTGCGCAACGCCATGATCCCGGTGGTCACCATGATGGGCTTGCAGTTTGGCTTTCTGCTGGGCGGCTCGATTGTGGTGGAAGTGGTATTTAACTGGCCAGGCCTGGGACGCCTGCTGGTGGATTCGGTGGAGATGCGCGACTACCCGGTAATCCAGGCGGAAGTGCTGCTGTTTTCGCTGGAATTTATCCTGATCAACCTGGTCGTGGATATGCTGTATGCCGCCATTAACCCGACGATACGTTACCAATAAGGAGCTGCGATGAAAAACTGGCGACGAGAGGCAGCTCTGAAAGCGATGCCCCTGCAACACAGCGATCGGGTGCGTACGCCGTGGCGCGAATTCTGGCGGCGTTTTCGTCGTCAGCATGTGGCGCTGGCGGCCGGCATTTTTGTGCTGCTGCTGATTGCGCTGGCGGCGTTCGCGCCGTGGATTGCGCCCTTTGATGCCGAAAATTACTTCGACTATGACCGGCTGACGGAAGGCCCTTCCGCCATGCACTGGTTTGGCGTGGATTCCCTCGGCCGCGATATTTTTAGCCGGGTACTGGCAGGCACCCGCATTTCGCTGCTGGCGGGCTTTTTCTCCGTCGCTATCGGCGGGGCGATGGGCACCGCGCTCGGCCTGCTGGCCGGTTACTACGAGGGCTGGTGGGACCGCATTATTATGCGTATCTGCGATGTGCTGTTTGCCTTTCCGGGCATTTTGCTGGCGATTGCGGTGGTGGCGATCATGGGCAGCGGTATCGCCAACGTTATCGTGGCGGTGGCGATTTTCAGCGTTCCCGCCTTTGCCCGTCTGGTGCGCGGCAATACGCTGGTACTGAAGCATCAAACCTTTATTGAGTCGGCGCGCAGCATTGGCGCATCGGACTGGACCCTGATCGTGCGCCATATTCTGCCCGGTACGGTCTCGTCGATTGTGGTCTATTTCACCATGCGCATCGGCACCTCGATTATTACCGCCGCCAGCCTGTCGTTTCTGGGACTGGGCGCTCAGCCGCCAACGCCGGAGTGGGGCGCGATGCTCAACGAGGCGCGGGCGGATATGGTCATGGCGCCGCACGTGGCGATCTTCCCCAGCCTGGCGATCTTTCTGACGGTGCTGGCCTTTAATCTGCTGGGCGACGGCCTGCGCGATGCGCTGGATCCGAAACTGCAAGGCTGAAAACCACCCGCGACGGGCAGATTCACCCGTCGCGCCTTTCGCTGTCTACACTTACCCTTCAGAGAGCGAAAAGGAAGAAAAAATGAAGCCGTTAACGTGGGCAATTATTGGACCGGGCGCGATTGCGCAACAGTTTGCCGCCGCTCAGGGCGCGCTGGGCAGAAAAATATACGCGGTGGGCGCCAGAAGCCGTGAAAAAGGCGAGGCGTTTGCGCAACGCTACGGTATTGAACGGGTATTTGATGATATTCCTCAGCTGCTGGCCGATCCGCAAATTGATGCGGTTTATATCTCTACGCCGCACGCCAGCCATTTCAGCTGGATGAAACAGGCGCTGGAGCAGGGCAAGCATCTGCTGGTGGAAAAGGCGATTACCGTCAGCAGCAGCGAGCTGAATGCGATTAACCGCCTGGCGGCAGAGAAGAAACTGATCGTGGCCGAGGCGATGACGCTGTTTCATATGCCGCTGTTTCATCAGCTGAAGAGGCTGATCGAGAGCGGAAAGCTGGGCAAGCTGAAAATGATTCAGGTTTCTTTTGGCACCGTCAAAGAGGCCGATCTCAACAACCGCTTCTTTAATCCGGCGCTGGCAGGCGGCGCGCTGCTGGATATTGGCACCTACGCGCTCTCGTTTGCCCGCTTCTTTATGAGCGAGCAGCCGAACCAGCTGTTTACCACGGTCAGTAAATTCAGCTCCGGCGTGGACGAGCAGTGCGGCATTCTGCTGCAAAACACCCAAAATGAAATGGCCGCCATCTCGCTGGCGTTTCGCGCCAAAATGCCGAAGCGCGGCATCGTCGCCTGCGAACGGGGCTTTATTACCGTTGATGATTTCCCACGCGCGCAGCGGGCGCAGCTAAGCTGGGCGGACGGCGCCACCGAAACCATCGAAGCGGGAGAAACCGACCGCGCGCTGCAGTATGAAATCCTGGCGCTGGAAAAATATGCCGCCGAGGGCGCGAACCCGCTGCATTATCTGACTAATGATGTCGTGGCGCTGATGACCGATATTCGTCAGCGCTGGGGGATCCGTTTCCCCTTTGAATAATCAACCCGTCGTCGGCAGCTGAGCTGCCCGATGGCGTCGAACTATTAAGGTCGATAAATGAAGTTAACCGCGTTATTGCTGCTGTCGCTGACGTTGCCCGCCGTCGGCCTGGCGGCGCTGCCGGGTGCGAATATTGATAAGCAGCTGCAGGGATGCAAGCAGCATGCAAACAGCACCATTGATAATGCGCAGTGCTACAGCAGCGCGATTCAGCAGTGGGATAGCGAGTTGAATAAGCAGTATCAGCTGCTGCTTAAAGGGCAGCCGAAAAGCGTCAGGCAAAAAATAACCGCCGCGCAGCGTAGCTGGTTGCAGTATCGCGACGGCTATAATGCGGCGATCTCCGCTTATTATCAGCAGCAGCAGGGTACGATATGGCCGCTGGTGGCGGCTGAAGCGAAGATGAATGTAATCCGGGATAAAACGATCGATTTGTATAAATTGCGTGTCAGTACCGATTTAGCCGCTGAGCAGGAATAAAACAGTTGGCTGTAAGGTTAATTCGGCGGCGTAAGCGATAAAAAAAAGCCCGCCAACAGGACGGGCCAAACACCAGGGAAATTAAATATTAACGCCTGTTAAAATATTAGTTTGCTTTGTACTTTGGGCAAGTTTTTAGCGCTTTTAAGCGCGAAAGCGTGAAAAAAATCACAAAAGCAGGGGAAAAGCGCCTTGCCTGGCTTATCCACCTGACGGCTTAAAACATTCACCCACGCGCCTGGCCGCGTAACCTGCTGCTTACTGCTACATTTACTCTGTGTTTGCTGAAGGAGTGTGTGATGTCTCGTTCATTAATTTCTCTGGCATTAAGCGGGGCGCTGCTGTTTTCAGCCCCGCTGCTGGCGGCGCAGGTTACGGTGCAGCAGCTGCAGGATAAGCTCGATCATCCCTGGTCACTGGCTTTCTTACCGGATAATAAAACGATTTTGCTTACCGAGCGGGCGGGTGCGCTGCGCCTGTGGCAGCCGGACAAAGGGCTGTCGCAGCCCATTGAGGGCGTGCCGGAGGTGTGGCATCAGCGTCAGGGCGGCCTGCTGGATGTCGCGCTGGCGCCTGATTTTACGCAAAGCCGCCGCGTCTGGCTCAGCTATAGCGAAGCGGATAAAAATGGCCGTGCCGGGGCGGCGGTGGGTTACGGCAGGCTGAGCGAAGACGGGCGGCGGCTGGCGGATTTCAGGGTGGTGCTGCGCCAGCAGCCGAAGCTTTCCGGCGGCGCTAATCTTGGTACTCGTCTCGCCTTCGATCGCCAGGGCTATCTGTGGATCGCCTTTGGCGATAACTTCCAGAGCGCTACCGCGCAGGATCTGGATAAGCTGCAGGGCAAGCTGGTGCGTCTGAAAAGCGATGGCTCGGTGCCGGAGGATAACCCTTTTATCAAACGTCAAAATGCGCGCCCGGAGATTTGGGCCTATGGCCTGCGCAATCCGCAGGGGCTGGCGCTTAATCCCTGGACGCAGCAAATATGGGAGAGCGAGCATGGGCCACGCGGCGGCGATGAGGTCAATATTCCGCAGCAAGGAAAAAACTACGGCTGGCCGCTGGCAACCTGGGGCATCGACTATAGCGGCGGCAAGGTGCCGGAGTCGAAGGGCGGCGAAGTGCCGGGTACTGAACAGCCGGTTTACTGGTGGAAAAACTCACCCGCTATCAGCGGCATGGCCTTTTATAACAGCGCACGTTTTCAGCCGTGGAAAAACTCGCTGTTTATCGGCGCGCTGAAGGAGAAGAGTCTGATTCGCCTGAGTCTTAACGGCGATAAGGTGATTAAGGAAGAGCGACTGTTGCAGGATCGCGGCGAGCGAATTCGTGATGTGCGCCAGGGGCCGGACGGTTATCTGTATGTGCTGACGGATGAACACAACGGTAAACTGCTGAAAGTGGGTCTGCAGCCCTGAGCCGGGCTGCGACGGGCCAGCCTGAGCCCATGCTGGCGGGCTCAGGCAAGCGGATTATTTCACCCAGTGGGAAACTTCCCAGCCGCGCTGCCGCGCTTCCTGCAGCAGCTGGGTATCAGGATTGATTACGCAGGCGTGATCCGCCTGTGCCAGCAGCGGTAAATCCGTAATTGAATCGCTGTAGGCCCAGGTATGGTGAAAACGTTTTTCCTGCTGCAGCGACTGCCAGTCGGCGAGATGCGTCGCTTTGCCCGCTTGCCCGCTTACGGGACTACACGGCTGACCGCTGTAGCGATCGTTAATAATTTCCACGCTAACCGCCAGCGCGCCGTGCAGGCCAAGCCGTTGCGCAATAGGCGTTAACAGGTGATCGCCCCCGGCGGAAATCAGCATAATGGTGTCGCCGCGCTGCTGATGCCAGGCAAGTTGTTTGCGGGCGGCAGGATAGACGCGCGGCACAATATCGCGCTGAATAAAACGGCGCACCCAGCCGCTGACCGTCAGGGTAGCCATACCGGCCAGCGGCGCCAGCGTCCTGTTCATATAGGCTTCCAGCGAGATCTCTCCCTGACGATACTGCGCCATTAACGCCTGTTCCTCGGCGATTAACGTCTCCGGCGCGTAGCCCTGCGATACCAGCCAGCGCATCCACAGGCTGTTGCTGTCTGCACAAATCAGCGTTTCATCAAGATCGAAAAGCGCTAAATCCATGGTGATTCTCCTCGGAACGGATTTATTCAGATTAGCGGAGTTTTGTGATCGTCTTAATTGATTTATGCAAAATCAGAATCAGCCGCCCTCTCTATGATTTGGGTTAAGGCGCAGGCTAAGATTTATCTAATAAACTCTAATAAACTTTACGAAGCAGCCATTTTAATCAGTGCGCCGACAGGTTAGCGTAGGACGCTGCTTTTCTTATCTTTATGAAACTTATGCTTTTTCCACGGGTTATCTGATTCCAATATGAAAAAATTGCGCCTTCACGCCGGCGTTGGTTCGCTGGCGTTATGCGGCACGCTGCTGCTGCTTCCCGTTGCTGTTAATGCTGTAGAGGCGCCCGCCGCGCCGCAAATTGACGCCAAAGCCTGGGTGCTGATGGATTACGCCAGCGGTCATGTGCTGGCGGAGGCCGAGGCCGATCGGCGTCTCGATCCCGCCAGCCTGACAAAAATCATGTCCAGCTATGTGATTGGTCAGGCGCTAAAAAGCGGCAAAATCACCCGCGACGATATGGTTACCGTGGGCCACGATGCCTGGGCGACCGGCAATCCCATTCTCCAGGGCTCCTCGCTGATGTTTCTCAAGCCCGGCGACCGCATTCCGGTATCGGAGCTGAATAAAGGCATAGTGATTCAGTCAGGTAACGATGCCAGTATTGCGCTGGCCGATTACGTGGCGGGCAGTCAGGATGCCTTTGTCGGGCTGATGAATAATTACGCCAATGCGCTGGGGCTGAAAAATACCCATTTCAAAACCGTTCACGGGCTGGATGCGCAGGGGCAGTACAGCACCGCGCGCGATATGGCGCTGCTCGGTCAGGCGCTGATCCGCGACGTGCCGGAAGAGTACGCGCTGAATAAAGAGAAGTCGTTTACCTTTAATAATATTACCCAGCGCAACCGCAACCGCCTGCTGTGGAGCAGCAATCTGAACGTGGACGGGATTAAAACCGGCCACACCTCAGGTGCGGGCAATAATCTGGTGGCCTCGGCAACCGAAGGGAATATGCGCCTGATCTCAGTAGTGCTGGGCGCAGAGACCGACAGCATCCGCTTCCGTGAAAGCGAAAAGCTGCTGACGTGGGGCTTCCGTTTTTATGAAACGGTTACGCCGCTGAAGGCCGATGCGTCTTTTACCCAGCAGCGCGTTTGGTTTGGCGATCGCAATGAGGTCTCGCTTGGCGTGGCGAAAGATGCCGCCCTGACCATCCCGAAAGGGCAGATGAAAAATCTGAAGGCCAGTTTTACCCTCAGTTCGCCGCAGCTGCAGGCGCCGCTGAAAAAGTATCAGCCGGTGGGGACGATTAGCTTTCAGCTGGACGGGAAAACTATTGCGCAACGGCCGTTGGTAGTGCTGGAGCCGGTACAGGAGGGCAGTTTCTTCAGCCGGATGTTTGATTTTATTATGATGAAGCTGAACGGCTGGTTTGGTCAGTGGCTCTCGTAGGCGCACAGAGGCAGTGAGGCCAGCGGTTTGCCACAAATTATCGCTCAACCTGAAGTGCGGGAAGCCCGGGCAGAAGAGTAAAGCGTCCCGCGCAGGGAAGGCGCGGGCCGAGCTGTCAGGGATGACGCTTTTTGCGTCTTTACGATCGGACTGGACTTCCCGCGCAGGCACCGATTGGTTTGGACCGCCCGCACCCTGAGTTTAGGGAATAGCTGAGGCCAGCGGTTTGCTGGCCTTGATTGCAGATTAGCCCAGCAGGGAAAAGACGATAGCGGAAATGGAAATCAACCCGATGAGTGCCACAAAGATATTGCTCAGCGCACCGCTGTAGCGACGCATCGCCGGAACTTTATTGATGGCGTACATCGGCATCAGGAACAGCAGCACCGCAATAATCGGGCCGCCCAGCGTTTCAATCATGCCGAGGATGCTGGGGTTCCAGGTAGCGACCAGCCAGGTGGTCAGCAGCATAAACAGGGCGGTAAAGCGGTTCAGCTTTTTCTCGTCCATGCTTTTGCCGCGTCCGCGCAACGATTTGATAATCAGACCATTAAAGCCTTCGCGCGCGCCAAGATAGTGGCCAAGAAACGATTTAGTGATCGCGACGATAGCCACAATCGGCGCCATCCACGCCATCATCGGCGTATTAAAGTGGTTGGCCAGATAGGAAAGAATCGAGATATTTTGCGCTTTGGCTTCCGCCAGGTTGGCTGGCGACAGCGACAGCACGCAGCTGAAGACGAAAAACATGACCGTCAGCACCATCATGATATGGCTGAGCGCCAGGATGCGTGAGCATTTTGCTTCAGCCTCTTCGCCATATTCCTGACGTTTGGCTACCGCGAAGGCGGAAATGATCGGCGAATGGTTAAAAGAGAAAACCATCACCGGCAGCGCCAGCCACAGGGTCAGCATCAGGCCGTTACCGCTGCCGCTTAACGAGGCGTGCTGGAAAATCGCCGTAGTCCAGTTAGGGATCAGCCACAGCGCCAGCAGCATCAGCACCGCCACAAACGGAAACACCAGCAGGCTCATGGTCTTCACGATCGCCTCTTTACCAAAGCGCACGATCATCATCAGGCCAACAATCAGCAGCAGCGCCAGCAGCGCGCGCGGCGGTGCCTGCATATGCAGCTGGTGGGTGAGGAAGCTTTCCACCGTATTGGTGATCGCCACGCTGTAAACCAGCAGGATAGGATAAATCGCGAAAAAATAGAGCAGGGTGATGATTTTACCTGCGCCAACGCCGAAATGTTCTTCCACTACTTCGGTAATATCTTCGCCCGGTTTGCTGCCGGAGAGCACAAAGCGGCACAGGCCACGGTGCGCATAATAGGTCATCGGAAAGGCCAGCAGGGCCATAATAATCAGCGGGATCAGCCCACCGATGCCGGCGTTGATCGGTAAAAACAGTACGCCTGCGCCAATGGCCGTGCCGTAAAGTCCTAACATCCACATGGTATCGGTTTTACGCCAGGTGCTAACGCGTGTTGCCGCCTGCCCGTTCTGGATTGCGGTTTGCTGTGAAGCCATTACCATCTCCATGAATAACGTATGAATATAAAACCGTCAGCGCTCAGTTAAAGCCTGCTAAATTTCCGCCGTCGGTAATCAGAATGAATATTGGAATTTTCCATTTTCGCGGCACACTCTACCACCATCTAAATAAGTTAAAAGTGCCAGGAGAGTTCTGTCAGGTGATAACGATCACAATACAAAGAATAAATCAGGGATGATAAGCTGGATGTTTAATTATTTTTAATTTATTTCTCTGGCTTTGTTGTAAAACGTAGAGGATAGGGCTGATATTTCCGTTGTTTAGCGGTTGTAAATAGTGTGGTTTGTTGTCTGTTTTTTAATCGCGTCCGTTTTTATTGCTATTAAAATCAGGCAGTTGCATCTGAGGTGCTTTTTATTTATACCGCTTGCGCAACCTCATTAATTAAAAAGCGCGCCGTTTGCGCAATAAAGCAGGATGGAGATGCAGCAGGCAATAAATAAAAGGGAATAAAAAAACAGGCCTGATAAACAGGCCTGTCAGAGAAGGGAAATTAATTACGTACCCAGCCTTTTCTGATTGGCAGGGAAAAAAGCAGGCGATAAATCTGATGCAGCAGTTTCATTAACGGCTCGCCGTACCACGGCCAGGCCACCTGAGAGAACAGACAGCCCAGTAAGCCTACCAGCAGGCCGCCCAGCATATCCATCGGCCAGTGTACGCCAAGATATATCCGTGACCAGGCAATGGCCGTGCCGATCGCCAGCAGTAAAATGCCAGACCAGATCCGATGCCAAAAGATAAACGCCAGCGCAAAGGTAAAAATAGCGGTGCCGTGGTCGCTGGGGTAAGAGCTATCCGACGCATGCGACAGAAACTGATGGCCCAGCCCAATGGCGAAAGGACGCGAGTGTGGATACAGCTGGCCCACGCACCAGGAAATCGCCAGCGCGTAGAGCAGGGCGATGCCGGTTTTCAACACCAGCACCCGAATCCCGCTATGCGGTCCCCACAGCCAGAGCGCGACGATCAGCAGCGGGACGATGGCGATTAAATCTTTGGCGATAAAGGTCGCCAGTTCCAGTAACCAGGCCGCTGACTGCGGCGTGGCGTTGATCCAGAGAAACAGCGACCGGTTCAACTCTTCCATCATTACTTCTTCCTCGTCTTATTCATCAGGTGCGTTACGCACCCGTAAGTCAACAGCTGCGACAGCCAAACCCACCAGCCTGCCCATAAATTATGAGAAAGAAAGTGCGCGCCGCGCATCATCTGCCCATAACCCATCACTAAGCCCAGCACCATTGCTCCGCTCCAGCACAGCCAGGCAAGGCGGCGGCGCGTCGGCCAGTAAAGAAAAAACAGCGCCATTAAACTGAAGCCGCTTGAGGCATGGCCGCCGGGAAAGCAGCGGCCAGGACCGCTCTCCGCCGGCGTATTGCCCAGCAGCGGCCAGGCAAAGGCTTTGCCGCCGAACTCCACCAGATCCCACGGGCACGAGTGCGCGCTGGTTGCCTTGAGCACGCCTACCACCAGCGGACCGATACCCGTCAGCAACGCCACCAGAACCCAGCGAGGCTGACGACGCAGCAGCCCGGCGAACAGCAGCGTAACGCCGGTGACGATCACCAAATCCTTCAGCAGCCGGTGATTAATTAGATCCAGCCAACGATTATCTTTCCACGGAAAGCGCTGGGTCAGCGGATCGAACCAGTAACCGGTTAGCGCGTTGTCCAGGCTGCCGTCACGAGCGAGCCATAGAAACAGCAGGCCAAAAACCGCCAGTAAAACAGTATGGATAGCGTAAAAGCGCCTGGATAAAGGGTAAAGCGTGTTAATCCTAATTGACGGTAATGTTTCGTGCTGGTTTAACTTTGAAGACAGTTGCATGACCGTGCCCGTGGCTGATTACAGACGGGCTATAGTGCAGAGTGGTGCTTAAGAAAACATTAAGAGGCAGAGAGCAGGCATAAAAAAACCCGCTAATCATCGATTAACGGGCTCCACAATTTGGGATTTCAAAGAAAAGCAGTGGCACTTATTCAGACTGCCCGTCCGTACAGAAGTTCGACGACTGATTAAAATATTTTTTAACCGCCCAGCGCCGGCCAGATAATCACAATAAGCGTCCCCGCCAGCGTCAGCAGAACGTTGGCGATGGCGTAGGTGCCGGCATAGCCAAGCGCCGGGATATTGCTGCGCGCCGTATCGCTGATAATTTCCATCGCTGGCGCACAGGTTCGCGCGCCCATAATCGCCCCGAACAGCAGCGCGCGGTTCATCCGCAACACGTAAGCGCCAAACAGGTAACAGAGCACTACCGGCAGCAGGCTGACCGCCAGGCCGCTCAGCAGCATCAATAAGCCCGTTTCGCCCAGCCCTTTGCCCAGGCCGCTGCCCGCGCTCAGGCCAACGCCCGCCATAAATACCATCAGGCCGAACTCTTTTACCATGGTTAACGCGCCCTGCGGGATATAGCCGAAGGTGGGATGGTTGGCGCGTAAAAAGCCCAGCATAATGCCAGCGAACAGCAGGCCCGCCGCGTTACCAATACCAAAACTGAAGGCGCTGAACTGAAAGCTCACCATCCCGATCATCAGGCCGATAATGAAAAAGGCGCAGAAGGCCAGCAGATCGGTGACCTGACTGTGAATAGAGATAAAGCCGATGCGATCCGCCAGGCTTTTAACGCGCCTGGCTTCGCCGCTTACCTGCAGCACGTCGCCTTTGTTCAGCATAATGCTTTCATCAATCGGCATTTCAATCTGGCTACGGATAACGCGGTTAAGAAAACAGCCGTGATCGGTCAGCTTCAGGTGGCTCAGGCGGCGGTTTACCGCATTGTTATTCTTGACCACGATCTCTTCCGTCACGATGCGCATATCCAGCAGGTCGCGATCGAAAACTTCTTTACCGTTACGGAAGCTGGGATCGAGGCGCGCATGGGCATCGGGATAACCCACCAGTGAAATTTCATCGCCCAGCTGCAGCACCGCGTCGCCGTCGGGACTGGCCAGAATACCGTTACGACGAATGCGTTCGATATAGCAGCCGGTCTGACGGTAAATACCCAGCTCACGCAGGTTTTTTCCGTCGGCCCACGCCACCAGTTCCGGGCCAACGCGATAGGCGCGAATAACCGGCAGATAAACTTTGCGCTGGCTGTCGGCATCCAGACCGCGCTCACGCGCAATTTGCTGGGCGCAGGTCGGCAGATCCTGATGCTGCAGGCGCGGCAGATAGCGCGCGCCAAAAATCAGGCTAACCAGGCCAACCAGATAGGTCAGGGCATAGCCAAGGCTGAGGTGATCCTGCATCTGGCCAAGCAGATGACTGTCGTTCATCGACTGTCGCAGCGTATCGCCCGCGCCGACCAGTACCGGGGTGGAGGTCATCGCACCTGCCAGCATACCCGCCGTCAGCCCAATATCCCAGCCGAACGCTTTACCTAACGCCAGCGCTAATAGCATAGCGCTGGTCACCATTACCAGCGCCAGCATCAGGTAATTTTTACCGTCGCGGAAAAAGATAGAAAAGAAATTGGGACCGGCTTCTACGCCGACGCAAAAAATAAAAAGCATAAAACCCAGGCTAAGCGCATCGGTATTAATTGAGAAATGCTGCTGGCCCAGTAATAGGGAAACCACTAAAACACCAATAGAATTACCCAGTTGCACCGAACCCAGCCGTAATTTGCCCAGGCAAAGTCCTAAGGCCAGTACAACGAATAATAACAATATATCATTCCGGCTTAACAAATCTGCGACGTTTATATTCACGTATTAACTTCTTGTTTACCAGTAACTTGTTGAAAGAACTGAAATTCCAGGCTAACGTTTATCCCTGTAATCGCTATGGTAAGCTGGTCAGGTTACAGTCTGGAAAGGTTTATTCAGGAGTAAGTATAAAGCGGACTTCATTTTATTCATTTATTCCGTATAGCTCCAGCAGAAAGCCTTAGTAAAAAGAAAATATTTATTAACTTTTATCAGTTAATTGCTTAACAGCCCTGGCGGAAATAGTTATTTTTTAACGATCCTGGTTAACAGAAATAAACGAGGAAAAATTATGCTGTTGTATAGCGTCCGCTGGCCGGGCGTAGTTTTTTGTATGACGCTTTACTGCGCAACATTTTTCCTGACTCGTTACGGCGGCGCTGAAGATGCGCCGGGGAACACCTCTGAGCAAACCGGCCTGCTGCTGTTTATGCTGCCGGGCCTGGTGGCGGCGCTGATTAACCGTTATACGCCGCTGGCGCAGGCTTTGCTGGCTGCGGTAGCCGCAACTCCTTGCTGCCTGCTGATCGGCATGAGCGGCGGGTTGATTTCTTCTGCGCCGTTGCAGGAGCTGGCCTGGATGACCAGCGCCATCTTCTGGTGCGGCTTTGGCGCGCTGCTGGTGATGCTGTGGCGCACCCTGGCCGCATCGCATATTACGCGCTAGCAGCCGTAAAAAAACCGGCCCGCTCTGCAGCGCGCCGGTTTTTTTACGCCGGTAATTTACAGCGCGACGCCCAGGTTCGCTTTGCTCCAGGCGTTGAAATCGGTAAAGCCGCCGAGATGTTGCCGATCAACAAAAATCTGGGGAACGGTTTCTACCGGCTTGCCCACGGTTTTTTCCAGATCCGCTTTGGTAATACCTTCCGCCTGAATATCAACGTAGCGGAAAGTAAAATCGTCACGCTCTGCGCTCAGCTTCTCCGCCAGTTCTTTTGCACGCACACAGTAGGGGCAGCTTGGGCGGCCAAAAATAACTGCAAGCATCGTTAACTCCTTTATGTCACATTTTTGTGTGAATTATGTCACACTTTTACGCTCAGTAAACGCATCATGGACCGCAGCCTTCACCATTGTAAAGAAGGCTTTGCCTGTTGGTACAATCTATACAGGCTATGCGCCAGGGTGCCAGCTACGTTTTACTATACAACCCCCGTTACTGCTGCGGGGAGGCCAGAAGGAAACGCTCCGGTGAAATCATTTGTCCGGTTACCAAAACCGCTGCTGATACTGGAAACTATCGGTATTCTCTTGTTGCTAACGGCGTTTTTAGTGGTACAGCAGCTGATACCGCTGCCCGCCGGCTGGTCCGGTCGGCAGGCAGCGACGGCGCTTATTTTTACCGGTATCGTCCTGATGTTGCCCGCCGCCGTTGCGCTGATGTGGCGCACGGCGCAGGCGATAGCGCCTGAACTTTTTGGCCGCCGCCGTGGCGATACTTCATCAAAAACTTCCGGAGATTCACATGACGCCGACCATTGAGCTGTTGCGTACGCATCGTTCGATTCGTGCCTTTACCGATCAACCGATTAGCGATGAACAGCGTGAGGCGATTATCGCCGCCGCGCAGTCGGCTTCCACCTCCAGTTTTTTACAGTGCTCTTCTGTTATCCGCATTACCGATAAAGCGCTACGCGAACAGCTGGTGACGCTTAGCGGCGGCCAGCAGCATGTGGCGCAGGCGGCGGAATTTTGGGTTTTCTGCGCGGATTTTCAGCGCAATCTGCAAATTTGTCCACAGGCGCAGCTGGGGCTGGCGGAGCAGCTGCTGTTAGGCTGCGTCGATACGGCGATTATGGGCCAGAATGCGATGGTGGCCGCCGAGTCGCTTGGGCTGGGCGGCGTGTATATCGGCGGGATCCGTAACAGCATTGAGCAGGTGACCGAGCTGCTGGGCCTGCCGCAACACGTGTTGCCGCTGTTTGGTATGTGCCTGGGCTGGCCGCAGCAGGAACCCGATCTTAAACCGCGCATGCCCGCCACGATGCTGGTGCATGAAAATCGCTACCAGCCGCTGGATCGCCAACAGCTGGATGAATACGATCGCCAGCTGGAAGCTTACTATCAGCAGCGCGACAGCAATCAACGCAGCGATAATTTCAGCAATCATATTCGCCGTACTATCGTACGCGAAAATCGTCCTTTTATTCTTGATTACCTGCACAAGCAGGGCTGGGCAACACGATAATTGGGTGCGGAGACCGTTGGGTGAAAATTGCCATCCTTTCCCGTGACGCAACGCTTTACTCCTGTAGGCGTCTGCATGAGGCCGCGCTGGCGCGCGGCCATCAGGTTGATATTATCGACCCGCTTTCCTGTTATATGAATATCAATCCAGCATCGGCGGCGGTGCATTACCGTGGAGAACCGCTGCCGCATTTCGATGCGGTAATCCCCCGTATCGGCCCGGCAACGACGTTTTACGGCACGGCGGTGCTGCGCCAGTTTGAAATGTGCGGCAGCTATCCGCTGAATGAGTCGGTGGCGATTACCCGCGCGCGCGACAAGCTGCGTTCGCTGCAGCTGCTGGCGCGTCAGGGCATCGATATGCCGGTCACCGGCTTTGCCCATTCGCCTGACGATACCCACGATCTGATTGAGATGGTCGGCGGTGCGCCGCTGGTCGTTAAGCTGGTGGAGGGGACGCAGGGCATCGGCGTAGTGCTGGCGGAAACGCGGCAGGCGGCGGAAAGCGTAATTGACGCCTTTCGCGGGCTGAATGCGCATATTCTGGTGCAGGAGTTTATTAAAGAGGCGCAGGGGCGTGATATTCGCTGTCTGGTGATTGGCAATGAAGTGGTGGCAGCCATTGAGCGCGAAGCGAAAGAGGGCGATTTCCGCTCTAATTTGCATCGTGGCGGCCGCGCCCGTCGCGTCGTGATTACGCCGCGCGAGCGGGAGATGGCGGTCAGGGCGGCCGCCACGCTTGGGCTGGACGTGGCGGGGGTGGATATTTTGCGCGCCCGGCGCGGCCCGCTGGTGATGGAGGTGAATGCGTCGCCGGGTCTGGAAGGCATTGAAAAAACTACCGGCTTAAATATCGCGGCGATGATGATTGACTGGATTGAGCAACATGCTCGCCCCGGTTTCAGTCTGAAAACCGGCGGTTAACCCGCCTTTTTGCTCTGCGGACGTGGTTTTCAGCTTGCTTTTTCCGTAAGCTATTGCGCTTATTTCATCGCGGTATAAGGCAGCAGCATATGGATTCACTCGTCGTTCCAGACTTAGACGTATTACGACGTTGGCTGGATCAGCAAAGCATTACCTGGTTTGAATGTGACGCCTGTCAGGCGCTGCATTTGCCGCACATGCAGAATTTCGATGGCGTTTTCGATGCCAAAATCGATCTGGTCGATAACGTCATCCTTTTCTCCGCCCTCGCCGAGGTTAAGCCGACGGCACTGATCTCGCTGGTGGGCGATCTTTCACAAATCAATGCCGCCTCGCTGACGGTAAAAGCCTTTCTCGATATTCAGGACGATAATCTGCCAAAGCTGATTGTCTGCCAGTCGTTAATGACCAATGCGGGCGTTACCTATGGTCAGTTTGTGCATTTCCTGCGCCAGAGCGAAGAGCAGATCTCTATGGTTATTATGGAAGCCTTCGCCAGTAATCTGTTGATGACAGGTGAAGCCGAAGAAGAAGAGCCGATCGTTCACGATAGCCGCCTGCCTGTTCTGCACTGAGTCTTATTCACGCGCTCCCTTTCGGGGGCGGTGCCACAGCCACCTGCTATGCAGGTGGATGATTTTTATTCAGCTTTCTCTCTATAACCCCGCCGGGACACGTCTCGCTTCCATTAACTCTCACCGCAAACCGAAGGCCAGCTGAGTTCCCTGAAGCAGGCATCAGAGCAGGAAGAAATCGCTTAACGTGCGTTTTCGTTCCGCTGCGCGTCAGCTCCTTTTTTGCGCTTCTTCCCGATATTCTTACCGGGCAAGCGGCGCAATTCACATTTTTATTCTGCATATTGCCCTTTAATGCCAGATATTTCTCGCCGTTTATGCCCTGTCTGGCGTATCACATAGATGAAACATGCATAAATAATCGATAAAAGGCGTTTTTTACTCTAAGGTATGGCCTGTTTGCCACGCTGCGGCTATGCTTGCGGAGCTGCATGAAGTATGCGGTAAACGCCGCAGAGCTGGCAGTTTTTCTGTTATGCCTGCGATGAATAATGATTCACTGTTTCTTTTTACACGCAGGAAACCGTTCGGTTTCTTTTGTTCTGCATCGTTAAGATTGACCCCGTTTCTGGAGGAAGGAAAACATGTTAAACAACCACGGCAAAAAATGGTTGTCTGGTGTGATAGCTGGTGTGCTGATGGCGGTTTCCGCCGGCACGATGGCGGAACAGAAAACCCTGCACGTGTATAACTGGTCGGATTATATTTCGCCGGATACCGTACCGGACTTTGAAAAGCAGACCGGCATTAAAGTGATTTACGACGTTTTCGATTCCAACGAAGTGCTGGAAGGCAAACTGATGGCGGGCAGCACCGGCTACGACGTCGTGGTGCCATCGTCCAGCTTTCTGGCGCGTCAGCTGCAGTCTGGCGTGTTTCAGGAGCTGGATAAAAGCAAACTGCCAAACTATAAAAACCTCGATCCTGAGCTGCTGAAAAAAGTCGAGCAGCACGATCCGGGTAATAAATACGCTATTCCTTATCTCTGGGCGACCACCGGGATCGGCTACAACGTCGAAAAAGTTAAAGCCGTGCTGGGCAAAGACGCGCCGGTCGATAGCTGGGATCTGATACTGAAACCGGAGAATCTTGAGAAGCTGAAAAGCTGCGGCGTCTCTTTCCTCGATGCGCCAGAAGAGATTTTCGCTACCGTGCTGAACTACCTCGGCAAAGATCCGAACAGCAGCGATGCGAAAGATTATTCGGGCGCGGCGACCGATCTGCTGTTAAAACTGCGGCCCAATATCCGTTATTTCCACTCCTCGCAGTACATTAACGATCTGGCCAACGGCAATATCTGCGTGGCGATCGGCTGGGCCGGGGATATTCTGCAGGCGAAAAGCCGCGCGGCGGAAGCGAAGAACGGCGTCAATATCGCCTACAGCATTCCGAAAGAGGGCGCGCTGGCCTTCTTCGATATGATGGCGATTCCAAAAGATGCGAAAAACCTGGATGCAGCCTATCAATGGCTGAACTACATCATGGATCCGAAAGTGATTGCGCACATTTCCGATAAGATGTTCTACGCTAACGGTAACAAGGCCTCGCTGCCGCTGATTAGCCAAGAAGTCCGCAATAACCCAGGCATTTTCCCTGGACCGGAAACCATGTCCAAACTGTTTGTACTGAAAGTACAGGAACCTAAACTTGATCGTGTGCGTACCCGTGCATGGACCAAAGTGAAAAGCGGTAAATAATTCGTCTAACGCGAATCACCATCGCAGGTTAACGACAACAGAGGCGCGGTATCGGCCTCTGTTGTCTCATTTGTGCGGCCGCGTGCCGCGAGTTTCCGCTCAGTGCCGGAGAGAGATGTTAGTGAACGATGCGATCCCCCGTCATCCCCAAAAAGCGGCAAAGGCCCTCACGCCGCTGCTGGAAATCCGTAACCTGACCAAGTCATTTGACGGGCAGCACGCCGTCGATGATGTCAGTCTGACCATCTATAAAGGCGAAATTTTTGCTCTGCTTGGCGCGTCGGGCTGCGGTAAATCAACCCTGCTGCGTATGCTGGCGGGATTTGAAGCGCCTACCCACGGGCAGATCCTGCTGGACGGACAGGATCTCTCCCACGTGCCGCCTTATCAGCGCCCGATTAATATGATGTTTCAGTCCTATGCGCTGTTCCCCCATATGACGGTGGAGCAGAACATCGCCTTTGGCCTGAAACAGGATAAGCTCTCCAGGAGCGATATTGCCGAACGCGTGGCGGAGATGCTGGCGCTGGTGCATATGCAGGAGTTCGCCAAACGTAAGCCGCATCAGCTTTCCGGCGGCCAGCGTCAGCGTGTGGCGCTGGCGCGCAGCCTGGCGAAACGACCGAAGCTGCTGCTGCTGGATGAGCCGATGGGCGCGCTGGATAAAAAGCTGCGCGATCGGATGCAGCTGGAAGTGGTGGATATTCTGGAGCGCGTCGGCGCTACCTGCGTGATGGTGACACACGATCAGGAAGAGGCGATGACGATGGCGGGCCGTATCGCTATTATGAACCGCGGTAAGTTTGTGCAAATCGGCGAGCCGGAAGAGATCTATGAACATCCGACCAGCCGCTACAGCGCTGAGTTTATCGGCTCGGTGAACGTCTTTGAAGGTCTGCTGCGCGAACGCCGCGCGGATGGGCTGGTGATCGACAGCCCTGGGCTGGTGCATCCGCTGAAGGTAGCGTCTGACATCTCCATTATGGATAACGTCCCGGTCTCTATCGCCCTGCGTCCGGAGAAGGTGATGCTGTGTGAACAGGTGCCGGCGGACGGCTGCAACTTTGCCGTCGGTGAAGTGGTGCATATCGCCTATCTGGGCGATCTGTCGATTTATCATGTGCGGTTGCATAGCGGACAGATGATCAGCGCGCAGCTGCAAAACGCGCATCGCTTCCGCGAAGGCGCGCCGACCTGGGGCGATGAAGTTCGCCTCAGCTGGGACGCCAGCAGCTGCGTCGTGCTGACCGTATAAGAGGGCAGATATGAAACAACCCGCTGCCGCTGCGCATTCCGGCAATCTTAGCCGTACGCTGACCCGGCTAAAAACCGCTCACGGGCGCAAACTGATCATCGCGCTGCCTTATCTTTGGCTGGCGCTGTTTTTCCTGCTGCCGTTTCTGATCGTATTGAAAATCAGCTTTGCTGAAATCGCACGCGCCATTCCGCCCTATACCGAGCTGATCTCCTGGGCGGACGATCAGTTGACGCTGGTGTTTAATCTGGCGAATTACCTGCAGCTGACGGACGATCCGCTCTATATCGATGCCTATTTGCAGTCGCTGAAGGTGGCGGCGATTTCCACGCTTATCTGCCTGCTGGTGGGTTATCCGCTGGCCTGGGCGGTGGCGCACAGTAAACCATCGGTGCGCAATATTTTGCTGCTGCTGGTGCTGCTGCCGTCGTGGACTTCGTTCCTGGTGCGCGTTTACGCCTGGATGGGGCTGCTGAACAGCAACGGTATTCTTAACCGTTTTCTGCTGTGGCTGGGAGTGATCGATCATCCGCTGGCGATCCTCTACACCAATACGGCAGTCTATATCGGTATCGTTTACTGCTATCTGCCGTTTATGGTGCTGCCGATCTATACCGCGCTGACGCGCATCGACTATTCGCTGGTGGAAGCTTCGCTCGATCTGGGCGCGCGCCCGCTAAAAACTTTTTTTAGCGTGATTGTGCCGCTGACCAAAAACGGCATTATTGCCGGTTCGATGCTGGTGTTTATTCCGGCGGTGGGGGAGTACGTGATCCCTGAGCTGCTGGGCGGGCCGGACAGCATTATGATTGGCCGTATTCTGTGGCAGGAGTTTTTCAATAACCGCGACTGGCCGGTGGCTTCGGCGCTGGCGGTGATTATCCTGCTGATCCTGATCCTGCCGATTATCTGGTTCCATAAGCATCAAAATAAGACTCTGGGAGAAAAGGCATGAGTAATCTGCCCGCGGTTCGCTCTCCGTGGCGGCTGGTCATCCTGCTGCTCTGCTTCAGCTTTCTCTATGCGCCGATGCTGTTGCTGGTGGCCTATTCCTTTAACAGCTCGCAGCTGGTTACCGTCTGGGAAAGCTTTTCGCTGCACTGGTATAGGGTGCTGTTTCAGGATAGCGCGATGATTAGCGCGGTCACGCTCAGCCTGACCATCGCCGCGCTCAGCGCGACCGCCGCTATGATACTGGGCACCATTGCGGCGGTGGTGATTGTGCGCTTTGGCCGCTTCAAAGGATCAACCGGCTTCGCCTTTATGCTGACCGCGCCGCTGGTCATGCCGGATGTGATCACCGGCCTGTCGCTGCTGCTGCTGTTTGTGGCGATGGGACACGCTATCGGCTGGCCCAGCGATCGCGGCATGCTCACCATCTGGCTGGCGCACGTTACCTTCTGTACCGCTTACGTTGCGGTGGTGATTAATTCGCGCCTGCGCGAGCTGGATCGTTCCATTGAGGAAGCCGCGATGGATCTCGGCGCGACGCCGCTGAAGGTTTTTTTCGTGATTACCGTACCGATGATCGCGCCAGCGCTGGTTACCGGCTGGCTGCTGGCGTTTACGCTGTCGCTGGATGACCTGGTGATCGCCAGCTTTGTTACCGGGCCTGGCGCCACCACGTTGCCGATGGCGATTTTCGCTACCGTGCGTCGCGGTGTGAACCCGGAAATTAACGCGCTGGCGTCGCTGATTTTGTTTGTCGTCGGGCTGGTGGGCTTTATCGCCTGGCGCTTTATGGCGCACGAGGAGAAGCAGCGAGTGCGGGATATTCAGAAAGCGAAACGTAGCTAAAATCCGAAACCTTTGCCACTATAATAACAAGGCTTCACAGGCGGTTAGCCCGGCCCGGTTCTGTTTCCGGGCTGGTCTGCCGCCGTTTTAGTCGCCTTGTCGCAACGGGAGGAGTTCGGTGAATGTCAGAAGTGTTCAGATTCGGTAAGACGGCGGTTCGTCCTCAGCAGGCGCCGGTGCCGGTAATGATTGCCGGCCAGGCGATTATTGCCACCCGCTGTATTAGCGTGCTGCTGCTGATTAATGAACTGGGCTATGACGGCATAGCCGATTTTATTCACCGTAGCGCTCAGGCGTGGGATTCCACGCTCATTTTTATCGCCAGCCAGCTCCTGTTCTTTATCGAGCTGCGCTGCGCGCTGACGCTGATGCGCGGCTCGCGCCGTGGCCGCCTGCTGTATGCGCTAACCCAGGCGATCGTACTGTTCTATCTGTGGGCCGCTTCTGTCGGCTGGATCTATCCGGAGATTTTCAGCATTAGCGGCGCCAGTAATGGAGAAATCTTTCATCGTCTGATTATGCATAAGTCGCCCGATCTGCTGGTGCTGCTGCTGCTGTTTTTTCCTGCCAGCAGTCGGCAATTTTTCCAGCGCCGCTGAGCGACGAGTGCTACAATTCAGCCCCGCATCTGGCATCACCATTCATCACAGGCTAAATCATGCATTGCGCACTTTACGATGCAGACCGCTGTCGTTCCTGTCAGTGGCTGACAACTCCCTATCCTCAACAGCTGCAGATAAAACAGACGCATTTGCAGGCGCTGCTGCAGGAATTCCCCGTTGACGACTGGCAGCCGCCGGTTGATTCGTCGCAGTTCTCCTTTCGCAATAAAGCCAAAATGGTGGTCAGCGGCAGCGTTGAGCGGCCGGTGCTGGGTATTATGCATCGTGACGGCAGCCCGGTGGATTTAACCGCCTGTCCGCTTTATCCTGCCAGCTTCGCGCCGGTTTTTGCCGTGCTGAAGCCGTTTATCGCCCGCGCCGGCCTGACGCCTTATAACGTGGCGCGCCGGCGCGGTGAGTTAAAATTTCTGTTGCTCAGCGAAAGTTCGCTGGACGGCAAGCTGATGCTGCGCTTTGTGCTGCGCTCCACCGCTAAACTTGAGCAGCTGCGCGCCGCGCTGCCGTGGCTACAGCAACAGCTGCCGCAGCTGTCGGTGATCTCTGCCAATATCCAGCCGGTGCCGATGGCGATCCTTGAAGGGGAAGAAGAGATTGCGCTGACGGAAAATCAGCTACTGGCGGAACAGCTTAACCATGTTCCGCTCTATATTCGGCCGCGCAGTTTCTTTCAGACCAACCCCGAAGTGGCGGCGCGGCTGTATGATACCGCGCGCCGCTGGGTCAGCGAGCTGCAGGTTAAATCGATGTGGGATCTGTTTTGCGGCGTGGGTGGCTTTGGCCTGCACTGCGCGACGCCAGAGATGCAGCTGACCGGCATTGAGATCGGCGCAGAGGCGATCGCCTGCGCGCAGCGTTCGGCACAGCAGATTGGGCTGGAAAACGTGCGGTTTGCGGCGCTGGATTCAACGCGCTTTGCCACTGAAGAAGGAGAGGTGCCGGAGCTGGTGTTGGTTAATCCGCCGCGCCGTGGAATTGGCGCTGAGCTGTGTGATTACCTGAGCCGCATGGCGCCGTCATGGCTGCTCTATTCCAGCTGTAACGCCGAAAGTATGGCGCAGGATATTGCGCGACTTGAGCATTACCATATTCGTCGGGTGCAGCTGTTTGATATGTTCCCGCATACCGCGCATTACGAAGTGCTGACGCTGTTACAGCGACGCCAGTAGCAGATCGGAGAAGTCATTTCCCCTCCCGGAGCATGCAGAACCCACGGCAAAGACGCTCTCCGATCCGCCTATTTTACGCTTAGTGGGCAAACCACTTGTCGTTAATTTTTTGCAGCGTGCCGTCCGCTTTAACCGCCGCCAGCGCCGCGTTCAGTTTGGTCAGCAGCGCCTGGTTATCCGGGCGCACCGCGATACCCAGACCGGTGCCGAAATATTGCGGATCGGTTACGGCTTTGCCCACGGTTCCCAGCTGCGGGTTGGCCTTCAGCCACTCATTGACCACCGCCGTATCGCCAAAGACGCCATCGAGACGACCATTTTTCAGATCGAGTATCGCATTCTGATAGCTGTCGTAAGCCACGGTTTTTATTTCAGGATGCTTATCCTGGAGATAACGCTGATGCGTGGTGCCGTTTTCCATACCGATGCGTTTTCCTTTCAGCGCCGCGAGATCCGCATATTTCCCTTTTTCCGCGATCACCACCGCCGAGTTGGCGTAGTAGGGCTGGGTAAAGGCAACCTGCTTGCTGCGCTCTGGCGTAATATCCATGCCGGAAATCACCGCATCATAGCGGCGAAACTTCAGGGCCGGGATCAGGCTATCGAAAGGATTATTGGTAAAGGTACACTCCGCTTTCATTTGCTGGCAGAGCGCCTGCGCCAAATCCATATCGAAGCCGACGATTTTGTTTTCGCTATTCAGGGATTCAAACGGCGGATAGGTGGCTGAAGAGGCGAAACGAATTTTTTCCGCTGCGCCAGCGTTAAGCGCTACGCCTGCCAGCGCGGCGGCCAGTAACCATTTTTTCATCGGGAATGCTCCTGTTTCTCATTATGATTTTTTGCCCAGCGGCGAGAAACAAGATGCCATCGAATGCATTGTTATGCAACATAAGTGGATAAATAATGAAAAAAGGTGGGTTTCCCCACCTTTTTAATGCGCTATCGCTGTTGTTGGCCGCTAGTTGCGGCGCTCAAAGGCCAGCGCGCGATGCTCAATCAGGCGCATCAGCAGCGTGAGCAGGCCGTTGACGCACAGGTAAATCAGACCGGCGGCGGCAAAGACCATAACGTCATAGGTACGGCCATATAGCAGTTGGCCGTGGCCCATCACTTCCATTAGCGTAATGGTGTAAGCCAGCGAGGTGCTTTTAAACACCAGCACCACCTCATTGGAATAGGAGGAGAGGGCGCGCTTAAAGGCGTAGGGCAGCAGAATACGCAAGGTATCACGGCGCGTCATGCCGAGCGCCGCGCAGGATTGCCACTGACCGGCAGGGATGGCGCGTACCGCGCCGTAAAACAGCTGAGTGGTATAGGCGGCGCTGTTTAACGACAGGGCCAGCAGGGCGCACAGCCAGGGCTCGGAAAGCAGATGCCACAGCCAGTCAATTTTCTGCAGGGCGGGAAACTGCCCCGGACCGTAATAAATCAAAAAGATTTGCACCAGCAGCGGCGTGCCGGTAAACAGCGTGATATAGCCTTTCACCAGCTGACTGACCACCGGCGTTTTCAGCGCCAGCACCATAGTAAACAGCAGGGAAAGGATCAGTGCCGCCACCAGCGAAGCGAGCGTTAGCGTCAGGCTGGTCTGTAACCCTTTCAACAGTTCAGGAAGATAGGCCAGCATTAGCTGTTCCCTCGTTCAAAACGCGTGGTGCGCAATTCGATACGTTTCAACACCATCTGGCTCAGCAACGTGATAATCAGATAGATGGCCGCCGCCAGCAGATACCAGGTAAACGGCTCCTGCGTGCGGGTGGCGATACTGCGGGTTTGCAGCATCAGATCGTTTACGCTAATCAGCGAGACCAGCGCGGTATCTTTGAGCAGCACCAGCCACTGGTTGCCCAGTCCAGGCAGGGCGTGACGCCACATCTGCGGCATAATCAGACGGAAGAAGATCGCTGATTTTTTCATGCCCAGCGCCTGGCCTGATTCCCACTGGCCGACCGGCACCGCCTTCAGCGCGCCGCGTAGCGTTTGCGAGGCGTAAGCGGAGTAGAGGAACGACAGCGCAATCACGCCGCACAGGAAAGGGCTGACGTCAAAATTCTCGATCTGCATCTGTACCGGCAGCGTAACCAGGCCCAGGTTAATCACAAAGCCGTCAGAGAGCGTAAGCAGCAGCTGGGAAGCGCCGAAATAGATAAACAGCACCACCAGAATTTCCGGCAGGCCACGGATCAGCGTTACCAGCGCCGTGCCAGCCCAGGCGATCGGACGCCAGCGCACCGATTCCCAACCGGCAAACAGCATCGCCAGGGTCAGACCCACCAGCAGCGCACAGACGGCAAGGCCGACGGTCATCCCGGCGGCGCTTGCAAGAGGAAAGAATTCGTTCATTTAATTACTGCTGGAACCATTTGCTGTAGATGGTCTTGTAAGTGCCGTCAGCTTTGACTTTATCCAGCGCGGCGTTGAATTTCTCCTGCAGCGCGCTGTTGCCCTGACGTACCGCAATGCCCAGACCGGTGCCGAAATAGGCTTTATCGGTGACTTTCTCGCCAACCGCCGCCAGGTTCTGGTTCTGCTTCAGCCATTCGTTGACCACCGCCGTATCGCCAAATACCGCATCAATACGACCATTCTTCAGATCGAGAATCGCATTCTGATAGCTGTCGTAAGGCACGGTGGTGATCTCGCTGTGCTTATCCGTCAGGTATTTCTGGTGCGTGGTGCCGTTCTGAACGCCAACGCGCTTGCCGTTCAGCGCGGCGATATCCGCCACTTTGCCTTTCTGGGTAATAAACAGCGCCGAGTTTTCATAGTAAGGCTTGCTGAACAGCACCTGTTTTTCACGCTCAGGCGTAATATCCATCCCGGCCATTACCGCATCGAAACGGCGAAATTTCAGGCTGGGGATCAGACTATCAAACGCCTGATTGGTAAAGGTACAGGTGGCGTTCATCTCTTTGCACAGCGCGTTAGCCAGATCAACGTCAAAGCCCATAATTTTATTATTGGCATCGACAAATTCAAACGGAGGGTAGGAGGCTTCCGTGGCAAAGCGAATGGTGTCGGCAGCGGAAGCGCTCAGGCTGATACCGGCTAACAGAGCAGCAAGAACAATTTTTTTCATCTTTATGGCCTTACTCAGTGCGAGAGATAATTAGCAAACGCGTCGGTTTGCGGCTGTGTAAATCGGCTGGCATCACCCTGTTCAACAATATAGCCATTTTCCATATACACCACGCGGCTGGCCGTTTTACGGGCGACTTCAACCTCATGGGTAACGATGACCTGAGTGATATTGGTTTGTGCCAGCTCACGAATAATGCTGACGATCTGCGCGGTAATTTCCGGATCGAGCGCGGCGGTAGGCTCATCGAACAGCAGCACCGCGGGCTCCATCATCAGCGCACGGGCAATCGCTACGCGCTGTTGCTGACCGCCGGAAAGCTGCAGCGGAAAACGATCGGCGTGCGGCGTCAGACGCAGACGCTCCAGCAGCTTATCGGCGCGTTGGTGGGCGCGCTCTTTCGACAGCCCCAGCACGCGACAGGGCGCTTCGATCAGGTTCTGCTTAACCGTCAGGTGCGGCCAGAGATTATATTGCTGAAATACCATGCCCACGTTCTGTCGCAGCTCGCGGATCGCGTCATCGCCGGGTTTTTTGCTGAAGTCAAAATCATGACCGGCGATGCTGAGCGTACCGGAACGCGGCATTTCAAGCAGATTTAATACGCGCAGGAGCGAGCTTTTACCGGCACCGCTGGGGCCCAACAGCACCAGCGTTTCGCCTTCCGGGCACGTTAGCTGAATATCGAACAGCGCCTGCTGGGCGCCATAAAAACAATTTATACCGTTAAGTTGAATACTCATGCGCCAAAAATGAATAGCAATTGATGCCGCAAATCTTAACGCCCACAGAATAGTTATGCAATCATTGCGCGTTTAAATTTATTAATGAGTAGCGGAATGGCTAAAGCGTAGCATATGAACCTGGCATGTAGCGCAGCAGAGGTGAATAAGAAGGAAGATGGTATTCTTATCGGATAACCATAGCGCCGCGCGCATGCGGCGCTATGGCTAAACGAGGGTTGATAAGCGCCTGGCCGGAGAGCGTTATTTTTCCAGAAGCTGGCTCAACGCACCGCCGCCAGGACGCTGCCAGTTAGCCACATAACGTACGTCGTCTACCGTCCAGCAGACGCCTTCGCGCACCATTAATACCTCATCCTGCCAGCTAACGCTTTTATCGCCTTCGCGCGTCAGCTCAACGCGCAGCGGAATATTGCGCGCGTCGGTATTGGGAATTTTCGACGCATCGGCCACTTTCGCGCCGGTGGGGCCCTGCGCCAGGCTGGAGAAGAGATCGCCCTGACGCCATTCGGCAGGCTTATCGCTTTGCGCATTGGCTTTCAGCAGGCTTTGATAAAGCTTTTCACTCAGGTAAGGACGGTAGCGCGCCAGCAGCTGGCTGTCCGGTAGGCCCTGGGTTGGCTGAGCGGTGCGTAAATCATAGAATTTTTGCGCTACCGTATCCGGTCCGCCATCCACACAAGGGGCTACGCGCGTACCGATATCTTTATAGGCAGGCTCCACGGTAGTACAGGCGCTCAGCAGCAGAACAGCCGGCAGCAGGGCGGCAATCGCTTTGTTTTTCATCTCATTTTCCTTATGGTCAACGGGTAACGCTTTGTTTTAGCATAAAGTATAGCCGTGCTTTTTAGCCGCACGGACTAAACTGTCGCTGAATCAGAAAAGGAGAAGAGAATGAAATTAACCACTACGCCAACGCTGGAAGGACAAACGATTACCGAATATTGCGGCGTCGTCACCGGCGAGGCGATTCTCGGCGCGAATATTTTCCGCGATTTCTTTGCCGGGATCCGCGACATTGTCGGCGGCCGTTCCGGCGCGTATGAAAAAGAGCTGCGTAAGGCGCGTGAGATTGCGTTTGCCGAGCTGGAGCAGCAGGCGAAAGCGCTGGGCGCAAATGCGGTAGTCGGTATCGATATTGACTATGAAACCGTGGGCAAGGAGAGCAGTATGCTGATGGTCAGCGTGAGCGGCACGGCAGTTAAAATACGATGAACGCACGTTTAGGGCTGAGCCTGCTGCTGTTGCTGTTAGCAGGCTGTACGCCGGGGCTGGAGCAGCGTCAGGGCTATAGCGTTGATACCCGGCTGGCGGCGCAGGGCGCCAGGCCCCGCGTGAAGACGATTGTTATTCATTATACCGCGGAAGATTTCTCTTCCTCGCTGGCAACGCTTATTGATAAAGATGTGAGCGTGCATTATCTGATCCCCACGCAGCCGCCGCAGCATCGCGGCACGCCGCTTATCTGGCAGCTGGTGCCGGAAAAGGAGCTGGCGTGGCACGCGGGAGCGAGCTACTGGCGCGGCGCCACGCGGCTCAACGATACCTCAGTAGGGATTGAACTGGTAAATCCTGGCTACCGCACAACGGCGCAGGGACGGCAGTTTTATCCCTTTGCGCCCGCACAGATTGCCGCGCTGCTGCCGCTGCTGCGCGATTTAATCAGCCGTTACCATATTCAGCCGCAAAATATTGTCGGGCACAGCGATATTGCGCCGCAGCGTAAGCAGGATCCGGGAGCGCGTTTTCCCTGGGCGCAGCTTGCCGTACAGGGAATTGGCGCCTGGCCGGAGCCCGCGCGGGTAGAAGAACTATTGCAGGGGCGCGATCGCCTGCAGCCGGTGGCGCAGGAGGCATTGCTCAGTCTGCTGGCGCGCTATGGCTATGAGGTTAACGCGGCGGTAACGCCTGCGCAGCAGCAGAAGCTGATTGCAGCTTTTCAGATGCATTTTCGGCCCGCCAGCTATTCCGGGCGGGCTGATGCAGAAACGTGGGCTATTGCCCAGGCGCTGGTGGAAAAGTATGGGCGCTGAGGCGATCGGCGCCGGTTATTAATCTCTACTGGGCGGCGAGAAACGCTTTCCATTGGTTCACCACCTGCTGCAGGGCGGCGCGATCAACGTCCAGATGGGTGACCAGCCGCGTGACCGGCCCCACCGACAGCAGAATATTGCGCGCCTGCATCCAGGCCTTTAACGGCGCGACCTGTTCCGGCGGCAGCCGGGCGAAAACCATATTGGTATGCTGACTGACGTTAATATCCAGCTCGCCGAGCTGCTCCGCCAGCCAGCGGGCGTTATCGTGATCCTCTTTAAGGCGCATCACATTATTCTCCAGCGCATACAGCCCGGCCGCCGCCAGAATACCCGCCTGGCGCATACCGCCGCCGGTCATTTTACGCCAGCGCCGCGCGCGCTGAATATATTCCGCATCGCCGCACAACAGCGAACCCACCGGCGTGCCTAACCCCTTCGACAGGCAGATTGTCAGCGTATCGCAATAACGGGTAAGGGAGCCCAGCGGCAGCTCAAGCGCTACGGCGGCGTTGAAAATGCGCGCGCCGTCAATATGCAGCGCCAGCTGATGTTCGCGCGTAAAGCGCCAGGCGTCAGCCAGATACGCCACGGGCAATACTTTGCCGCCAATGGTGTTTTCCAGGCTTAACAGGCGTGTGCGGGCAAAGTGAATATCGTCAGGCTTAATCACCGCCGCGACCTTATCCAGCGGCAGCGAGCCATCTTCCGCCGCCTCTATCGGCTGGGGCTGAATGCTGCCCAGCACCGCCGCGCCGCCCGCTTCGTACTTATAGTTATGCGCCAGCTGACCAACAATATATTCCTCGCCGCGCTGGCAATGGGTCAGCAGGGCGACCAGGTTGGCCTGCGTGCCGGTAGGCAAAAACAGCGCGGCCTGTTTGCCGCTCAGCCGTGCGGCTTCCGCCTCCAGCGCGTTAACGGTAGGATCGTCACCGTAAACGTCGTCGCCCGTACGGGCAGAAACTATTGCCGACAGCATCGCCGGCGACGGGCGGGTGACGGTATCACTGCGTAGATCTATCACTTAGACGCTCCTCAAAAAAAAACGGGCAGCAGCGCCGCCCGTGATAATAGCTTAAGGATGTTTTACCGCAGCCGGTCATTTTATGCCAGACCGATGGCCGCGCCGCCCGTTAAAAGCGGTATACCCGCGCCTCCCAGGGCCGTAAGCGGAGAGGATCCGCAGCAGAAGGGTAGTTCGCCAGCAACGGCGCCGGCCCGTTCGACGGCATCTCCTGTGCGTCACACTCCGCATCTTCGCCGCTCAGGTTGCATACTACCAGCAGCCGATCCTCATCCAGCGTGCGGGTATAGGCATAGATTTGCGGATGCGCCGCCATCAGCAGCTGATAGCGGCCATAGACCAATGTCGGTTCACTTTTGCGCAGGCGGATAAGCGCGCGGTAAAAGTTCAGTACCGAATCTGGCTCCTGCTGCTGGCGTGCTACGTTGATGCGTTCATAGTTAGGGTTCACTTTCAGCCACGGCGTCGCGTTGCTGAAACCGGCATGCTGTCCGGCATCCCACTGCATTGGCGTGCGCGAATTGTCCCGGCCGATGCTGCTCAGAAAAGAGAGGATCTCCGCCTCTTCCATTCCCTGCTGCCGTAGCTGAACGGCGTAATTACGCGCCGAAACATCGTCAAAATCGTCAAGGTTGTCGAAGCGGGTATTGGTCATGCCGATTTCCTGCCCCTGATAGATAAAAGGCGTGCCCTGCATCAGAAAGTACATTGCGGCAATGGCGGTGGCGCTTTCGCGCCAGTAGCGTCCGGTATCGCCCCATTTGGAGATAACGCGCGGCACATCATGGTTTTCCACATACAGCGCGTTCCAGCCACGGTTTTCCAGGGCGTGTTGCCAGCGGGTAAAAATCGCTTTAAGCGCGCCGAGATCGAGCTTATCGACGCTGGTGGTTTCCCACAGCCTGACGTGCTCAAACTGAAAAATCATATTCAGCCGCTCACGATGTTCTCCCACCCATTCTTCGGCCTGTTCTGCGGATGCGCCGTTCACTTCGCCGACCGTCATGATGTCGTAATGACTGAATACCTGAGTACAGATCTCATCGACATAATCAAACAGGCCATCATAGTTAAGATGGCGCTCAAAGGAGGGAACGTAGCGCAGCCCCTGCGGATTAGGCATATCGGCCAGCGTCGGTTCTTTTTTCATATGGCAGATGGCGTCAATGCGAAAGCCATCTATGCCTTTATCCAGCCACCAGCGCATCATGTCGTAAATGGCGGCGCGCATTTGCGGGTTTTCCCAGTTCAGGTCTGGCTGACGGGCGGAGAACAAATGCAAAAAATATTGTCCGGTCGCCTCATCCTTTTTCCATGCCGAACCCTTAAAGATGCTTTCCCAGTTGTTAGGCTCAGCGCCGTTTTTACCGTCGCGCCAGATATACCAGTCGCGTTTAGGGTTATCTTTGGCGGAGCGCGATTCAATAAACCACGGATGTTCATCGGAGGTGTGATTCACCACCAGGTCGATAATCAGGCGCATCCCGCGCAGATGGACTTCCTGTAACAGGCGGTCAAAGTCGGCCATCGTGCCGAACTCAGCCATGATCGCCTGATAGTCGCTAATATCGTAGCCGTTATCATCGTTAGGCGATTTATACATGGGGCAGATCCAGATAACATCGATCCCTAACGCCTGCAGATAATCCAGCTTGCCGGTAATGCCATTCAGATCGCCGATGCCGTCGCCATTGCTGTCCATAAAGCTGCGTGGGTAAATTTGATAGGCCACGGCCTCTTTCCACCAGTTTTTTCGCTGCCGGTTGGTGATTTTACTCATATTCTCTTCCTTATCTGACTGCATGACGGTCCGGATAGCGGGTAACAGGGCGATCCGGTAACGCATCTCAATGGTATAAAAGTTACGGACACGCTGGCGTAGCCCGTAAGTTGAGTTCAGCTTCTGTAATGATTCCGCGCGGCAATCTCAGGGCCGACGCAGCATCAGCATAAACGCTTCCCAGGGTTGCATCGCCAGCTTCTCCTGCCAGCCATCGCGTGGCGCATAGTTGGCGCTCAGGCACTCGCCTGACAGATGTTGCAGCCCCTCCGGCAGATCCAGTTCCAGCGGGTCGCCAGAGAAATTGCCTATCACCAGCAGCCAGCGATCGCCCAGGGTACGCTGGTAAGCAAAGAGCTGCGGATGATCGGCCAGCAGCATTTGATAATCGCCGTACACCAGGATGTCATGTTCTTTGCGCAGCTGGATCAGCCGTTGATAATGGTAAAAAATAGAGTCAGGATCGTGCAGCGCGGCCGCTACGTTAATTTCATGATAGTTGGCATTAACGCCAATCCACGGTTCGCCACGGGTAAAGCCCGCATTTGGCTGGTCGTTCCACTGCACAGGCGTACGGGCGTTATCCCGGCCGTTAGCATAAATACCGGCCATCATCTCCTCGTGAGAGACGCCGCTCGCGAGAAATTCCTGATAGCGGTTGTGGCTTTCAACGTCGCGATAGGCTTCGATGTTGTCGAAGCGCACGTTAGTCATGCCGATCTCTTCGCCCTGATAGATATAGGGCGTTCCCTTAAGCCCGTGCAGCACGGTTGCCAGCAGTTTGGCGGATTCGATGCGATAGCGATCGGGATCGCCGAATTTGGAGACGGCGCGCGGCAGGTCGTGGTTGTTCCAGAACAGCGAATTCCAGCCGCACTCTGCCAGCCCGGTTTGCCATTTATCGATAACCGACTTAAACGTCAGCAGCTCAAACGGTTTGCTGCGCCATTTCCCTAATTTCGCATCCCAGGTCTGAATAATATGTTCAAACTGGAATACCATCGACAGCTCTTCGCGTGCCGGGTCCGAATAGAGCCGCGCGATTTCCGGCGTCGCGCTCCAGGTTTCGCCCACCGTCAACACATCGCGTTGGCCAAAGGTGGCGCGGTTCATCTGTTGCAGTAGCGGATGCAGATTGGCTCCGTTGGCCATAATCTGTTTATCCACTTCCTTACCGATAAGGTCGATAACATCCATGCGGAAGCCCCCGATCCCCTTATCCAGCCACCAGTTCATCATCTGATGAACCTCCTGCTGCACCTTAGGGTTTTCCCAGTTCAGATCCGGCTGCCGACGGGTAAACTGATGCAGATAATACTCCTGCGTGGCCTCATCATATTCCCAGCCGCTGCCGCCGAAATGGGAGCGATAATCGTTTGGCGGACCGCCGTCAGCCGCCGGGCTACGCCAGACATAGTAATCACGGTACGGGTTATCTTTCGATTTTCTGGCCTCGATAAACCACGGATGTTCATCCGAGGTATGGTTGACCACCAGATCCATCAGGATGCGAATATCGCGCCGGGCCGCTTCGGCAATAAGCTGTTCCATTTCGGCCAGCGTACCGAATTCAGCGGCAATGTCCTGATAGTCAGATATATCGTAGCCGTTATCATCCATCGGCGAGCGGAACACCGGGGAAAGCCAGATCACGTTGATTCCCAGCGTCTGCAAATAATCCAGTTTTTCGATAATGCCCGCTAAATCACCAACGCCGTCGCCGTTAGTATCCATAAAGCTGCGTGGGTAGATCTGATAAACCACGGCGTTATGCCACCATTTCTTTTCGGTTACTGAAGTCATTTTGAGTTCCGTTAGCGTTAAAAAGAGGTTTAATGGGTGTGTTCAGAAGAGAGCAGGCGACGAAATGCTTTGCCCTCGCGATCGAACAGGTAGCAGCACTCGACCGGCAGCCGGATGCCGACCGTTTCGCCGGTCGCGATCGTCGAACGATCGGCGTTGCGCACCACCCAGGGGTCGCCGGCGTTGCCGTTATCCAGATACAGGTAGGTTTCATTGCCCATATGCTCGACAAACCTGACCTCGCCCAGATATTCGCACTGCTGCGGATCGCCCCACTGAATATGCTCAGGCCGGATGCCGAGGTTAACGCTTTCGCCTTCGGCCGCAGGCGGCGTGGCCACCGGCAGCAGCAGCTCTTTGCCGTTATCGAGCATCACCACGCTCTGTTGTTCGCCGCTGCGCTTGAGGATGGCTGGGATGAGGTTCATGCGCGGCGAGCCGATAAACTGCGCGACAAATTCATTGGCCGGACGATCGTAAAGCTCCAGCGGCGTGCCTACCTGCTCAATATGGCCTTTGTTCAGCACCACGATACGATCGGCCAGCGTCATCGCTTCCACCTGATCGTGGGTGACATACACAATGGTTGCGCCAAGCCGCTTATGCAGGGCGGCAATTTCCATGCGCATCTGTACCCGCAGCGAAGCATCAAGGTTAGAGAGCGGCTCATCAAACAAAAACAGCTTGGGCTCACGTACGATCGCCCGGCCAATGGCGACCCGCTGGCGCTGACCGCCGGAGAGATCTTTCGGGCGTCGATCCAGTAAAGGTTCCAGCTGCAAAATCCGCGCGCTTTCGCGTACCCGGCTATCAATCTCTTTAGCCGAATAACCCGCCAGCTCCAGCGCAAAGGCCATATTTTTGTAAACGCTCATATGCGGATAAAGCGCGTAAGACTGGAATACCATGCCGATGCCGCGTTCGGAGGGCGTATCATCGTTAACGTAAGCGTTATTGATATACATGCCGCCGCTGCTTATCTCTTCCAGACCGGCGATCATGCGTAGCAGCGTCGATTTGCCGCAGCCGGAAGGCCCGACAATGACCACGAACTCTCCGCTGTTGATGTGTAAATCCAGCGATTTAATCACTTCGGCCGATTTGCCGTAGCGCTTTTGCAATTTTTCCAGGGTTAACTGTGCCATCGATCGCTTCCTGTTTTCTTTGTTCACCGTGCAGGGCGTGGTCCGCTTGCGGGCTGCGCCCGTCTGAAGGGGGATTTCGCCGTTGCTCAACGCTTATCCTTTTACCGCACCGCTGGTAAGGCCGCTGACAATGCGTTTCTGGAAGATAAGCACCATTACAATGATGGGCAGCGTGACTATCACCGACGCCGCCATAATGCTGCCCCAGGGAAGCTCATACTGAGAGGCGCCCTGAAACATCCCGATAGCAACCGGTACGGTGCGCTTGTCGCTGCTGATGATAAAAGTCAGCGCGAACATAAATTCGTTCCAGGCGCCGATAAAGGCCAGCAGGCCGGTAGTGACCAGTGAAGGCCCCATAATGGGAGCAAACACGCGGCTGATAATTACCCAGGTACTGGCGCCGTCAACGATGGCGGCCTCTTCCAGTTCTACCGGGATTGATTTCATAAAGGTGGTCAAAACCCAAATAGTGAAGGGCAGGGAGAAGGTGGTGTAAGAGAGGACTAAAGCGCCCAGCGAGTCATACAGGCCGAGAAAACGCACCAGTTCAAACATACCCGACAGCACTGCGACCTGGGGAAACATAGAGACGCATAAAATAGTGAACAGCAGATATTTACGCCCGCGAAAAGAGATGCGCGCCAGGGCGAAGGCGGCGGTAATTGACACCAGCAGACAGAGGCCCACGGTGATAGTCGCTACCGCCACCGAGTTCAGCAGGCTGCGGGCGATGCCGTTATCCAGCAGCGCCGTAACATAGTTGCCCCAGTGAAAACTGCTGGGCAGATAATGCGCCTGAAACAGCTCCTGGCCCGAACGCAACGAGGTCAGAATGGCATAATAAAAAGGAAAAACACAAACGACGCAGGCGATAAGGGAGCCGAAATAAATCAGTGATTTATGGGCCAGTACGCGTTGTTGATGGCTCAGTTTCATCATTTTTCCTCTTTATCGTTCAGGCGGGAGACATAGAGGAAGCAGGCGGCAACTCCGGCCACGAGCATAAATACCAGTACCGAGGCGGCGGAGCCGGTTCCCATCTCCTGATAGCTCATGATCTGATCGCGGGCATAGCTGGACATCGACTGCGTTGCTTCGCTGTTGGAGGTCAGCACGTAAATCAGGTCGAAAACCCGCATCGCATCCATGATGCGGAAGATCAGCGCCACAATCATGGCGGGCATAATTAATGGCAGCGTGATGCGCCTGAAGCGTTGCCAGGCGTTGGCGCCGTCCACGCGTGCGGCCTCATACAGATCGCCTGGGATCAGTTGCAGGGCGGCCAGCAGCATCAGCGCCATAAACGGCGTGGTTTTCCAGACGTCGGTAATGACCACCGCCCACATCGAGAGCGATGGCTCCGCCAGCCAGGCCGGATGGGCATCAATAATGCCGAACTTATTCAGCAGATCGTTAACCACGCCGTACTGATCGTGGAACATCCAGCCCCACATTTTCGCGGTAACAATGGTGGGAATCGCCCAGGGGACCAGAACGGCGGTGCGAACCAGCGCCTGACCACGAAATTTCTGATTCATCAACAGCGCCAGCAGCATTCCCAGCACCAGCTCACACGATACCGATACCGTGCTGAACCAGAAGGTATTCATTACCGCATGCCACCAGAGCGGATCGGCCAGCACGCCATAGCTGCCGTCGGCGGTAGAAGAAAAGTAATTATCCAGGCCGACGAAGCTGTAATCCTGCGGGGCATCCAGTCTGGCATCGGTAAAGCTAAAAAACAGCGTGCGCAACAGCGGCCAGCCCGCCACCAGCGCCAACAGCGCTAATGCGGGCGTGACCAGCCACCAGGCGATAAGGCTACGCCTTTTTTGATGGTTCAGCTTTTTACGCAGTTTCTTGCGGGCTGGCGCGGCTCCCTGGGGAGCGGCAGCGGCGGCGGCATTGGGAGGGATTAACGTTTGCGTATACCGTTTCATTATACAACTCCAGGCGGTTAACGAAGCAGTGACACTTTGCAGACAGGGACCTGCCCCCTTTGAGGGCAGGCCGGGCGGTTAAGCGAAACTTAATGCCACTGTTTACCTTTGATGCGATTGAGCCGCTGCTGTAATGCGGCAACGGCTTTCTTGCCATCGGTACGGCCGCGCAGCACATCAAAAGTGGCGTTATAAATGGCGTTGGAAACCCTGGCGTATTGCCCTTTGGTCTGGGTGGCCGGACGGGGAGCGGCATCAGCAAAGATTTGCTTAAATTCAGCCAGGTAAGGCGCCCTTCCCAGCACTTCCTTATCGTCGTACAGCGCAACGCGCGTTGGCGAATAGCCCAACAGTTTTTGCGCCATTTTTTGTGATTCGGTATCGCTGACCATTCTTAACAGCGCAATCGCCGTTTCAGGATGTTTGGTTGCCGCATTGATCGACCACTGCCAGCCGCCCAGCGCGCTTACCGATTTTCCGCCTTCTCCTTTAGGCAGCGACATCACACCGACTTTGCCCTTAAGCGCACTGTCATCTCCCTGGCTTAAAACATAGGCGTAGGGCCAGTTGCGCATAAAGAGCGCGTCGCCATTCTGGAATACGGCGCGCGACTCTTCCTCTTTGTAGCCCAGCACGCCCGGCGGCGCTATTTTGCCGATCCAGGCGGCGGCCATATCCAGCGCTTTGGCCGCCTGGGGATTATTGATTGTCACCTTGCCGTCGCTATCGATAAATGAGCCGCCGTTGTGAGAATCGATCCACTCCAGCGCGTTACAGGTCAGCCCTTCATAGGATTTGCCCTGAAAGATCAGTCCCCAGAAATTACTGTGGCCGGCGTCGCGCTCAGCTTTCTGAATGCGGGTGGCGATCCGCGTCAAATCTTCCCAGGTAGCGGGCGGTTTCTCGTTGTATTTCTCCAGCAGATCCTTGCGATAATAGAGGGCGCCGGCATCAAGGTAGGAGGGAACGGCTTTGACCCGGCCGTTCACCATGTCGTTCTGCCAGGCGCCGGGGAAGAAATCTTTTTTAATATCAGCAACATGATCGGTTAGATCGAGCGTGTGCTTATCCAGCAGGCCAATCCATACCGTATCAGACTGGAACAGATCGACGGCGTTTTCATCGTTAGAGGCAAAGAGCTGCTGAAGCAGCGCCAGCTTTTCATCGGATGCGGGAGGAAGGTCGATAAACTGCAGCGTGTTGCCTGGATGCGCCGCCTCAAAGCGGTTTTTAACATATTTACAATATTCTTTTCCTCCCGGCGTGGAAGGACACTCCATGCGCAGCGTATCCGCATGCGCCATGGTGAAAGTGCTGGTCAACACCGCCGCTATCATACTCAATGTCAGTTTTTTCATTTTTCCTCGTCCTGTTCTGTCCAGAAAAGTATGCAGGAAAGGCTTTCGGCTGCGCCGAATGCACCGTGCCGGTGCCTGGGATAAACCGCTCCGGTAAGAAAAGACGTTAACGAATTGTGACAAATGACAGAAATCATATTTCCTCGTTGTGATATAGAAAAAATCTATATCAACAACCTTAAGCGTGATCATGGATAAGATTCTGCGTCAGTTCATCGAAGTCGCCACTTTTAAAAATGTGAGTCATGCAGCAAACAAGCTTTGTCTGAGCCAGCCGACTTTGACCCATAATATGAAAAAACTGGAAGAAAACATGGGGGTAACCCTGTTCGATCGTACGTCGACCGGGGTAAAGCTGACGGAGTATGGTGAGTTATTGCTGGAGCAGGGACGCATGATGCAGCGTATTTATGATAATACGCTGGTTAAAATCGCTTTTATTAAGGAACGCCAGGAGCAAAGCCTGAGAATGGGCACCGGACACGCCTGGTGGCATCTGTTTGTTAAGGATACCTTTGACGTTCACCGGCAGCGCTATCCCACCGCCAATATTCATATAGATTTAGGCAATCATCTGTGGCTTATGGAGCTGCTATTAAGCGGCGACATCGATCTGTTTATCGGCCATGAGATTCAGGGGCTGAATCCGAAGGCGGGTATCAGCTTTTTGCCGTTATTCAGTACCGCTAATAGCCTGTTTGTGCGTGCCGGTCATCCCTTGCTGAGCCTGCCGGTCGAGCCGGAAAAATTAGTCGATTATCCCTATGTGATGATGACCCCGGATGCGGTACGCCATCAGCATATCGTTGATGATATGCAACCGAAAAAACGTGAACGTAACCAATATCATCTAACGGAAAGGGTAATTTATTCCACCAATTGCATGCTGGCCGCTATCGATATTGTTAATAGCTCCGATGCGGTTATGCCTTATCCTGCCTGTGTGGCAGGCTATTTTAGCCGTTATGATATTGTGCCTTTGGCTTTATCTCAGGAGAGCAGCAGAGCAATGGTCGGCATTTACCTGCGGCGGGAAAATGCGGATGCGCCGCATATAAAACAGGCAATAAAGCTAATTTATCAGCATTTGCAGCAGCACGCTGATTTGCTGCGGTAAACAGGGCTGGAATATGCCCTGTTCCGGTCTGTTTTACCGATCGACCGCCAGATTTTCCAGCCCGCCGGCGGCAACAATTTCCTGATAAAAGGTTTTAGCGTTGCCGGGACCCATTACCAGCTGATATTCGGTTTTTTGTTGCTTATCGACGCTGACTATAGCTTTTACGCCTGCTATATCAGCAACACTGGTTTTATCAAGCAGGGCGTCATTGCGCAGCTGGACACGGACGCGGCTGGCGCAATAGACCAGATGCGTCAGATTATCGGCTCCGCCCAGCGCCTGCAGTAACCGTTCTGCCCGTTGTTTCATTTCCATGCCTGTCTCCCTAAAAATGACATTAATAAAAGTATACTGAGGTGGCGCTAAGGAAAGGAAATCGATTTTCGTCGCGTTGATATAGTTAAAATCTATATCCAACGGCTGGCATCAAAACAGGAAGGGAATAGCGTTAGCCCGGCTATGTGGTTCAGATGATTAAGGGAATCCCTGGATTCCCTTAGCTGTTTAACTGCGCGACCCGTATGGCAACGGTTTGCTTTAGCGTGGCGCTTTGTTGCTGGCGGCGCATGGCAACAGACGATAAAAAGCCTGCTCAACGCGCCGCAAAGCGGGTGAGCCACGATGAAATTCGCCGTCAGGCCAGCTCAATATCGCCCGTCGGCTGACAGCTACAGGCCAGCACGTAGCCTGCCGCGATCTCTTCTTCCGTCAGGCCAACCATACTGCTGGTCTGATATTCGCCGCTGACCACGCGCGTTTTACAGCAGCCGCATACGCCAGCGCGGCAAACCGCGTCAACCGGCAGCTTATGCTGCTCCATCGCCGACAGCAGCGACCGGCCCGCCGGAAATGCAGCGTTTTTCAGCCGTTGTGAAGCGCTGCTCAGATGGTAGCGCACGCCGTTATCCTCTGTTTCATCAGGCGCGGCAGCGGTAAACTGCTCGCGTAACAGATGAACGGCGCCCAACGCGCGCACGTCGCTTTCCGCCCGATCCATATAGGGCTGCGGGCCGCACATCATTACCGTCCGCCGGGCGATGTCCGGTACCTGCTGCGCCAGAATTTCTGCGCTCAGGCGGCCCGTCAGCATCTGCGCTTCCGCCTGCTGTTCAGCAATAATCGTCAGCTTCAGCCACGGGCGCAGCGCCTGCAGTTCGGCGGCAAAAATAACATCATGCGGCGAGCGGACGCTGTAGATCAGATGCACATCGGTTTCCGGACGATGGCTGTGCAGCCAGCGCGCCATTGACATCACCGGCGTAATTCCGCAGCCGGCCGCCAGCAGCAGATAATACGCAGCGGGATGCTGTTCACAGCTGAAGCTGCCCTGCGGATCGGATAACCAGACGTAGTCGCCGGGCTTCACCTGGCGGGTTAGCCAGCCGGAGCCTTTGCCCCGTTCGATATAGCGGATCGTCAGGGTGATAAACCGGCTCTGGCCCGGCGTCGAGGAGAGGGTATAGGCGCGCACCTCGTCGCCGTTGCCAATGCGCACCAGCGCGAACTGACCGGCCTGCCAGCGGTAGAAATCATGGTCAATGAGCGCCAGCGTCCAGACATCCGGCGTTTCCTGCGTAATATGGTGAACCTGCATGCGCCAGGGGCAAAGTGTCGTGATGTTCATGTTTTACTCCTGTGGCGGCAGAATAGCGGCAAGATCGTTTTCAACAGTGGTTACCGGGATCATGCCAAACTCTTTTTCCAGAATGGCAAGCAGGTTATCGGTGAGAAACGCCGGGGCGGTCGGGCCGGTGCGGATATTTTTCACGCCGAGCGACAGCAGCGTCAGCAGCACCACAATCGCTTTTTGCTCGAACCATGAAAGGATCAGCGACAGCGGCAGATCGTTAACGCCGCAGTTCAGTTTTTCCGCCAGCTTGACCGCCAGCACAATCGCGGCGTAGCTGTCATTGCATTGACCCACGTCCAGCAGGCGCGGCAGCCCTTCCAGCGTGCCGAAGTCGAGCTTGTTAAAGCGGTATTTACCGCAGGCGAGCGTCAGGATCAGGCAGTCGTCCGGCACCGCCATCGCCAGATCGGTATAGTAACTGCGTTTGTCACGGCTACCGTCACAGCCGCCTACCAGGAAGACGTGCCGCAGTTTTTTCTGCGTGGCAAGTTCAATAATAGAATCGCAGGCGTCCAGCAGTACGCGACGGCCAAAGCCAACGGTAATTTCATGCGGGATTTCACTCCACGGGAAGCCTGCCATCGCTTGCGCCTGCGCGATCACCGGCGTGAAATCATCGCCGTCAAGATGGTTAACGCCCGGCCAGCCGACAATGCTGCGTGTCCAGATACGCTGTTGATAATCGCCTGGGTTCGGATCGATAATGCAGTTGGAGGTCATCACAATGGGGCCCGGGAAGCGGGCAAACTCGGTTTGCTGGTTCTGCCAGCCGCTGCCGTAGTTGCCTACCAGGTGAGGATATTTATTCAGCTCCGGATAACCGTGCGCAGGCAGCATTTCGCCGTGGGTATAGACATTAATTCCGGTGCCGACGGTTTGCTCCAGCAGCAGCTGCAGATCTTTCAGATCATGGCCGGAAATCAGGATCGCCTTGCCGGTCACCGGACGCACGTTAACCTTAACCGGCTGCGGATCGCCGTAGGTCGTCGTCTGCGCTTCATCCAGCATCGCCATAATGGTGAAGTTCATTTTGCCGATATGCATCGCTTCCGCCAGCAGCGTTTCGATATTGTTCGGACGCGTGCCAAGCCATGCCATGATCTGATGATACTGGTGATAAATCTCGTTATCGTAACGGCCATGCACGTGCGCATGTTCCATATAGGCGGCGGCGCCTTTCAGACCATACAGACACAGCAGACGCAGACCGACCACATCTTCATGATCGTCACCGGCATTCAGCGCAAACGCGTGCGCCTGCTGCTGTAAAACTTCGGCATGGTGGCCGTTCAGAGACAAATCGCTCAGCGGATGCTGCGGCGCACCGAGGCCCAGTACGGCGCAGCGGGCTTTTAAATTATCGCGATAGCTTTGCGCCTGAATGGCGTAATTAATGATGCGATCGGAGTCGAAGTTAACGTTGGTCAGCGTGGAGAAAAAGGCGCGAGGCGCGAAACTGTCGATTTCATGCTCGATAATGCTGCCGGTGCGCGCGTGCAAAGCCCATGCGGAAAGGCTTTGTAAGACGGCGATCAGCAGATCCTGTAAATCGGACGTTTGCGCGGTTTTACCACACATCCCCTGCGCCCAGGAACAGCCGTTACCCGCCGGAGTGCGGATTGTTTGCTCACATTGCACACAAAACATAATAGTATCCCTTTATAAGTAGTATTTTAAATGCAACTTTAAAGAGAAGCGCGACTGGCAGGCAAGAGGAGCCTGAAATAATTAAGAGCGGATTGATCTAAAGCAAAAAGAAAAGGGGAGGCGGCCTGGTTTTGCGCCGCCATATTGTCATGAAGAAAAGAGAGCGATCAACACAGGCGAAGCCAGACTGAGGGCAAAGCCGTGTACGATTGCAGCGGGCACCATTTCAACGCCGCCGGCACGCTGCAACACGGGAAGCGTAAAATCCATAGAGGTGGCGCCGCACAGCCCCAGCGCGCTGGAACGATGATGACGGATCAGTAGCGGGATCAACATTATCGCCAGCAGTTCGCGCAGCAGATCGTTGAAGAATGCCGCGCTGCCGATAACCGGTCCGAAGCTTTCCGTCATTAAAATGCCAGAGAGCGAATACCAACCGTAGCCGCTGGCCAGCGCCAGCCCGGTAGTCAAGGGTAGCCCCAGCACCAGCGCCGCCAGGATGCCGCCAACAAAAGCGCTTATGCAGACCACAAATGCGACCATCATCCCACGCCGGTTCAGCACAATCTGACGCAGCGTCATTCCGCTGCCGCGCAGCTGCAGGCCAACCAGAAACAGCAGCAGGAACAGCGCATATTCACTTGCCTGGGTGGCGTGATGCAAAAATGTCCAGCCGGTCAGGCCCAGTAAGAAACCCAGCACCACTACGCCCAGCAGCTTAAGCGATTCCAGCGCCATATGAAGACGCGAAGGCAGCGCTTCCTGCTGGTGATGGTGGTGCCAGGGGCGGTGTTTTTCCAGCAGGCGCAGCGCCACCAGATTACAGGCCAGAATGGCAATAACGCTGACGCTGGCGATATGTAAAATAGCCAGCAGGTTAGCCGCCAGATTATCCAAAAACGCCAGGCTGATGCCCATAAAAAACAGAATAACGTAGACCATCCAGCTCAGCAGACGATTAATCAGGCGTTGCAGAGCGGGGGATTTAAGCGGTAGCAAATAACCGATAACTAATGGCAAAAGAATGATCAGCAATCCTGAATACATATCCCTGTGAAATCCATAAGCAAATTTGACGAACTTCACGCTAACCAAAAAAGGCAAACTCGTAAAGTCCGACACGAAATTTGTTGGCTACCGCCGCTGAAAAGCGCTCCCGGCCAGGAAAAAGCTGGGGCCGTCGTTTTTCCATAAGAGCTGTTTTATAAGGCGAAAGAAAAATAGAGTGGCTTTCCGTCAAAAGATGTATTTAAAATGCAACTTATGATTTCAGCAAAAGGTAAAAGCAATGTCCTTACGTACTACTACTCTGGGAGAGCTGGCTATCGCTATCCCTGGTTCAACCGCTCTGTTTCATAAATACGATCTCGACTTCTGCTGTGGCGGTAAACATACGCTGGAAGAGATGGCTGCCAAACGCGGCCTGGAGATTGGACAGCTTGAGCAAGAATTACAGCAGCTGACGCAACAGAAAAGTGAGGAAGAGAACTGGCTTAATGCGCCGCTTTCTGCGCTGATTGAACATATTATTAACCGTTACCATAACGTGCATCGTCAGCAGCTGCCCGACCTGATTACGATGGCCGAAAAGGTTGAGCGCGTGCATGGCGCAAAATCAGCCTGTCCGCACGGTCTGGCCAGTACCATTCAGGCTGTCTGGCAGCATCTCAGCGAACATATGATGAAAGAAGAACGCGTACTGTTCCCTATGATTGAGCAAGGCCTGGGCGCCCATGCTGGCAATCCTATCGCCGTGATGGAATTCGAACATAATGAAGCGGGCGAGCAGCTGGAAATCATTAAATCTCTGACCAATAACCTTACGCCGCCCGAAGGCGCCTGTACTACCTGGCGCGCCCTGTACAGCGGCATTGACCAGTTTATTAAAGATCTGATGCAGCATATCCATCTGGAAAACAACCTGTTGTTCCCACGTGCGCTGCGCGGCGAGTGAGCCAGCCTGACGGATGCTGAAGAAAAGGCCTGCCTGAACCGCAGGTCTTTTTGTCATTTTGAACGGGGAAAATTAAAAAATTATTCTCTACAGTGGGTTAATGCTCCGAGGCACAAATGGTTTAGCCTGAAATTGTCCAGCCACTATTCTTTGCTCTGCGCTTCAGGCGGGTTCACATCGTAGCCGTAGCGCCGTTAGCGTTAAGGGCGCAGGCCAGGGTTGAAAAACATCCTGTCAGCCCCACCTGTTAAAGGTGACCAAAATGTTTAATAAAAATGCCAGCATCCGTAGCTGGCATTTTTCAGTCGGGTTGTACAGAATGTGTTAACACGGGTTCAGGCACGGATACCTTCGACCGCCTCCACCGGAACAATGCGGATGCCTTCGGCCGTCTCCACCGGAACAATAAGGCTGGCATGATTGCCCTTCGGGCCTTGATGAACATCAAACTGCACGTGTTGTCCGGCTTTGAGCGTCCTGTATCCCTCCATTTGGATTGAGGAATAGTGGGCAAAGATATCATCGCCGCCGCCGATCGGGCAGATAAAGCCGAATCCTTTGGCGTTGTTGAACCATTTAACTGTACCCTTCTCCATACTTCTGGTTCCCTCGCAAGACGTTTTTTTACTATGTAGGTGAGGTAGTGAAAGCCGTATGGAGCTGTTTAAAACTCCATCAGCTTGTGCTTGTAGAATGTAGAGGAACGAGGGTAAGCGTCAAGCCATCGGCCGGTTCAGGCATCGATAAAATCGCTAAACTTTGAGGTAGTTAACGCTATTGCCAAATTTGTGATAGCGGTCGCGCCTGTAGCACAGCGGATATTTTTTTACCTGCGCGAAGCCAGATGGCGCGCGTGTTACACTGATAATATGGCATGCGGCTTTCGTGCCAGTGCGCAACACAGATTACGACGGAACATTATGGGAAACACTAACGACTGGCTTAACTTTGAACATCTTGCAGAAGAGAAACTGCGCGAAGGTCTCAAGCCGCCTTCGATGTATAAAGTTATACTCAACAATGACGATTATACTCCTATGGAATTTGTCATTGACGTTCTGCAAAAGTTCTTTTCTTATGATATTGAGCGTGCAACGCAACTGATGCTCAAAGTGCATTATCAGGGTAAAGCGATTTGCGGCGTGTTTACTGCCGAAGTGGCGGAAACCAAAGTAGCGCAGGTGAATCGCTACGCTAAAGAGCATGAGCATCCGTTGCTGTGTACGCTGGAAAAAGCCTGAGCGGCGTTGTGCTATTCTGGCATAAACCGTAGGGCGATAATTGGGGGAGGTGCCTAATGCTCAATCAAGAACTGGAACTCAGTTTAAACATGGCTTTCGCCAGAGCGCGTGAGCACCGTCATGAATTTATGACCGTCGAGCACCTGTTGCTGGCTTTGCTCAGCAACCCGTCGGCCAGAGAGGCACTGGAAGCCTGTACGGTGGATATAGTGGCTCTGCGCCAGGAGCTCGAAGCCTTCATCGAACAAACCACGCCGGTGCTGCCGGTAACGGAAGAAGAGCGCGATACGCAACCGACGCTCAGCTTTCAGCGGGTTTTGCAGCGTGCGGTTTTCCACGTTCAGTCGTCCGGGCGCAGTGAAGTCTCAGGCGCAAACGTGCTGGTGGCCATTTTCAGCGAACAGGAGTCGCAGGCGGCCTATTTGCTGCGCAAGCATGAAGTCAGCCGTCTTGATGTGGTGAACTTTATTTCCCACGGGACGCGTAAAGATGAACCGGGCCAGGCGCAGGGGCCGGAAAATCAAATTAATGAAGAGCAGGCAGGCGGGGAGGAGCGTATGGAAAACTTCACCACCAATCTTAACCAGCTTGCTCGCGTTGGCGGTATCGACCCGCTGATCGGCCGCGACAAGGAGCTGGAGCGTACCGTTCAGGTGCTGTGTCGTCGCCGTAAAAATAACCCGCTGCTGGTGGGGGAATCGGGCGTCGGTAAAACCGCTATCGCTGAAGGCCTCGCCTGGCGCATCGTGCAGGGCGACGTGCCGGAAATCATTAAAGATTGCACCATCTATTCACTGGATATTGGTTCGCTGCTGGCCGGCACGAAATACCGCGGCGATTTCGAAAAACGCTTTAAGGCGCTGTTAAAACAGCTGGAGCAGGATGAGAGCAGTATCCTGTTTATCGATGAGATTCATACCATCATCGGCGCCGGTGCGGCTTCCGGCGGTCAGGTCGATGCGGCTAATCTGATCAAACCGCTGCTGTCGAGCGGGCGTATCCGCGTGATGGGTTCAACCACCTATCAGGAATTCAGTAATATCTTTGAAAAAGATCGTGCGCTGGCGCGCCGTTTCCAGAAAATCGATATTACCGAGCCGAGCGTGGATGAAACGGTACAGATCCTTAACGGACTGAAGCCGAAATATGAAGCGCATCATGATGTACGCTACACCGCGAAGGCGGTACGTGCCGCGGTTGAGCTGGCGGTCAAATATATTAACGACCGTCATCTGCCCGATAAGGCGATTGACGTCATTGATGAAGCGGGCGCACGCAGCCGCCTGATGCCGGTCAGCAAGCGCAAGAAAACCGTTAACGTGGCTGATATTGAGACGGTAGTCGCCCGTATCGCCCGTATCCCGGAGAAAAGCGTTTCTGCCACCGATCGCGATACGCTGAAAAACCTTGGCGAACGGCTGAAAATGCTGGTGTTTGGCCAGGATAATGCGATTGAAGCATTAACCGAGGCGATTAAAATGAGCCGCGCCGGTCTGGGACATGAGCGTAAGCCGGTGGGTTCTTTCCTGTTTGCCGGCCCTACCGGGGTAGGTAAAACCGAGGTCACGGTACAGCTGGCGAAGGCGTTGGGCATTGAGCTGCTGCGTTTTGATATGTCCGAGTATATGGAGCGTCATACCGTGAGCCGTCTGATTGGCGCGCCTCCGGGCTACGTTGGCTTTGACCAGGGTGGTTTGCTGACCGATGCGGTTATCAAGCATCCGCACGCCGTTGTGCTGTTGGATGAAATCGAGAAAGCGCATCCGGATGTCTTTAACCTGCTGCTGCAGGTGATGGATAACGGGATGCTGACCGATAACAACGGGCGCAAGGCGGATTTCCGCAACGTGGTTTTGGTGATGACCACCAACGCCGGCGTGCGTGAAACCGAGCGTAAATCTATCGGCCTTATCCACCAGGATAACAGCACCGATGCGATGGAAGAGATCAAAAAGATCTTTACGCCGGAGTTCCGTAACCGTCTTGATAATATCATCTGGTTCGGTCACCTCTCCGCTGAGGTTATCCATCAGGTCGTTGATAAATTTATCGTTGAACTGCAGGCCCAGCTGGACGCGAAAGGCGTTTCGCTGGAGGTCAGCGATGAAGCGCGTGAATGGCTGGCGGAGAAGGGTTATGACAAAGCGATGGGCGCACGTCCGATGGCGCGCACCGTGCAGGAAAACCTGAAAAAACCGTTAGCTAACGAACTGCTGTTTGGTTCGCTGGTGGATGGCGGATCGGTTTCGGTCACGCTTGATAAAGAGAAAAATCAGCTGGCCTATCATTTCGTTAGCGCTGAGAAGCGTAAAACGGAAGGCACGGTGCACTAAGCGCAGCAGAAAAGCAAAAGGCCGGATTAATCCGGCCTTTTTTTCGTCCGCGCATCGGTAAGAAGAGCAGAGCGCGCATTAAAGCATCGCAAAAGCAAAAGGCCAGATAATCTGGCCTTTATTATCAGTCAGGCGTTAATGTTCAGATTAACGCAGGACGTTATTAACGACTACGGAAGACAATGCGGCCTTTGCTCAGGTCGTACGGGGTCAGCTCAACAGTGACTTTGTCGCCCGTCAGGATGCGGATGTAGTTTTTGCGCATTTTACCGGAGATATGAGCGGTAACCACGTGTCCGTTTTCTAATTCCACGCGGAACATGGTGTTAGGTAACGTATCAAGTACGGTACCCTGCATTTCAATATTGTCTTCTTTGGCCATCGAATCCTCTGGGTGGACTTCCAAGTTTTGAACCGGCAAGATAATGCCGAATTCCACGTATTATGTAAAGAATTGTTGGTTATTATACCAACGCCCGCATGCACCTGTAGCGCAGCATACAGGCATAACTTTCGTCGTCTGATGACAATGACGTTAGCGAGGGGGAATAGCGGCTAAGAATCTATTAACCGGCCACAGCCAGAAAACAGTTCTGAAGATGCGTGGTGATTCCCAGCCTGGTAATTCCGATGCGCTTACGCAATAAACGGACGACATACCAAACTTTCCTATTATACCACCATTCCTCACCGTTGCGTGCAAAACATCGGCTCAGGGGGAAAAAGCGTATCAGTACACCAGCAGGCTTCGTTAACCGACGCTTTCGCCAGGCGGCTAAGCGCCAGCAAATAGTCGGTACGCGCCATCTCTTTTGCCCCGAGCGATGCGGTATGCGGATTTAACACCTGACAATCAATCAGCTGGCCGCCGTGTTGGGTAAAATGCTGACAAAATACCAGCAGCGCGGTTTTGGATGCGTTTTCACTACGGCTGAACATCGACTCGCCGCAAAAAATCTGCCCCAGCGCCAGGCCATACATTCCGCCGACCAGTTCCCGATCGCGCCAGACTTCGATCGAATGTGCATGGCCCAGATCGTGCAGACGCCACCAGGCGCGTTTTACTTCCGGGGTGATCCAGGTTCCTTCGTCACGATCGCTGGCACAGCCCTCAATCACCTCAGCAAACGCACGATTCATGGTGATGCGATAAGGCGAGCGACGATGAAACCGCTGCATGCTACGGCTGCAATGAAACGCATCTGGAATTAATACCGCACGCGGATCGGGCGACCACCATAAAATCGGGTCGCCTGGTGAAAACCAGGGGAAAATCCCGCGATAGTAGGCGTTTAGTAAACGTGCAGGACTCAGATCGCCGCCCATCGCCAGCAGGCCATTTGGTTCACGCAGCGCCATTTCCGGCGGCGGAAAGTTAAGCGATTCACGTGACAGCTGAATCAGTCGCATTTTCCGAAAACCCCGTAGTCTCAGAAGCTATGACTATAGCGTAAACCGCTGCTGAAAATGCCAGTAGCGTCCGCCTTTTGCCATTAATTCCGGGTGAGTTCCCTGTTCGATAATCTCACCCTGATCCATTACGTAAATCCGATCGACCTTATCCAGCCCCTGCAGGCGATGCGTCACGATAATCACCGTTTTGTTGGCGGTAACCTGAGCCAGCAGCGCCAGGATATGCTGCTCCGTCTCGGCATCCAGCCCTTCGGTAGGTTCATCCAGCAGCATAATCGGCCCGTTGTGCAACAGCGCCCGTGCGATAGCCAGACGGCGTAATTCGCCGCCGGACAGCTGGCGGCCGCCTTCACCCAGCCAGGCGTTTAACCCTGCGCCGTCCAGCAACTTTTCCAGACCAACCTGTGCCAGCACGGCGCTCAGGGCTTCATTGCTACTGCCCGGCGCGGCCAGTAATAAATTATCGCGTAATGTCTGGTTAAACAGATCAACCCGCTGGCTGACCACGCTAATTGCCGCGCGTAAAGCCGGTTCGCTCCACTGACCTAATGGGATGCCCTGTAGCCAAATCTCGCCCTGCTGCGGATCCCATGCACGCGTCAACAGCTGCAGCAGCGTGCTCTTGCCACAGCCGGTAGGGCCGAGCAGCGCAATAGTCTCGCCGTTGTTAACCTTCAGCGTCAGGCGCTGCAGGGCAGGGGAAACCGTATCCGGATATGAAAAGGTGACCTGTTTTAACGCCAGCGTACCGGGTGCAGGAATATCATCGCTTTGCTTAGCTGGGAACTGTACCGCGGGCGTTTGATCGATAAGCTGGCTGATACGCTCAGCGGAGGCAAAAACCTGTCCAAGGTGCTGAAAGGCCGTGCCAACCGGCGCTAACGCTTCGAATGCCGCCAGGCTGCAAAAAACCAGCAGGGCAATCAACGCGCCGGGCTGCGGCCAGTCACCCACGCCGCCAGCGCTAAGCCAGAGCAACAAAGTTACCGTCGCGCCGCTAATCAGCAGCAACAGGGCCTGCGACAGCCCCGTCAGGCTGGCCTGCCTGCGCTGCGCTTGTTGCCAGCGTTGTTCCACCGCATCCAGCTGCGAACGCCAGGCTCTAACGCTGCCATACAGCGAAAGCTCTGCCTGCGCCTGCAGCCAGTGGGTCAGCTGCAGACGATAACGCGCACGCTCAGCGGTAATGATCTCGCCTGATGACCGCCCGGCGCGATAAAACAGCGGTGGAAGCAGCAGCAGCGTCAACAGCATACTGGTGCCCAGCGTCAGCGACAGCGAGACATCCAGCCAGCACAATCCCAGGGTGACCACTATGATGACCACCAGCGCACCGCAGAACGGCGAAATAACCCGTAAATAAAGGTGATCGAGCGTATCGACATCGGCAACGAAACGGTTCAGTAAGTCACCCTGGCGCAGGCGGGTAAGCCCTGCGGGCGATAGCGGCAGCAGACGGCTAAAGGTAAAAACACGCAGGTGCTGCAACACGCGAAACGTCCCGTCATGGCTGATCAGGCGTTCAAAATAGCGCGCGACGGTGCGGATAATGGCCGCGCCGCGCACGCCTGCTGCGGGCAGCATATAGTTAAAGCTGTAAAGCCCCGCAGTGCCTGCCAGCGATGAAGCCGCTAAAAACCAACCCGAAAGCGTTAGCAGCCCCGTACTGGCCAGCAACGTTACAATAGCCAATAACACGCCTGCCAGCAGACGCCAGCTATGACGGCGATACAGCCGTAGAAAAGGGCGTAATTTTGCCATCAGGCTATTTCTCCCTGACGATGTGTCAGCAGTTGGGCAAAGGGTCCAGCCTGGCTGGTTAGCTGCTGCCAGCTGCCCTGTTGAATAATGCGACCATCGCGCATGACCCAGATTTCATCCCACTGCGCCAGCTCATTTAACTGGTGCGTCACCAACAGCGTTGTTTGCTGATGTGAGGCGGTCAGCAGCGCCCGCATCACATGCTGTTCACTACGCGCATCCAGACTGGCACCCGGTTCATCCAGCAATAACAGCTGACAGGGTTTTAATAGCGCACGCGCCACGGCGATCCGCTGCGCCTGACCGACCGACAGGCCTGCAGCCCGATCGCCCGTTTCGCTCTCCAGCCCCAGCGGAAGCCGGGAAATAAACTCATCGACGCCGGCTAACGCGAGCACTTCCTGCAAGCGCGCCGCAGAAACCTGCTGGCCGTTGAGAATATTGTCGCGCACCGTAAGAGCCGGCAGATGGGGATTTTGGCCTACCCAGGCGAGAAGCCGATGCCAGTCGTGACGTTGAAGATCGCGTAGCTCGAAACCATTAATCCGTAACGAACCCTGATAAGGCAGAAAGCCCAGCAGCACATTGATTAGCGAGCTTTTTCCTGCGCCGCTTTGACCAACCAGCGCCACACGCTGGCCTGGCGGCAAAGAGAAATCCAGCGGCCCAGCAAGCACGGTTCCGTTCGGAGCTATAATCATTAACCCGCTGGCGTCGATCCGGAGCGGCTGATTAAGCGGCAGCGCTTGCTTACCCTCCGTTATCACGGCCTCTTGCCGGGAGGAGAGAAAAGAATGCAGCGCATCGGCCGCGCCTACCGCCTGGGCTTTAGCATGATAAAAAGTGCCCAGATCGCGCAGCGGCTGGAAAAATTCCGGAGCCAGAATTAACGCCAGAAAGCCGGCAAACAGCGTAACGCTGGTGCCATAATGACCAAAATTCAGCTCGCCCAGATAGGTAAAGCCAAAATAGACGGCAACAATAGCGATAGAGATCGAGGCGAAAAATTCCAGCACCGCCGATGACAAAAAAGCCAGCCTGAGCACCTCCATCGTGCGCTGCCGGAAATCCTCAGAAGCGGCGGCAATCGAACGCGTTTCCGCCGCGCCGCGATGAAACAGACGCAGCGTATCTAAGCCACGCAGCCGATCGAGAAAATCGCCGCTAAGCCGCGCCAGCGCAAGGAAATTACGCCGGTTCGCATCGGCGGCCCCCATGCCCACCAGCGCCATAAACAGCGGGATAAGCGGGGCCGTGGCCAACAGAATCAATCCGGCGGCCCAGTTCACCGGGAAAATCACCAGCAGGATCAGGCCGGGGATCAGAACGGCTAACGTCATCTGCGGCAGATAACGCGCATAATAGTCCTGCATCTCTTCCGTCTGCTCCAGCAGCAGGCTTGCCCAACTGCCGACGGGCTTTTCCTGAACCCAGGCGGGGCCCAGCTGCTGTAAACGGTCGAGCACCTGTTTGCGTAGGGTGCGCCGTATTTGCTCTCCCGCCCGATAGCCCGCCTGTTCACGTAGCCAGCTAAGCAGGGCGCGCGCCGCAAAACAGAGCAGAAGCAGGAACATGGATGTCAGCCATTGAGCGCGCGGCTGTTGCTCGCTAATCAGATGATGCATCAGGGTTGCCAGCAGCCATGCCTGAGCAATAATCAACAGGGCGCTTAATAAGCCCAGCAGCGTAGAAATGGTAGTCCAGGGGCGGGCGTACAGACGTTGCTGACGCAGCCAGCGGGTGAGTTGGTGTTGACGTTTCTTTTCCATCCGGGGCCGTTTCCCAAGAAAAACAGGCTGGCCAATATCGCCAGGGAATATGCCAGTAGAGGCGCAGGCAATGTAGCATGGCGGGAAGAAAAAAGGCGACTGTTGAACCGTCGCCTCAGAAAAATAAGATCAGTTAATTAACAAGTTACTTATCGTTTTTAACCAGACCATCTAAATAACGTTCTGCATCCAGCGCAGCCATACAGCCCGTACCGGCAGAGGTGATCGCCTGACGATAGGTATGATCCATCACATCGCCGGCGGCAAAAACGCCCGGAATGCTGGTTTGCGTTGCGTTGCCCTGCAAACCTGACTGCACTTTAATATAGCCATTTTCCAGCTCCAGCTGACCGGTGAAAATAGCGGTGTTCGGGCTGTGGCCGATAGCGATAAACAGGCCCGCTACCTCCAGCTCTTCCGTCATCTCGCTGTTTTGCGTGCCACGCAGGCGCACGCCGGTCACGCCCATCTGATCGCCCAGCACTTCGTCCAGCTCGCGATCGGTGTGCAGCACGATATTGCCGCTGCTCACTTTTTCCATCAGGCGGTTAATCAAAATTTTCTCGGCGCGGAACGTATCGCGACGGTGAATCAAATGAACTTCAGAGGCGATATTAGAGAGATAAAGCGCCTCTTCAACTGCCGTATTGCCGCCGCCGACCACGGCAACTTTCTGCTTACGATAGAAGAAACCATCGCAGGTTGCGCAGGCGGAAACGCCTTTACCCTTGAATGCTTCCTCGGAAGGCAGACCCAGATAGCGGGCGGAAGCGCCGGTAGCGATAATTAAGGCATCGGCAGTATATTCGCCGCTGTCGCCAACCAGACGGAACGGACGGTTTTGCAAATCAACCGTATGAATATGATCGAAAATAATCTCGGTATTAAATTTCACCGCATGTTCATGCATACGTTCCATCAACAGCGGACCAGTTAGATCGTTAGGATCGCCAGGCCAGTTCTCAACGTCGGTAGTGGTGGTTAGCTGGCCGCCTTTTTCCAGGCCGGTAATCATTACCGGATTCAGGTTAGCGCGTGCAGCGTAGACGGCTGCGGTATAGCCCGCCGGACCAGAGCCCAGGATAAGTAATTTACTGTGTTTGGCCGTGCCCATGAGATCCTCATTAGTTAACTGGCAACATGGAGCAAGATTGTAGGGAATTTAACGCTGCAAAAAAAGCGTTCTGCGATTTTGTTAACAATTGATGCAACAGGTTTCATCGATAAAGTGCGGCAGGCACAGAGAGAGCGCTCAAAAATCGCCTTCAAAAATTAAATTGCAGGCAAAACGCGCAAAATAACCGGTTAAAAATGGCCGTGTCCGCTGAGGGTTGGCATGTTCTCCTGATTTTCAATGTTTTGCTTTGACAATCGCCTGCGCTTTTGCGAAAACATTGTGGGAAGCAGAGAATATTTGGGCTATGTAAACAGAGTTTCGTACCAGCTTTTGCGTACAACGCCGAATAAACTCAGTCTGTCATTCGTAATGACGCATGGTGTGGACAGACAGCATGCGTCATGCGGATGGGCGCTGCAACAGCAACAGGCTCTATGTCTTCACTGACGAAAGACCCTGCACATTGATTTCGTTCAGGGTATGGCAGGTAAAGGGAAGGAATGAAGAGAGACAATAATAATGGTAGACAATAAAAAACGCCCCGGAAAAGACCTCGACAGAATCGACAGAAATATCCTGAATGAGCTGCAGAAGGATGGTCGTATTTCTAACGTTGAGCTTTCAAAACGCGTCGGCTTATCGCCCACGCCATGCCTTGAACGCGTACGCCGCCTGGAACGTCAGGGCTTTATTCTTGGCTATACCGCGTTGCTCAATCCTCACTATCTTGACGCATCGCTGCTGGTTTTCGTTGAGATTACTCTGAATCGCGGTGCGCCTGACGTGTTTGAACAATTTAACGCCGCCGTGCAAAAACTTGAGGAAACTCAAGAGTGTCACCTCGTTTCCGGTGATTTTGACTACCTGCTGAAAACCCGCGTACCGGATATGTCCGCCTACCGTAAACTGCTGGGTGAAACCCTGCTGCGCCTGCCAGGCGTGAACGATACGCGTACTTATGTGGTGATGGAAGAAGTCAAACAGAGTAACCGTTTGGTTATTAAAACGCGATAACACAGGACAGGTGCAAAACCTGGTGGTATTCGGTACACTCCTGTGAATTCATACAGGCACAGCGTCGGTTAGCCCGGCGCTGTTTCCTTCATAGTTTACAGGTACCTGGAGTGTTCTCTTGAGCCAGGAATATACAGAAGATAAAGAAGTGTCACTTAAGCCGCTTAGTAGTGGTCGCCGTCTGCTCGAAGCGTTGCTGATCCTTGTTGCGCTGTTTGCTGTCTATTTGATGGTGGCGCTGGTTAGTTTTAATCCTTCCGATCCCAGTTGGTCTCAGACCGCCTGGCATGAACCCATCCATAATCTGGGCGGCAGCGTCGGCGCCTGGCTGGCCGATACGCTACTGTTTATTTTTGGGGTGATGGCGTACGCCATTCCGCCCGTGATCCTTGGCCTGTGCTGGATTACCTTCCGGCAGCGCGATCGCCAGGATTATATTGACTATTTCGCAGTCGGCCTGCGTCTGATTGGCGTGCTGGCGCTGGTGGTGACCACCTGTGGGCTCGCCGCGCTTAATGCTGATGATATTTGGTACTTTGCCTCAGGCGGGGTAATCGGCAGTCTGGTCAGTAACGCTATGGCGCCCTGGTTGAACGGCGCTGGCGGAACGCTGGCCTTGCTGTGCCTTTGGGCGGCGGGATTAACCCTGTATACCGGTTGGTCCTGGCTGACGATTGCCGAGAAAATCGGTGCGGTCGTGATGGGCGTGCTAACTTTTGCCAGCAATCGTTCGCGCGCTGATGAAGCCTGGCATGAAGATGATAACGATCGTCCAGCCCCCACGATTAAACGTGCGGTTCAGCTGGATGAAGACGATGATATTCTGCTGTCGCCGCCGCGTAAGCTACATCCCGTTGAAAATGACGCGGAAGAGGCGGAAGACGATCCCCTGTTTGCTAAAGCGCCGGTTGCCGCCAGCGCTGTGGCCGCTCAGCCCCACGCCGGAGTTTCGGCGCCCGCTCAGCCGTTAGCCAATGCTGCAGCGCAGCAGGTCGCTGCTGTGCCGGCACTGGCAGAACAGCAAAACGCGGCACAGCCGGTTGCGCCGACACGCGATAGCGCAGCGATAGTGACAGCTTCCCCGGCGCCGCACGCGGTCGCCCAAACGGAAAGCGCAGGTGCTACGCCGCCGCTTTATCGATTTGAAATGCCTCAGCAGTCTACCGCCGCTTTCATGCCGGCAGTAGAAGAGGATGGCCCGCAAATGGGTGACTGGCAGGAGGCGACAACCTCATCGCCAGCGCAGAGTGCAGCTGCCACCGCCGCCGCTACGCAAAGCGTCGCCGCTCCCTTTATGCCTGTCAGCGCGCCCGAAGAAATTAATCCCCAGATTAAACAGGGCATCGGCCCTGAGCTTCCGCGCCCCAAACCGGTTAAATTGCCTACGCGCCGTGAGCTGGCCTCCTGGGGCATTAAGCTGCCTTCCCAGCGGCTGGCAGAGGAGAAAGCTAAGCAGGAGGCTCAGCAACAGGCGTCGTCCCAGCCTGACGATGAACAGATAATGGCCGACGACGAAAATCAGTTACGCGATGCGTTTATGGCGCAGCAGCAGGCGCGTTACGGCACAGGCTATGCCGCTGAAGAGGATGAAAGTGCGTCGCAGCAGGCGGCACTGGCGCAGCAGTTCGCGCAGCAGCAGCAGCAGCGTTACGCGCATCCTGAACCGGCTAACCCGGCGCTGCCTGACGCGCAGCAAGAGGCTAACGTTCAGCAACGTTATGTTCAGCCAACGCAGCCCGACGTCACTTATCAACATCAGCCGCAGAATAATGCGCTGCAGCAGCGTAATGAACCGTCGGCTGAGGTTCCTGCGCAGGAAGCCGCAACGCCGCCGCATGATGCCCCAGCCTTTACGATCGATCCCGCTGCCGCTTTCGATTTTTCTCCGGTGGAAGATCTGATTGATGATGGCCCAGGCGAGCCGCTATTTACCATTGCCGCGACGCCTGAGCCAGCAATGCCGGTAGCGGAGCCGCAGTGGCAGCAACCGGCGGCAGAGCCGCGTTATGCCTCTCAGCCGACGGGCATCCCGGTGCCGCAGGTGCCGCAACCGATCGAACCGGTTCAGCGCGTAGCCGAGCCGCCCGCTTCTCAGTGGCAAAATAGCGCATCGTCAGCCTTTACGCCTGCCGCCGCCGACGTTGCGCCACAGCCTGAAAGCAACGAATCGCTGGCGGATAGCCTGATTCATCCTTTCCTGATGCGTCATGAGCAGCCAACGTACAAACCGACTACGCCATTGCCGACGCTCGATCTGTTAACATCGCCGCCAGCGGAAGAGGAGCCGGTAGATATGTTTGCGCTGGAACAGACTGCCCGTCTGGTTGAGGCGCGCCTGGCCGATTATCGGGTCAAAGCAGAAGTGGTGGGCATTTCGCCTGGCCCGGTCATTACCCGCTTTGAACTGGATTTAGCCCCTGGCGTCAAGGCTGCGCGCATTTCTAATCTGTCGCGCGATCTGGCCCGTTCGCTTTCAGCGGTCGCGGTGCGCGTGGTCGAAGTTATTCCTGGCAAGCCTTATGTCGGCCTCGAACTGCCGAATAAACATCGTCAGACCGTCTACCTGCGTGAAGTGCTCGACTGCGCCAGCTTTCGTGATAATCCTTCGCCGCTTTCTGTGGTGCTGGGTAAAGATATTGCGGGCCAGCCGGTGGTGGCCGATCTGGCAAAAATGCCTCACCTGTTGGTGGCCGGTACCACCGGTTCCGGTAAGTCGGTAGGCGTGAACGCGATGATCATCAGTATGCTTTATAAAGCGACGCCGGAGCAGGTGCGCTTTATCATGATCGATCCGAAAATGCTGGAACTCTCCGTTTATGAAGGTATTCCACATCTGCTGACGGAAGTGGTGACCGACATGAAAGATGCGGCTAACGCGTTGCGCTGGAGCGTTGGCGAGATGGAGCGTCGTTATAAGTTAATGTCGGCGCTCGGCGTACGAAATCTGGCGGGCTACAACGAGAAAATCGAGCTGGCGGAGGCGATGGGACGCCCAATCCCGGATCCGTTCTGGAAGCCTGGCGACAGTATGGATACGCTGCCGCCGACGCTGGAGAAGCTGCCATATATCGTAGTCATGGTCGATGAGTTTGCCGATCTGATGATGGCGGTAGGCAAAAAAGTGGAAGAGCTGATTGCGCGTTTGGCCCAGAAGGCGCGTGCCGCGGGGATCCATCTGGTGCTGGCAACGCAGCGGCCGTCGGTAGACGTTATTACCGGTCTGATTAAGGCCAACATTCCGACACGTATCGCCTTTACCGTCTCCAGCAAAATTGACTCCCGCACCATTCTCGATCAGAGTGGCGCTGAATCCCTGCTGGGGATGGGCGATATGCTCTATATGCCGCCAAACTCCTCGATTCCGGTGCGTGTTCACGGAGCTTTTGTGCGCGATCAGGAAGTGCATGCGGTGGTGCAGGACTGGAAAGCGCGCGGTCGGCCGCAGTATATTGAAAGCATTACCGCCGGTGAAGAAGGCGACGGCGGCGGCCTGGGGCTGGATGGCGGCGATGAGGAGCTGGATCCGCTGTTCGATCAGGCGGTCTCGTTTGTGGTGGAAAAACGCCGTGCTTCGATTTCCGGCGTTCAGCGCCAGTTCCGTATCGGTTATAACCGCGCAGCGCGCATTATTGAGCAGATGGAAGTCCAGGCTATCGTCTCTGCGCCTGGGCATAACGGTAACCGTGAAGTTCTTGCGCCGCCGCCGCACGAAATGTAATAAAACGGCGTTTGCGCTGTCAGAAGTTATACGGGCCGGCTTTTACCGGCCCGTTGTTTATTTAAGCATCAGAGGCGGCTGGTCGTGACCCTTTCAGTATTTTCTCCTGTCAGGAAGCGTATTGTCAGTCTAATGTGTAATAAGGCCGCCTGATGCGGAATATAACGACTTAAAAAGGAATCGGTAGTCATGAAAAAATTAGTACTTGCTTGCGGTTTACTTACCGCGTTGACCTCCGCTGGCGCGCTGGCCGATGCTTCCAGTGAATTACAGCAGCGTCTGGATAAAGTCAGCAGCTTTCATGCCAGCTTTAGCCAGAAGGTTACCGACAACAGCGGATCGAATGTTCAGGAAGGTGAAGGGGAACTGTGGGTAAAGCGTCCCAACCTGTTTAACTGGCATATGACCGCGCCGGATGAGAGCGTTATTATTTCAGACGGTAAAACCCTGTGGTTTTACAATCCGTTTGTTGAGCAGGTAAGTGCGACCTGGCTGAACAGCGCCACCAGCAATACGCCATTTATGCTGATTGCCCGTAATCAGCGCAGCGACTGGAAACAGTACAATGTAAAACAGCAGGGCGACAATTTTGAACTGACGCCGAAAGCGGATGCCGGTAACCTGAAACAGTTTATGATTAATGTTTCTGGTAACGGCACAATTAATCAGTTCAGCGCCATTGAACAGGATGGGCAGCGCAGCAGCTACGTGTTGAAAAGCCAAAATAACGGGCCGGTCAGCGCGGATAAATTCACCTTTACGCCACCGAAAGGGGTGACGGTAGACGATCAACGTCAGTGAGGTTGAGTTGAGTAATCTCTCCCTTGATTTTTCTTCCGAACAGTTTCAACCGCTGGCCGCGCGTATGCGGCCAACCACGCTGAAACAGTATATCGGCCAGCAGCATCTGCTGGCCCCGGATAAGCCGCTAACGCGCGCTATCGAAGCGGGCCATCTACATTCAATGATCCTTTGGGGGCCGCCCGGCACCGGGAAAACTACGCTGGCCGAGCTGATTGGCCGTTACGGCAATGCGGACGTTGAGCGCATCTCGGCCGTTACCTCCGGTATTAAAGAGATTCGCGAGGCGATTGAACGAGCGCGTCAGAATCGTCAGGCAGGCCGACGCACCATTCTGTTTGTTGATGAAGTGCATCGATTTAATAAAAGCCAGCAGGATGCATTTTTACCGCATATAGAAGATGGCACTATCACTTTTATTGGCGCGACGACGGAAAACCCATCGTTTGAGCTGAACTCCGCGCTTTTATCGCGCGCGCGCGTTTATCTGCTGAAATCCCTGACGGCGGACGATATTGAAACGGTATTGCAGCAGGCGCTAACCGATAAAGAACGCGGGCTGGGCAAGGAAAATATCGTCCTGCCTGAATCCACCCGCCGGATGATTGCCGAGCTGGTTAACGGCGATGCGCGCCGGGCGCTTAATACGCTGGAAATGATGGCCGATATGGCTGAAAGCGATGCGCAGGGCCAGCGGGAATTAACGCCTCAGCTGTTAAATGAGGTATCCGGCGAACGTGCGGCGCGCTTTGATAATAAAGGCGACCGCTATTACGATCTGATTTCAGCGCTGCATAAATCGGTGCGCGGTTCTGCGCCAGACGCGGCGCTGTACTGGTATGCCCGTATTATTACGGCAGGCGGCGATCCGCTGTACGTTGCGCGTCGTCTGCTGGCTATCGCTTCTGAAGATGTAGGAAACGCCGATCCGCGCGCGATGCAGGTGGCGATTGCCGCATGGGATTGTTTTACGCGCGTCGGCCCGGCGGAGGGCGAACGCGCTATTGCCCAGGCGATTGTTTATCTTGCCTGCGCGCCGAAAAGCAACGCGGTCTATACCGCCTTTAAAGCAGCAATGCGCGATGCGCGTGAAAAACCAGATTTTGATGTACCGGAGCATCTTCGCAACGCGCCGACGAAGTTAATGAAAGAAATGGGGCTGGGTAAAGCCTATCGCTACGCACATGATGAACCGAACGCCTATGCCGCAGGCGAAGACTATTTCCCCGCTGAGATGGCGCAAACGCGTTACTATCAGCCCACCAGCCGCGGGCTGGAAGGCAAAATTGGCGAAAAGCTCGCCTGGCTTGCGGAACAGGATCAAAATAGCCCGACAAAACGCTACCGCTAACCCAGACGTTGCGGTAAGGTTAGCGCAAAGCCAGGTGGACCCTGAAGGAACGCTTTGGTTCAAAACCTTTTTTTAATCACAGTAAGCACAGGATAAGCATGCTCGATCCCAATCTGCTGCGTAACGAGCCAGACGCAGTCGCAGAAAAACTGGCACGCCGAGGATTTAAACTGGATGTGGAAACGCTGCTCTCCCTTGAAGAGCGCCGTAAAGTGCTGCAGGTAGAAACGGAAAACCTGCAGGCCGAGCGTAATGCGCGTTCCAAATCTATCGGGCAGGCTAAAGCACGCGGGGAAGATATTGAGCCACTGCGTCAGGAAGTCAACGCGCTGGGCGAGCGTCTGGATGCGGCTAAAGCCGAGCTGGATGTCCTGCAGCAGCAGATCCGTGATTTTTCGCTGGCTTTGCCAAACCTGCCTGCAGATGAAGTGCCGCTGGGTAAAGATGATACGGAAAATCAGGAGATCCTGCGCTGGGGCGAACCGCGTCAGTATGATTTCCCGGTGCGCGATCACGTTGACCTCGGCGAGATGGCAAAAGGGCTGGATTTCGCCGCGGCCGTTAAGCTGACCGGCTCCCGTTTTGTGGTTATGCAAGGGCAGATTGCACGTCTGCATCGCGCCCTGGGCCAGTTTATGCTCGATCTGCATACGCAGCAGCATGGCTATACCGAAACCTACGTGCCTTACCTGGTTAACCATGCGACGCTGTTTGGCACCGGTCAGCTGCCCAAGTTCGGCGAAGATCTGTTCCACACCCGGCCGCTGGAAGAAGAGTCAGACAGCAGCAACTATGCGCTGATCCCGACCGCCGAAGTGCCGCTGACCAATCTGGTGCGTGATGAAATCGTTGAGGAAGAATCCCTGCCGATTAAACTCACCGCACATACGCCTTGCTTCCGCGCTGAAGCGGGTTCTTATGGCCGTGATACGCGTGGTCTGATCCGCATGCACCAGTTCGATAAAGTTGAGATGGTGCAGATCGTTCGTCCGGAAGATTCCATGCAGGCGCTGGAAGAGCTGGTTGGCCATGCGGAAAAAGTACTGCAATTGCTAAACCTGCCGTACCGTAAAGTGCTGTTGTGCACCGGCGACATGGGCGCCAGCGCAGCGAAAACCTACGATCTGGAAGTCTGGCTGCCGGCGCAGAACACTTACCGCGAGATCTCTTCCTGCTCTAATATGTGGGACTTCCAGGCGCGTCGTATGCAGGCGCGCTGCCGCAGTAAAAATGATAAGAAACCGCGTCTGGTTCATACGCTGAATGGCTCTGGCCTGGCGGTGGGTCGTACCCTGGTTGCGGTACTGGAAAACTATCAGCAGGCTGATGGCCGTATTGAAGTACCGGAAGTGCTGCGCCCTTATATGGGCGGATTAACCATTATCGGTTAATTATCGCTATGAACTATCAGGCCCGCCGCAATTTCCGGCGGGCTTTTTTATTAAAATAAATATATCGTTATCAGCCGCTTCTTTATATTTAACTTTTTGATTTTACAGTATAAATTCCCGTTAGCGTATGAAATTTATGCAGTGAAACTCTCTCCAGGATAAAAATATTAAATCGGCCCGCGGCAAATTGTGCGGCGCGCAAATTGGGCAGATTGACTTTAAAAACAAGAGTGGCAATATTCGCGCACTTTCTTCTTGCTTCCCTGTGATTTAGCCAATGTTCACCTGGTCTCGTCCCGTTGTGCTGTTGCTCTGCGGCCTGCTGCTGCTGACGGTTTCTATTGCCGTGCTTAATACCCTGGTTCCTTTGTGGCTGACGCACGATAATCTGCCCACCTGGCAGGTAGGCGTAGTGAGCTCATCCTATTACACCGGTAACCTTATCGGGACGCTGCTGGCGGGCTGGCTAATCAAGCACTATGGATTTAATCGCAGCTTCTATTTTGCTGCGCTGGTTTTTGCTATCGCTACGGTGGCGCTGGGCCTGAATGAGGGCTTCTGGAGCTGGACGCTGTGGCGTCTGGTAGCAGGTATTGGCTGTGCCTGGATTTGGGTGGTGGTGGAAAGCGCATTACTTTGCAGCGGCACGCTACGCAACCGCGGTCAGCTGCTGGCTGCTTATATGATTGTTTACTATCTCGGCACGGTTGCCGGTCAGCTGCTGGTGAGCAAAGTATCTACCGAGCTGTTGAACGTTTTGCCCTGGATTACCGCCGTGATTGTCGCTGGCGTACTGCCGGTTATCTTTATGAAAATTACAACTGCCGCGCATGAGGAAGATGGCGCACCGGGCCGCATGTGGCCGATGCTCCGTCGTCGTAGCTCACGGCTTGGCATCAACGGCTGCATTATTTCCGGCATTGTACTGGGCTCTTTATATGGTCTGATGCCGCTCTATCTTTCTCATCAGGGCATCAGTGATGCTAACGTCGGCTACTGGATGGCATTGCTGGTGAGTGCGGGCATTGTAGGGCAGTGGCCGGTAGGGCGTATGGCCGATCGCTACGGCCGGTTGCTGGTGCTGCGCGTGCAGGTATTTATTGTGATCCTCGGCTCGATTGCCATGCTCAGCAATATGGCGATGGTCCCGGCGCTGTTTATTCTGGGCGCAGCCGGCTTTACGCTTTATCCGGTGGCAATGTCGTGGGCATGTGAGACGGTTAAGCAGCATGAACTGGTGGCGATGAATCAGGCGCTGCTGCTGAGTTACACTATTGGCAGCCTGGCGGGGCCGAGTATGACGGCTCTGCTTATGCAGAGCTATTCCGATCGGTTACTGTTTGTCATGATAGCTGCCGTTGCGCTGATCTATCTGGTCATGCTGCTGCGTAAGGCAGACCATCATATTACGCCGGTGGCGCAGGCCTAATCAGCGTTAAAAAAGGCGATACCGTCGCCCTTTTTTGGCTGGTTACAGGTTAATACATTACCTTATGACCGTAACCTTCCAGAATATGCTTTATGCGTTCCATGGTGTCAGCCTTTGGCGGTTTGACGCCATCCAGCTTATATTCCTCACCCATAGCAATCCATTTATGCTTGCCTAACTCATGATAGGGAAGCAGTTCAATCTTTTCGACGTTTTGCATATCGCGGGTAAATTCGCCAAGGCGATGCGCAGAATCATCATCATCTGTGTAGCCCGGTACGATGACGTAACGTATCCAGGTTCGAATGCCCTTTTTGGCGATATAGCGGGCAAAATCCAGGGTGCGATGATTAGAGACGCCAACCAGAATTTGATGTACATCGTCATTGATCTGTTTCAAATCGAGCATCACCAGGTCGGTGACCTCCAGCAGCTCATCAATCACCGGATCGTAACGACGCACGAAGCCGTTGGTATCAAGACAGGTATGGATGCCTTCCGCTTTACAGGCGCGGAACCAGTCGCGGACAAAGGCGGCCTGCAGTATCGCTTCGCCACCGGAAGCGGTTACGCCGCCTCCCGATGCATTAATAAAATGACGATACGAAAGAACATCTCTCATGAGCTCTTCTACCGTCACTTCTTTACCACCATGCGTATCCCAGGTATCACGGTTATGGCAATAAAGGCAGCGCATCAGGCAGCCCTGAAAAAAAGTAATGAAGCGGATGCCTGGGCCATCAACGGTGCCACAGGATTCGAATGAGTGAATACGACCGACGGATGATGACATTGCGATGAGTTCTCCAAAATAAACCTGCCTGGCAGGTGACGCAGTCTTTAGAGGCTGCTGCGTTAAGTTGAGTCTGTTTTGCCAGATGACCTCAGTATAGATCTCTGGCAAACCAGGCTGTTGGTAAAAAGGCTCCCGCAGGAGCCTTTTATTAGCGTGAGGAACGATTACAGCGACTGGGTGAAAGTACGCGTAATGACATCCTGCTGCTGTTCTTTCGTCAGCGAGTTGAAACGTACCGCATAACCGGAAACGCGGATCGTCAGCTGCGGATATTTTTCCGGGTGATCCATAGCGTCCATCAGCATCTCACGGTTCATGACGTTAACATTCAGATGCTGACCGCCTTCAATCGCCGCTTCGTGATGGAAGTAACCATCCATCAGGCCAGCCAGGTTAGTTTTACGCACATTGTCATCTTTACCCAGCGCGTTCGGTACGATAGAGAAGGTGTAAGAAATACCATCTTTAGCGTAAGCAAACGGCAGCTTAGCAACAGAAGTCAGCGATGCAACGGCACCTTTCTGATCGCGGCCATGCATTGGGTTAGCGCCAGGTCCGAAAGGCGCACCGGCACGGCGACCATCCGGGGTGTTACCGGTTTTCTTACCGTAAACCACGTTGGAAGTAATGGTCAGCACAGACTGAGTCGGAACGGCGTTGCGGTAGGTATTCAGTTTCTGAATTTTCTTCATGAAACGTTCAACCAGGTCACAGGCCAGGTCATCAACGCGCGGATCATTATTACCAAACTGCGGATATTCGCCTTCGATTTCAAAGTCTGTTGCCAGACCATCTTCATCGCGAACCGGTTTAACTTTGGCATATTTGATGGCGGACAGCGAGTCTGCCGCTACGGACAGGCCGGCAATACCACAGGCCATGGTGCGATAGACATCGCGGTCATGCAGTGCCATCAGCGCCGCTTCATAACTATATTTATCATGCATATAGTGAATGATATTCAGCGCGGTAACATACTGTTTAGCCAGCCAGTCCATAAAGTGGTCAAGGCGAGCCATTACGGTAGCGAAATCCAGTACGTCATCCATAATCGGCGCTTCTTTCGGGCCGACCTGCATTTTCATTTTCTCGTCAATGCCGCCATTGATTGCGTACAGCAGCGTTTTGGCAAGGTTGGCGCGCGCACCGAAGAACTGCATCTGTTTGCCGACAATCATTGGGCTTACGCAGCAGGCGATAGCATAGTCATCGTTATCAAAGTCCGGGCGCATCAAATCGTCGTTTTCATACTGGACGGATGAGGTATCAATAGAGACTTTAGCCGCATACTTTTTAAAATTAATCGGCAGCTGTTCTGACCATAGAATGGTCATGTTCGGCTCCGGAGACGGCCCCATGGTGTACAGGGTGTTCAGGAAGCGGAAGGTGGTTTTTGTGACCAGCGTACGACCGTCGGTGCCCATACCCGCCAGGGATTCAGTAGCCCAAATCGGGTCACCGGAGAAGAGCTCATCATATTCCGGCGTACGCAGGAAGCGGACCATACGCAGCTTCATGACCAGATGATCGATCAGCTCTTGTGCTTCCAGCTCGCTCAGTTTACCTGCCTGTATGTCGCGTTCGATATAGACATCAAGGAAAGTAGAGACGCGGCCAAAGGACATCGCTGCGCCGTTTTGTGATTTCACTGCCGCCAGATAGGCGAAGTAGGTCCACTGTACCGCTTCACGTGCATTCGTTGCCGGGCGAGAAATGTCGCAGCCATAGGACGCCGCCATCTCTTTCAACTGACCCAGCGCACGATGCTGTTCAGAGATTTCTTCACGCAGGCGGATGGTGGCTTCAAGATTAACGCCGTTTTCCAGATCGCTCTGCAGAGAGCTGAACTGAGCAAACTTATCCTTCATCAGATAATCGATACCGTACAGCGCTACGCGACGGTAGTCACCGATAATACGGCCACGGCCGTAAGCGTCCGGCAGACCGGTCAGAACGCCAGATTTACGGCAACGCAAAATATCCGGCGTGTAAACATCGAACACGCCCTGGTTATGCGTTTTACGGTATTCGGTAAAGATTTTTTTCAGCTGCGGATCCAGCTCGCGGTTGTACGCTTTGCAGGAGCTTTCCACCATTTTAATCCCGCCAAAGGGGATAATGGCGCGTTTCAGCGGAGCGTCAGTTTGTAAACCGACAATTTTTTCCAGGCTTTGCTCGATATAGCCTGCATCATGTGAAGTAATGGTTGCCGCAACGCGGGTATCGAAATCAACCGGCGCATGGGTACGGTTTTCAATTTTGATGCCTTCCAGCACTTTGTTCCATAGCTGAATGGTGGCATCGGTAGCACCGGCCAGGAAGGATTCATCCCCTTCGTATGGCGTATAGTTTTTCTGAATGAAATCGCGAACGTTAACTGATTTTTGCCATTCGCCTGCGGTAAAACCTTCCCAGGCGGCAACCAGTTTTTCATTGAGCTCGGTCATAATATACCTACCTTCTGATAAAAGTTCTTTTTTTGAGCCGCCAGACAAACCTCTGTCGGCTCGAATTCGTGTACAGTTGCTGCTAGTGCGCCGCCGTGTTGCCGCGCAGATAAATAAACCAGTAAGTTAACCCTACCAGCAGCCCACCACCGATAATGTTGCCAATGGTGACGGGGATCAGGTTATCCATGATGAAATGGCTCAGCGTCAGGTTTGGAAACTGAGCGGCGGTTGCACCTGTCGCCTGCCAAAACTCCGGCGCCGCGAAATCATGAATAACGATAGCCATTGGGATCATGAACATATTAGCGATGCTGTGTTCAAAACCGCAGGCAACGAACATCGCAACCGGCAGGGCCATGGCCAGCATTTTGTCTGTCAGGCTGCGGCCGGAATAGCTCATCCAGATTGCCAGGCAAACCATTAAATTCGCCAGCGTGCCGAGACAAACGGCCTCAATAAAAGAGTGATGCATTTTATGATCGGCGGTTTGTAAGACATTTAATCCCCATGCGCCGTTAGCCACTTCATGTTCGCCGGAAAACCAGATAAGACCGACAAAAAACAGCGCGCCAAACAGGTTGCCGATGTAAACGTTGATCCAGTTGCGCGCCAGCTGACCCCAGCTAATGCGTCCGCTGGCTTTCGCCACAACAATCAAAACGGTTGACGTAAACAGATCTGCGCCGCAAACCACTACCAGCATCAAACCCAGAGAGAAACAGAGGCCGCCGACCAGTTTCGCCAGGCCGTAAGGAATATCAGCCGTTCCTGTGGTGGCGGTAATATAAAAAACGAAGGCGATAGAGATAAATACGCCAGCGTTAATAGCCAGAAAAAAGGTAATTAACGGGTGTTTATTCGCTTTATAAACGCCGGCGTCTTCAGCGGCTTTCGCCATTGCCTGCGGCAATAATAAATTGAAAGGGTTGTCAGTATTCATACTAACGCACTCCCATAAAATATCGTCGCAGGGATACTAACAAAGGAGTATTTAGTGAAAATTGATATAGATCATATTGGACGAGCGACTGTAGAGGTGAGATGGCAATATATATTGGATTTTACTGGTTAACTTTTTGATTTTTATGGATAAAATTTATTTTAATTTATATATTTAAAATTGAAATTGGCATTTAATGTACAAACGGGAATGACTTTAAAAGGATCTGGTTTTGATTAAATGTTATCAAAGCGGAATTTAAAATATCCTGTTGGTAACATTTGGCTAACTAAAAAAGCCAGCTGAGGTTAAACAGCTGGCGCAAAATTTACGGATGTTCGGTTATTTACTTCCAGTTATTACGCTTGGCCTGTTGCAATTTCTCATACGCAGCCAGCAGGGCCTGATGAGCAGGAAAAGCCAGCAGGTCAAGATCAACGGCTTGCAGGCCATAAAAAGGCGCTTCGCCATTTATGGCGGCTGACGCTGCTTCAACGGCCTCAGCACCATACATACGTACAAATGCGTGATAATACTGCGTCGGATCGCGTTCTTCTTCCTGGGAAAGCAGCAGGAGCGTTTGCAGGCAGCGATAGTAGTTAGCGCGTTCAGCAGTAAAGACCGAACCATTGAACTCCATCGTCCATTCAGTCCAGATCAGGGCCTGATCGAGATCGCCGCCCGCCAGCGCCAGCATCGCTTTCAGCTCGCCGATACGCAGGGTATACCAACCATTATCTTTACCGGTAGCCAGGCCAAGCAGCTCCCGTACCCGGGTAAAATCATCGTGGCCTTCTTCATCTAACTGCTCGATCAATGCCAGATAATCTGCTTTATCCCATTGGCTGTCAGGCAGCGCCAGCAGCGTTTCACGCAGGCCTGCGCCCATATTGTTATTGGCCAGCAGCAGATCTTCAGCCGGATAAATATCTGACATGCCGGGAACAATAATACGGCAGGCGTAAACGTCCAGATGTTCATAATCCGCAATATAAACTTCTTGATCTTCGGCCTTAAAAATGGCCATAAGCGTAGCGAATTCTTCTTCTGTGCTGCCATCAAAGCGCCAGTCTACAAACGGATAATCGGCTTCTTCTTTGAACAAATCCCATGAAATCGAACCGCTGGAATCGATGAAGTGCGTTTCCAGGTTGGCATGTTCCGCCACTTCTTCATCATCAAAAGTCGGCGGCGTAAAGACATCCAGATCTTTGAGACTACGCCCCTGCAGCAGTTCAGTTACGGTACGCTCCAGCGCCACGCCAAAATCAGGATGAGCGCCGAATGAAGCGAAGCAGGTGCCATTGGTCGGATTAAATAACACCACGCAAATAACCGGATATTTGCCGCCTAACGAGGCGTCATAAGCAAAAATCGGGAAGCCTTCAGCCTCAAGGCTGTTAATGGCTTCTACCACTCCTGGATAGCGATCCAGTACGTTCTGCGGGATAGCCGGCAGACTGATCGCTTCCGCGATAATGCGGTTTTTTACATAGCGCTCAAACACTTCAGACAGGCCCTGTACGCGCGCTTCATTACGCGTATTACCTGCGGACATGCCGTTAGAAACATACAGGTTGCCGATGATATTCATGGGAATATACACCGTCCGATCGTCAGACTGGCGGGTGAAAGGCAGGGCACAAATCCCGCGATCGGCATTACCTGACTGCAGATCGATAAGATCGCTGGCGCTCAGCTCATTTTCCGGATCGTAAAACTGGCGCAGGCGGGGATCCAAAATGCCTTCCGGCAGGCTGTCGTCATCCGGCAATGGGAACCATTTTTCATTGGGATAATGAACAAATTCGCCGTTGGCGATGGTTTCGCCTAACCAGAAGTCAGCGAAGAAGTAGTTCGTCGATAAGCGTTCGAAATACTCACCCAGCGCGGAAGCCAGCGCAGCCTTCTTACTTGCGCCTTTACCATTCGTAAAGCAAAGCGGGCAATCGCGGTCGCGAATATGCACCGACCAGACGTGGGGCACAGGATTTAGCCAGGAGGCTTCTTCAATATTGAAGCCAAAGTCCTGCAGCTTCTGTTGGAAGCGTGTAATAGAATCTTCCAGCGCGGCGTCTTTGCCTGGGATAAAGGTTTGAGTCATGTAGCCTACTATATGATGTTGGTTGAGCGTAAAGCGCGCAATGATACGTATTTTCTACCGCTGGCGCTATTAGCGGGCGGCGATTTCATTCCCGGTATGGTGGCAAAATTATTATTTTCTTTCTGGTTCCAGCGTTTCGCTCGGCGTGGAACCTCATAAAATATCGTACCGCTTTGCTTTCGCCATACAAGCTGTTGCGGCAGGAGGCTGGAAAATGTGATCGCGCCCGGATAAATGTTTGCAGCCTGCCGGTGGCAGTGATAAAACCGATAGCCTATTCATAATCAACCGATCTGACAGTGGTGACGGGAAATGACGCAGATTTATAATTTTAGCTCCGGCCCAGCAATGCTGCCGGTAGAAGTGCTTCGTCGTGCAGAACAAGAGCTTTGCAACTGGAATGGACTGGGAACCTCCGTGATGGAAATCAGCCATCGCAGCAAGGAGTTCATTCAGGTGGCAGAAGAAGCAGAAAAAGATTTACGCGATCTGCTGAAAATCCCCGATAATTATAAAGTTTTATTCTGTCAGGGCGGCGCACGCGCGCAGTTTGCTGCGGTGCCGATGAACCTGTTGGGCGCGGCAAAAACCGCAGACTATATTGACGGCGGCTATTGGGCGCATAGCGCTATCCAGGAAGCGCAAAAATACTGTACGCCTAACGTGATTGACGCGAAGACCCAGGTTGATGGCAAGCGCGCTTTACTGCCTATGCGCGAGTGGGCGTTGAGCAACGATGCTGCCTATGTCCATTTCTGCCCTAATGAAACTATCGATGGCCTTGCCATTGATGAACAACCTGATTTTGGCGATAAAGTTGTGGTGGCCGATCTCTCTTCCACTATTCTTTCTCGTCCGCTGGATATCAGTCGCTACGGTGTTATCTATGCCGGAGCGCAGAAAAATATTGGCCCAGCCGGATTGACGTTGGTTATCGTACGTGACGATCTGCTGGGCAACGCGCAGCAGGCGCTGCCATCGGTGCTGAATTATAAAACGCTGGCGGAAAATGATTCTATGTACAATACCCCGCCGACGTTTGCCTGGTATCTTTCAGGCCTGGTATTTAAATGGCTGAAAGAGCGTGGCGGCATCAGCGAAATGGATAAAACGAATCAGGCCAAGGCCGATTTGCTGTATGGGGTCATCGACCGTAGCGATTTCTATCGCAATGATGTCGCCGTCAGCAACCGCTCACGAATGAATGTGCCTTTCCAGCTGGCTGATGCCGCGCTGGATAAACTTTTCCTTGAAGAATCTTTTGCCGCCGGGCTGCATGCTTTGAAAGGGCATCGCGTTGTTGGCGGTATGCGCGCTTCTATTTATAACGCTATGCCGTTGGAAGGCGTAAAAACCCTGACCGATTTTATGGTTGATTTTGAACGTCGGCACGGCTGATTCCCGGTTTAATATTGTTTAGAAACCTCGCCCTGGCGCGAGGTTTTATTGTACTGGCTTTACGGAGAGAAGTTTTCATATGCAGGAATCCCTGACACTACAACCCATAGCCCGCGTTGACGGTACGGTAAACTTGCCTGGCTCAAAAAGCGTCTCTAATCGCGCTTTACTGCTGGCTGCGCTGGCTCAGGGAACGACACGTCTGACCAATCTCCTGGACAGCGATGACGTTAAACATATGCTTAATGCGCTTGAGGCATTAGGCGTCGGCTATAGGCTGTCAGCGGATCGTACCGTCTGTGAAGTTAACGGCACCGGGGGACCACTAAAAGCAGAAAAGGCGCTGGAACTGTTCCTTGGCAATGCCGGAACCGCTATGCGTCCCCTGGCGGCGGCACTCTGTCTGGCCAGCAATGATATTATTCTGACCGGTGAGCCGCGCATGAAAGAGCGTCCTATTGGTCATCTGGTTGATGCGCTGCGTCAGGGCGGCGCGCAAATTGATTATCTGGAGCAGGCCGACTATCCCCCGTTACGCATTCACGGTGGTTTTACCGGCGGCGAGGTTAGCGTAGACGGTAGCGTCTCAAGCCAGTTTTTAACGGCCCTGCTGATGGCTGCACCGCTGGCGCCTCAGGACACGCATATTGCCATTAAAGGTGATCTGGTATCGAAGCCCTACATTGATATTACGCTGCACCTGATGAATACCTTTGGCGTAACGGTAGAAAACAATAATTACCAACGCTTCTCGATCCGTGGACAGCAGCGCTATGTCTCACCCGGCAGCTATCTGGTTGAAGGCGATGCCTCTTCTGCGTCTTATTTTCTCGCCGCCGCCGCAATAAAAGGCGGCACGGTGCGCGTTACCGGCGTGGGCCGCAACAGCGTACAGGGCGATATTCGCTTTGCTGACGTGCTGGAAAAAATGGGCGCTAAAATTGAGTGGGGCGATGACTATATCGCTTGTACGCACGCTAAATTACACGCTATCGATCTGGATATGAATCATATCCCCGATGCGGCAATGACCATTGCGACCGCGGCATTATTTGCTGAAGGCACGACAGTATTACGCAATATTTATAACTGGAGAGTTAAAGAAACCGATCGGCTGTCAGCGATGGCCACCGAGTTGCGTAAAGTCGGCGCTGAGGTGGAAGAGGGGCATGACTTTATCCGTATAACGCCTGGGCAGCACCTTACTTCGGCGAGCATCGGCACCTATAACGATCACCGTATGGCGATGTGTTTTTCGCTGGTGGCGCTCTCGGATACAGCCGTGACCATCCTTGATCCGAAATGTACCGCTAAAACCTTTCCGGACTACTTTGAACGCCTGGCGGCTATCAGTACTTTAGCCTGAAAAAACGCCGTTACCGCTGACTTAAGGCGTGACGGCTAACGCATTTCGTCATTTTAGCTTTTAGCGGAAGTTCTTAAAAATAACAATATTTAGCAGCTGTCTATGCTTAAAGATAACGTTCTGAATGATTGCAGCGTATAATATGCCGCGACTTGTGAATGAATGCAGGTAGCCATAAGAACGACCAGCAGCGACAGGAGAATAAAATGACGGCAACAGCCCCGGTAATTACCATTGATGGTCCAAGCGGTGCGGGCAAAGGCACGCTCTGCAAGGCAATGGCTGAGGCGCTGCAGTGGCATCTGCTTGATTCTGGTGCTATTTATCGCGTATTAGCGCTGGCAGCCCTTCATCATCAGGTAGATATCGAATCAGAAGAGGCGCTGGTGCCTATCGCCGCGCATTTGGATGTGCGCTTTATTTCTACCGATGGTGAAATGGCGGTCATTCTTGAAGGCGAAGACGTAACGGGTGAAATCCGCACGCAGGAAGTGAGCAACACGGCGTCAAAAGTGGCGGCTTTTCCACGGGTGCGCGAGGCTTTATTGCGGCGTCAACGCGCGTTTCGCGATATGCCCGGCCTGATTGCCGACGGCCGCGATATGGGCACGGTGGTGTTCCCCGATGCGCCAGTAAAAATTTTTCTGGACGCCAGCTCCGAAGAGCGAGCGCACCGCCGTATGCTACAGTTGCAGGAAAAGGGCTTTAGTGTTAACTTTGAACGCCTTTTAGCCGAGATAAAGGAGCGCGACGAGCGCGACCGTAATCGGGCTATCGCACCGCTGGTGCCCGCGCAAGATGCGCTAGTGCTGGATTCAACCAGCATGAGTATTGAGCAGGTGATTGATACCGCGCTCAATTATGCCCGTGAAAAGCTGGCATTATCGTAGGCTGGCGGCTGAACAGATGTAATAACCTGGTGATAAGGAACGTCATCAGGCATGTTAAACAACCCCATCCGGCAGGAAGTCAGGTGGACGTTAAATTTACCTATCTAAAGATTAAATATGACTGAATCTTTTGCTCAACTGTTTGAAGAATCCCTGAAAGAAATCGAAACCCGCCCGGGTTCCATCGTTCGCGGTGTTGTTGTTGCTATCGACAAAGATATCGTACTGGTTGACGCCGGTCTGAAATCTGAGTCTGCCATTCCGGCTGAGCAGTTCAAGAACGCCCAGGGCGAGATTGAAATCCAGGTTGGTGACGAAGTTGACGTTGCTCTGGACGCAGTAGAAGACGGCTTCGGTGAAACCCTGCTGTCTCGTGAGAAAGCGAAGCGTCACGAAGCATGGCTGATGCTGGAAAAAGCTTACGAAGAAGCTGCAACTGTAACTGGCGTGATCAACGGCAAAGTCAAGGGCGGCTTCACTGTTGAGCTGAACGGTATTCGTGCGTTCCTGCCGGGTTCCCTGGTTGACGTGCGTCCGGTGCGCGATACGCTGCACCTGGAAGGCAAAGAGCTTGAGTTCAAAGTAATCAAGCTGGATCAGAAGCGCAACAACGTTGTTGTTTCTCGTCGTGCCGTTATCGAATCTGAAAACAGCGCAGAACGCGATCAGCTGCTGGAAAACCTGCAGGAAGGCATGGAAGTCAAAGGTATCGTTAAGAACCTCACTGACTACGGCGCCTTCGTTGATCTGGGCGGCGTTGACGGCCTGCTGCACATTACCGATATGGCCTGGAAACGCGTTAAGCATCCGAGCGAAATCGTTAATGTTGGCGACGAAATCACCGTTAAGGTACTGAAGTTCGATCGCGAGCGTACCCGTGTATCTCTGGGCCTGAAACAGCTGGGCGAAGATCCGTGGGTAGCTATCGCTAAACGTTATCCGGAAGGGACTAAACTGACCGGTCGCGTAACCAACCTGACTGACTACGGCTGCTTCGTTGAAATCGAAGAAGGCGTTGAAGGCCTGGTACACGTGTCTGAAATGGACTGGACCAACAAAAACATCCATCCGTCCAAAGTTGTTAACGTTGGCGACGTGGTAGAAGTGATGGTTCTGGATATTGACGAAGAACGTCGTCGTATCTCTCTGGGCCTGAAACAGTGCAAATCCAACCCGTGGCAGCAGTTTGCGGAAACCCATAACAAGGGTGACCGTGTTGAAGGTAAAATCAAGTCAATCACCGACTTTGGTATCTTCATCGGCCTGGAAGGCGGCATCGACGGTCTGGTTCACCTGTCTGACATCTCCTGGAACGCGACTGGCGAAGAAGCGGTTCGTGAGTACAAAAAAGGTGACGAAATCGCCGCGGTGGTTCTGCAGGTTGACGCAGAGCGCGAGCGTATCTCCCTGGGCGTTAAGCAGCTGGCAGAAGACCCGTTCAACAACTACATCTCTCTGAACAAGAAAGGTGCAATTGTTACTGGTAAAGTAACTGCAGTTGACGCTAAAGGTGCTACAGTTGAATTAGCAGACGGCGTTGAAGGCTACCTGCGCGCTTCTGAAGCTTCACGTGACCGTATCGAAGACGCTACTCAAGTGCTGAATGTGGGTGATGAAGTTGAAGCTAAATTCACCGGCGTCGATCGTAAAAACCGCGTTGTAAGCCTGTCTGTACGTGCTAAAGACGAAGCTGACGAAAAAGATGCTATCGCTACTGTTAATAACAAACAGGAAGAAAGCAACTTCTCTAACGCTATGGCTGAAGCATTTAAAGCCGCTAAAGGCGAATAATCGTCTTCGGGCTCCGGGTTGCCTTTTGGCGCCCGGTTCCTGTAGCAAGCTGTCAGACCATTCCCACAGGGATTAACCGGAGGACTAATGACCAAGTCAGAACTTATTGAAAGACTTGCGGCCCAGCAAACTCATATCCCGGCGAAAGCCGTAGAGGATGCGGTAAAAGAGATGCTTGAGCATATGGCCACTACGTTGGCTCAGGGTGAACGCATCGAAATCCGGGGGTTTGGCAGTTTCTCTTTGCATTACCGTGCGCCGCGCGTTGGTCGCAACCCTAAAACTGGCGATAAAGTGGAACTGGAAGGTAAGTACGTTCCACATTTTAAACCGGGTAAAGAATTGCGCGATCGTGCGAACATTTACGGCTAAGGCAAAATGACGACAGATAAAAAACGACACTTTGTGTCGTTTTTTTTTTGCGCCTGATTTAACTAATGCGCGCCTGCTCACAGCAAGCCGCCGACGTTTGTAAACAGTAAAATCTCTTTGCGTCATCGCTTCCGGCGATGCCAGCAGCCCTCTGCGCTTAGCGTATCAATTCGGCATACTCATCCTTCGTTTATAAGGATGAAACTATGCCATATCCTCTCCCTGTGCTGGCTTTATTAACCACGCTTGCGACGCTTCCCTTACTCTTTTTATCGCAGCTGCCAGAACGTAATAGCCTTGTGTATCTACTCATCGCAGCGCTGGTAGCAATCATGCTGCCGCAGCGGGCATTACGCTATATGGGAATAGGGGGGATGTTAATGGTCTGGGCATTACTGGCCGCACGCCAGACCATAGAACCGCTCGTTAAGTTATCCGCAAGGGCCATTGAAGTACGTACTGAAATCACCCAGGTCTTACATGATAAAGGGCGGCTGATAGTAAAAATAGTTGAGCATGAGGATAAGCGGATGTTTCCTCCGGTTTATGCCAGCGTAATGACAGGTAGATTTGAAGAGACGTGGTGTGCGGGTCAACGTTGGGAAATGAAACTCCGCTTGCGTCCGGTGCACGGGCGCCTGAATGAAGGGGGTTATGATGCTCAGCGTTTTGCTCTGGCTAATAATACCCCGCTACAGGGCAGGCTGCTGGCTGGCCGCCCGCTCAGTACTGGCTGCTCATGGCGTCAGCGCCTGATGTCTTATGCTCAGCAGCAGTATCAGCATTTACCCTGGCATGGCGTAATGACCGCCTTACTTTTTGGCGATCGACAAGAGGTTGCCGCTGAAACACGTGCTCTGCTGAGAGATACCGGTATTGCGCATTTAATGGCGATTTCCGGTATGCATATCAGCCTGGCCGCCTCGCTGGGATGGATAGCAGCCAGAGGATTACAGTTTTTGCTGCCGACATGGCGTATACGTTATCCGTTGCCGTTATTGTTTAGCCTGAGCGTAGCCGCAGCCTACTGCTGGCTGTCAGGTAACAATCCACCGGCAGTCAGGGCGATGACCGCGCTAACATTATGGGCGCTGGTGCGCTTTCAGGGGATCAACTGCAGCAACTGGCAGATTTGGCTGGTTTGCCTCGGCGGGATCCTGTTTATTGATCCCGTTGCGATACTGTCGGATAGCTTTTGGCTCTCCGTCGTGGCGGTAGCCATTTTGCTGTTTTGGTTCCAGTGGTTTCCATTGCCTGTGCGCTGGCGCTATCGTAAGCGCTGGATGCTTTTACAGCTAATGCATCTACAGCTGGGGATGCTGCTGCTCCTCATTCCCATCCAGATTTTTATCTTTCATGGAGTCAGTCTGACATCGCTACCGGCGAATATGCTGGCCATACCGATCGTCTCTTTTATTACGGTTCCGGCATTGCTGTTTGCATTGATTATGCCTGCCGGCTGGCTTGCCTTACCGCTCTGGTGGGTGGCAGATCGCTCACTGGCGCTGACCTTTCATCTCTTAACTTTCCTGCCGGAGGGATGGCTATGGCTGGGAAAAGAGGCGCTGATCGCCAGCCTTATCGTATGGTTATTATTCGTCGCTTTTCGCCTGGGCTGGTGGCAGCGCGCGCCAGCAGCGTTAATCGCCGCCTGCTGTCTGCCTGGGCTGTGGCATATCACCCGCGTTGAGCCTGAATGGCGGCTTGATATGTTAGATATTGGTCATGGGCTGGCGATGGTTATCTCGCGTAACGGACATGCCCTGGTTTATGACACCGGCAACCGCTGGCCAGCAGGAAGCGCTGCCCGACAAACCCTGCTGCCATGGTTAAACTGGCACGGGCTATCGGTGGATACAATAATTATCAGCCACCAGCACCTCGATCATATCGGCGGATTAGCCGATATGCAGCGGGCCTGGCCCGAAGCCGTGGTGCGTAGCGCGCTCACGTTGCCAGGCCATCAGCCCTGTATTGCGGGAGTGCGATGGCAATGGCAAAAGCTGAACTTTAATGTACTTTGGCCACCGGCGGTTAGCACGCACGGCAATAACAATGATTCCTGCGTTGTGCGGGTTGATGATGGCCGTTACCGGGTACTGTTAACGGGCGATTTGGAAGCTGAAGCTGAAAAACAGTTGCTGCGACGCGATCGTTTAGCGCTAAAGGCCGATCTTATTCAGGTACCGCATCACGGTAGTAAAACCTCATCGACCGCAGCGCTGCTACGCAATGTTAAAGGTAGCGTAGCGCTTGTTTCGGTAGCGCGTTATAACGCCTGGCGTTTGCCTTCTGCCCGGATTATCGAACGCTATCGTAAAAATGGCTATCACTGGCACGATACCTCGCGCTCCGGGCAGCTTAGCGTAGGGTTTTATCGTGATGGATGGCAAGTCAAGGGGTTAAGAGAACAAATAATGTCCCGCTGGTATCATCAGTGGTTTGGCGTACCGGATGAATCCAGGTAAAATAAGCGGCTATTTCAAACAAAGCTGGTTAAATAATGCATCAAGATAAAGATCTCTCAACATGGCAGACCTTTCGTCGCCTTTGGCCGATGATCGCACCGCATAAAGCGGGGCTGATTGTGGCAGCCGTAGCGCTGATTATCAACGCGGCAGGCGATACCCTCATGCTGTCATTGCTGAAACCTTTACTGGATGAAGGCTTTGGTAAGGCCGATAAATCGGTCTTAATATGGATGCCGCTGGCCGTAATCGGCCTGATGCTGATTCGCGGCGTGACCAGTTATGCTTCAAGTTACTGTATTTCATGGGTTTCCGGCAATGTCGTAATGAATATGCGTCGCCGTTTATTCACCCATATGATGGGAATGCCGGTCTCTTTTTTCGACCAGCAGTCTACCGGGACGCTGCTGTCGCGTATAACCTATGACTCTGAACAGGTTGCCTCCTCTTCTTCCAGCGCTCTGGTCACCGTAGTACGTGAAGGCGCGTCGATTATCGGCCTGTTCATTATGATGTTTTACTACAGCTGGCAGCTGTCGCTGATCCTGATAGTACTCGCGCCGGTTGTTTCTATGGCTATTCGCACCGTCTCCAAACGTTTCCGCAGTATCAGTAAAAATATGCAGAACAGTATGGGACAGGTCACCACCAGCGCTGAGCAAATGTTGAAAGGGCACAAAGAGGTGCTTATTTTCGGCGGACAGGATGTAGAAGCTAAGCGTTTCGATAAAGTCAGCAACCACATGCGCCATCAGGGAATGAAGCTGGTTTCCGCTTCGTCTATTTCCGATCCTATTATTCAGCTGATCGCTTCTCTGGCCCTGGCTTTTGTTCTATATGCCGCCAGCTTTCCCAGCGTAATGGATACCCTGACGGCAGGGACTATTACCGTGGTCTTTTCTTCAATGATTGCGCTAATGCGTCCGCTGAAATCATTAACTAACGTTAATGCTCAGTTTCAACGAGGAATGGCCGCCTGTCAGACGCTGTTTTCTATTCTTGATAGCGAACAGGAAGTGGATACCGGCACGCGCGAAATTGAACGGGCGCAAGGGAAAATCGAATTCCGTAACGTCACCTTCAACTACCCTGGGCGCGATGTTCCGGCGCTGCGTAATATTAATCTGACCATTCCGGCCGGTAAAACCGTGGCGCTGGTAGGGCGATCCGGCTCGGGTAAATCGACCATCGCCAGCCTGCTGACGCGTTTTTATGATATTCAGCAGGGGGAAATCCTTATGGATGGCCACGACCTGCGGGAATATACCCTGCGTTCCCTGCGTAATCAGGTCGCGCTGGTCTCGCAAAATGTCCATCTGTTTAACGATACCATCGCTAACAATATCGCCTACGCGCGCAACGAGGTTTACAGCCGGGAAGAGATCGAGCAAGCCGCAGAGATGGCGCATGCCATGGACTTTATCCGCAAAATGGATAACGGCCTGGATACCGTTATTGGTGAAAACGGCGTCCTGCTTTCCGGCGGCCAGCGTCAGCGTATCGCTATCGCCCGCGCTCTGCTGCGTGATAGCCCGGTCCTGATTCTGGATGAGGCTACCTCGGCGCTGGATACCGAATCTGAGCGTGCTATCCAGTCAGCGCTGGACGAACTGCAGAAAAACCGCACCTCGCTGGTTATTGCGCATCGCCTGTCCACCATCGAAAAAGCAGATGAAATCGTGGTGGTTGAAGATGGACAAATTATTGAGCGCGGTACGCATGATGAACTGCTTAGCCAGCGGGGCGCCTATGCGCAACTGCATAAGATGCAGTTTGGTCAATGATTGAGCGCATCTGGAGCGGCCGCTCGGCGCTGTATCTGCTATTGCTGCCGTTCAGCCTGCTGTATGGGCTTATCGTCACCCTTATTCGGCTTAGTTATCGGCTTGGCCTGCGCCATGCCTGGCGTGCGCCGGTGCCGGTGGTGGTGGTGGGGAATCTTACCGCAGGCGGCAACGGCAAAACGCCGGTCGTTATCTGGCTGGTGGAGCAGCTGCAACAGCGCGGGCTGCGCGTGGGAGTGGTCTCACGCGGCTATGGCGGCAAGGCCGATCGTTACCCACTGCTGCTGAACGCCGCGATCTCGACGCTGGAAGCCGGAGATGAGCCGGTACTGATCGCTCAGCGTACCGGCGCGCCGGTTGCAGTAGCGCCGGTGCGCCGTGACGCCGTTAAAGCCTTGCTCGCCGCCGGTCCGTTGGATCTGATCGTTACTGATGATGGTTTACAGCATTATGCTTTGGCGCGGGATATAGAAATTGTCGTGGTAGATGGCGAACGGCGCTTTGGCAACGGCTGGTGGTTACCTGCGGGCCCGATGCGTGAGCGTGCCGGCCGGCTACAGCAGGTTGATGCCATCATTATTAACGGCGGAGAGGCCGGGAAAGGCGAGCTTGCGATGGCGCTACAGCCAGGCGAAGCGATAAACCTGAGGACGGGCGCCAGCTGTCCGGCGTCTGACTTATCGCCGGCGATCGCGATGGCGGGTATCGGCCACCCGCCGCGCTTTTTTTCTACGCTGCGTCAGCATGGGGTCGAGGTTGTTCAGGCCGTACCGTTTGCCGATCATCAGGCCTACAGCGAAGCGAGTTTAGCGGCGCTTACGCCAGGCAATGAACCTTTAATCATGACGGAAAAGGATGCGGTGAAGTGCCGGGCTTTCGCCCATGACAACTGGTGGTATTTGCCGGTTGAAGCACGGTTATCCGCGGCTGCTGAACCTTTACTGCAAAAAATTATTGCGCTGTGCCGCTAGCTGTTTCACAGCACTGAGCAGAGCCACTAAACTGGTGCTATCCGAATGAAAGGAAAAGCTGATGGCACCCGTTTCTCTTTCCCGCCAAACTGCCCGTAACCTGCATCTTGCCGCGCAGGGCCTGCTGCACCCACCTAAACGCCAGGCTACCTACAGCGATCTGCTGGCGGTTATCAGACGCATGTCGCTGCTGCAAATCGATACCATTCATGTCGTCGCGCGTAGCCCTTACCTGGTCTTATTCAGTCGTCTGGGTGACTATCCCCCAGGCTGGCTGGAGCAGGCGCTGGCTTCAGGCAGCCTGTTTGAATATTGGGCGCATGAAGCCTGTTTTATTCCGGCCGAAGATTACCCGTTATTGCGCCACCGGATGCTGCAGCCGGAAAAAATGGGCTGGAAATATAACGCTGAATGGATGGCGCAGCACGCCGATGAAGTTGCTCACCTGTTACAACATATCGCCGCGCACGGTCCGGTACGTTCAGCTGATTTTGCGACGGCTCCCGGACATCAGCCTGGCTGGTGGTCATGGAAGCCTCATAAGCGACACCTGGAAAACCTGTTTACCGCCGGGGAGCTGATGGTTATTGGACGGCAAAACTTTCAGCGCATTTATGACCTGCGTCAGCGGGTGCTACCGGAATGGGACGATGCTTTGCATCTGCTTAGCGAAGAACGCGCGCAGGAACAGATGTTGCGCAACAGCGCGTGTAGCCTGGGGCTGTTTCGCGCCGAGTGGTTACCGGACTATTACCGTCTAAAACGCGTGGCGCTCAAAGAGGTGTTAGCGCGCTGGCAGGAAGAGGGCTTTGTCGTACCCGTAACGGTAGAAGATATGGGCGAGATGTGGCTGCATCATGAGGGGCTGGCGCTGCTGGAAAAACCGCTTAAGGCCAGCCATACGGCTATTTTGTCTCCTTTTGACCCGGTCGTCTGGGATCGACGCCGCGCGCAGGCGCTCTTCGATTTTAACTATCGGCTGGAGTGCTATACGCCTGAGCCAAAACGTCGTTATGGTTATTTCACTTTGCCGCTGCTGCACCGTGGCGCATTAAAGGCGAGGCTGGATGCTAAAATGTTACGCCGTGAGCGCTGCTTGCAGATTAAAAATTTGTGGCTGGAAGAAAAAACAAGGGTTGGCGCAGGCCTGGTGAACGACGTGCGTAAAGCCATCGATCGCTTTGCCCGCTGGCAAGGGGCTGAGCAGGTTAGGGTAGAAAAAGGGCCCGATAAACTGTTACAAATCATGGGAACAAACTGGTCGCTGCCGAATGAAGCGTGACATTATCGCCCATTCAGCGGCTGTGTTATGCTTGCCATCCTGAGGCTTCGGTCCATTACGGAGGAAACATGGATCACCGTTTACTTGAAATCGTTGCTTGTCCGGTCTGTAACGGCAAGCTCTACTACAACAAAGAGCAGCAGGAACTGATCTGCAAACCAGATGGCCTGGCATATCCGGTTCGCGACGGTATTCCGGTTCTGCTGGAAAACGAAGCCCGCACGCTATCCGCAGACGAGATACATCCATGAGTTTTGTCGCCATCATTCCGGCTCGCTTTGCATCAACGCGTTTACCCGGTAAACCGCTGGTTGATATTCACGGTAAACCGATGGTGGTACATGTGATGGAGCGAGCGCTACAGTCTGGCGCCGACCGGGTAATTGTTGCTACCGATCATCCTGACGTGGCGGCGGCCGTTACGGCGGCAGGCGGCGAAGTATGCCTGACGCAGCCCGATCATCAATCCGGCACCGAGCGGCTGGCCGAGGTGATCGAGCAGTATCAGTTTGCCGATGACACTATCATTGTTAACGTGCAGGGCGATGAGCCATTAATCCCCCCTGAAATTATCCGTCAGGTTGCTCACAATCTGGCAGGTTCAGTGGCGGGCATGGCGACGCTGGCAGTGCCGATTACCCATGCTGAAGAAGCCTTTAATCCCAACGCGGTTAAGGTAGTACGCGATGCGCAGGGGCATGCGCTTTATTTCTCGCGCGCCACCATCCCCTGGGATCGCGAGCGTTTTGCGCAGTCGCATGACAGCATTGGCGACAGCCTGCTGCGTCACATTGGTATTTATGCCTATCGGGCAGGTTTTATTCGTCGCTACGTAAGCTGGGAACCCAGCCAGCTGGAACAAATCGAACTGCTGGAGCAGCTGCGCGTATTATGGTACGGCGAAAAGATACACGTCGATGTAGCAGAGACGACGCCAGCAGCGGGCGTCGATACGGCTGAAGATCTGGCGCGCGTCCGCGAGGCATTACGCTAACCAGCGTTTTTCAGTTAACGAGAGGAGCTTTCGGGCTCCTCCCTGCAATGCCCGACCATCCTAAAGCGGGATAAATCCCGATATGGACGGCCAGCCATTTCCGTCCTTTTAACGGTCAGGGCGCAGCCTGGTTCTGCGGCGTCGCGGCATCAGCGGCGGTTTTCCCATTGATGCTCTGCCACAGAGCGCCCAGCCCTTCATAGACCGCGCGTTCGCTATGGCTTAGCCACAGCGGCGCAGGCAAGGCTTTCTCCCACCCGTTAAGCGGCGAATCAATCGCCATCTGATTTGCCGGAGCGGCAATCGGCATTAAACCCTGATGATGGAAAAACGTCATGGCACGAGGCATATGATTAGCGGATGTCACCAGCAGAAAAGCGCGTTGTCCGACGATCTGTTTAACCGCCATCGCCTCATCGTCAGTATCCCGTGGCCAATCGAGTTGGATAATAGCCGCCGACGGCACGCCCAGTGATATGGCGACCCTGGCCGCCGCTTCAGCGTTGCTAACCGGATTGGTGGATGCCGGACCGCCGGTAAAAATCATTTTAGCGCCCGGATGCATCCGCCATTGCCTTACCCCTTCCGTTACGCGTGGCAGGCTGTTGCTAATCAGATTAGAGCTGGGCGCCCATGCCGGATTCCAGGTATAACCGCCGCCGAGTACGACGATAAACTCCACGGGGGCGGTTTCATTATAGGTGGGGTAACGCTGCTCCAGCGGGCGCAGCAGACTATCCGCCACCGGCTGCAGGCTAAGACAAAAAAGAATCATCCAGGCCGCTGAAACGAGGGTTTTCCCGCTTTTTTGCCAACGGCTGAACCAAAGCAGCAAAAGCCCGAACGCCATCAGCAAAAGCAGGAGCGGCAAAGGCAGCAACAGGCCGCCAGCAATTTTTTTTAGGGTAAAAAGCATGTCTGCGGATTCCTTTTGTCCGAAAAAACATCATCTGATAGCCAGACTTTGCATCAAAGGTTCATTCTGCGCCGGGGTATGACAAAATAGGCGCCCTGAAACAGCAATCCCCGGAGCTGACGCATGCAGGATCGTAACTTTGACGATATTGCCCATAAGTTTGCGCAAAACATTTACGGTACCACCAAAGGGCGTATTCGTCAGGCTATCCTGTGGCAGGAGCTGGATGCGTTACTGACAACCTTGCCGGATCGGCCGCTGCGCATTGTGGACGTTGGCGGCGGTCAGGGGCAAATCGCCTGCGGGCTGGCCGCGCGCGGCCATCAGGTTTTACTGTGCGATATTTCTGGTGAAATGCTGCAGCGTGCCCGCGAACATGCGGAACAGCAGAACGTAATTGCCAATATGCAATTCCAACAAATTAGCGCGCAGCAGGTGGCGCAATACTTGGATAAGCCAGCGGATCTGGTATTGTTTCACGCGGTGTTGGAGTGGGTCGCCGAGCCAGAAGCGATCCTGGCTACGCTGTACGAAGCGCTGGCGCCGGGCGGCATATTATCGTTGATGTTTTACAACCTGCACGGGCAGATATTGAGTACGGCGGCGCACGGTAATTTCGGCTGGCTGGAAGTCGGCATGAAGAAAGGCAAAAAGAAAACGCTTTCGCCTGATTACCCGCGCGATCCCCAACAGGTCTATCAGTGGCTGCAATCCTGCGGCTTCATTATTGAACGCCGCGCCGGCATTCGGGTATTTCACGATTATATGCACGATAAACAACGACGAATAGATGAATTTGATCGGCTGTTGGCGATAGAAACTCACTATTGCCGTCAGGAACCCTTTATCAGCCTGGGGCGTTATATTCATGTCACGGCGCGCAAACCCGGCCCGAAGGATCTACTATGAGTGATTTTTCCCAGACTGTCCCGGAGCTGGTCTCCTGGGCGCGGAAAAACGATTTTTCCGTTTCGTTACCCACCGAACGTCTGGCGTTTCTGCTGGCTATCGCCACGCTAAACGGCGAGCGAATGGATGGGGAAATGAGCGAGGGCGAGCTGACAGATGCGTTTCGTCACGTCAGCGACGCCTTTGAGCAAACCCATGAAACCGTCGTGGTACGCGCCAATAATGCGATAAACGATCTGGTGCGCCAACGCCTGCTTAATCGCTTTACCAGCGAACTGGCGGACGGCAATGCGATCTATCGTCTGACGCCGCTGGCGATCGGCATTACCGATTACTATATCCGTCAGCGTGAATTTTCCACTCTGCGTCTCTCTATGCAGCTTTCGATTGTTGCCCAGGAGCTGAAGCGGGCGGCGGATGCGGCGCAGGAGGATGGCGATGAGTTTCACTGGCACCGCAACGTCTTCGCGCCGCTGAAATACTCGGTCGCGGAGATTTTCGACAGCATCGATTTAACGCAGCGTCTGATGGATGAGCAACAGCAGTCGGTTAAAAACGATATTGCCGCGCTGCTTAATCAGGACTGGCGCGCCGCCATCTCCAGCTGTGAACTGCTGCTCTCGGAAACCTCCGGCACCCTGCGCGAGCTGCAGGATACGCTGGAAGCCGCGGGCGACAAGCTGCAGGCGAATCTGCTACGTATTCAGGACGCCACGCTCGGCAGTCCGGATCTCGGTTTTGTCGATAAGCTGGTGTTCGATCTGCAGAATAAACTCGATCGCATTATTAGCTGGGGCCAGCAGGCGATTGACCTGTGGATCGGTTATGACCGCCACGTCCATAAATTTATTCGTACCGCCATCGATATGGATAAAAACCGCGTCTTTGCCCAGCGCTTACGCCAGTCGGTCCAGAACTATTTTGAACAGCCCTGGGCGCTGACCTGCGCCAATGCCGATCGCCTGTTCGATATGCGTGACGAAGAGTTGACGCTGCGTGACGAAGAGGTCACCGGCGAGCTGCCTTCAGAGCTGGAGTATGAAGAGTTTAATGAAATCCGTGAACAGCTTGCAGCGATGATTGAAGAAGCGCTGCAGATTTACAAAACGGAAAATAAACCGCTTAACCTCGGTGAGGTGATGCGGGATTATCTGGCGCAGTATCCACGGGCCCGTCATTTTGACGTGGCGCGCATTGTCATCGATCAGGCGGTGCGTTTAGGCGTGGCGGAAGCTGATTTTTCCGGGTTGCCGGCGCAATGGCAGCCCATTAATGATTACGGAGCCAAGGTGCAGGCACATGTCATCGACAAATATTGAACAAGTGATGCCAGTTAAAATGGCTCAGGCACTGGCGAATCCGCTTTTTCCCGCGCTGGACAGCCAGCTGCGTGCGGGACGACATATTGGTATTGAAGAGCTGGACAACCATGCTTTTTTAATGGATTACCAGGAATATCTTGAAGAGTTTTATGCGCGCTATAACGTCGAGTTAGTGCGCGCGCCGGAAGGTTTTTTCTATTTACGTCCGCGTTCTACCACGCTTATTCCGCGCTCGGTGCTCTCTGAGCTGGATATGCTGGTGGGAAAAATTCTCTGTTATCTCTATCTCAGCCCGGAACGTCTGGCGAATGAGGGAATTTTTACCCAGCAGGAACTGTATGACGAACTGGTGAGCCTGGCGGACGAAGGTAAACTGCTGAAGGTGGTTAACCAGCGTTCAACCGGCTCCGATCTCGATCGCCAAAAGCTGCAGGAAAAAATGCGCGCGTCGCTTAATCGCCTGCGCCGTCTTGGCATGGTTTGGTTTATGGGCAACGACAGCAGCAAATTTCGCATTATGGAATCCGTTTTCCGCTTTGGCGCCGACGTTCGCAGCGGCGACGATCCGCGCGAGGCGCAGCTGCGCATGATTCGCACCGGCGAAGCCATGATGCTGGAAACGGCGGAAAACAGCGAAGAAGAAGCGGATAGCCAGCAGCGCCAGACAGACATGGCGGAGGATGAAGAGGAATGATTGAACGCGGAAAATTTCGCTCGCTAACGCTGATTAACTGGAACGGTTTTTTTGCGCGTACTTTTGAGCTTGATAACCTGGTCACCACGCTTTCTGGCGGCAACGGCGCCGGTAAATCTACCACGATGGCGGCATTTATTACGGCGATGATCCCCGATCTGACGCTGCTTCATTTCCGTAATACCACCGAGGCGGGTTCCACCAGCGGATCGCGTGATAAAGGGCTGCATGGAAAGCTGCGTCCGGGCGTCTGCTACTCCGTGCTGGACGTGGTTAATTCACGCCATCAGCGTGTCGTTGTCGGGGTGCGCCTGCAACAGGTGGCCGGGCGTGATAAAAAGGTGGATATTCGTCCGTTCAGCATCCACGGTCTGCCAACTTCTCTGCATCCTACTGAAATGCTTACGGAAACGGTGGGCACTCGTCAGGCGCGCGTCCTGCCGCTTAACGAGCTGAAAGATCGCGTTGAGGCACTGGAAGGGGTGCAGTTTAAACAGTACAACTCCATTATTGATTACCACAGCCTGATGTTTGAGCTGGGTATTGTTGCGCGTCGCCTGCGCTCGGCCAGCGATCGCAGCAAGTTTTATCGTCTGATTGAGGCCTCGCTGTACGGCGGGATCTCCAGCGCCATTACCCGCTCGCTGCGTGATTATCTGCTGCCGGAAAATAGCGGCGTACGTAAAGCATTTCAGGATATGGAAGCGGCGCTGCGGGAAAACCGTATGACGCTGGAAGCGATTCGCGTCACCCAGTCCGATCGCGACCTGTTTAAGCACCTGATCTCTGAAGCTACCAACTATGTGGCGGCGGATTATATGCGTCACGCCAATGAACGCCGCATCCATCTGGACGGCGCGCTGGTGTTGCGTAATGACCTCCTTGCCAGTCGTAAACAGTTGGCTGCTGAGCAGTACCGGCACGTGGAAATGGCGCGTGAACTGGCGGAGCACAGCGCGGCTGAAAGCGATCTGGAAACCGATTATCAGGCTGCAAGCGATCACCTTAATCTGGTGCAGACGGCGGTGCGTCAACGGGAAAAAATTGAGCGCTACGAAGCCGATATTGATGAGCTGACCTATCGTCTGGAAGAGCAGAATGAGGTGGTGGCCGAAGCGCGTGAAGTGCAGGAAGAAAACGAAGCGCGTCGGGAAGCGGCCGAGCTTGAAGTTGATGAGTTAAAAAGCCAGCTGGCGGACTATCAGCAGGCGCTCGATGTCCAGCAAACGCGCGCTATTCAGTATCAGCAGGCGCTGCAGGCGTTGCAGCGCGCTCAGGAGATTTGTCGCCTGCCGGAGCTCAGTATAGATAACGCGGAAAGCTGGCAGGAAACTTTTCAGGCGCGTGAGCAGGAGACGACGGAAAATCTGCTGATGCTTGAGCAGAAAATGAGCGTTGCCGAAGCGGCGCACAGCCAGTTTGAGCAGGCGTTTGAACTGGTAGGTAAAATTGCCGGGCCGGTCAGCCGTAGTGAAGCCTGGCAAACCGGACGGGAGTTGCTGCGTGACGCGGCTAACCAGCGTCATCAGGCCGGGCAGCTCGCTTCGCTGCGGATGCGCTTGTCTGAAATGGAACAGCGTCTGCGCGAGCAGTATGAAGCCGAGCGTTTGCTGAACGAGTTTTGTAAGCGTCAGGGCCAGCAGTATGAGGCGCATGAGCTTGAAGCGTTGCAGCATGAGCTGGAAGCGCGCATTGAACAGCTGTCGCAGAGCGTAGCCGATGCCGGCGAGCAGCGAATGATGATGCGCCAGGAGCTGGAACAGCTGCGTGAACGCATTACGCAGCTGACTGCCCGCGCGCCGCACTGGCTGGCGGCGCAGGAGATCCTGACCCAGCTTAGCGAACAGACCGGCCAGCCGCTGGAAAACAGCCAGCAGATTACCGAGTTTATGCAGCAGCTGCTGGAGCGCGAGCGTGAAACCACGGTCGAGCGCGATGAGGTTGCGGCGCGTAAGCGTGAAACGGAACAGCAGATTGAGCGTTTAAGCCAGCCTGGCGGTTCTGAAGATCCGCGCCTGAATGCGCTGGCCGAACGTTTCGGCGGCGTGCTGCTGTCGGAAATTTATGACGACGTCACCTTTGAAGATGCGCCTTACTTCTCGGCGCTGTATGGGCCGTCGCGTCATGCCATCGTGGTGCCCGATCTTTCGCTGGTACGCGAACAGCTGGATGGCCTGGAGGAGTGCCCGGAAGATCTCTATCTGATCGAGGGGGATCCTCAATCCTTTGACGACAGCGTTTTCAGCACCGAAGAGCTGGAAAAAGCGGTAGTAGTGAAGGTTGCTGAGCGCCAGTGGCGTTACTCTCGCTTTCCTAAAGTGCCGCTGTTTGGCCGCGCCGCCCGTGAGAAGCAGCTGGAGCTGCTACATGCCGAACGTGAGCAGCTGGCGGAAACCTACGCCACGCTCTCCTTTGACGTGCAGAAAACCCAGCGTTTGCATCAGTCCTTTAGCCGTTTTATCGGCAGCCACCTGGCGGTGGCGTTTGAAGAGGATCCTGAGGCGCAAATTCGCCAGCTGAATGCGCGCCGCGGCGAAATCGAACGCGCCCTTAACGCGCACGAAAGCGAAAACCAGCAGCAGCGTCAGCAGTTTGAACAGGCAAAAGAGGGCGTCGCGCAGCTGAACCGTCTGCTGCCGCGCGTGAGTCTGCTGCTTGATGAGACGCTGGCGGATCGCTGCGAAGAGCTGCGTGAGTTGATGAGTGAAGCGCAGGAGGCGGCGCGCTTTGTTCAACAGCATGGTAATCATCTGGCCCGCCTTGAGCCGCTGCTGGCGGTGCTGCAGAGCGATCCGCAACAGCATGAGCAGCTAAAAGCGGGCTATCAGCAGGCGCAGCAGGCGCAGCGTGAAGCGCGCCAGCAGGCGTTTGCTATTACCGAAGTCGTACAGCGTCGCGCGCATTTCAGCTATGTCGATTCCGCCGGTATGCTAACCGGAACCAGCGATCTGAATGAAAAACTGCGCCAGCGTCTGGAGCATGCGGAAGCGGAGCGTGCGCGAGCGCGTGAACGCCTGCGCGAGCATCAGCTCACGTTAACGCAGTATTCGCAGGTTCTGGCCTCGTTAAAAAGCGCTTACGATGCCAAGCGCGACATGCTGAAAGAGCTGCAGCAGGAGATGCAGGATATTGGCGTTCAGGCAGATTCCAGCGCCGAGGAGCGTGCCAGAATCCGGCGTGATGAATTGCATAATGCGCTCAGCCATAACCGTTCGCGTCGCAATCAGCTGGAAAAACAGCTGACATTCTGTGAAGCGGAAATGGATGGCCTGCAGAAAAAGCTGCGTCGTCTGGAGCGCGATTACCATATCAGCCGCGAGCAGGTAGTCAGCGCCAAAGCGGGCTGGTGCCTGGTGATGCGCATGGTGAAAGATAACGGCGTAGAGCGGCGTCTGCATCGTCGTGAGCTGGCCTATCTGGGCGGCGATGAGCTGCGTTCAATGTCGGATAAAGCGCTGGGCGCGCTGCGTCTGGCGGTCGCCGATAATGAACATCTGCGAGACGTGCTGCGTCTCTCAGAAGATCCCAAACGCCCTGAACGTAAAATTCAGTTCTTTATCGCCGTTTATCAGCATCTGCGCGAGCGTATCCGCCAGGATATTATCCGCACCGACGATCCGGTTGAAGCAATTGAGCAGATGGAAATTGAGCTTAGCCGTCTGACTGAAGAGCTGACCGCTCGCGAACAGATGCTGGCCATCAGCTCGCGCAGCGTGGCGAATATTATTCGCAAGACGATTCAGCGCGAACAAAACCGTATCCGTCAGCTTAACCAGGGATTGCAAAGCGTGAGCTTTGGCCAGGTCCGTAGCGTGCGCCTGAATGTTAACGTGCGCGAAAGCCATGCAACGCTGCTGGACGTGCTGTCTGAACAGCATGAGCAGCATCAGGATTTGTTCAACAGTAACCGGCTTACTTTCTCCGAGGCGCTGGCTAAACTCTGGCAGCGTCTCAATCCGCAGATTGATATGGGACAGCGCACGGCGCAAACCATCGGCGAGGAGCTGCTTGATTACCGTAACTACCTGGAGATGGAAGTTGAGGTTAATCGTGGTTCGGATGGTTGGCTGCGTGCTGAAAGCGGGGCGTTGTCAACCGGTGAGGCGATCGGTACCGGGATGTCGATTCTGGTGATGGTCGTGCAGAGCTGGGAAGAGGAAGCGCGCCGCCTGCGTGGCAAAGATATTAGCCCGTGCCGCTTGCTGTTCCTCGATGAGGCCGCGCGTCTGGATGCCAAATCAATAGCGACGCTGTTTGAACTCTGTGAACGTCTGGAGATGCAGCTTATCATCGCCGCCCCGGAAAATATCAGTCCGGAAAAAGGCACCACCTATAAACTGGTCCGTAAAGTCTTCAACAATACGGAACATGTTCATGTGGTTGGCTTGAGAGGCTTCTCTGCCGATCCTCTGCCGGGCACGACGGTATTGCGCGCGGAGCAGGACCAGCTTAAGGATGAAAAAACGCAGGTATAAATGTAGTAAAACTGTTGCCTCGCGTTTAATCTAATCAACGGCATTTGCTCTATGAGACAAATGCCGTTGTTCGTTTATATACTTATTATAATAATTAACAGTCATGACGGTTTGTTAACCGCCGACAAAGCAGGCAGGGGGCAAGGATGTTGCTGGCACAATATAAGGCACTGAAAAAAACAACGCTGGCTTGGGCAGTTGCAATCAGCCTGATACAGATCTCTACCGCCGGGGCGGCGATTATTACGGCTGTACCGGTAGAAAGAGCCGGTGAAACCATGAGCGCGGCCGCAGGACAACAGCAAATGTTGGCCGCACTGCCGCAGGGCGTTAAGCCTTTTTATACCGGAACGCTGGCATCCTTATACGCTGCGCGCCAAATGCAGCCTGTCTGGCAGGACAGAGAAGCCGTACAGCACTTCCAGCAGCAGCTGGCCGAAGTGGCGATTTCAGGGGTTCAGCCGCAGTTTACCCAGTGGGTACAGCTATTAACGGATCCCAATATTACCGGTATGGCGCGCGATATTGTTTTATCGGACGCTATGCTTGGCTACCTGCAATTTGTCGCAAACGTACCTAAGAAGGGTGAAAGCTGGCTATATAGCCGGGTTCCTTACAAAATGGCGCTGCCGCCGCTTGCGGTGACTAACCAGTGGCTGAAGGCGGTTGATGCCGGGCAACTGACCCGTTTCGTTAACTCTTTAGTTCCTCAACATCCCCAATATAGCCGTATGCACAATGCGCTGAAGCAGATGCTGGCGGATAATCATCCGTGGCCGCAGCTGAAAGATAAACAGACGCTACGTCCCGGCCAGGTCAGCGATGATGTTCCGGCGTTAAGAGAGATTCTGCAGCGTACCGGTATGCTGTCGGCTAAAGACGCGCCAGCGCCAAATGAGGATGCGGCAACCGCTGACGCCGTCAGTCAGAACGATCGGTTGGCTACCGTAAGCCCTTCCGCCACTGACGTTACTGACGTGCCGGCCTCAACCCCGGCTAATCCGGGCAACGTTGCCTCTTCACAGCCGGTGGCGACAGACGACAATATTTATGGCCCAACGCTAATCGAAGCGGTGAAGCGCTTTCAGCGCTGGCAAGGTCTGGAAGCTGACGGGGCGATTGGCCCACGCACGCGCGAATGGCTAAACGTGTCGCCACAGCTGCGTGCCTCGCTGCTGGCGCTCAATATCCAGCGTTTGCGGCTGCTGCCGGATGATATGCGTAATGGCATCATGGTCAATATCGCCAACTATTCGCTGGTCTATTACGCTAACGGCAATGAAATATTATCGTCCCGCGTAATCGTGGGCCGTCCCGATCGTAAAACGCCGCTGATGCGTAGCGCTTTAAATAATGTCGTGCTGAATCCACCGTGGAATGTTCCCACAACGCTGGTCCGGCAGGATATTATTCCCAAAGTTAAACGCAACCCGTCTTATCTGTATCAGCATGGTTATACCTTGCTTTCCGGCTGGAGCAACGATGCCGAGGTTATCGATCCCAGCATGATTGACTGGAGTATGGTCTCGGCGGCTACATTCCCGTATCGCATACGCCAGGCACCGGGGGCTAATAACTCGCTGGGGCGTTTTAAATTCAATATGCCCAGCTCCGACGCTATTTATTTGCATGACACGCCAAATCACAATCTTTTCCAGAAAGATATTCGCGCGCTGAGTTCTGGTTGCGTACGGGTAAATAAAGCCTCGGAGTTAGCCAATTTACTACTGCAGGATGCGGGCTGGAATAATGCGCGCATATCCAGCAGCCTGCAGCAGGGAGATACGCGCTATGTTCCTATTCGTCACCGTGTCCCGGTAAATCTGTTTTATCTTACCGCCTGGGTAGCAGATGACGGTAAGACACAGTTTCGCACAGATATTTACAATTACGATACCACCGCTCAGTCAGGCACGCGCATTCTGGCTCAGGCTGGTCAGTTAATGCTTTAATCATTGATTCACTAAAGTTTTTCCCGGCTGTCTGTTACTACAGGCAGCCGGACCAGCTGTGGCGTTTACGTTTATCCTCACATTCCTGCCGTTTAGTATCTTGACGTCATCCAGAGTGGCGGTTAAGGTGCGGCTTGTGCACTTTTTGCACGGTTCGCTTTCTTTTCGCAGGTAAACGCAATTTATGACTAATTTTGATTCCCAACGTCGTAAGCTGCTGGTTTTAGGTGGTGCGGCAGCAGGGCTTGCGCTGCTTCCAGGCTCAGCTCTTGCCTCAGTTTCGACTTCTCGTCCTCGCGTCCTTACGCTCAATAATCTTCATACCGGTGAAACGCTTAAAACCGAGTTTTTTAATGGGAAAAGTTACGATCAGGATGAGCTGACGCGGTTGAATCACTTTTTCCGCGATTATCGGGCTAATAAAATTAAAAGTATCGATCCAACGTTATTTGATCAGCTTTATCGACTACAGGCGATGCTGGAAAATAGTAAACCGATCCAGCTTATTTCTGGCTATCGTTCGCTGGCAACGAATAATATGCTGCGTGAAAAAAGCAGCGGCGTAGCAAAACATAGCTACCATACGCGTGGACAGGCGATGGATTTTCATATTGAAGGTATTTCTCTTAGCAATATACGCAAAGCGGCGCTGAAAATGCGCGCTGGTGGTGTAGGATATTACCCACGTAGTAACTTTGTGCATATTGATACCGGGCCGGTGCGCCACTGGTAATGCAGAGATCGCCCACCGGCTGTGTGGGTCACGGAGCTTTATGGATTATCATATTATTCCCGTCACGGCATTCGCGCAGAACTGCTCGTTGATTTGGTGCGGTGAAACGCATGAGGCAGCGCTGGTCGATCCTGGCGGCGATGCGGAACTGATTAAACAACAGGTTAAAGCGCAGAACGTTACGATAACAGCGGTACTGCTTACGCATGGCCATCTTGATCATGTGGGGGCCGCCGCCGAGCTGGCCGCTTATTATGGCGTACAGATTATCGGGCCGCAAAAGCAGGATGCCTTCTGGCTGGACGCGCTGCCGATGCAAAGCCAAATGTTTGGTCTTGCGGAATGCGCGCCGTTAACGCCCGATCGCTGGCTGGAGGAAGGAGAAACGGTACAGGTAGGTAAGGCAACGCTGGACGTTTTGCACTGTCCCGGCCATACGCCCGGTCATATCGTCTTTTTCCATCGCGCCGGAAATTTATTAATTTCGGGCGACGTTATTTTTAACGGCGGCGTAGGGCGCACTGATTTTCCACAGGGTAGCCACCAGGCGCTGATTGATTCCATTAAAAATAAGCTGCTGCCGCTTGGCGATAATATTACCTTTATTCCCGGTCATGGGCCGTTATCCACCTTAGGCCGTGAGCGTATCAGTAATCCTTTTTTAATCTGACCAGTAAATAAAAAATGGGCCAGCAGGCCCATTTTTTTACGTTGGTCTTATAAAACGGCAACAATCGCTTCGCACAGGGCGGCCATATTATCTGGCGTCATGCCCGCTACGTTAACACGCCCCGAATTCACCGCATAAACGCCAAACTCTTCGCGTAAACGAATAACCTGATCTTTATTTAATCCGCTAAAAGAGAACATCCCGTTCTGGCGAATAATAAAGCTGAAGTCGCGGTTAGCGCCTTTTTCCTGCAGCGTATTCACAAAAAGCTGACGCATGCGATGAATACGCTGACGCATATCCGTTAACTCCTGTTCCCAAATAGCACGCAGCGCGTTATTACCAAGAATTGTGGCAACGACGGCGGCACCGTGTGCAGGAGGATTAGAGTAGTTTGCGCGAATGGTATATTTTACCTGGCTGAACGCGGTATCGGCTACGCTGGCGTCTGCGGCAACCAGCGTAAAGGCGCCCACACGCTCGTTATACAGGCCAAAATTTTTGGAGTATGAGCTGGCGACAATCAGTTCTTTATGGCTGGCGGCAAAAATCCGCAGCCCTTCAGCATCTTCTTCCAGACCACGAGCGAAGCCCTGATAGGCAAAATCGAACAGCGGCAGCCAGCCGCTCGCCTTTGACAGTTCTGCCAGCTGGGACCACTGTTCTGCGGTAGGATCAATGCCGGTTGGGTTATGGCAGCAGCCGTGGAACAGGACTACGTCACCGGCTTTTGCGCCGCGCAGGCTGGCCAGCATCGCGTCAAAATCGAGCTGGTGGTTTTCAGCATCATAATAATCATATTCGCAGACTTCGAGTCCGGCGGAATTAAAGACGTTTTTATGGTTCGGCCAGCTGGGATGACTGATCCAGACGCGTTTTGCAGCGGTTTGCGTCGCCAGGAAATCGGCGGCTACGCGCAGGGCGCCGGTTCCGCCGGGCGTCTGCGCCGTGCGGGCGCGTTTCTCGCTAAGAATGGCGTTATCCTGGCCAAACAGCAGAGCCTGAGTGCAGCGAGCAAAATCGGCCAGGCCATCAATGCTGAGATAGTTTTTTGTGGTTTCGTTTTCCAGCAGGTACTGCTCGGCTTTTTTTACGCTGGTTAATACCGGCGTTTGCCCGGTTTCATCTTTATACACGCCGATGCCAAGATTAATTTTATTCGGGCGGTCATCGGTGCGGTAAAGATCGGCTAAACCAAGAATAGGATCGGCGGGTGCAGCAGTGATATTTTCAAACATGTGAGAGGTCCGTAAGCTTCAAAAAAAGCGAAATGGAGCTTCAGGTTAACGCCAGAAAGTTAAAATGCCAACCGTTTGCGAGAAAAAGAATAGTGAATAAATTTGCTGAAAGAAGGGAAATAAAAACGGGGCCAAAGGCCCCGTTTTTTAACCTTAGCAGAGCATCACGCCCCGCAGCAGGCTGACTTAGAACTGGTAAACCAGGCCCAGTGCTACGGTGTCACCAGAACCCAGACCTAAACGGTTATTGTCATCTATCTGGTTAATGATGTAGTCAACGTAGGTAGACATGTTTTTGTTGAAGTAGTAGGTTGCGCCCACTTCAAAATATTTAGTCAGATCAACGTCGCCGATGCCTTCAACATCTTTCGCTTTAGACTGAACGTAGGCGATAGACGGACGCAGGCCGAAGTCGAACTGATACTGGGCAACAACTTCAATCTGCTGAGCTTTGTTTGCGAAGCCGGTAAAGCCGGAAGTTGCGTTGCCGGTAGTTGTATCTTCGATGAAGGTTGAGTTACGGGTTTCGCTGTACATGGCTGCCAGGTAAATGTTGTTGGCATCATATTTCAGCGCGGTAGCCCACTGCTCTACACGCTCGCCACCGTTACCGAAGAAAGCAGCCTGCTGACCGTTGGTACGATCGCCTGAACCGTATGCAGCAACGAAACCGATACCGATCGGAGAGGTATAGCTAGTAGAAATTGCGTAGCCGTCACCGTTAGCTTGCTGGATACCACGGCTGGTCGCCTCTACGCCGTCATCATTTTTGCCCTGGTACTGTACGGCAAAGTTCCAGCCTTCAACCAGGCCGAAGAAATCAGTATTGCGATAGGTTGCCAGACCGTTGCTGCGGCCAACAAAGAAGTTATCAGAGTAACCTGAATCACCGCCGAACTCCGGCAGCATATCGGTCCAGCCTACTGCATCATAAACTAAGCCATAGTTGCGGCCGTAATCGATTGAACCGAATTCGCCAAATTTCAGACCCGCAAAGCCCAGACGCGTTTTGTTGCCTTCCTGAGCGTCGCCGCCGCCTTCAGAGTGGTTAGCCTGAACGTTGTATTCCCACTGGCCGAAACCGGTCAGCTGGTCATTAATCTGGGTTTCGCCTTTAAAGCCGAAACGAATATAAGTTTTGTCACCGTCGCTGGCATAGCCATCGTTATCAGAGAAGTAGTGCAGGCCTACCGCTTTACCATACAGATCCAGCTTGTTGCCGTCTTTATTATAAATTTCCGCTGCATTTGCTGCTCCGGCAGCTAACAGAGCAGGAATAACCACTGCCAGAATATTGCGCTTCATCATTTTTTATTACCCTCATTGGAGTTATTTGGACACCTGCCACTGCCGTCAAGTATTCTTTACAAAAGCTTGATCAGAGTTTGGTGTCTTCCTGTGTCTGCAGGCATCTTTCCATTCGCCGCCAGGTAATTCTACTCCGAAAATGCTACTAAACCCTAATAGTAGTTTCTAAAAGAAAGTATGTATTACAAAATGTAAAAATCAGGGAACTTTGTGAGATATCTCAAGATTTACAAAAATAAAAAAAGGCTGACAGGGTCAGCCTTCGTATATATATGAATTTCTTATATTTAATGCCAGATGTTAGAAGCTGGCATTGCGCGGCGTGCGTGGGAAAGGGATAACATCTCTTACATTTTGTACGCCGGTGACATAGGCGATTAAACGTTCGAAACCTAAACCAAAGCCGGAGTGGGGCACGGTGCCATAACGACGCAGATCGCGATACCACCAATAATCTTCTTTATTCAGGCCCATTTCACTGAGACGACGATCCAGAACATCCAGTCGTTCTTCACGCTGTGAACCCCCGATAATTTCACCAATGCCCGGCGCCAGTACATCCATCGCCGCCACGGTTTTACCATCTTCATTAAGGCGCATATAAAAAGCCTTAATGTCTTTGGGATAGTTTTTCACCACTACCGGCGCCTGGAAATGTTTTTCCGCCAGATAACGCTCATGCTCTGAAGAGAGATCGATACCCCATTCAACCGGATTTTCGAACGTCTGGCCGCTGGCCAGGAGAATATCGACAGCATCGGTATAATCGACGCGGGCGAAATCCGCCGTGACGAATTTTTCCAGGCGACTAACGGCTTCTTTATCAACGCGCTCAGCAAAGAACGCCATATCGTCTGCGCGCTCGCTTAATACCGCTTTAAATGCGTACTTCAGCATGGCTTCCGCCAGATCCGCCGCGTCATCCAGCGAGGCAAAAGCAATTTCCGGCTCCAGCATCCAGAATTCCGCCAGGTGACGGCTGGTATTGGAGTTTTCTGCGCGGAACGTTGGGCCAAACGTATAGATTTTTGATAAGGCGCAGGCGTAGGTTTCGCCATTAAGCTGGCCGGAAACCGTCAGGAAAGCTTCTTTACCAAAGAAATCTTCATTGAAATCGACTTTGCCCTGCGCATCACGCGGCAGGTTTTCTAAATCCAGCGTGGAAACGCGGAACATTTCACCGGCGCCTTCGGTATCGGAGGCGGTAATCAGCGGTGTGGAAACCCAGAAATAACCATTTTCATGGAAAAAGCGGTGCAGCGCCTGAGCCAGCGTATGACGCACGCGCGCAACGGCGCCAATGAGATTGGTACGCGGACGCAGGTGAGCGACTTCGCGCAGATACTCAATGCTGTGGCGTTTTGCCGCCATCGGATAGGTATCGGGATCTTCTACCCAGCCCACCACCTCAATAGCCGTCGCCTGAATCTCAAAACTCTGTCCCTGGCCCGGAGATTCAACGACGTTGCCCGTGATGATAACGGAACAACCGGTCGTTAAACGCAGCACTTCGCTCTGGTAATTAGGCAGAGAATTATTGACGACAGCCTGAACGGGATTAAAGCAGGAGCCGTCATACACGGCGACAAAGGAAATACCGGCTTTTGAATCTCTTCGGGTACGTACCCAACCGCGCACGGTGACTTCTTCGCCAACCGCAACCTGGCCGAGCAGTACGTCCGCTACAGGCACTACGCTCATAAAGTTCTCTCTTTATTAGTTCGAAAATAAACAGGTTAACCCCGAATTTAGGGCTAATCTATGTTACTTGCCGTCCGGCAGGACACAAGCAGAATTCACCGTTAGGGACAGTTTTCTTTTTATTTGGCGAATTAATCGATATGAGGGAGAGAAACGATCGCCAACGCGCTGAAAAATCGCGCTGACGATGGTCAGTTAGCTGGCTTTTTTGACTAAAGGAAGATCGAAGGCTTTACGCAGCGCGCGTACAAAGGCTTTATCCTGGCAGATAGTTTTGCCTGGGCTGTCGGAGAGCTTAGCGACCGGTTTCCCGTTGCACTCCACCAGCTTAATCACAATATTGAGCGGCTTAACGCCGGGAATATCGCAGGTCAGACGGGTGCCGATACCGAAAACCACGTTGGTGCGCTGGCCAAAGTGGCGATAGAGATCGACCGCTTTGGTAAAGTCGAGGTTATCGGAAAACACCAGCGTTTTACTGTGCGGATCGATATCCAGCTTTTGATAATGCGCCAGCGCTTTTTCGCCCCATTCCACCGGATCGCCTGAGTCATGACGCAGCCCCTGATAACGGGTGGCGAAGCCGGGCCCAAAATCACGCAGAAAAGCGTCCATGGTGATGCAGTCCGTCAGGGCAATCCCAAGCCGATCGTCATATTCATCCAGCCAGGCCTGGAGCGCTGCGCGTTGGCTATTGGCCAGCACCGGACTGATTTGCTGATGCGCCTGAAACCACTCATGCGCCTGCGTGCCTACCGGCGTAATCCCAAGCTGACGGGCAATATCGTAATTGCTGGAACCGACCAGCCAGGGGAAATCGCGCTGTAGCGTACTTACAATAGCCCACTGCACATCGCGTGAAAAACGGCGGCGGGTACCAAAATCCATCAGGCGGAAGCGCGACAGATCGATATTCTGCGTCAGCTGCTTAAAGCTGCTGATTTTTTCCAGCAGGCGTTCCACGGCCATTTCCGGCGTCGCCTGCGGCGAGCGATGACGATGAACCACTTCGCTAATCAACGCCAGCAGCGGAACTTCCCACATAATGACTTCGCGCCACGGCCCGCTGATACGAATATCCAGCTTGCCCGCATGGTTGCGCACTTTTACCTGTTCCGGGTTATAGCGGAAGGCCTTCAGCCAGTCGAGGTAGTCAGCTTTAAAAAACGGCAGCCCGGCCAGCCAGCTATATTCGTCATCAGTCAGCGCCAGCTGGCTCATCAGCGCTATCTGGGCGCTAATTTCATCGGCATAAATACCTAACAGATCGTCGCCCCGGCAACGAAACTCTGCGGTAACGGTCACGTCGTGATAGCGATGAAACACAGCCTGCTGCATATGAAGCTTGTAGGCATCGGTATCAAGCATCGTGGTTAAAATTGGGGAAGCGTATCGTGTCATGGTGCGTTTCAGCATCCTCTCGCGCGGGGCGTTTCCGTAGGCGTAAACAGGTCGTAAAGATAAAAAGTATAACCTGCCAGCAAATTAATAGAAGCCGATCACAACATAAAACCCGCTAAGAGGTCGAGCAGAAACGTGCCATTGTAAACAGGATGTAGCATTAACTGCGAAAAGCTGGGTTTCAACATGGCAAGCCGAGCGCAACCGGAATAGACTTAGCGGGTTAAACCATTGTTGATACGAGAAGAGTTTATGACGCAAAAGCCGCAAGTAAAGTACCGCCATGACTATCGGGCTTCAGATTACACCATCACAGATATTGACCTGACCTTTAATCTGGACGCCGGCGCGACCCGCGTCACCGCTGTCAGCAGGGTTAAACGCCTTGGCGAGAATCAGGCCGAGCTGCGTCTTGACGGCGGTGAACTCACGCTGGTCTCGCTGACGGTTGATGACCAGCCGTGGGAGGCTTACCGCCTGGAAGAGGGCGCGCTGGTGCTGACTGGCCTGCCGGACAATTTTACGCTGCAAATCGTCAACGATATTCACCCGGATAAAAACAGCGCGCTGGAAGGATTATATCAATCCGGCGAGGCGCTTTGTACGCAGTGCGAGGCGGAAGGATTCCGTCATATTACCTGGTATCTGGATCGCCCGGATGTGCTGGCCCGCTTCACCACCACGCTGATTGCCGATCGGGCGCGTTATCCCTTCCTGCTTTCGAACGGTAACCGGGTTGACGCCGGACAAATGGATGATGGTCGTCACTGGATTAAATGGCAGGATCCTTTCCCTAAACCCTGCTATCTGTTTGCGCTGGTCGCCGGTGATTTTGATGTGCTGCGCGACAGCTTTACCACGCGCTCTGGCCGCGATGTCGCTCTGGAGATCTACGTCGATCGCGGCAACCTCGACCGTGCTGGCTGGGCGATGACCTCGTTAAAAAACAGCATGAAATGGGACGAGGAACGTTTTGGCCTGGAGTACGACCTTGACGTCTTTATGATCGTCGCGGTGGATTTCTTTAATATGGGCGCGATGGAGAATAAAGGCCTCAACATCTTTAACTCTAAATATGTGCTGGCGAAGGCAGAAACCGCGACCGATAAAGATTACCTCGGCATTGAAGCGGTTATCGGCCACGAATATTTCCATAACTGGACCGGCAACCGCGTCACCTGCCGTGACTGGTTCCAGCTCAGCCTGAAAGAGGGGCTGACGGTGTTCCGCGACCAGGAGTTCAGCTCCGATCTCGGCTCGCGCGCGGTAAACCGTATTGATAACGTGCGTATCATGCGCGGCGCGCAGTTTGCCGAAGACGCCAGCCCGATGGCGCATCCGATTCGTCCCGATCGGGTTATCGAAATGAACAACTTCTATACGCTCACGGTGTATGAGAAGGGCTCGGAAGTGATCCGCATGATGCACACGCTGCTGGGCGAAGAGAATTTCCAGAAAGGGATGCAGCTCTATTTTGAGCGTCATGACGGCAGCGCCGCCACCTGTGATGATTTTGTGCTGGCGATGGAAGAGGCTTCTCATATCGACTTAACGCAGTTCCGCCGCTGGTACAGTCAGTCCGGTACGCCGGTGCTGACCGTGCGTGACGACTATAATCCGGAGCTGGAGCAATATACGCTGCACGTTACGCAGATGACGCCGCCTGGCGCCGAGCAGCAGGAAAAGCTGCCGCTGCATATTCCGCTCGATATTGAACTGTATGATGATAAAGGCGAGCCGATTCCGCTGCAGCACAACGGTGAGCCGGTCCATCATGTTCTGAACGTGACGGAAGAGTTCCAGACCTTTATTTTTGATAAGGTCTGGCACCAGCCGGTGCCCTCGCTGCTGCGTGAGTTCTCCGCGCCGGTAAAACTGGATTACAGCTGGAGCGATACCCAGTTGACGTTCCTGATGCGCCATGCGCGCAATGATTTTTCGCGCTGGGATGCGGCGCAAAGCCTGCTGGCGACGCATATTAAGCTCAACGTCGCGCGCTTCCAGCAGGGGCAGCCGCTATCATTGCCGCTGCACGTGGCTGATGCTTTCCGCGCGGTGCTGCTGGATGAGCATAGCGATCCGGCGCTCATGGCATTAATTCTTACGTTACCGAGCGAAAATGAGATTGCCGCCCTGTTCGATATTATCGACCCGGAAGCCAACGCCGCGGTGCGCGATGCGCTGATGCGTACCCTGGCCGTTGAGCTGGCCGATGAGTGGCTGGCGATCTATAACGCCTGTCACACGCCGGAGTATCGCGTCGAACATAGTGATATTGGCAAACGCGCGCTGAAAAATGTCTGCCTGAGCTATCTGGCGCTGGGCGACAGTACGCTGGCAATCCGCCTGATACAGGCGCAATATCAGCAGGCCAATAATATGACCGATGCCCTGGCGGCGCTTTCGGCGGCGGTCATGGCGCAGCTGGACTGCCGTGATGAGATGCTGAGCGCATGGGATGAACGCTGGCATAAGGATGGCCTGGTTATGGATAAATGGTTTACGCTGCAGGCCACCAGCCCGGCGCTGGATGTGCTGACGCGCGTGCGCTCGCTGCTAAATCATCGCTCCTTTAGCATGGGCAACCCGAACCGCGTCCGCTCCCTGATTGGCGCTTTTGCCTCTGCTAACCCGGCTGCTTTCCATGCGAAAGACGGCAGCGGTTATCGCTTCCTGGTGGAAATGCTGACCGATCTCAACAGCCGTAATCCACAGGTGGCGGCACGGATGATTGAGCCGCTGATTCGTCTGAAACGTTATGACGCCGACCGTCAGCGTATGATGCGCGAAGCGCTGGAGCAGCTGCGCGATCTGGAAAACCTGTCCGGCGATCTGTATGAGAAAATCAGCAAGGCGTTAAGCGCGTAATAACGTTAGCAGGCACGTTTTTATGTGTTTGAAGGCAGCGTCAGCTGCCTTTTTTAACCCCTGAGTTTAGCGTTGGGCATAGCGCGGCAGATCGCCCGTCGGCCGATCGCGTTGCATAACCCGTTCCAGCACTTCGGCCTCCAGCTCCGCCAGACGCGCAGAGCCGCGGCGGCGCGGACGTGGCAAATCAATCGCTAAATCCAGCCCGACTTTTCCCTCTTCAATCAGTAAAACCCGATCGGCTAAGGCCACCGCTTCACTGACATCGTGCGTCACCAGCAGAACGGTAAAATTCTGCTGATGCCAGAGGTTTTCAATAAGCTCCTGCATTTCAATGCGCGTCAGCGCATCCAGCGCGCCCAGAGGCTCATCCAGCAACAGCAGGCCAGGGCGATGGATCAGCGCGCGCGCCAGCGCCACGCGCTGTCGTTGTCCGCCCGATAAGGCGGCGGGCCATTCCTGGGCGCGATCGGCGAGGTTTACCGCTTCCAGCGCCTGCAGCGCCGCCGGACGCCAGTCGCCGCCCAATCCCAGCCCAACGTTATCAATCACCCGCTTCCACGGCAGCAGGCGGGCATCCTGGAACATCAGACGCGTCTCTTCGCGCGCCGAGGATAGCGGCGCCTGGCCCGCCAGCAACTCGCCTTCGCTGAGCGTTTCCAGTCCGGCAAGCAGGCGCAGCAGCGTGCTTTTACCACAGCCGCTGCGCCCAACCACTGCGACAAACTGACCGGCAGGAATATGCAAATCAACTCCCTGCAGAATGGATCGATCGCCAAAGCGTTTGCTGACGCCCTGTAATCCGACTGGCGTACCAATATTAAGCCGTGACGGCGTTGCGATGGCATTCATACTACGGCCTCCTTCAGTTGATAAGCCGGATGCCAGCGTAACCATACGCGCTCCAGCAGAACGGCGCTAACGTCGGCCAGCTTGCCCAGCAGCGCATAAAGAATAATGGCGACCACGACCACATCCGTTTGTAAAAACTCACGGGCGTTCATCGCCAGGTAGCCGATGCCGGAGTTCGCTGAAATGGTCTCTGCGACGATCAGCGTCAGCCACATCAAGCCGAGCGCAAAGCGTATGCCGACCATAATCGAGGGCAGGGCGCCGGGCAGCATGACCTCACTAAACAGGCGCCAGCCGGAAAGGCCGTAGCTGCGCGCCATCTCCACCAGCCCGCGATCGATATTGCGGATGCCGTGAAAAGTATTGAGATACACCGGAAACAGCGTGCCGAGAGCAACAAGAAAAATCTTGGCTGTCTCATCAATGCCGAACCATAAAATAACTAACGGGATCAGCGCCAGGTGCGGAATATTGCGTAGCATCTGTACCGATGTATCCAGCAGGCGCTCGCCCCAGTGGGAGGCGCCGGCGATCAGGCCCAGCGCCAGGCCAATGGTGGTGCCGATGGCAAAGCCGGTTAGCGCACGCCAGCTGCTGATCGCCAGATGCTGCCACAGCTCGCCGCTGGCGCTGAGATGCCAGAACGTCAGCACCACGCTCTGCGGCGCTGGCAGAATCCGGGTGGAAAGCCAGCCGGTTTGCGAAGCGATTTGCCAGACAATCAGCAGCGCGGTCGGCAGCAGCCAGGGCACCAGCGGATGCCGAGAACTCAGTTTATTGCTCATCAGCGGCTCCTTTAGCTTTGCGACACTTTTTGCGGGGCGAAATCATGCGCCACCGCCTCGCCGTGCGCCTGAATTTTGCGCGGCGCGGGTATCTCCGGCACCGCCAGATCCAGATGCGGGAACAGCAGCTCGCCTACCCGATACGCCTCTTCCAGGTGGGGATAGCCGGAGAGAATAAAGGTCTCAATGCCGAGATCGGCATACTCCTGCATACGCGCCGCCACCGTTGGCCCATCGCCAACCAGCGCCGTACCGGCACCGCCGCGCACCAGGCCGACGCCCGCCCACAGGTTAGGGCCGATCTCCAGCTTATCGCGACGGCCCTGATGCAGCGCGGCCATGCGCTGCTGGCCAACCGAATCGGTACGCGCCAGCGCCGCCTGCGCTTTAGCAATAGTGGCATCGTCCAGATGTGATATAAGCCGTTCCGCGGCCTGCCAGGCCTCGCTGTTGGTTTCGCGAACGATCACATGCAGACGAATACCGAAGCGTACCCGGCGGCCCTGCGCCGCGGCTTTCGCACGTACCTGTTCGATTTTTTCTTTTACCAATGCTGGCGGTTCGCCCCAGGTCAGATAGACATCTACCTGTTCCGCCGCCAGATCCTGGGCCACCGCTGAAGAGCCGCCGAACCACAGCGGTGGGCGCGGTTGTTGAATGGGTTTAAACATCAGCCTGGCTCCCCGTACCTGCAGATAGTCACCCTGATAATCCACGGTTTCGCCTTCCAGTACGCGCCGCCAGATGCGGGTAAATTCGGCGGATTCCGCGTAGCGTTCGGTGTGATCGAGAAAAATGCCGTCGCCCGCCAGCTCTTCCGGATCGCCGCCGGTAACCAGATTAAACAGCGCGCGCCCGTTGGAGAGCCGATCCAGGGTTGCCGCCTGCCGGGCAGCCTGGGTAGGCGAGATCACGCCGGGACGCAGCGCCACCAGAAAGCGCAGCCGTTGCGTGACCGGAATCAGCGACGCGGCCACCAGCCAGGCATCTTCACAGGAACGCCCGGTTGGGATTAGCACGCCGCCAAAGCCTAAACGATCCGCCGCCTGCGCAATCTGTTGCAAATAACCGTGGTCAACCGGGCGGGCGCCTTCCGCCGTGCCCAGATAGTGACCGTCGCCATGGGTAGGTAAAAACCAGAATACGGATAACGCCATGATAATTCTCCTTACTCACTGAACGGTTGCACCGCGCCAGATGCGGCTGGTGACGTCGAGCTTCACGGGAAGCAGGTGGTTTTGATAGAACAGATCGGCGGTATGCTGCTGCGCCTGAACGGTCGGCTCGCTAACCGGCAAAATGCGGGCGGGCGAACGATGGTCGAGATAGCTGCTGACCACGCTTTCCGGCACGCTCATACTTTGTGCCAACAGCTTGATACTCTCTGCCCGCTGGCTTTGGGTTAATGCATCCGCCTGGCTAAAAATATCCAGCACCGACTGAATAAAGTCGCCGTGGGCCTCGGCATAGCTACGCGTAGCCAGATAAAAAGAGCCGGTGAGATTGAGTGCGCTGCCATCGGTAAGCACCCGTACTTTGCTCTGCTGCAGCGCAGCGGAATAGTAAGGATCCCAGATGGCCCAGGCATCGACGTTGCCCTGCTGAAAAGCGGCGCGGGCATCGGCAGGCGTCAGCCATACCGGCTGAACATCCTTAAAGCTCAGCCCGGCTTTTTGCAGCGCGCGCAGCAGCAGATTATGTGAGCTGGAGCCTTTCTGCAGGGCGACTTTATGCCCTTTCAGGTCCGCCACCGTTTTGATCGTGCTGTTATCAGCAACCAGCAACACTTCGGCCTGCGGCTGCGGCGGCTCTGCGCCGACATACAGCAGGTCGGCGCCTGCCGCCTGGGCAAACAGCGGCGGAATATCGCCGGTACTGCCCAAATCGATACTGCCAACGTTCAGCGCTTCCAGCATTTGCGGACCGGCAGGAAACTCAATCCAGCGAATGTCGGTATGGGGATAACGCTGCTCCAGCAAATGGTGGGCTTTAGCCAGCACCATGCTGACCGACCCTTTTTGATAGCCAATACGAATGGCATTTGGCGCCTGGCTGGCGGCCTGCAGCGCGGTACTGATGCTGAGCAGCGCGATTAACAGCGCGCCGGCGAACGGTCGGGATAAACGTATCATGTGCGCCTCCTTAAACCACTTGAGCCAGGCGTGCTTCACGCCGCTGCAAGGCAAACCAGAACGTCGTCAGAGCTTCGTTCAGGCGTACAGAAAGCAGATCGCTCAGCTCCGGTTGCCGGTCGTAATGGGTAATCTGGCTGTCATCGGCAAAAATGCCGTGCAGCACTTCCTGCGCCTTCAGCGCGTTAAGGACCGGCTTTAACGCATAATCCACCGCCAGCATATGGGCCAGCGTGCCGCCGGTTGCCAGCGGCAGCACCACCTTATGTTCCAGCGCGCGCTCCGGCAGCAGATCCAACAGGGTTTTCAGCGCACCGGAAAAGGAAGCTTTATAAACCGGCGTGGCGACAATCACGCCATCCGCAGCGGCCAGATCCTCTTTCATTGCCAGCAGAGCGGGGGAATCAAAACGCGCGTAAAGCAAATCCTCCGGCCGAAAGTTATGTAAATTCCAGGGCGTAACCTCAACGCCGCGCTGTTCAAGCGCCTGCTGACACAGCGTTAATAACGCCGTGGACCGCGAAGGAAAACGCGGGCTTCCCGCCAGAGTAATAACGCGCATAGCCACTCCTTATAACACTTAGTTATTGATGAAAGATTATTGAGAACTTATGGATGTATACTGACAGAGCCTGCGGCGGCCTTTAAATGATTTATCCGGCAATAAAATGCTGTTTTTGCGCTAAGGCAGCGCAGGAAGGATAAAAAGAAGGTTAACTGAGGCGCCAGTTTAACAATTCTGGCTTTTTATGGCGGTTATACCGGATAATACCGCCCCGTTTGCCACCGGGAATTCAGGAGAGTCCATGTTTTACCCCCTCGCACGTAAAGCCTTGTTCCGTCTCGACGCTGAACACGCCCATGAACTGACGCTGCAACAGCTACGTCGCATTGGCGGCACGCCGCTGGAAGGATTAATACGTCAGCGTTTGCCTGCACGCCCCGTTAAATGTATGGGGCTGACCTTCAAAAATGCGCTTGGCCTGGCTGCCGGGCTGGATAAAAACGGCGAGTGTATTGATGCTTTCGGCGCGATGGGCTTCGGCTTTGTTGAAGTGGGAACCGTAACGCCACGTCCGCAGCCGGGTAATGATAAGCCGCGTCTGTTCCGCCTGATTGAAGCCGAAGGGATTATTAACCGGATGGGATTTAATAATCTGGGCGTGGACCAGCTGGTTGAAAACGTAAAGCGCGCCAGATTTAATGGCGTGCTGGGTATCAATATTGGGAAAAATAAAGATACGCCGGTAGAGCAGGGTAAAGATGATTATTTGGCCTGTATGGGAAAAGTCTATCCTCACGCGGGTTATATTGCCGTTAATATCTCCTCGCCGAATACGCCGGGTTTAAGAACCCTGCAATATGGTGAGGCGCTGGACGATTTGCTGATGGCAATAAAAGCGCAGCAGAAAATTCTGGAAAAGCTTCACCTGAAATATGTTCCCGTCGCGGTAAAAATTGCGCCCGATCTTTCTGAAGAAGAATTGGTGCAGATTGCCGATAGCCTGGTTCGTCATCAAATTGATGGCGTCATCGCCACCAATACCACCCTGGATCGCTCCCTGGTCAGCGGATTGAAATATAGCGAAGAGGCCGGCGGTCTTAGCGGACGTCCGGTGCAGCAGCGCAGTACCGAAGTGATTCGCCGTCTGGCGCAGGAACTGCAAGGAAAGCTGCCGATTATTGGCGTTGGCGGGATCGACTCAATGATGGCGGCCCGCGAAAAAATAGCGGCCGGCGCGACGCTGGTGCAAATTTATTCCGGCTTTATTTATAAAGGCCCGGATTTGGTAAAAGAGATTGTGACTCATCTCTGACCTTTTTGAAGAATCTGGCCGGGGGCTTTTAATCTGTTTCCGGCTGGTTTATATTTTGTCTATTCCTTGTTCGTTTCAGGAAAATATTATTCGCGGCAGGTTAATACCTTTTTATGCCCTGTCCGATGTTGGTTGATTTGGCGTCGGGCAATAAATCAGCCTGTTTTTGCAACCCTCAACTGTAGTAAGGCAAACCATGAAGATAAAACCTGACGACAAATGGCGTTGGTTTTTCGATGCAGAGCAGGATCGTATGATGCTCGACTTAGCGGATGGTATGCTGTTTCGCTCCCGTTTTTCCCGCAAAATGTTAACGCCGGATGCCTTCAGCGAGGCTGTTTTTAATGTTGACGACGCGGCGCAGTTTTTCACCTGGCAGGAAAGCTGCCGTGAAACGGCGCTCAGCGAGGAACAGTGCGATGAGCTGCTGCTGAATGCGCTGGTGGCCTGGCGCTTTATGAAGCCGCTGATGCCGAAAAGCTGGCATTTTCGCGTTTGCCAGCGTCATTACTGGCAGCCCGGTAGCAGCGATCTGGTGACGGTCACGCTGGAAGAGAACGGCGAAGAGGCGAGGATGTTGGTTATCGAGGCGGGAGAAAGCGCGGCGCTTTGCGTGCTGGCGCAGCCTGAGCTGCAAATCGCAGGTAAATCCATGATGCTGGGCGATGCGATTAAAATTATGCACGATCGCCTGCAGCCGTGGCAGGCGGAGCAGGCGGAGCAGGCGCAGCGTTACGCCTGGGCCGGTTAACCGACCCGGCGCCTTACGCCAGCTCTATATCTCCGTCCGGAATACAGCTACAGCTTAAAACGGTGCCGTCGTTACGGACAGCATCCTGCTTTAGCGCTTTGACCTTGCCGGAAACCAGCTGCATTTTACAGCTGCCGCACAGACCGGCGCGGCAGGAATAGGGGATACGGTGCCCCTGCATTTCCAGCTGTTCCAGTAACAGCTGCTGATTATTTCCGCTAAACCGACTGCCGCGGTAATCAATGGTGACGCGTTGCTCCGCTTCCTCTGGTACCGTCAGCGTTTCGACTATCCGACCCGCGCCATACTGGCGCGCCGGCTGCGTTGCGACGACTTCCAGCGTATCGCCAGTGCGTATCACGCCGCTGTTGCAGGCCAGCAAATTCAAGCCAAAGTCCACATCGCCGCTGCCATCCTGCGCGCTGCGGAAGCTTTGCAGCGTTTTAAGCGGTTCGCCGTCAGGATGTTTTTGTCCGCGCTCCGGGCTGATAGTGGTAAAGATACAGCGGCTGCAGGGCTTGGCGACTTCAAACTCCACCTCGCCGATACGTAAGCGCTGCCAGCTATCTTCTTCCCAGGGACGTGCGCCGGTGACCACCAGATTAGGGCGGAACTGTTCCAGCCGAACGCTGGCCGGGCAACGCTGCTGCAGATCGTAGAGTGAGGCCTCATTCACCAGTAAAAAAGGATAGCCGTCGGCAAAGCCAAGGGGCACCTGCGGACGACGCTTAACCCGCCGGGTCATTTCCGGGCCGGTCCAGCGTAGCTGCACCGGGATCGGGAAAAAGCCGCTCAGCCAGTCATTGATCGGCTGCGGAGCGATACGGGCGGTAAAGTGATTGCCCCAGACTTCGGTTTCAGCCTCCTGCGGCTGAAAGTCGGTAAAGCGCAGGGCGGCGCTGCTGTTATCCGGAGCCTGTAGCCACACTCCGTCAGGGATCAGAGCCGGAATAAACTGCACCAGCTGCGGATACTGGCGGGCAGTAATAAAGGTGCCGTCATGCGTCGTCAGCATAAACAGGCGGTCAAAAGCCGGCCCGCTTTCTTGTACCTGGACATGCGAAAGCTGTAGCCCGCGCATCGATTTAACCGGATGAATAAACAGGCGTGACAGGACGATCATAAGACTCTCCGTGCTGGACTGCCGCGGCGCCTGGCCACGGCAACAGGAATCTGCGGCTAAAGGAAGCTAACTTTATGACATGCGGCGGTGATTAGCTATAATGCGCAACAATTTTCCCAATACTGTAAGTGACGATATGAATTCTCTGTTTGCCAGTACGGCGCGTGGGCTCGAAGAGCTATTAAAGAGTGAACTGGAAACGCTGGGGGCGCAGAACCTACAGGTTGTCCAGGGCGGCGTACATTTTCAGGGAGACGATCGTTTAATGTACCGCAGTCTGCTGTGGAGCCGGCTGGCGTCGCGTATTCTGCTGCCGCTCAGCGAATGCCCGGTATACAGCGATCTGGATCTCTATCTCGGCGCGCAGGCGATTGACTGGACTAACCTGATTGACGGGACGTTTGCCGTGCATTTCAGCGGCACCAACGAAGCGATTCGTAACAGCCAGTTTGGCGCCCTGAAAGTAAAAGATGCGATTGTCGACAGCTTCACCCGTAAAAATCTGCCGCGTCCGGATGTCGATCGCGAGCAGCCGGACGTGCGTATTAATGTCTGGCTGAATAAAGATACCGCCAGCATCGCGCTCGATCTGAGCGGAGAAGGGATGCATCAGCGCGGCTATCGCCAGCAAACCGGCCTGGCGCCGATGAAAGAAAACCTGGCGGCGGCTACGGTGCTGCGCTCCGGTTGGCAGCCGGGGACGCCGCTGCTCGATCCGATGTGCGGCTCCGGCACGCTGCTGATCGAGGCGGCGCTGATCGCCAGCGATCGCGCGCCAGGTCTGAATCGCCGTCACTGGGGCTTTCACGGCTGGAAAGCGCATCAGCCTGAGCTGTGGCGTGAGCTGATTGATGAAGCGCAAACCCGCGCCCGCCAGGGAATTGCGCAAACCACCTCGCGCTTCTTTGGCTACGATAACGATGAGCGCGTGCTGGAGCGCGCACGCGGCAACGCCCGCCGCGCTGGCGTTGCTGACCTGTTCACCTTTGCCGTACAGGATGTCGCGCAGCTAAGCAATCCGCTGCCGCAGGGACCGACCGGCACCGTTATCAGCAACCCGCCGTACGGCGAACGTCTGGAAAGCGAGCCGGCGCTGATCGCCCTGCACAGCCTGCTGGGACGCGTAATGAAAAGCCAGTTCGGCGGCTGGAATCTCTCGCTGTTTAGCGCCTCGCCGGATCTGCTGAGCTGTTTACAGCTGCGTGCCGATCGCCAGTTTAAAGCGAAAAACGGCCCGCTGGAGTGCGTACAGAAAAACTATCAGCTGGCGGTGACCAGCGGAGACGGCGTTCCGGCCCAGATGGCGGAAGATTACGCCAACCGCTTACGAAAAAACATGAAGAAACTGGATAAATGGGCGCGTCAGGAGGGCATTGAATGCTATCGCCTGTATGACGCCGATTTGCCGGAATATAATGTGGCCGTTGATCGCTATGCCGACTGGGTGGTTATCCAGGAATATGCGCCGCCGAAAACCATTGACGCCATGAAGGCGCGCCAGCGTCTGTTTGACGTGATTAGCGCCACGCTTACGGTGCTGGAACTGCCGGCGAACCGCCTGGTGCTGAAAACCCGCGAAAAGCAGAAAGGCAAAAGCCAGTATCAAAAGCTGGGTGAAAAAGGCGAATATTTTGAAGTGCGCGAGTTTAACGCCCGCTTTTGGGTGAATCTCACGGATTATCTGGATACCGGCCTGTTTATCGATCACCGACTGGCCCGCCGTATGCTGGGACAAATGAGTAAAGGCAAAGATTTCCTTAACCTGTTTGCCTATACCGGCAGCGCCAGCGTTCATGCCGGGCTGGGCGGCGCACGTTCCACAACCACCGTGGATATGTCGCGCACCTATCTGGAGTGGGCGGAGCGCAATATGCGCCTGAACGGCCTCAGCGGTCGTCAGCACCGGCTGATGCAGGCGGATTGCCTGAGCTGGCTGCGTGAGAGCAACGAACAGTTTGATCTGATCTTTATCGATCCGCCTACGTTTTCCAACTCAAAACGCATGGAAGAGAGCTTTGACGTTCAGCGCGACCATTTGCAGCTGATGCGCGATCTTAAGCGCCTGCTGCGCGCTGGCGGCACCATTATGTTCTCGAATAACAAGCGCGGTTTCAAAATGGATCATCAGGGGCTGGCCACGTTCGGCCTGCACGCTCAGGAGATCACCGCTAAAACGCAGTCGCAGGATTTTGCCCGCAACCGTCATATTCACAACTGCTGGCTGATTACTCACGCCGGTAAGGAATAAGCTGTATGTCACTTATTAGTATTCACAATGCCTACCTTTCGTTCAGCGATGCGCCGCTGCTGAATTATGCCGAGCTGCATATCGAAGAGAACGAGCGCGTTTGTCTGGTCGGGCGCAACGGCGCCGGTAAATCCACGCTGATGAAAATCATCAACGGCGAGCAGCCGCTGGACGATGGCCGCATTATTTATGAGCAGGATCTGGTGGTGGCGCGTCTGCAACAGGACCCGCCGCGCAACATCGCCGGCACGGTGTATGATTTTGTGGCCGAGGGCGTGGCCGAGCAGGCTGAGCATCTGAAAGCCTATCATGCGATTTCGCACGTGGTGATGAACGATCCGAGCGAAAAAAACCTCAATGAGATGGCGCGCCTGCAGTCCCTGCTGGATCACCATAACCTGTGGCAGCTGGAGTCGCGTATTAACGATGTGCTACAGCAGATTGGCCTGCAGCCGGAAGTTGAGCTGTCGTCACTTTCCGGCGGCTGGCTGCGTAAAGCCGCGCTGGGACGCGCGCTGGTCAGTAATCCGCGGGTATTGATGTTGGATGAGCCCACTAACCACCTGGATATTGAAACTATTGACTGGCTGGAAACCTTCCTGAAAACGTTCCAGGGCAGCATTGTCTTTATTTCGCATGACCGTTCCTTTATCCGCAATATGGCGACGCGCATTGTCGATCTCGATCGCGGCAAGCTGGTTTCCTGGCCGGGCGACTATGACAAATATCTCGAAGGAAAAGAGGAAGCGCTGCGCGTTGAAGAGATGCAAAACGCTGAGTTTGACCGCAAGCTGGCGCAGGAAGAGGTATGGATCCGCCAGGGTATTAAAGCGCGTCGTACCCGTAATGAAGGCCGCGTACGCGCCCTGAAAGCGCTACGCCATGAACGCTCGGAACGCCGCGAAGTGATGGGCAAAGCGCAGATGCAGGTCGAAGAAGCCTCGCGCTCCGGCAAAATCGTGTTTGAGCTGGAAAACGTCAATTACAGTATCGGCGGCCGCACGCTGGTCAGAGACTTTAGCGCGCAGGTACAGCGTGGCGATAAGATTGCGCTGATTGGCCCGAACGGCTGCGGTAAAACGACGCTGCTGAAGCTGATGCTGGGCCAGCTGAAGGCGGACAGCGGTCGCGTACACAGCGGCAGCAAACTGGAAGTGGCCTATTTCGATCAGCATCGGGCGATCCTCGATCCGGACCGCACGGTGATGGATAACCTCGCGGAAGGCAAACAGGAGGTGATGGTAAACGGTAAGCCGCGGCACGTTCTGGGCTACCTGCAGGAGTTCCTGTTCCATCCGAAGCGGGCGATGACGCCGGTCAGAGCGCTTTCTGGCGGAGAGCGCAACCGTCTGCTGCTGGCGCGTCTGTTCCTGAAGCCCAGCAACCTGCTGATTCTCGATGAGCCGACCAACGATCTGGATGTTGAAACGCTGGAGCTGCTGGAAGAGCTGATTGATGGCTATCAGGGCACCGTGCTGCTGGTCAGCCACGATCGTCAGTTTGTGGATAACACCGTCACCGAATGCTGGATCTTTGAAGGCAACGGCGATATTGGCACCTTTGTCGGCGGCTATCATGATGCCCAACAGCAGCGCGCCGCATCACGTCAAAGCCGCGCCGTGCCGGTGAAAACCCCGACGGCCGGGGAAAAATCGGCAAAAAATGAATCGGTTAAAAGCGAAGCAAAGCCATCCGGCACTAAGCTAAGCTATAAGCTGCAGCGTGAGCTGGATCAGCTGCCGCAGCAGCTTGAAGCGCTGGAAAAGCAGATAGAACAGCTCACGCTGCAGATGACGGATGCTGACTTTTTCACCCAGCCGCATGAAAAAACGCAGCCGGTGCTGACGGCGCTGGCGGCGGCGGAGCAGCAGCTGGAAACTGCGTTTGAACGTTGGGAATACCTTGAATCGCTGAAAAACGGCGGCTGAAATCGGGAGTAGGGTATGTGTTCAGCTGAACACCCGCAACACTGGATGCTTTGTCCACAGTGTGACCTGATGACGCAGTTGCCATCGGTCGCGCCTGGGCAGAAAGCCAGCTGTCCGCGCTGTCATACTACGCTGACCGCTAACTGGAGCGAGCCGCGCAAGCGGCCCTCCGGCTATGCGCTGGCCGCGCTGTTTATGTTGCTGCTGGCTAACCTGTTTCCTTTCGTCAATATGCACGTGTCCGGCCTGAGCAGTGAAATCACCCTGATGGAAATTCCACGGGTGATGGTCTCAGAGGATTACGCCAGCCTCGCCACGCTATTTATGCTGTTTGTACAGGCGGTGCCGGCCTTTTGTATGGTGGCAATTCTGCTGCTGGTCAATCGGCTGCCGCTGCCGCAGAGTGTGCAAACGGGTATCGCACGCATTCTGTTTCAGCTCAGAAGCTGGGGGATGGCGGAAATCTTTCTCGCTGGCGTGTTGGTCAGTTTTGTTAAACTGATGGCGTATGGCGAGATTGGCATCGGCACCAGTTTTCTGCCCTGGTGTTTATTCTGCGTGCTGCAGCTGCGCGCCTTTCAGTGCGTCGACCGGCGTTGGCTGTGGCGTCAGATTGCGCCTGAACCGCCGCTGCCAGCTGCACCGCGAGCCGGTATCAGCGGGCTGAAGCAGGGACTGCGATCCTGCCCGTGCTGTACGGCGGTGCTGGCGGCCGATCGTTATCTCTGTCCGCGCTGCGGTACGGCGGGCTACGCGCGTCGTCGGCATAGTCTGCAATGGACGCTGGCGCTGCTGTTCACTTCCCTCATCATCTATATCCCTGCCAATATTCTGCCGATTATGGTCACCGAAGCGCTTGGCGACAGGATGAACTCCAATATTATGGGCGGGGTGATCCTGCTGTGGAGCGATGGCTCTTATCCGGTGGCGCTGGTGATTTTTATCGCCAGTATTATGGTGCCTTCGCTGAAAATGCTGGCGATCGGCTGGCTGTGCTGGGATGCCCAGGGCCACGGCGGGCGTGACAGCGAAAAAATGCATCTGATTTATGAGGTGGTGGAGTTTGTGGGCCGCTGGTCAATGATTGACGTTTTCGTTATTGCGGTACTGTCCGCGCTGGTGCGTATCGGACAGTTAATGAATATCTATCCAGCACCTGGCGCACTGCTGTTTGCCGCCGTGGTCATCCTGACTATGTTTGCTGCAATGACCTTCGATCCGCGTCTTACGTGGGATCGCGAACCAGAAAATAAGCTGAAGGAGCCGAGCCTTGACGGAAAATAATCACGGCGTTGCGAAGGTCGAACAGATCAAACGCTGGTCGCCGGTATGGATAATTCCCATTGTTACCGTACTGATTGGCGGCTGGATCCTGTTTTATCATTTCAGACATCAGGGGCCGGAAGTCACGCTAATGACCACCAACGCCGAAGGCATTGTCGGCGGTAAAACGGCGATTAAAAGCCGCAGCGTTGACGTGGGCGTGGTGGAAAGCGCGGTGTTAACTGACGATCTGCATCATGTAGAAATTAAAGCCCGGCTTAACGCGGGGATGGAAAAGCTGCTGCATGGCGACAGCGTTTTCTGGGTGGTTAAACCGCAGGTAGGACGCGAAGGCATTACCGGTCTTGGCACCTTATTATCCGGCGCTTACATTGAGCTTCAGCCCGGCAGTAAAGGTGAAAAGCCCGGACATTATACCCTGCTGGATTCGCCGCCGCTGGCGCCGCCGGATGCGAAGGGGATCCGTATCGTACTTGACAGCACCAAGGCGGGCCAGCTTAATCCTGGCGATCCGGTGCTGTTCCGCGGCTATCGCGTCGGCTCGGTGGAAACCAGTAGCTTTGATGCCGATAAGCGCGCTATGCAGTATCAGCTGTTTGTCGCTGCGCCTTACGATCGTCTGGTTACTTCAAATGTACGTTTCTGGAAAGATAGCGGCATTGCCGTGGAGATGTCTGCCTCCGGGATGCGCGTTGAAATGGGCTCGCTGACTACGCTGTTCAGCGGCGGCGTCAGTTTTGACGTGCCTGACGGCTGGGAGCTGGGCAGGGCGGCAGAGAACCAGGCGGAGTATCATCTGTATGACGATCAGCGCAGCATTCAGGACTCGCTTTATACCACCCATCTCGATTTCCTGATGTTCTTTAGCGATTCTATACGTGGGCTGCAGCCGGGCGCGCCGGTCGAATTCCGCGGCATCCGCCTTGGTACGGTCGCACAGGCGCCTTATACCGTGCCGGGCTGGAACCAGTCGCTGAATACCGATTATCGCATTCCGGTGCTGGTGCGTATTGAACCCGATCGTTTTGTTAATCGTCTGGGCGGTGACTTTGATGTGCGACAGCATCTGCGCGACGGCAGAAAACGCGGCCTGCGGGCTTCGCTAAAAACCGGCAATCTGCTTTCCGGCTCGTTGTATATCGATCTCGATTTTTACGATAACGCGCCGCAGTATAAAGGGCCGGATAAGGTAGCCGGGCTGGAAATCATTCCGACCGTTAGCGGCGGCCTGAGCCAGATTCAGCAGAAGCTTATGGATGCGCTGGATAAGATTAATAAACTGCCGCTGAATCCTATGATTAACCAGGCCACCGGCACGCTGAAAGAGAGCCAGCGAACCCTACGTGAGCTGCAAAAAACGCTGGATAACGTGAATAAAATCACCGCCAACCCGTCGATGCAGCAGCTGCCGCAGGATATGCAGCAGACGCTGCGCGAGCTGAACCGCAGTATGAAAGGCTTGCAGCCGGGTTCTCCAGCCTATAGCAAGCTGGTCGGCGATATGCAACGGCTGGATCAGGTGCTGCGTGAACTGCAACCGGTGCTGAAAACGCTCAATCAAAAGAGCAACGCGCTGGTATTCGAAGCTAAACCGGGCGAAGACCCACAGCCGAAGAGGGCGAAATAATGATGAAATGGATGCCATGGCTGGTTCTGGCGCTGAGCGCCTGTAGCAGCAGCACGCAAACCACCATGTATCAGCTGCCGGCGGGAACGCCGGTTAGCCAGCGCGCGCCTGGGATAAATAATCCATTGCCGATCTGGATCGAGCGCGTTTCAGTGCCCGATTACCTGGCTGGCAATGGCGTGGTTTACCAAACCAGTGACGTAAAATACGTTATCGCCACCAGCAATTTGTGGGCCAGCCCGCTCGATCAGCAGCTACAGCAAACGTTGGTCACTAATCTGAGCAATGCGCTGCCGGGCAGGCTGATTTCCGCCGCGCCGCTGGGCGAGCAGCACGATACGTTGAACGTTAACGTAACCGGCTTTCACGGACGTTTCGATGGTCAGGTGGTCATTAGCGGCAGCTGGACGCTGGAGCATAGCGGGCAAATTACGCGTCAGAATTTTAACCTGACGCTGCCGCAGCAGGAAAATGGTTATGATTCGATGGTCAGAACCCTGGCGCAGGGATGGCAACAGGAAGCGGAGCGTATGGCGACTGCTTTTAGCGCAATAAGAAATAATTAATTTTCCTTAACGGTAGTTTCCGGTCCGGTGACCTGTTCGCTGGCCGGAATTTTTTATTGCAGAATCATCCCTTTACTCAACCCGCCAATCTGCGCCACGGAAAAACCTTTAAAAATAGCCTTTTCATATGACAATGGCGTGAAATTTGCGCATTGATCTTTTTCAGCGATGGGGGTAGAAAAGAGGAGTGGTTGCGCATTTTGTGACCATTGTTTTCTTTCCACCAGTTCCACCATACCTGAATGAGGGAAATGAGGCATGAAGAGACAGAAACGAGATCGCCTGGAACGAGCACATTCACGAGGCTATCAGGCTGGCATTACCGGGCGTTCAAAAGAAATGTGTCCTTATCAAATGATTGAGGCTCGGTCTCACTGGTTGGGAGGTTGGCGAAAAGCCATGGAGGACAGGGCGGTTAGCGTAAGTGCCTCGCTGGCCTGACGGCCTGTCAGAAAAAGGATAACCTCCGCATTTGCGGAGGTTTTTTAATGGCTCTCTCTGTGAATTTACCTGTCCCTGCCCATCATTATCTTTCACTTAATTGTCAATCACGCGCTATATCACGCATGGGTGAAATAAATAAGCTCAGCGGCAAAATCACCTGTCTCCAGAATTAAACAGACCCTGTGCTTGCGCCAGAGGTTCAACGTGGCGTCGTAAATGAGCTGCTTACCACAGAATTTACGGGTAGAAACACCGGCTTCAGCCACAGGTAAGTTGCTTATGATCGGTTGACTGGAAAAAGCTTCTTCATGGGGATGGTCCTTGTGCTGTTGGTGAAATCATCACTGACATTACGGGGTGTTAATCAACGGGAGCTGCTCATATTAGCTGCCGGATCTTTTCAAGTTACCCAGACATAAAAAGCAAAAATTGCCGCGCCCAGGAAAAGAAAACGGTAAATATCACTAATAAATTTAATTATATATAATTAATTCTTTATTTAAATTTAGTTGAATAAATTCTATTGATGCTAATTGAATTATTGAGTTATTTACTTTTTTTGTTATATTCGTTCCGATAACGGATACAGGTATATTATGGACGAAGAAAAACGCACGGATGCTGCGGCGGAACGGGTTAACGGCTTTAAAAACGAAGCCGGACGCTATTATTTTCCCGCAGGCCCACAAAATTTAGTATTAAAAAAACGATGAATGCAGAGCTTAGCGATCGCCTGGAGCATAAAAAATGCGCCTAATACCTTGCGATGCGGTTAAAGAACACTTCATTAATGGAAATTTTGGCCATCTGGATGGCTGGTATCATACTGGAACGGTATATGTTTAATTCATTACTCCCTATCTCTCGCCGCCATGCGCTGATATTTTGTTTGGTCCTTTCGCTATTTGAGTTGTTAACCTATATCGGTAGTGATGTTGTTATGCCCGGTATGTTATCTGTTATCGCCGATTTACATGCCGAACCTCATTATGTCCCATGGTCGCTAAATGCCTATCTGCTTGGCGGCGTGGCTTTTCAGTGGTTAATTGGTCCATTGTCTGACCGGTTCGGGCGGCGCCCTTTATTGCTGGCCGGGTGCGCCCTCTATACTTTTTCCTGTCTGGTCACGCCCTGGGTGAGTGATATTAACCTGTTTACCATGCTACGTTTTATTCAGGGGGTTGGGCTGGGTTTCGTTGTCACCGTTAGCTATCCCGCCCTGCAGGAGGGGTTTAACGAATCGAATGCCATACGTTTAATCGCTATTTTTTCCAATATAGCTCTGCTGTCACCGTTATTTGGGCCGCTGGTGGGCAGCTTTCTTCTTTCATTTATCTCCTGGCGCGTACTTTTTATTATTATCGCTGCACTTGCAGCGTTGAGCTGGTTAGGGTTGCTATTGTTTATGCCAGAAACCATCGGCGTAACGCGTAAGGATGGCAGTAAAATAGAGCCTCAGCCGCTCCATGCGGGGGATATTTTCCGCGTCTACCGCGATTTGTTAAAGAACAGACGTTTTATGTCTGGCAGTACTGCGCTTGGCCTGGCCGGACTTCCGTTGATGACCTGGATAGCGCTTTCTCCTTTGCTGCTGGTTCACAATCTGGGTATGAGCATGCTGGAGTATGCTTTGTGGCAATTACCTATATTTGGTTCGTTGATCGCAGGCAATATTGTACTGAATCATATTGCCGAACGAATTAAAATAGAACGTATTTTAACGAATTCTTTATTCCCTGTTTTTGCTGGCTTAGCCTCAGCTCTTGTTATGACCTTATTTTTTGAAAATATCATTGCGCTGGTTGTCGGAATGGCGATCTATTCCTTTGGTCTGGGGATCTGTAACGCAACGCTATACCGGCTTACGCTATTTTCCAGCGAAGACGGTAAAGGGGCAGTATCCGCCATGATGGGGATGGTATCGGTCTCTATATTTGGGCTGGGTGGTGCGTTGCTGGCCGCGCTGGGCGCTGGCAACAGCCTTAGCGCCTATATTATTTCCGTTTTCCTCCCAGGGATAATCGCCGTGTTGCTGATTGTTTATATTTTCAGAGACCGGGATGTAGACGAAGCGGAGGTGGCAAGCTATTCAGATTGAACATGGACGGACATTTTTATTAAGGATGAATTAAATGACAGTTATTTCTGGTGTTGATGCGCTGTGCGCAATTGAGCACCCTTATCAAACAGGTGCAAATGTGGATCAACTGTTTGATACCGCGATGCGTGAAATAGTGGCCTGGCATGTAGTGAATACACCGGGCTATTCGCAATGGCTTGCTCATCACGGTATTAAACCGGACGTGTCGAATATCACTACGTGGTCGCAATTACCGCCGGTTTTTGCTAATTATTTCAAAAAAAACCTGCTGCTGAGCCAGTCCGGCCAGGCTGCGCTGGAGCTTACTTCCTCCGGCACTACCGGCCAGAAAAGCCGCATGCGTTATGATGAGCGAAGCATATCTGCGGCCCAGGGGATGGTCGATCGGATATTTCGTTACTATGGGTGGGAGAATACTGATAAGCCGTGCAATTATCTTCTGCTGAGTTACGAACCTGCTGATGTTATTACCCTCGGCACCTCCTATACCGATCAGTTTCTGTGCAAATATGCGCCGGTCAAACGTGCGGTTTATGCATTACGACATACCGGCAAAGGCCATGAGTTCGACCTTTTCGGCGTTATTCGTGCCTTACAGGAATTTGCTGAAGAAGGTGCACCGGTTCGTATTTTCGGCTTCCCTGCATTTATGTGGTTCGTGCTCGAGCGGATGCGCGAAATGCAGTTACCGCCGCTAAAATTACATTCCGATTCGTTGGTTTTTTTTGGCGGCGGCTGGAAAACCCACGCTGACAAGGAAATTCCTAAGTCTGAGTTATATGCTCGCCTCACCGGGCAACTTGGAATATGGGATAGCCGCTGCCGTGATGGATATGGTGCCGTGGAACATTGCGTACCTTACGTTGAGTGCAGCCATCATCGTTTTCATCTTCCGGTTTATGCCAGAGCGTGGATACGCGACACCCGTACCTTTGAGGTAAGGGATTACGGTCAGCGCGGTTTTCTCCAGTTTGTTTCTCCCTATATTACTTCCTGTCCGGCCCACAGCATTGTGATGAGCGACCTTGCGGTACTCCATTGTGCAGATGAATGTGAATGCGAACTGCAAACTGACTGGTTTGAACTGCTGGGACGCGCAAGTAATCATCAGGCGCGTAGCTGTGCGCTGGCAGCCTCTGAGCTGATTCAGGAGAAATAATATGTATCTTATCCAGGGAAATTTTTATACAGCATTATCGTCAGAGCAGGTTATCACCCTGTTGACGGACAGGCTGAGCGACACACTGAGCCAGCCACTTCCAACCGAAACTTTATTATCCTGCGCTGGCCGCTTTGTCAGGCGGTTACAGAACGCCACTTTTTTACCTGAACTGGATGAGGTGGCAAGGGCGGAAATTCGCCGTTTTTGTCAGCCAGCGACCCTGCGCAGCAAGCTCGAACATGAGCTGGGTGACAACCCATTTTCACTGCGACGCCCTGACTTTAAGGCGCCTCACTTTGAAAGCTGGCGTCCGCTGGGCGTCGTGGTTCATATCACGCCAGCCAATGCAGAATTGCTTCCCTTTTTCGCTGTGCTTGAAAGCTTGCTGGTCGGCAATATTAACTGGCTGCGCCCAAGTTCCAGCGAGCAGGGACTGACGATTAAACTGCTGGAAGCGTTCATCCGTTGCGATAACACGGGGAAACTGGCGGAGTTTATCGCAGTTGTTCCCGTTGCCACCCATGATCTTGCTCTGTTGCTGCATCACGCCGATGGTGTTTCTGCCTGGGGAGGCGATGCCGCCCTCGACGCCATCCGTCGCCAGTTACCGGCAGGCTGCCGTTGGATCCCCTGGGGACATAAAATCAGTTTTGCCTGGTTAATTGTGGATGCCATCGATGCTTCAGCCCTGGATGCCCTGGCTGATGAGGTGTGTCGCTTCGATCAGCAGGCCTGTTCCAGCCCGCAAATTGTTTTTGTTGATACTGAGAACAAGGCGACGTTACAGCATATTGGCGCTCAGCTGGCGCAGGCGATGCAAAATCGACAGTCGCGATGGCCATCGCTGATGCCTGATGAAAAAGCGGCCGCTGATATTACCACCATGCTCGCGTTCTCACAGATGGATGTTATTTTTGCCGGTGCCGGGAATGAATTCTGGACGGGCGAGGGATGGCGCATCATCCTGCAGCAGACGACGGCAATCGAGCCTTCGCCACTATACCGGACCATTTTGCTGCGTCCTTTGCCGCGACAGAAATTGATGTCGACGTTACGTGCCTGGCGAACCCATATGCAAACCTGCGGTCTGGTTGCCCCTGAACGGGATATTGCGTCTCTCAGCCAGCTATTGCTGGCGGCTGGCGTGAGCCGGGTCACCACCCTGGCCAGTATGCATGAAAGCTATAGTGGCGCACCGCATGATGGTGTGTATGCGTTGAGTCAGCTCGCCCGCCGGGTTTCAGTAACGCTGGATGCAAATGTGCTGCCACGCCAGGCCACGCTTGATCTTAATCCGCCACCGCCGGTGCTGCCTGCACGTCAGCCAATAATGGACCGGGCCGCATTTCTTGATGGTTCCATGCAGCCCGGCGCCCAAATATTCTTCCGCAGCGGGGGAAGTAGCGGCGTGCCGAAACTCGCCGGTTTTACCTACCGCGATTATCACCTGCAGATGCAGGCCGCCGCAGATGGGTTATTCGCCGCAGGTCTGGATCCTGCCAGCGACAGAGCGCTTAATCTGATGTATGCCGGCAATCTCTATGGCGGCTTACTGAGCTTTTTCACCGTGCTCGAAAAAATGGGCGTTACGCATTATCCCATGGGCGGACCTCACGATGACGACTATAGCGAAATTGCCCAGGCTATTGTGAGTCAGAGGATCGATACTCTTGTCGGTATGCCAAGTACGCTGTACCAGCTGTTTAAGCGAGAAGAGACATTGCTGCGTAACTACGGCGGCATCCGGAAACTGATGCTGGGCGGCGAGCATATGGGAATCTCCCAGCGCGAATATATCGCCGGTTTTGGTGTAAAAACGATACGTTCTGCGTTGTATGGCTCCGTTGATGCGGGCCCTCTGGGGCACGCCTGCAGTGCGAGTCCCGAAGGCGTTTTCCATCTGATGGCTGATATTCAGTGGCTGGAAATTGTCGATCCCGAATGCGATCGCCCCGTCGCACCTGGTGATGCAGGTCGTCTGCTGTTTACCTCAACGGCGCGGGAAGGCCAGAATATTATGCGCTATGACATCGGCGATATGGGGCGTTGGGTTGAAGGGCAATGTCTCTGCGCTGCCCCCAGCCCCCGCTTCGAACTGTTAGGGCGCCACGGCAGCCTGGTGCGTATTGGCTCGATGTTTATTCAGCCACAGCGGCTGGCGACGCTCGCCGCTGTGGCCGTGCAGATAATTCTTGAGTATCATCCTGAGAGCGGCCTGGAGCGCATCCGGTTGCTGGCGGAGGGAGATGCCGGTCAGGTAAAACAGAGAGTAAGTGCCGATCCGGAACTGGCAGTAACGCTGGAGGGCGGGTTACTGGAATTACAGGTAATCAGTCTGCCATTTGCGCAATTTGAACGGCATCCGCAAAGCGGTAAAACCCCGCTGCTGATTGATAAACGTCATTAAGTAAGCGGCCAGCGTACCCGTTAATCAATGACGGATTTATGTAAATTATAGGGATATTTGAACATGACAAAGCCAACGGTCAATCATGACTTTGCGTCCGGGTTTTCCCGTCCGAAAGATGCCGACACCCCATCCAGTCTGGAACAACTGGTTAATATTGCCCGCCGCTGCTCGCCCTGGTATGCGCAGCATTTCCGTCATCTGGCGATGACGGGCTGGAAAATTACCGATCTGCCAATAATTAATCCTGACAAATATTGGGAGGGAGGTTGTGGCCTGAAAAACTGGCCCGTGCTTACCGGGCCGGTGAGCGACGGTATCGTATTTAAAACCGGCGGGACTACCGGCGCAGGTAAATTATCTGTTTATACCCTTAATGAGTGGCGTAATTTTGTCACCAGCTTTGGCCGCAGCCTTGCCAGCCAGCTGCAGCCGGGAGCAAGGGTCGCTAATTTATTTTTTGCCGGCGATCTCTACGCCAGCTTTTTATTTATTCATGGCGCACTTTCACATATGGAAAAACCGGTGTGCGAATACCCGTTCACCGGCTCCGTGGCGACACAAGCGCTTACGGAACAGATAGCGATGCACGGCATCACGGTGCTGGCCGGTGTTCCGGCAACGTTGCTGCGTTATGCATCGGAACTGGCAGAACAGAACCTTCAGCTACCGGCCATCTCAACCATTCTTTATGGCAGCGAAAGTCTTTTCGCCGAACAGCTCAGGCAGCTGGCAACCGTATTCCCGAATGCCCGCGTGGCTTCCATTGGCTGTGCCAGCGTTGATGCCGGGCTGATTGGCGCCAGCACGCCTGATTGCCTGCCGGGAGAACACCGGGTGTTTGAACCTGAGACGATTATCGAGATCGTTGATGAGGTAACGGGAGAACCTGTCGATGAGGTTGATTATACAGGAAGGCTGGTCGTCACCAATCTGACGCGTACGCTCATGCCGCTGATTCGTTATCCGACAGGCGATGCGGCAGCCTGGCGTGAGCCGCCGGGAAGCCCAAACCGTAAGTTTGTTTTGCAGGGACGCAGTAGCCTTGGTCATCGTTTGCGGGTGGGGTATGCCTCACTTTTTCCTGATGAAATTGACACGCTTATTGGTGAAAAGGTCGGTAACTGCCACTGGCAAATCGTGATAGAGCATAGTAACAGCTGCGATCACCTTACTTTGCGTATCGCTTTTGCCGGTAATCAGGCGCTTGCCGATAGCGTGCTGATGACATTAGCGGAAAAAGATCACGCCATTGAGGAATTGATGGCGGCAGGGCAGTTACGTCTGCAGGTTGAGTGGTGCGGGCAGGCTGAGCTTATCCTCAACTCCCGAACGGGAAAACTGCAACGCGTAATCGATAAACGTGATTATCGCATTCAGGTCGGGGCTTAAAGATGGTCGTCAGGGATTTTAAGGCGGGCGATGCGCAAAACATTAGCATGCTGTTTCGAGTCATTTATGGCGAGCGTTATGTCTACCCGGATGTCTATCAGCCCAACATGATTTGCCAGCGTAATACCCAGGGAGAGTGGTATAGCGCGGTCGCCGAGCTGGGTGGCGTTATCGTAGGCCATGCTGCGTTATTGCTCCATCCGGGAAAGGGAAAAATGGCGGAGCTGGCCATGTGCGTGGTTGATCCCGCGATCAGACATCGCGGCGTGGCGACCGCTTTAGGCAAATATTTATGCAAGGTGGCGCATACACTTGGGCTGGATACGCTGACCATAAAGATAGTGTCCAGTCATCCATACACGCAGCGGCTGGCTAAGGCGCTGGGTTTTTATTCAACAGCGCTTCTCAGGGACTATGTGCCGACGCCATTTGAGCAAGCAGGGAGGGAGAGCGTCATTCTGGGCGTATTGCCGTTAAAGCCACGTCCTATTCCACTCAATTTGCTTGATTATCGCCATAATGGCTGGATTGCTTTGTTGGCTGAAAAATTCGGCGCGGCGCGACTACCCGCCGCTGGGGCGACGGTGATTCCGGCCGTAGAGTTTACTGCCAGCGGTGGGCGTCTGGATGTTACGCTGAATAATATGACGTTAAAAATCCTTAAGGAGATAGAAAGACAACCATTCAATGAGCTGATTCACTTACGTGCGCGTATTGATGTGGCTTTCCTGTCATTACTCCCCTGGTTATACCGAGCGGGTTATAAGGATATGGGATTAGCCCCCGCGGAAGAGGGACAATGGTTCTGGTTGTTACAGCGGGGCTACAATCCGCGACAGCTTAAGCTGCATTGCCCCATAGCCAATGTCCTGCAGGGCAATAGCCGGTAATTCTCAGAGCTGAACCGCACGGTAATTCTGTACAGGCGTTGGCAGAGGGAGTGGGGGCAATGGAGCAGCAAACGCCGTTAAGCGGTTAATTTTCCTGGCCATATAATTAAAAATCAATGAATTATCGCTCTTCATTGCATGCCCTCCATCCCCTCTGCTGGCCGCCTGCGGAACCGTCAATAATATAGCGGGAAAGATGTTCGGTTTTAGTTGATGTTATCGTGAAAAGGACGAGCTTAATCCCGTCCCGTTCAGACTTAACTGGCTTTTTCTTTCCCTGCTACCGAATAGGTCACCTGCTGATTGCGCGTCTGCATAAATTCTTCCAGCGATACGCCGCGCATGGCGGCATAAATATCCAGATTCGAGCCGCTAATAACCGCACCCAGCTTTTCCAGCAGGAAAAAACTGGCGCCATATTGAATCAGTTTGCGCCAGTCACGATCGCGCACCATTGCGCACTCTTGCTCGGTCAGTTTGGCTTCAGCAAACATCGCCTCCTGCTCGCGACGAAAACGCTCGCGCGGGCCGGGCTGAATAAGCTGATGTAAAAAACGATTTAAACGTAACGCCTCAAGGCTACGCGCCTGAGTAAACGGATATGAACCGCTCAGCTTCTCAATCCCTGCCAGCTGGCTTGCCATCTTCTCCTGATGACGCGTTATCGTATTAACCGGCAAGGTTCCTGACTGATTCTCCAGAATCAAGGTCGCGATCCCGGTCATTGACGGCAAATAGTAAGCCTGATGTTTATTCACCACATTAGCCGACAGCGCGCCGCGCATCACCAGCCACATGATCTCTTCGGTGCCTTCTACGCCGCTGAGTTCGGCATATTCGGCAATGGTCATCTCCGTCAGTTTTTCCGGATCGTTGACGAGCAAATCCATAAACTGCCGATCCCATTCAACGTTATTAAAGCCGCAGCGTTCGCCGTGGACCTGGTGCGATAAGCCGCCGGTCGCCACAATCGCCACGTTAATATCTTCAGGGTAACTTTCTATGGCGCGACGCAGCGCCTGGCCCAGTTTGTAGCAGCGACGCGCCGATGGAATAGGGAATTGCAACACACCGACCTGCAACGGAATTACTTTGGTCGGCCAGTCCGGTTTAAACGGCAGCAGTGCTGAAAGCGGCGAGAATAAACCGTGATCGAGCGGCTTATCCATAAAAAATGACATGTCGAACTCATCGCTCATCAGGCTGGTGCCAATATGGCGCGACAGCACAGCATCGCCTTTTACCGGTGGCAGATCGCGCGCACCGCCGCCCTCATCTGCCACGTGATATTGATGGTCGATACCGAGCGAAAACGCCGAATAGTGATCGAAGAAAAATGAGGTTACATGGTCGTTGAAGATATAGACCAGCGCGTCAGGTTTTTTCTCGGCAAGCCACTGCTGCATTGGCGCAAAACTGTCAAAAATCGGCTCCCAGGGACCTTCTTTCTGCTTATCGTGATCGACGGCAAAGCCGATGGTTGGGGTATGAGAAACGGCCAGGCCGCCAATAATCTTCGCCATAACGGTTACTCCACTTATCGGTTATTTAATGTTTGCGACAGTGCCGGAATTTCACCCAGTCCTGCGCCTTTTATTTTCATAGTCAGTTGGATGTTGCGATGTAAAACAATGCTGATCGCGGCAAGCAGCGCGGGCAGGGCCAGAATAAAATAGATGGCGGACTGGCCTGGAAAAACCCCCATTAACAGGCCACCCAGTGATGAGCTCAGGATGGCGCCGATGCGACCAATCCCGTGCATCCAGCTCACGCCAGTGGCGCGAATCTCTGTCGGGTAGTAGGCGGGCGAGTAAACCTGGAGGCCGTTTTGCGCGCCGTTAATGCACATGCCGGTGATAAAAATAATAACGCCCAGTGCCACGCCGCTCAGGCCAAACAGACCCTGCGTAATCAGACAGACGCAGCCGATAAAATAGACCACGGCAATGACCCATTTGGCGCGCAGCTTATCCATCAGCGCGCCGACAATAACGCCACCCAGCGGACCGCCCAGCTGGAACAATCCGGCGATAATGGCGGCCTGCTCCAGCGAAATGCCGCCCGAGCGCATAATGGTTGGCAGCCAGCCGTTCAGCAGGTAAATCACGAACAGCCCCATAAAATAGGTCAGCCAGAGGATGATGGTGCCGCGTGCAAAGCCATGACGAAACAGCTCCGTAATGGTGCTGTTGCGTTTTACGCCGGGAGAATTAAGGATGAAGGCGCTGTCACTGGCAAATTTCCCACCCATACGATTCAGCAGCGCGGCTATCTGCGCGCGCGGCGCCTTGCGTACCACCAGATTGAGCGCCGATTCCGGTAACAGCCAGACAATAACCGGCAACATTAACAGCGGCAGCGCACCGCCAAAAATCAGCACTGCGGGCCAGTGATAATGGGCCAGCAACCCGGCGGCAATAAATCCGCCCAGTCCCGAACCAATATTGAAGCCGCTAAACATTAAGGTGATCATGATGCCTTTCCGGCGCTCAGGCATATATTCAGAGAGTAGCGTCACGCAGTTCGGCATAACCGCGCCCAGCCCTAATCCGGCAGTGAAGCGCAGCAGCGCCATCTGCGTGGGCGTAGCGGCAAATGCGCAGGCGAGGCTGAACGCTGAGAACATCATTACCGACAATAAAATGACCCGCTTGCGGCCGTAACGATCGGACATCGGCCCGGCGATCAGTGCCCCCAGCGCCACGCCAAACATTGCCGCACCAAGAATTGGCCCCATCGCTGAGCGGCTGATATGCCAGTGTTCAATCAGCGCCGGGGCAATAAAGCCCATCACGGCGGCGTCGTAGCCGTCAAACATAATAATAATCAGACACAGCACCAGTACGCGCCACTGAAAGGACGAAATGGGCCGCGCATCAATCCACGCTTTCACATTGACCAGGTTATTTGCAGTCATCGGGTACGCTCTCTTGTGTGCTACATACGGCAGCTATCGTTGTGGTGAGAGAAAGGTAACAATCGAGTAACACGTTAAGCGGGGTGAGCAGCTGTGTCTGTCAAAAAAGGCTTTTAGAGGTATGAGTTAGCTTTATAATGTGATGCGTTTAACATAGCCAGAAGGCGTTGTAAAGTGCGCCAGAGTGCAGGGAGAGCCAGTCCTGACGCTAAATACGTTAAGTTACACTATGAATTTCGTTTAGGCGATGTCAGCCAGCGTCTCATTGATACAGCTTAACAACGCTTTTGCCGCAGGCGAGTGCAGCGCGCCCTGACGGAACGTTAACCCAATTTCACGGCGCGTATCCGGCAGATTAAGCCTCAGTGGCGTAAGAATTTTGGCACGTAATTCATATTCAAGCTGATGCGAAGAGACGGCCGCCACCATATCTGAATGAAGCAGCAGCCCACGCACTATCGCCAGATCGCCACTCTCCACTACCGGCTGCGGCGCGGGCATGCCCAGGGCCTTAAATGCGCGATCTAATAAATGGCGCGCAGGGGTGCTGTCACGCGGCAGGATCCACTGCGTCAGCGCCAAATCGTCCGGGGTGAGCGGGCGCTCAGCCAGCGGATGCTGCGGCCGCGCCAGTAAAATAAGCTCCTCATCGAACAAAACCTGATTATGAATATCCGGCACGGCATCATTCTGACGCAGTGCGCCGAGAATGAAATCAATATCACCAGCGCGCAGTTCCGTCACCAGCGCGCTAAAAGCGCTCTCATTGGTTACCACTTTGATACCGGGATGGCGCGTCACCAGCTGAGCAATCGCCAGAGGCAACAAACTGCTACGGCACAGCGGCAGTGCGCCCACGTGCACGATGCCGGTTAGCACACCTTGCTGTGCCGCGAGATCTTCAGGTATGTGACGGATCTCATTCAGTGCGCGACTAATAAAAGGCGCTATTTCGCGCCCGGCGGGCGTAGGCATCATGCCTTTTGGCGTGCGCTGAAACAGCGTTAACCCTGCGCCTTTTTCCAGTACTTTTAACGCCGCGCTGACGGCGGGTTGGCTGATACCGAGCGAAGTGGCCACGCTTTGGGTGTGGTGAAGCCGATACAGTGCCAGGAAAATTTGCAGGCGCCGCAGGTTAAATAGCCAGATCGGCTCTGCCTCTTCGCGCCCGCCGTCGCGCTGTTTTAGTTTGCTGAGCAGCGATGGGATCCGATGCAGCTCCTGAATGGCGCGTATGGCGCGCGGCAGAACACATTTCCCCATTTCCGTCAGCATCATGCCGCTCGCGTGGCGCTCGAACAGCGGCGTGGCTAAAGTGTGCTCAAGATCACGGATTGAGCGGGTAATAGCCGACTGGGTACGAAACAATTTATTCGCGGCTTCCGATACGGTGCCGCGTTCAGCAATCATGCAAAATGCACGTATTTGCATGATTTTTAACTGGTATTCTTCAGCTTCTTTTTTCATTTTTACCGTAGAGCGTATGAGGTCTGAATCACAACATAAATAAAAGTCATAACTCACGCAATGAAAGGCATTATCCGTGCGTTGCACGGCATGTCAGGATGAAAAAAACAGCAAAATGCAGGATGACATGATGGAAAAGATGCTAAAAAAGAGTGCCTTAGTGGTCAGTGCACACTCCGCTGATTTTGTCTGGCGTGCGGGCGGCGCGATTGCGTTGCATGCCGCACGGGGTTACGACGTGCATGTGGTATGCCTTTCCTATGGCGAACGCGGCGAATCAGCCAGGCTGTGGCGCAAAGGTAACATGACTGAAACCATCGTGAAGCAGCACCGTCAGGAAGAAGCCGAAGCGGCGGCAAAAATCCTTGGGGCCAGCATTGAGTTTTTTGATCTTGGCGATTATCCGCTACGCGCAGATAAAGAGACGTTGTTCCGTCTTGCTGACGTGTTCCGCAAAGTACAGCCGCACTTCGTCCTGACCCATTCGGTCAACGATCCCTATAACTACGATCATCCGCTGGCCGCTAACCTGGCTCAGGAAGCGCGCATCATCGCGCAGGCCGAGGGCTATCGTCCGGGTGAAACCATTATCGGTGCGCCGCCAGTCTATTGTTTTGAGCCACACCAGCCGGAACAGTGTCACTGGAAGCCGGACGTCCTGCTGGATATTACGTCGGTATGGGAACAGAAATACGCGGCGATACAGTGCATGGCGGGGCAGGAGCACCTGTGGGAATACTATACGCGCGTCGCCCTGCAGCGCGGGGTACAGGCCAAGCGCAACGTGGGGATTGCCTCGCCTAAAGTTATCAGCCACGGCGAAGGTTATCAGAGCCTGTTCCCACGCGTGACGGAGGATTTGTCATGAGTCTGGTCAATAAAAAAGGCGTAGTAGTGCGACATATTGAGCGCGCCGACGCGGGTTTAATTACGCGTTTTGCGCGCTACGGCGTGGCGACAACGCATGAAGCACAGGGACGTACGGGCCTGCTGGATGCGCGCGTGCGCCCGGTGCAGCAAAATCGCGCCATTGCCGGCAGCGCCGTCACCGTACTGGTATCGCCCGGTGATAACTGGATGTTTCACGTGGCGGTAGAGCAGTGTCAGCCAGGCGATGTTTTGCTGGTGACCCCCACTTCTGATTGCCATGACGGCTTTTTTGGCGACCTGCTGGCAACCTCATTAAAAGCGCGCGGTGTGGTGGCCCTGGTAGGCGACATCGGTATCCGTGACAGCCAGACGCTGCGTGATATGAATTTTCCGGTCTGGTCGCGGGCCGTGTATGCGCAGGGGACGGTAAAAGAGACGCTGGGCTCGGTAAATGTGCCGGTGATCTGTGCCGGACAGCTGGTTAATCCGGGCGATATTGTGGTGGCCGATGATGATGGCGTGGTCATTGTGCCCCGCGAGCAGGCTGTGGCGGTTGATGCTGCCGCGCAAAAACGCGTCGATGCTGAAGAAGGTAAACGTCAGCGGCTCGCAGCCGGAGAGCTGGGGCTGGATATTTATCAGATGCGGCCAACCCTGGCTGAAAAAGGGCTGCGCTATGTGGATACCCTTAATGAACTGAAGAATGCCTGATCATGAAACAGACCTTTCTTCCTTGCGTACTGATGCGCGGCGGCACCTCTAAAGCCGCCTGCTTTCTGGCAGCCGATCTGCCTGAAGATAACGCCACGCGCGATCGCGTGCTGCTGGCGGTGATGGGTTCGCCCGATGCGCGTCAGATTGACGGGATTGGTGGGGCGGACCCGCTGACCAGTAAAGTCGCGATTATTTCGCCATCAGCGCGTTCGGACGCGGATGTTGATTACCTGTTCGCGCAGGTTAACGTCAATAAAGCCGTGGTGGATTACGGACAAAATTGCGGCAACATTCTGGCCGCAGTGGGCCCCTTTGCCATTGAGAAAGGCCTGGTGAAAGCGCAGGGCGCCGTCACGCGGGTGCGCATTTTTATGGTGAACACCGGGCAGATCGCCGAAGCGCAAATCGCCACGCCTGATGGTGCCGTAGAGTATGAGGGCGACACGCAGATTGATGGCGTACCGGGCTTTGCCGCTGAGCAGGTGCTCAGTTTTCAGGATATTGCCGGTTCCAGCTGTGGCGCATTACTGCCGACGGGCAACGCGCGCGACAGTTTCGATGGGATTGACGTTACCTGTATCGATAATGGTATGCCAGTGGTGCTGATACGTGCAGCCGATCTGCAGCGCAGCGGGCTGGAAACGCGTGAGCAGCTGGATAATGACGACGCGTTGAAAGCGCGGCTGGAGTCCATCCGCTTACAGGCTGGCCCACTGATGAATCTTGGCGATGTGGCGCAGCGCACCGTGCCGAAAATGACGCTGATTGCCGCCCCGACCCAGGGCGGCACCCTTACCACTCGCACCTTTATTCCTCATCGCTGTCATGCATCGATTGGCGTGCTGGGCGCGGTTAGCGTGGCGACGGCCTGTCTGATCCCCGGCTCTGTTACGGAAGGGCTGGCAAGCGTCAGCGATGACGGCGAGCAGCGGCTGGCGGTGGAACATCCTACCGGCGAATTTAGCGTAATGTTGACGCGAGATGCGGCGGGCAACGTGATCAACAGCGGACTGATTCGCACCGCACGTTTGCTGTTTGAGGGACGTGTAGCCATTCCGGGTTCACTGTGGTCAGGCAACTAAGGAGAGCAAAATGACATGCATTGCGATTATAGGTTTTGGCGAAGCTGGACAAATTTATGCGCAGGATTTAGCGAGTGCGGCGGAGGTGCGCGTTTGGGATAAAAAGTTTCTTAACCTGCAAGCCGAACATTTGCACGGGCTGGCGGTGCAGGCTGGCGTGCGGCCCGCCAGTTCGCTGGCTGATGCGCTGGACGGCGCGCATTTAGTGTTATCACTGGTCACCGCAGGTAACGCGCTCGACGTAGCAGAGCAGGCTGCGCCGCTGCTGCGTACCGGCCAGCTTTTCCTCGACTTTAATTCCGTCGCACCTGAAACCAAGCGTGCTGCGGCAAAAGCCGTAGCCGCCGGTGCCGGGGATTATCTGGACGTTGCGGTAATGGCGCCGGTAGCGCCAAAACGGCTGGGTACGTCGCTGCTGATGGGGGGGCTGGCAGCCAGCCACGCCGCAGAGACATTAAGCGCGCTGGGCTGTAACGCTCGCGCTGCCAGTGAGCGCATTGGCGATGTGTCGGCAATAAAGATGTGCCGCAGCGTGATGATCAAAGGGCTGGAAGCGTTAACCACCGAATGTCTCAGCGCAGCGCGGCAATATGGAGTGGAAGAGGCTGTTTTGGCCTCGCTGCATGCCAGTTTTCCATCGCTGGGATGGGACGATCAACTGCCGCATTATCTTATTAGCCGTGTTGCCGAGCATGGCGTCAGACGCGCCGAAGAGATGGGCGAAGTGGTGAAAACCTTGCAGGATGTCGGTGTGGCAGCGGCCATGAGTTATGCGACGCAGCAGGTGCAGGCTGGGTTACCGGCAAGAATAGCGGAGCAGGGCATGCGCTATAGCGATCTGACGCCGTTCGTCTGGCAGGATACGCTGGACCGGTTGCGGTAAGCGATATAGGGTTGAACGCAGGTGAGTCGTTGAGGAATTAGCGGGTTAAAACATATTTTCTTACGCTGCTTATCTGATAAATGACATTCTCCAGCAAAAAGATTTCACGGTGAAAAGAGGTGATAAATCTATACTTGCCTCACTCGGTATTTCCTCAGGAAACCCCATGAAAACTAAGATTTTTTACAGCCTGCCGTTATTGTCGCTGCTGGCGGTTTTTTTAATACTGCCGAAGGCTTATGCAGCGGATTTGGCGTTGATGCAACCGTCAGTAGGCTGTGACAGCCTGAAAACTATCGACCTGACTGACATCGGCGGTAAAGGCAGCAAAGTAGACAGCACCTCCGTCATCAAACTGAATAATGCGCAGTGGTGTAAAGTGGAAGGCACGCTGGCACCGGAAATTGGTTTTCGGCTGTTATTACCGGCTGACCACTGGAATCAACGCTACATGCAGGTAGGCTGTGGCGGCTTATGCGGCTCCATTACGCTGCAGCCGGGCGCGGCGGCGGGTTGCGCGCCGCTCAACAGCAACGGCTTTGCTGTGGCTGCTACTAATATGGGCCACCGTGAAGAGGAAACGAACTGGGGGAATGACCGCCAGAAACGCAGTGATTTTGCCTGGCGTGGAGAGCATTTGACTGCGCTGGCGGCGAAAAAACTCATTGCCGCGTTCTATCAAAAACCGGCGGCGTTCAGCTATTTCAACGGCTGTTCAGACGGCGGGCGTGAAGCCCTGATGGCAGCCCAGCGTTTTCCGCATGACTTTAATGGCATCGTTGCGGGCGCGGCAGCCATGAATTTCCAGGTGCAGAACGCGATGTATCATACCTGGCAGGTGGTCAGTAACCGGGACAAAGATGGCAATGCGCTGCTGACGGCAAAGGATCTTCCGTTAATACATCAGGCAGTGATGAACCAGTGTGATGCCCTGGACGGCCAGAAAGATGGCCTGATTGCCGCGCCGGAAGCCTGCCATCCCCGCCTGGAGGTATTACGCTGTAAAGCGGAGCAGCAGGGTAAATGCCTGAGCGACGCGCAACTTACCGCGTTGAAGAAACTCTACGATGGGCCGCGCGACGTAAAAACCGGGCGTAAACTGATTGTCGGCGGGCCGCAGTATGGTTCTGAACTGGCCTGGCAAGGCGTGTTTATTCCCGCAGAGGCGCATCAACCCGTTATGAGCGCCATGATTGCGCTCTCCTCGCTGCGTTATGTCCATTTTGCCATCAACCCAGCGCCAGGGTTTACTCTGAGCGATGTGAAGTTTGACCAGGCAACCTTCGATCAACTGAGCAGGCTTCATAACCTTTATGACGCCACCAATCCCGATTTGCGCGCGTTCGCCCGCGCAGGCGGCAAGCTTATCATCTGGCACGGCTGGGCCGATCCGCATATCTCGCCGCTCAATTCAATTGCTTATCACCATGCGCTGGGTAAAGAGATGGGTACGTCGCAGCGGCAGGCCTTTGAGCGTCTCTATTTGCTGCCCGGCGTCTATCACTGTTCGAATGGTGAAGGCCCAAGCCTGGTCGATTTTATGACGCCGGTAATGAACTGGGTGGAAAATGGTCAGGCACCTGAAGCTGTCACCACCTGGCAGGCTTCACCGCAGCAGAATAACAGTTTCGGTCAGCCCGTCGGCGCGGAAGGTAAACCCACCTCACAGGCGGCTCTGATGCAGGAAGGTAAACCTTCGCGGCTGAATCTTCCGGATATGAAACTGGAAACCATTCCGGCCAACGCGGCATCGCGTCCTGTTTATCCTTATCCGCAATATGCCGTGTGGAACGGCAAGGGCGATGTAAAACAGGCGGCGTCATATGTGCCGAAAAAGCTACCGGTTATTAATGAGCATTATGACTGGGCCGGATCTGGTTTTTATCAGCCTTATCAATTTATTAATTAATCATCCGGGAAAATATAAATATTAAAAAACCAGGGCGTTGCGATTGCGACGCTCTGGTTTTTAATCCGGCGTTTAAAAGTGACGGCAAACCCAGAAGGCGCAAGCGCGGGCTCCTCCGCAGATAGTTATATTTATCTTAATCTGGCCTGTTTCCCCTACGACTGCCGAAACCCCGGCAAAACAACTTCCGCTCAACCTCCTTCTTTTCCCGTTGACGATCCGTGACCAACTTCTGAGTTTTCATTCGCAGAGAAGAGCAATATCTAGACATATCGTAATAACAGATATATCTGGTTTAATGAAGTCTGCAACGAGCCCGACGTCATAGCCAAAAATTTATTAATGGATACGACCCGGTAACGATCCTGTTAAATCGCGGAGAAATCATGGACTTAGGCATAAGAAATAGGGTTGCGTTTGTCTGTGCTTCATCGCAGGGGCTGGGTCTGGCCTGCGCTCAGGCATTAGCGGCAGAAGGGGTTGCCATCATTTTAAACGGGCGTGATGAAAGCAAGCTGCAAAGCGTTGTGCAGCAATTTCGCCTCGATAATCCCGCAGCAGCCGTCAGTTATATCGCCGCCGATCTGACCACGTCTTCGGGACGGGAAAAAATCATTGCTTCGTTACCGCAGGTGGACATTCTGGTCACGAATAATGCCGGGCCTCAGCCCGGTGCGTTATCTGACTGGAGCGAGGAGGCCTTACGCAAGGCAATGGAAGCCAATTTTATTCCCGCCGTTCAGCTGATACGCGCCTGGCTTCCCGGTATGCAGGCCGTGGGCTTTGGCCGCATCGTTAATATCACCTCCGCGATGGTGAAATCCCCGCATTATATGATGGGGTTATCAACCTCGGCGCGCACCGCGCTGACGGCAATATGTAAAGCCATCAGTCAGGAGGTGGCGAAAGATAATGTCACGATTAATAACCTGTTGCCTGAGCGGATTGATACGCCGCGGCAGGAATTTATGCTGCAGCGTTTAATTGCGAAAGAGGGGATTAGCCGCGAAGAAGCTCGCTTGCGCAATATGCAATCCATTGCCGCCAGGCGTTATGGCACGCCGCAGGAGTTTGGCGCCGCCTGCGCTTTTTTATGCAGTCAGCAGGCCGCTTTCATCTCAGGCCAGAACCTGCAACTGGACGGTGGATCTTACGACGGTCTGATTTAACCGAGGTGGGGCAGATAATGAAACCGCAGTTTAGCGAGCTGCTTGAATTCGAACAGCAACGCCAGCAGGCCTTAACGCAACCTGACCTTATCCTGCTGGAAAGCTTACTGGCAGAGGATCTTGTCCATATTCACAGCACCGGCATGGTCCATAACAAGCAACAATTTCTGACGCATATTGAACGCATGGGCGGCTTTAGCGCTATTTCACGCGATACACCTGAAATTCGTCTGGAAGGCAATATTGCTATCCTCGCCGGTAATACACGTAACACCGTTCGACTGCTGGAAACGGGTGAAGAAAAAGTGCGGTTTGGTTTCTCCACGCTGGTGCTGCGACGCACGCCGCCGGGCTGGCAAATCGTTTTATCTCAACTGACCCCTTATCAGACGTAAATTTTACTCATTAAGTAAAAGGAGAACAGCATGAAACTGGTACGTTTTACTGAGCAGGGGCGTACGCGCATTGGCAAAGTAATTAACGATCGGGTAGTCGATCTCTCCGCCGTGCCGGGTGTGTCTGAATCGATGCGCCAGCTGATAACCGATCTGCCGCAGCTGCGGATGACGCTTGAAGAAGCCAGCGGACCAGCTTTTCCACTGGCAGATATTCAGTTAGAAGCGCCAGTACAGGATGCGCAAAAATTTCTCGGTATTGGCATGAATTACCGTAAACATGCGGATGAAGCCCGACTGGCTGGCATACCGATCCCTGAAAGTCAGATGTGGTTCAACAAGCAGGTATCCTGTATTAACGGCCCTTTCTCGCCGGTAGTGAAGCCTGATGCCAGCGATAAAATGGATTACGAAATTGAACTTGGCGTGGTGATTGGTAAACGCTGTCGTCACGTCAAAGCCAGCAACGCGGCTGCGGTCATCGCGGGTTACCTTATCGTGAATGATGTCTCCGCTCGCGACTGGTTACACAAATCGCCCACCTTCACCTTAGGAAAATCCTTCGATACGCATGGGCCAACGGGCCCCTGGCTCACGACCGCCGATGAAATACCCGATCCGCTTAATCTGAATATGAAGCTGTATGTGAACGGAGAGCTGCGTCAGCATTCCGGCAGCGGCGACATGATCTATGACATCTATGCGCAAATCGAATACCTCTCAACGGTGATGACCCTTGAACCAGGCGATATTCTTGCCACCGGCACACCGTCGGGCATTGGCGCACCAACCGGCCGCTTCCTGCAGCCCGGCGATGTGATGAGGCTGGAGATAGAAGGCTTAGGCCATATAGAAAATCATGTGGTGGCGGAAGCCGCCCACGCTTAATCGCCGGGGGATGTTATGACCAGTCGGAACTTTCGTGATTACTTAATGCCAGCGGATGCGCATCGTATTGCGCTTGCGCGTGGTGTTGATGTGCATACTTATGGCGAGCGTATGCTTGCCACGGATAAAGCGCAAAAATTAAAAGCCCACTGGCAGGCGATGCTGGATGAAACCTTTCGCGGCATTACCCGCAACGGTGAAGTCCAGCCGCATCTTTACAGTCTGCAGGATGAGGGCTTTGCCGTTGAAATCGCCGCCGCCGCCGCCCGGGCGCTTTTACACACCCTTGCGCCTGAAGTACAAAAAGCGGCGTGTTATCCCATAGATGCCAAACAGTGGCGCGCCTGGTACAACCCCGAAATTCCGTTTAATGATTACGGCGTAAGACTTGAAGAAACCTCAACGGCTACGCGCGCAGCCTTCCTGGAACTACTACGCAGCTGCACAAGCGACCGGGGTTTTACTAAAGTGCAGCAGCTTATGGATGCTAATCATTTTCTGGGCGAACTCTACGATCTCACCAATATCATGAACCGCTGGAGTTTTCATTTCATGCTGTTCGGCGAGCCGTCTGCTACGCAACCCTGGGGCTGGAGCATCTATGGTCATCATGTGGCGTTTTGCTGCTTTATCGTAGGACGGCAGCTGGTCATTGCGCCAACATTTATGGGCGTGGAACCTAACGTTATTGCGCGCGGTGACGACAGCGACTGCGTGCTGTTCACCGAAGAAGAACAGCGTGGACTGGCGCTGATGCAATCTCTCAGCCCGCAGCAGCAGGCGCGGGCGACCGTTTATCAGCAGATGGAAGATCCGCTGATGCCAGCAGAGCGTTTTAACTTTGCCGATCAGCGCCACCTTGGCGGCGCATTTCAGGATAATCGCGTTATTCCGCTGGAAGGGGTGTGCGCCGCGGAGTTTGATGCATCACAGCGCGCCAGGCTGATGGAAACCATAGGCGTATTTCTCGATTTTTTACCGGACGGGCCGCGTCAGGCACGCCTGAAGCAGATTGAGCAACACCTTGCATCGACCTGGTGGAGCTGGATCGGCGGCTGCGGCGATGACGACGTATTTTATTACCGCATTCAAAGTCCGGTGGTATTGCTGGAATTCGATCATCACAGCGGAATGTGGCTTACCAATAAAGAGCCGGCACGCTTCCATATTCATACGATTACCCGCATCCCGAACGGCAACGATTACGGCAAGGCCTTGCTGATGCAATATCAGAAGTAACAACAGGCCGCAGAGCCTGACCCGTCGTACCGGGTGACGTCGTTTTGCCCGGATAACCCACAGCGTTTGTTGACCGCTTCCTGACGGAGGCGGAAGGCTTCGCTGCGCCTAAAAACCATAAGAGACCAACCCTACACATCTATATAACGAGGTTATCAGGCAATGCGTGTCCAAAAATTCAAAACATCTGCATTAACCGTCGTACCTCTGGCGCTGTTCTGTGGCGCGTGTTACGCCGAAACGTCGCCAGCTGCTGAGTCAGACAGCTTTAACGACTGGCTGGCCCAGGGAAATATTTCCGGCGAGCTGAAAACCATGACTTTTTTCAAAGAGTTCAGCGGAACGCTACCGAACAAGCGCACCAGTTCGCTGGGGGGGAATATTCAGTATCGCAGCCCGAAAATAGGTGGATTCAGCGTTGGGCTGGGCGCTTACGGCGCTTATAACCTGGGGGTAAATCCTTCAGACGTTGAGAAAACAGAGATTTATCTGCCGTCCGATAATACTACCGTGCTCGGCAAAGCTTTTTTGCGCTATCAGGGTTACGGGCTCGATCTGCAGGCAGGGCGTTTTGGCCTTGATACGCCTTTTGCCAACGAAGGAGAGGGCTGGACAATGGTTCCGGCGCTTTACCAGGGATTTGGCGGGACGTATGCCCTTAATGAGCAGGGCAATTTTAAACTCAACGCTTACCGTATTTATCGCTTTAAACCGTTGAGCTCTGAACATTTTGAACAGGGCGATGCCGGTAATCCGGAAATCGAAGATACCAGCGTGCCCTCGGTTGACAGCGATGGCTTCACGACGCTGGGTTTACGTTATGGTCAACGCTGGAACACCAGCGCTGAAGCCTGGTATTACAACTTCGATAAGCGCGTTCAGCTCGCTTACGGCGGCGCAGAAATTCCTGTCGCTGGCCTGAAGTTTGGCAACTGGACGCCTTACTGGGGCGCGCAATATCTGCATGAGTGGGACGCCAGCGATCAGGCTTATCCGTATCACAATGTTGATACCGACCTTTATTCGGGGCGCATCGGCGTACGCTCGCGCAATCATGACATCTATTTTGCTGCGACGCATGTACCGTCAAAAGAGGATGCTTTCCTGAGCGGTGGTTTCTTTGCACCCTACAGCTATGGCATTTATGACCACACGCCGCTGGAGAGCGGGCAGCCGCTGGTGTCTATGGTGACCACTAACCAACCCGGCAACGCCTTTGCTCTGCGCTATGCCTACCATGATGAGACCTGGTTAGGCGTCTTTGGCGTGACGCGTCTGGAGCTGAAGGACTCTACGGGGATCTATTACCCGCTGCCTGCCGAGAACATCAACGCGGCCTTTATGATTCTTGGCTATAACGTCACCCCGCGCCTGCATCTGGAATTTGAGTTTGATTATGTCCATTCCCCTTCAGAAGTCACCGGCAACTATCACGCCGAGCGTTTGCGGCTGGTGTACCGCTTTGGCGCGAAGATGGCGGATGACGAATATTAATGCCGATTATTTTCAGGAGATGAATATGGCTAAACGGCAAAGTATTTATATTGCAGGGTTTCCCCATGCTAACCCCATTCCAGCGGCCTGCCGTATTGGGCCGATGCTCTATTCCGGCGTTATCTATGGCCGCGATCCACACACGCAGCAGGTGCCTGCAGATTTTGACCGGCAGTGTAGCCTGATGTTTATGCACGTACGCAGCATTGTGGAAGCGGCGGGCGGAACGCTTGAGGATGTGATTAAAATGACGCTGTGGATGCAGGATAAATCTCAGCGCGAAACGGTGAACCGCCACTGGGAGAGGCTTTTCCCGGACGCGAACGCCCGTCCCGCCCGTCATGCATTAGACGGTTTTTTTACCGGTAATACGCTTATTCAGTGTGATTTTATTGCCGTACTGGAAAAGTAAAAGTTGCGGGCAGTATTTGTAACTGCCCGTCCGTTTATCTATATTGCCTGTGCATCTGACCGCAAGTTTTTAATCGCATTTTTGCGACCCAGCCCTGCGAGTCCGATCGAGAAATCTTATGACGCGGCATACTGGCTTGGTCAGTTACAATATTTCCGATATATTTAAAATCCAGATATTTCTTGTGGTTAATGAGCGGGGTAATAATGGTGCAGAATCGCCGTGCGGATGAGATTGCAGATAATCTCAGCACCGGGCAGGCCGACAGTGCTGTCGCACAGATTAGCGGTAAACCAGGCCGCCGCCAGCGCGCCTTCGACTATGGTGAACTGCGCCTGCTGTTGCTGGCAATGATCGCCAAACAATCCAGCCACGGCTACGAACTGATCCATGAAATAAAAGAGCGCCTGGGAGGCACTTATAAGCCCAGTCCGGGGGTTATCTATCCTGCTTTAACCTGGCTTTACGATCGTGGCTACACTGAAATCGATTTAGAAAAGGGTGGGCGCAAACGCTACAGTATTACTAATGAGGGTCAAGCGTTTCTCAGTGCGAATAAAAACGTGACCGATATGCTGCTGGCACGCGTGGCGCCGAAAGCGCATGGACCATCGCCACAGGCCATCGTAGAGGCGATGGATCATCTGAAGCGCGCGCTGAGTTTGCGCATAAAGATGGAGCCGGTTGCCGCCGAGGTGATTACGCGTATGGGCGATATTATTCATGTGGCGGCGAATCAAATTGAAGCGTTGCTTAACGCGCCAGTATTAAGCGAGGGCGCAGTAAAATGCGTTGCTAATATTGCAACGCCTAATGGCGAACGCTTTTTACGCCGCCTTTGTACTCACTTTCAACACCGAACGCCCGTGGTGACCGATGAAAACAGCGGCCATTTTCGCATGAATATGGGCGAAGTGCGCATGGAGGCGCTGGAGGGCGTTTTCCGCGTGAGCTTAACCGCGCTAACCGCAGAAAAGCTTGATGAAATGCAGCATATTTTAGTGCGCCATCTGGAAGAAACGGCAGTGCGTGAAAAACTGGATGTGATTTGGCAGTCCGTTTAAGGTCATGAAGTGAAATGCAGACGCGATCCGGCCCGTCTGCATTTTATCGTTTAGTCTTTTGCCTGGCGTGGGAATCAGCGCATACTGTATCGCTTTGGATGTCAGGCCTCTCTTCCAGCCGCGTTACTCCAGTTTGAAAATACGCGCGGCATTGCTGCCCAGGATACTGGCTTTATCCTCTTCGCTGATTTCCAGACTCTGAATAGTCTCAATGCCTTTAAAGAACCAGTCTTTACGGATCGGATATGAGCTGCCGTAGAGAATATTTTTGCCGCCAATCACTTTAACTGCCGCTTCGAGCTGCGCTTTACCCCATTGCGGTGCGCCTGAGGTATCGAAGAAGATGTTATTGCTCAGCTGCGCGCGCAGGTTCCCGGTTCCGGTCTGGAAACGATCGACCGCATCGTTAAACTGATGTTGTGGCGGCACCAGCATGTCGGCAAACGCATAAAATGCACCGCCCAGCATCGAATGGATAAACCGCAGGTTTGGTAGCTCATCGAACATGCCGCTGAACAGTTCTCGTCCTACTGCAGTGGCCTGATCGACGCAGCGTCCAAACTGGCGACGTTGATTGGTATAAGTCAGTACCGAATTGAAATCGACCGGCAGCGGCGTGTGGTGCACCACAACCGGCACATTCAGATCATTAAGGAATTTCAGATAGGGACGAAACGCCGCATCATCAAGATAGATTTGGCCGTAGTGCGCCACAATTTGCGCACCACGGAAACCGAGTTGATTCAGGCAGCGATCCACTTCACGCAGGCAATCATCGGTGCCCCACGGCGGGACTACCGCCAGCGCCGACATCCGGCCTTCGCTGCGGCTCACGTATTCTGCCATGCGGGTATTGACCTCTTTGCAGGTCTCTAAATCGAGCCATTCCTGCCACACCGGCAGACGAAAAATAGCGTGATCCACGCCGGCTTTTTCCATGTCGGCGAGCTGACTTTCCAGCGTGTACTGGCCTTCGGCATAGTTAAGATTCACATAGCCTTTAGGTTGTTCAATAATTAACTGGCTCAGCTCCTTTCCTTCAATTTTTTCCACCCGCGTATGTACACCGTATTGTTTAGGCACGCAGTCGAGGAAAGAGTTAAGCAGCTTCTTATCGGAGAAAAGTTCACCCGGCAGCCAGTGCATGTTGGAATCAATAATCTTGCTCATAATCCGTTCCTTTTTATCTAAGTTAAGAGGGTTGTTATTTTTGTGTGGCAAAGACCGACTTGTATTTGGCCGGCTGATCTGTCTCTTTCTCTGTCGGTATCCGCATACCCGCTTTGGCGTGGTATTCGCTGAAAATTGACAATGCTTCTTCATGGGGAAAAAGGGTTTCTATATCCGCAAACGGTTTGCCCCCGCTGCGTTCTTCCACGATACGGCGCACCACTTCCGGGCCTTCGCCGCGTGAGGCAAGAACCAGCCAGTTCACCTTCTCGCGACGTTCATTTTCATAAGCTCTGAGCGCTTCAACAGGATCGGCGACCGCCGCCAGTTTTTCGGCAATCACACGCGCATCGACAAACGTCTGACATACGCTATTGCCGCCGCGGGGATACATGGCATGCGCGGCATCGCCCAGCAGCGTGATGCGGCCAAACGACCATTGCGGTAATGGGTCGTGGTCGATAAGCGGAAACAGGTAGCATTCACGGGCATTACGGATCATTTCGCTGACATCAAGGAAGTCGAGCTTGCAGTCGTCAAATACGTGCTCAATCTCTTTCACCCCGGTTTCCTGGTTCCAGTCCTCTTCGCTCTGCGGCTTTTCGTCCTGCTCAATAACCCAGTTGATTAGCTGATTGCCGTTGCCATCCACGTTGTCCTGGATCGGATAAACGATAAGCGTACCCTGACGAATCGGATCGCCGATGTGCAGAATGCTGCCCCCGGTTTTGAACGGCGGCATTACGGTGACGCCGCGATAAAGCGTTAAGCCTGAGAAATGGCTGCGCGCAGATTCGGGCAGCAGTTTGCTGCGTACCACGGAACGAATACCATCAACGCCAATCACCACATCGGCATGTACGCTTTGCGGCGCATCAGGGTTCAGCTGGGTATCAAAATGCACCGTGACGCCATTTTCATCCTGTTCAAAGCCGCAGCAACGGCAGCCGAGCGTAATAGCGTCCTTGCCTAACCGTTCCTGTACTGCCTGGTAGAGCATCATTTGCAGGCGACCGCGATGGACAAAGCGCTGGTCATGGTCGTAGCCCATATGGCGACCGCAGTTTTCGGCAAAAATTTGCTGGCCGTAGCCGGTGTAAAAGATCGATTCTTTTGCTTCAACGGAAATGTCAACAAACGCGTCGTATAAGCCCAGCTCGGTAAGTTCCCTGACGGCATAGGGTTTAATGTCAACGCCGACACCCAGCGGTTTGATCTCTGCAACCGCTTCAAACAGACGCGGACGAAACCCCTGTTGATGCAGGCGCAGGGCAGTGGCCAGGCCAGCCGGGCCCGCGCCGATGATAACGATATCCAACATAGTCACTTCCTCTTGTTATGAATTTTTAAGCTCAGCGTTCAGAGAATTTCAGATATGACTTTTCAGCGTGCTGCGGTCCGCAGCAGGAGCATCGCGTCCCGGATATTGCGTGACATCACGCAGCCAGATCGGCACGCCTGCCAGACAAACAATCAGTCCTCCAGTTACCAAAACCGCCAGCGGATGCGCGCTGAGGCTGTGCTGTGCCGCAATAAACAGCGGAGGGCCCAGGAACACGCCAACCAGCGTCAGTTGGGTAATCAGGCCGCTGGTAGCGCCGATGCTTTCACGCGACGGCGCAACTAGCGGCGCCAGCGCCCACATGCCTACCAGCAGGCCGCTGCCAAACATAAACAGCCATGACGCACCGACTGAAAGCATGAAACCGAGCGGCAGCATGTAAATCGCGAGTGCCGGAACTCCCGTGAGGATGATGCCGGTGAATCCAATTGCGGCGGCTTTCACCCCCCGGTTAAGCATTGCGCCCACCATCAGGCAGCCGATGCCGTTACACACCATCGCCACCACATTCCAGTGCGCCACTTCTATCGGCGGTATGCTGTAGCGTTGCGATAAATAGGGCGCGAGAGTGGAAATAATGCCGGTTTGTAGAAAGGCGTCGGCACCAAACGAAATGCCGAGCAGGTAGATCAGTGGGCTTCTTAATACAGCGCGCAGGCCACGCGTGCGGGAGAACTGCGCTTTCTCTTCCGCCGTCCGGCGCGGCAGGCTGATCAGGGCAATAACGGCCAGCAGCAGCGTCAGTAACGAATGAGCAATAAACGCGGCGCGCCAGTTACTGAAGTGGTCAGCAAGACCGGCAGAAAGAAAAGGCAGCAGGAAACTGGCGGGAACGAAGGTTGACCATAACGCCATCGCCATGTTGCGCTGTTTTCCTGTGGTAATTCGAATTAACAGCGTTACCGCGGCCACCGCAGTCATGACGTAACCGATGCCGGTGACGATACGGCCCGCCAACAGCAGGTTGAATGCGGGAGCGGCAACCACGCAAATATCGCCAATCACGATAACCACAGCACCCATTAACAGCACGATGCGATCGCCTGCACGATCGACAATATAGCCTGCCAGCAGTGCTCCCAGCGCAACCATCAGTGACGGCAGCGACATGATGAGACCGATCTGACCATGGTCGAATACGCGAAACTCTTTAGCAATAGCACCTAATTCTGTTACGGCTTCGCTGACGGTCATCGCCGCCATTACGCCGAGCGCGTAGGCAACGAGAATTCTGACGAGTGGATTTTGAATGAATGTACTCACGATCCTGACTCCCTATAGCTGATAACACAGTCTGCTAATGCAAAAACAGTGGGGTAGCGGGCATTGCGCCACGCGTATTACAGCGTTACTGCAGAACGGTTAACCATCGTTAGCCAGGGCAAGAAAACGTTCCAGCGTAGGGGGATCGACGCGGATTTCCGGTTGAGTGACAGCCACATCGGCGAATGAAGTGGCTTCGGTAAACCATTTATTCTGGGCAGGAAGCCCCCACTGATCGGCCCGTTTAGGATCGGCCAGATCCCAGCCGAGCGCCGGTTCCAGATCGATATGCTGATAATGGGTATTGAACAATTCGATACGATGCCCGTCAGGATCGCGGAAATAGAGAAACAGCGCGCCACTGATACCGTGTCGGCCAGGACCCCGTTCCAGGCTGGACGCGTAGCCTAACGCACCGGCAACGTCACAGGCGCGGATCATATCGTTGGAATCCGGCAGGGTATAAGCAAAGTGATGCAGGCGTGGGCCCGGCCCCTGGGTGAAGACAATATCGTGCGGGTTGCCTTTTCGTTGCAACCAGACGCCCCATAAATGCTGCATTTCTTTGATATTCGAATAGGTATATTCACTGACACGAAATCCAAGCATCTGATAGAACCACCACGCCTTGCGAACATCGCTGACCTGCAGCTGGTAGTGATCAAGACGCTGTGCGCTGGCCCCATGATAATGCTGATACTGTTTTAGCATCCGCTCACGCGGTTCCATTGATGCGCAAAGTTCGAGCGGCACGCCGACATCGTCGCTGACGCGCAAAGTAAGTCCCTGGTAAGGCACGTCAACCAGCGCCGCCGTTTTGCCCTGTTCAGCAAAATAGTCCTGTGCCTGATAAATATCCTCTTCATTACGTACGCGCATACCGATAGATGCACATGTCGCTTCAGATGATGCACGCAGCACTAAACTGTGGTGCCCGCGCTCTTCAAGGCCGCGTAAATACACCGCACTATCATCTTCATCACTTACAACTAACCCGACCAGCTCGGTATAGAACTGCCTGCTGGCATTGAGGTCACGGACGTTAAGAACGACGTGGCTGGCACGCGTCACGTTAAAGGGGGGATCCAAAACCAACTCATCAATCTGTGGCATGGGCGCGTTCTCTCTTTCAGACGAAGCGATTGTCAGTATGGTTATTTGAGCCAGCGATAACGCTGCCGGCCCGTTTTTTGTCCCGGTTACTACAACTGACTTCGGTAACAGGAAAGCAGGTGAATTTAGATATATCGTATTAATAGATATATCTCATTATGTACGGTGAATTGGCGATCAAGCGCACAGTTCAGAATGAAGATTAAAAAACGTTGAAATACCGCTTCAGGCAAAGAAAAAAGGCGTTTAGCGACGGGGAGCTAAACGCCTTTTATGAGGGGTTCGTACCGTTAGTAAAGGAACGGCGGGTGGCAAAAAAAGAGGTTGCAGGCATCGCCTGTTAGTGCGCTTTCAGCGCAAATCAAGCGCCGACAGATTTAAGCTGGGCGAGCGTTTGTTGCAAAATGACGGCAACCTGTCGCTGCGTCTCTTCATCACTGCCATGATAGCGATGTAACTGGCTACGCAGTTCATGGAGCGCCTGCATCAGCGAAGCCTCAAACGGCTGGCGTTGCTCAACTATTGCCTGATTCACGGTTTCACTCTGCTGGGCAAACAACGCTAGCCGGGCGAGCAACGCATCAGCTATTGCCTGATTGTCGGCCAGCCAGCTTTCACCCTGCTCATTAATCGCGTAGCGTTTTCGGTTACCTTCCTGCTGCACGCTCACATGACCCACATCTTCAAGATAAGTCAGGGCTGGATAAATCACGCCAGGACTTGGCGTATAAAAACCGCCGCTTTTTTCAGCCAGTGACTTGATCAGCTCATAGCCGTAACTGGCCTGCTGTTTCAAAAACGTCAGCAATAAAATCTGTAACTCATCCGCACCAAATTTACGGCCGCGAAGGAAAGAAGGGCGATCGCGTTGGCCGGAATCACCACCGCCACGGCGATGTCCGCGTTGACCCTCGTGACGGCCGCCATGAGGCCCGGCAAAACGGTGATGATGACGCTCGCCACGCATCGCCTGATGCCGCTGGCCAACCTTCATATCCAGCTTCTCTTCACCGCTTTCCGCCCGATCGGCATATTCATTACGGTTCGGGCGTGATCGGCCACTACCGCCACGGCGTTCATTAAGCATATCTCTAAACATAACACTCTCCTGATTAATTATGTCTTACGACTGTATCGTAAGATATTCGAAGTTATATATCTTACGATAATTAAATGCAATAGCAACGTTGCCGTTTTTCGTGTCCGTTTTTTTAATAATAAAGAGAAAAAAGGCGTGGATAGACAGGGAGCAAATCCACCGGGACAGGTTTGGGACATACCGGGGTTGGGGGCTTTACCGGGCCTGTGCATAGTTTCGCATTCAGCTATGTCATGAAAAATGCCGGGCAACACGCAAACAGAAAAGGCGCAGGGGGATTCCCGCTGCGCCTTTTGAATCAATAAGTTAACAAGTTACGGCTAGAATGCGGTGGTGTCTTTAAACAGACCCACTTTCAGATCGCTGGCGTTATAAATAACATTACCGTCAACCAGCACTTCGCCATCGGCCACGCCCATAACCAGCTTACGGTTGATAACACGCTTGAAGTGAATACGGTAGGTCACTTTTTTGGCGCCAGGCAGAACCTGACCGGTAAATTTCACTTCGCCTACGCCCAGCGCGCGGCCTTTGCCTTCGGCGCCCAGCCAGCCAAGATAGAAACCAACCAGCTGCCACATCGCATCCAGACCCAGACAGCCCGGCATTACCGGATCGCCGATAAAGTGGCAGGCGAAGAACCAGAGGTCGGGGTTGATATCCAGCTCTGCTTCTACATAACCTTTATTATAGTTACCGCCTTCTTCGCTCATTTTGACCACGCGGTCCATCATCAGCATGTTGCCGGACGGCAGCGGCGGGCCTTCAGCGCCAAACAATTCACCGCGACCAGAGGCAATTAAGTCTTCTTTTGTATAGGACTCGCGTTTCTCTACCATGTTTTAATAAGCCTTTTTTTAATGAATCATGAACATTAGCTAACAGCTGTAAGCTGAACAACTCCGATCAGCTGTGGTTAAACCAGTTTAGCCAACGCAGAGGCCAGGGACGCTGGCGCGCCTCCTGCTGATTAAATTCTGTGATGCGCGCCTGAATAGTTTGTAACAGGCAGGGTGCATCGTCCTGTTTCCAGGCAACGCCGGTCAATAAAGGCAGCGCTTCATCCACCTCGCTGACGGCCCAGATATGAAACTCTCCAGCCTGTACCGCATCGACGATTTGCTGTTGCAAACAGAGATGACGCACGTTGGCGGCGGGAATAATAACGCCCTGCTGACCGGTTAAGCCGCGCTGCTGACAGACATCGAAAAAGCCTTCGATCTTTTCATTCAGGCCGCCTACCGGCTGCACATGACCGAACTGATCGACTGAGCCGGTTACCGCAATTTGCTGATTAATGGGCTGTTCGGCCAGGGCGCTGACCAGCGCGCAAAGTTCGGCAAGGGAGGCGCTATCGCCGTCCACTTCCGAATAGGATTGCTCAAATACCAGCGAAGCCGAGAAGGGCAGCTGCTGATCGAGCTCCAGTTCCGCCATCAAAAACGCCTGCATAATCATCATGCCTTTAGCATGAATATTTCCGCCCAGCTCAGCCTTCCGCTCAACGTCAGTGAATTCGCCATCGCCAATATGTACTACACAGCTGATACGCGAAGGATCGCCGAACGCGCGAGGATGTCCGGGAAATTCAATGACCGACAGGCCGTTGATTTGTCCCACTACGGCGCCTTCCGTCTCGATGAGAATTTGCTCGAGGAGAATTTCATCGCGCATACGCTCCGGCAGGAAACTTTCACGCCAGACGCGCGCATCCAGTGCGGCCTGTAACGCGGCAGCGTCCAGCTTTTCACCATACAGAGCGGCATCGCGCAGCTGGCGGCCAAGCCAGGCCGGGCAAAGCGGAAGCGTGTCGCGATCGCCGCTATAGCGTACGGCTTCCTGCAACAGGACGGGCCAGAAGTCGGCGGCAATCGGCGGCAGGTTCGCCTGCTGCGCCAGCGCGGTTATCCAGCGGCACCATAACGCCATATCTTCTGCGTCTTCAAGCTGCAGGCTCTCTTCATATTCGCTGTAGATAGCCAGCGCCGCCAGCTCAGGCTCCATTTCCTGAAAATCAGCCATCGCCTCACGGTCACCGCACAGCACCAGCTTTAGCTGCAGCGGCATTGACGGAATGGTGATCGGCAGCGGGCGCGATTCATCGGGCGACAGCCAGTCGAAACGCTGCTGGGCGATAGTCTGCTTCAGCCGCAGCCACAGCAGCGGCTGTGCCAGCAGCGTACGCAGTGAAAGCATTAAAATGCCGCCGTTAGCCTGATGGATCAGGCCGGGCTGCAAACTGATACGTTGGGAAAAAATACGCACGCAGCCAAACAGCCGTTCAGACTCGATCCAGTCGGCAAAATGTACGCCGCCGCGGCTGGCAAAGGGGGCATCTGCTGATTTTGCAGGCTGCCAGGTTATCCGATCGTCATTAATCAGATAGTTACCGCCGTAAAGCTCTTCCGTCTGGCTACTGTTATGCTGTAATGTCTGCGCCAGCAGTGACAGACTCTCACTGTTTTCCGCACAGCGGATCAGCATCAGTGAAAAAGGCGCGCTGCTGTTCTGCAGCAGACTGGCTGCATCAAACAGACGAGGCTGAACGTCAGGCAAAGTATCGCCGACATTATCGCTAAAGACGCGGGAAAAAAGAGACTGGAAGCTTTCGGCATCAGGCTGTAGCGCCTGCCATGCAAGTCGGTTGCTGGTCAAAATAATCGTATTTGTCTGGATAAATGAAAAGCGCGATTATACAGCTTTTCAGGCTGTTACGCACGGCAGAGATCTGACTGTTTCTGAACCGGACACGTAAGGCGTCGCCGCGCCTTTCTCTGCCGCAAGTGATAAAAAAGCTGTTATTCTTAGTTTGTTACCTGCTCATGATGAGATTCCGATGAAATATCAGCAGCTGGAAAATCTTGAAAGCGGATGGAAATGGAAATACCTGGTAAAAAAATACCGGGAGGGTGAGGCGATCACCCGATACGTTGAAATCAGCGCCGCTCAGGAAGCCGTTAAGGCTTTGCTGGCGATGGAAAACCATCCGATAGACGTGCTGAAATGGATTGAGTTACATATTAATCCGGCACTGGAAAATCGTATGAAGCAGACGATTCGCGCGCGCCGTAAACGTCACTTTAATGCCGAGCATCAGCATACGCGTAAGAAATCGATCGATTTGGAATATCTGGTGTGGCAAAGGCTGGCGGGCCTGGCGCAGCGTCGCAACGGTACGTTATCGGATACTATCGTCCAGTTAATTGAGGATGCTGAGCGGAAAGAAAAATATGCCAGTCAGATGTCGACGCTACGTCAGGATCTGCAGGCTATTTTGGGCAAGGATGACGTGAGTTAATGCAGTAAGTTAACGTTTTTCTGATGAAGCAGCCAATAAAAAACCCCGCCGGAGCGGGGTTTTTTTTACGAGTCACTTAAGCCTGCGGCTGAGTAACAACGTCTTTCAGACCTTTAACTTCGATTTCTACGCGACGGTCCGGGCCCAGGCAGTCGATCAGGGCGTTACGGCCTTTCACGCTGTCACAGGTGTTGCCGGTAACCGGGTTAGATTCACCCATGCCACGTGCAGAGATTTTGTTAGCCGGGATACCTTTAGATACCAGGTAGTCAACCACGGACTGAGCGCGTTTTTCAGACAGCTTCTGGTTGTACTGATCTGAACCGATACGGTCAGTGAAGCCCAGAACAACAACGGAACCGTCTTTCGGATCCATTGAGCTCAGCTGAGTGTACAGCTGATCCAGCGCCTGCTGGCCTTCGCCTTTCAGAGTCGCTTTGTTGAAGTTGAACAGCACGTCTGATTTCAGAGTGAAGTGCTTGGTTTCAACAACCGGAGCCGGAGCCGGAGCCGGGGCTACAACCGGAGCTGCTGCTTCATCCTGACCGAAACGGTAAGACAGGCCTACGCTCAGCATGGCGTTATCAGGACGTGTACCAACGGTACCCGCGTCACCGATGTTGTTAACCCACTGGTAGTCCAGACGGGTAGCCCAGTTTTTGTTCAGCGCGTATTCAACGCCAACGGCTGCCAGCGGAGAAACGCCGGTGTCGTGGTCGTTACGGCTGATGTCGGTACCAACAACGTGCTGAGTAGAGTCAGCGCGCCATACCATACCACCCAGACGGGTATATACGTCCAGGTCATCCATGATCGGGTAGCTCAGTTTCGCTGCCAGCTGGATGCCCTGTGCTTTAAATGCGCCGTTAACTACGTCGCCTTTGTTAGGCATACGACCAAGCCAGTCGTAACCCAGCTCAAAGCCTAAGTATGGGTTAGCCTGATAACCTACGAATGCACCAGCGCCCAGCTGGCTTTCGTGAGTCGGGCCATCGTTGTTCACGTAGTTGTTACCGTAGTAACCAGTATCGTGATACTGAGACCAGCCCAGTTTGGCACCGGTGTACCAGGTGTCATCTTTCGGTGCGGCCTGCGCTACGGTAGCGAAGCCAGCCAGTGCCACTGCAATTGCGATAGCTGTCTTTTTCATTTTTTGCGCCTCGTTATCATCCAAATAGGCAAGGAGCTTAAAGTAAGCTCTTGGTTGTAATCCTTCGCCGGGTCCTTTTGCTCGATTATTACTCTACCGGAAAACGGAGGTTATTGAGCACCCTGGCGAGATAAAGTCTACAACGTGGCGAGAAACTTACAAGTAAGTTGTGAAGACGGTCAGCAAAAAAAGGGCGTTTCGTACACAAATTTTAACAATGGCTGCCTGTTTTAGCGGCAAAAAAAACCTGAATTAGCGCGGCGGAAGCGAGGCCTGGCCGCGTGAGAGTAGAATCAGCGGGTTATCAGTAGAAAGTGAGGATTTTTAGCTGAGATTTATCTTATATTTACTTAATGATACAAAGTTGAGTGAATTTTCAACCGATTTTTTTGTCCGCTGGAACAAGACGCACCGGATTGTGGCCGCATTATGAGACCCAGTGCCTGACCTGCAGAAGCCGCTTCTTCCAGCCGACGACGATCTTTTTCGCTAATATCTTCAGCAAACCAGCCTAAAACCACGCTGTAATTCCCCGTTTGCAACGCTCTAACCATCGCTTCAACCGTACTGAACTCCTGATGATAAGGGATCTGCATCATTTTATTCAGCGGCAAGCCGGAAGCCTTGAGCCAGTGCCGACTGATCTTTTGCGGCGGCGTTAGCCAAAGCTGCCAGCGCGACTGCGTACCCAGCTGCTGTAATAGCGGCAGGAGTAACAGCTGCGTTAGTCCTGGCTGAGCTTCACTATAGCTTAACTCGCTAACCCAGCCGGTAGTCAAAACCGGCGATACGGCAACGCGAGAATGACCAGGCAAAGCAGAACGAGCAAAAGAAGACTTCAGTAAATGAGTACGCATGATTATCAGCTCATGAGGTTACTGTATGTATATACAGTAATGCGCTGACGACCGAAGATCAACCTCATTTTTTGAAAACGTCTCGCACTTTTATTATGCAAATGAATGCAAGCTCATTTAGTAATTGAACCATTAATAAGAATTGCCTATGTTTTAGCTGTTGTAAAACAGCAGGTTAGTTTACGTTTCTTAAGGAAAAGGAGCAGCATATGGATTCTTATCAAAGGATACTTCAGTCAAAACAGCAGCTGGCGACATTAGGGAATATCATCGTGCGTTCGCAATTTGGCGGCTATAGTCTGGCCGTTGAAAAAGTAGTGTTCGCATTAATTACCGATGGCGAACTTTATCTGCGCGCCAGCGAAACCCTAAAACGTTATCTCCGCACGCAATCGCTGCCGCCGCTGGTTATTGATAAACGCGGAATGGCGGTAAAATTACGTTATTACCGTATTGATGAAGCGTTATGGAATAACCCACCGTTATTAATCTCGCTGTCCAGATCGGCGCTTGCGCTTGCGCGGCGGCAAAAAAACGCCCGACGAAATAATGTGCGGCTCAAAGATCTGCCTAATATGGGCATCCGAATGGAGATGCTGCTGCGGGAGATTGGCATCGATAGCGTATGCGCGCTGCGCGAGGCGGGAGCAAAAAGCTGCTGGTTACGCTTAAGAATGCTTAACCAGCATCTGGGGCTGAGCTGCTTAATGGCTCTGCAGGGCGCCATTTCCGGTCATCATCAGGCGGCACTGCCTGCAGAGATAAAAGAAGAGCTGCGCAACTGGTTTAATTGCACCATACAGTGGGAAAAAGGGCGGCAAAACTAACCGGCGGCAGGGGATGCCAACTGTTTTTTCAGACGGGCGATTTCGGGCAGCAGCGCAATCAACAGGCCGATTTGTTGTAATACCAGCTGCGCCTGCGGAACGGCTTCACTGTCAAAACGGCCAATACGAGCAGCAAGCTCATTCATCATCTGCTGCGCCTGCTGTTCACTGACGACATTCACCTGTAAAACATCATCAACATAGCAGACGGCATCATCCAACAACGCCAGTATTTCCGGCTGCATTATTTTTTCACGATGCGCGCCTAACGCTGAGATATAGCTTAAAAATGAGTGATTCAGGCAGAGCAGACGAAATGCGGCTTCGCGCAGCTGCGGATCCGGGCGCATTTCGGTTGAAAGGTTAGAAACCACCGACGCCAGTTCGGCATCGCCGTTATGCGCATCGCGGCGCGCAATACGGTATGCCAGACGGTTATCTTTTCCCTGATGATATTGTTCCAGAATCGCATCCAGATAACGGCAGTTGGCCGTTAAGGTTTTTTCCGCTACGGCCGGCAGGCGCCGGAAATGCCAGTCCGGCCAGATAAAACTGACCGCCAGCCAGGAGATGCCACAGCCTAACAGCGTATCGACGATACGCGGTACGGCCACATCGAAGCCTTCCCCCAGCAGATTAAAGCAAAGCAGCACCAGCAGCGTAATAAACATGGTGGCATGCGCATACTGTACCTGGCGGAAAGCAAAAAACAGCACTCCCGACAGCACAATTAGCAATAGCTGCCCGTCAACGGACGGCACCAGCCATAAAACCGGCAAACCAATAGCGATGCCGGTTAAAGTACCGATAATGCGCAGCGCCAGACGTCGGCGCGTGGCGTTATAGCCGGGCTGGCAAACGAACAGGCTGGTCAATAAAATCCAATAGCCGCGCTCCAGGCCGGTAAGCTGAATAAAGGCGTAGCCGACGCACAGCACTAACGACATACGTACGGCATGGCGAAAAAGCGGTGATTCCGGCGTGAGATGTCGGCTAATACGCAGACGAATATCGCTCCAGCCGGTTAATCCCTCGCTGGAAAGATGCGTATCGCTGCCGTCCCGATGCGCCTGCTCCAGCGCCTGTTCCGACTCTATCGTCGCCAGCTGGGCATCAATCGCTTTTAAATTGCTGAGTAAATAACGCAGCGCTTTTTGTCGCGCTTTATCCTGCGGCGTATCGGGTAGCCGATCCAGCGCCGCCTGCAGATGGCTAAACGCGCGTTCAAAGCGCGTATCATGTTGATAGCTGTGCTGCAGCAAAATCGCATCAGAAAGCTGTCGACAGGCGCGCGCCTGCATGGTTAGCAGACGCTGAAAACGAAACAGAATCTCACTGTAGCGCCATTCCTGGCGCAGCGCGTGATATTGCACGTGGGAAGAGCTGGCGCGTTCATGTATATCCTGCGCTACAAAGTAATAATGCAGCGTTCGCCGTGTACCCCGTTGCCCGCGATCGCCGCGCAGCCGACTCTGAATAGAGGTTTTGGTCTCGTTAAGCACGGCAACCAGTTTGCTGTTAGCCATCGCCACCTCAACCAGTCCGCCATCGTCATTCTCTTCCATATCAGGATCAAACAGGCTGGCCTTTGCTTCCAGGTAATTGGCCAGCAGGCTGTAGCTACGCGCCATATTCTCCTGCAGCGGGCGAATGGGAAACAGCAGATGTCCCGCCAGCGTCAGCAGGTTATACCAGACGGCCCCCAGCAGCAGCAGGATCGGCTGAAGATACCATTGCGAAAAGAGACCCGCGCCGAGCATGGTATAAACAGCAATCAGCAGCGCGCCAAAAGCGATGGTGGCGTAGCGCTGACCAAGCGCGCCCAGCAAGATAAAACCCCAGGCAGAAAAAGCCAGGCCGAGAATAAATAGCCAGGGCCTGGGGAAAAGTAACTCCACCGAAACCGAAGCGATGCAGAAACAGAGCAGGGTGATTAACAGGTTACGCAGCCGACCGGTAAAACGGTCATCAAGATCGGCCAGCGCGGCGGCAACCACGCCCAGAGTAAGCGGTAATGTCCAGACAATCTGTTGTAGCCACCAGGGAAAGGCGGCGGCGCCAGCCAGCGCCAGAAAAATGCGGGTTAAATAAAGCCCGGTGCTGTTAGCCGTATAACGACGTAAACCCGCAGTTAACGCGATCATTGCATATAACCTTACTGGTAACGACGACGCGCATTGGCTTCACGTGCCGCACGCGCCTCTTCCGTTGATACGACCCGACGGCCAACCGGCCATAACGCAATGGCCGACAGCTTAAAGTTAGCAATTCCCACCGGAATGCCAATAATGCTGATGCATTGCGTAATACCGAGCATGATATGAGAAAGACATAGCCACCAGCCAAAGAAGATAAACCAAAAGATATTCAGCAGCGTGCCGCCGGTATTGAGCAGCGCATTGCTACGATCGGGACGTAGCTCATCCACATGGACTGCCTCATTACCATAGGGCAGCAGGGAAAGTTTAGCGATCTCCCAGCAGGAGCGCGTCAGCGGCAGGGTAAAGATCAAGACAATACTTACCAGGGTAGCAAACAACCAGCACAGCGTGGTAAAGAAGCCACCCAACACAAAATTAAGGATATTCAAAACGGTACGCATAACAGGCTTCCTTCAAAAAACGGACTTTATCCGGCATATCTGCGTTTGATTGTAACCTGTTTTAACCCTGGAGCGGTAAACTACGGCTCAGTAGACTAGACAGCAAACCGAATCCATCCACCTTTGGTTATGACGCATGGAACTAAAAGCAACGTCGCTCGGCAAACATCTGGCGCAGCATCCTTATAATCGGGTGCGGCTGTTAAGCGCCGGGGTAGAAGTCAGCGGTGAAAAACATGAATATCTGATCCCGTTTAATCAGCTGCTGGACATTAAATGCAAACGCGGCCTGATCTGGGGTGAGCTGGAATTTACGCTGCCGGATGAAAAAGTCGTGCGGCTGCACGGTACGGAATGGCAGGAAACGCAGCGCTTTTACCACTATCTTACGCAGGCCTGGCATAGCTGGAGCGAGGAGATGAGCGAAATCAGCGCGCAGGTGCTGGAGACGCTGGTTGCCACTTTACCGCAGCAGGAGACGCAGGATCGCTGGCTAAAGCAGAGCGAGCTGGCTGAACTGCAGCAGCAAATTGAAGAAACTTTTTCCGCTTTACCGCTGCCGTCGTCGCGGCTGGAGAGCTTTGCTCATTGTCGAACGCTTTATCAGCAGTGCCGGGCATGGTTATGCCACGGCGATACAGAGCGGGCGAAGCGTAACGATGCCTGGACGCGCCGGATGCTGGAAGAGCATGCGGATTTTTTCGCGACGGTAGAATCCACTCCGCTCAATCTTTCACAGGCGCGCGCGGTAGTGAATGGTGAAGAGTCGCTGCTGGTACTGGCGGGCGCCGGCAGCGGTAAAACCTCGGTGTTGGTGGCACGCGCTGGCTGGTTGCTGCGTCAGCAGCAGGCTCAGCCGCAGCAAATTCTGCTGCTGGCGTTTGGGCGTCAGGCGGCGGAAGAGATGAACGATCGCATCAGGTCCCGACTGCATACCGAAGAGACAGAAGCCCGCACGTTTCACGCGTTGGCGCTGCATATCATCCGCCAGGGCAGCAATAAAAATCCGCTTATCTCCCGCCTCGAAACCGACAGCGCGGCGCGCCGACAGCTGATAATAGATACCTGGCAGCAACAGTGTGCGGAAAAAAAAGCCCACGCCAACGGCTGGCGGCAGTGGCTGACGGAAGAGCTGGAATGGGCGGTGCCGGAAGGGGATTTCTGGCAGGACCACGCGCTGGCGCAGCGGCTGGCGAGTCGTCTGGAGCGCTGGCTTGGCCTGATGCGTATGCATGGCGGCGCTCAGGCGGCGATGATTGCCGATGCGCCGGAAGCGATCCGCGACCGATTCGCCAAACGCGTTAAGCTAATGGCGCCGCTGCTGAAAGCGTGGAAAAGCGCGCTGAAAGAGGAGGGCGCGGTCGATTTCTCTGGCCTGATACAACAGGCGGTTAACCTGCTGGAGAAAGGTCGGTTTATCAGTCCCTGGAAGCATATCCTGGTGGATGAATTTCAGGATATTTCGCCGCAGCGGGCGCTTTTGCTGACGGCCTTACGTAAACAGAACCGGCAAACCAGCCTGTTTGCGGTGGGCGATGACTGGCAGGCGATCTACCGTTTTAGCGGGGCGGAAATGGCGCTGACGACGTCGTTTCACCATTATTTTGGCGGCGGCGATAGCTGTGTGCTGGATACAACCTGGCGGTTTAACGATCGTATCGGTGACATCGCCAACCGTTTCATTCAGGAAAATCCCCATCAGCTTGCCAAACCTCTTAACAGCCTGACAAAAGGCACGAAAAAGGCCATTTCACTGCTGCCTGACGATCGGCTGGAAGATTTGCTGAATAAAATGAGCGGTTACGCCCTGCCAGAAGAGCGGGTGCTGCTGCTGGCGCGCTATCATCATCTTCAGCCAGCGTTACTGGCAAAAGCCAAAACGCGCTGGCCTAAGCTCAGGCTTGATTTTATGACTATCCACGCCAGCAAAGGGCAGCAGGCGGATTATGTCATTCTGTTGGGGCTGCAGGAGGGCAGCGATGGCTTCCCGGCGGCGGCGCGCGAAACGGTAATAGAAGAGGGGCTGCTGCCTCAGCCCGAAGACTTTCCCGATGCGGAGGAGCGACGGCTGGCTTATGTGGCTCTGACGCGGGCGAAGCAGCAGGTCTGGCTGCTGTATGATCGTCAGCAGCCATCGGTATTCGTCCAGGATTTTAAACGCCTTGGCGTCCCGCAGCTGCGCAAGCCTTAGGCATCGCTCGGCAAAAGCGCTTATTTAAGGCGCGTCTGTAAATAGTTTTGATAGTCGGGAATCTGAATAGTAACGGCCTGATTAAACAACGGCGAGTTAATCAGGAAGTCGGCGGTGGAACGGTTAGTCGCCGTTGGGATATTCCAGACGGTGGCAAGACGCAGCAGCGCTTTAACATCCGGATCGTGCGGCACGGCGTTCAGCGGATCCCAGAAGAAGATCAACAGATCGATTTTACCTTCGGCGATCAGCGCGCCTACCTGCTGATCGCCGCCCATCGGGCCGCTAAGCATGGCGTTAACCTCAAGACCGGTATTGCGCTGAATCAAATTGCCAGTAGTGCCGGTAGCATAAAGCGTATGGGTATCCAGCAGCGCCTTATGCTGACTGACCCACTCCAGCAGAGCGGTTTTGCAGTGATCGTGCGCCACCAGGGCAATGGTTTTCGCTTCGGCAAGAATACGGCTGGTCTGCTCCATTGATGCATCCTGTTGAGAATAAGGTGAAAATTAAGGGAACGAACCACGAGTTTACCGCTGACGGACGGCAAACATCAACTTGGCCGTAGCGCTTTCATCCAGCTTACCAGGCGCTGGCGCGTGGCGCTGTCCACCTGATGAAACCACAACTGCAACAGGCGTTCCGCAGGCATATTAGCGCCGAGCGCATCGACCGGAAATTTATCCTGGTGCATGCTTAACGGAGGCTGCTGAGCAAAACGCGGTACGGATGCCACCTGGCCGTTACGGTTATAGGCCATCAGCGCCTTTTCCAGATCGGTCTGCGGTCCGTCCAGCAGCGGAAGGCGATCGCGGCGGCTTTCAACCGGCCGGCCTTTTTCGTCCACGAGGATAAACGCGCTGTTTTTATCAAACTGGCGACGATCGCGCAGGCTTTCCAGCGCGGGGAGCCGAATAGAAATAGATTTGACGTTGGCGACAAACGTCACGATCAAAGGGGCGGAGATATAGCTACGCTTAGCGTTGCCATGAGAAGTGTCGAGGACTTTTTCAACGCGGAACAGAAGCTGATGCTCCCCATTATCCAGCTCCAGTCCATCAGCTCCCTTCAGCAGCGAGCCTGAAATTTTGCGTCCGTCCAGTACCAGTAGATCGATATTGGGATCGAGCCTGAGCGTAGTCGCGTAACAGGATGTTGCGAATAGCAACGCAAACATACCTGAACAGATCAAACGCAGCTTCATTGTTTCTCCAGAAGGCGCACGGGAATCCCGGCAGTGAATGTATCAAATTCTTACATTATGGCAGCGTGTTAACATTTTAACATATTATTTTGTGTCCTGAATCGCTAAATGCGCAGATGGACGCTGGCTGTTCATTCCCGAACCATAAATAACCTAAAATGGGTCAATTCATTGCATCAGGAGTTACGTATGAACGATCAAATGATTGCCGAGGTACTGCGATCCACCCGCACCATTGCGTTAGTGGGTGCCAGCGATAAACCGACCCGCGCCAGCTATGGCGTTATGGCCTGGCTACTGCAACAGGGTTATCACGTTATCCCGGTCAGCCCAAAGCTGGCAGGCCAAACGTTACTGGGGCAAAAAGTGTATGCGTCGCTGGCGGACATACCTGAACCGGTTGATATGGTGGATGTGTTCCGTAATTCAGAAGCGGCCTGGGGTGTTGCGCAGGAAGCGATTGCGATTGGCGCGAAAACGCTCTGGCTGCAGCAGGGCGTAATAAATGAGCAAGCTGCGGTGCTGGCTGGAGAAGCAGGGCTAAAAGTGGTGATGGATCGCTGCCCGAAAATCGAAATTCCGCGTCTGGGATTATTAAAAAATTAGGCGAAATGACCAGAAAACGCCTGCGTTGGCTGGCTGAGCGGCGAGAAAAATGAGATGCCTGGCGTGCCAGGCATAATTTTATTGACGTAAACGGGGTGATAAAAGCTGCTGACGAACCGACTCGGCCAGCTCATCTAACGAAGGCTGTTCGGGATGAACGGTTTGCGCTTCGCCTGCAAGCTGAGCTTCGGCCAGATAGGTATGAATCGGTTCACCGTCATCGTCTTCGGTGACGACATGATACCAGGGCGCAGCACGTAAGGTTTCATTTGCGCCAACATCATCAATATCGGGGTCGTCTAACGAATATTCGGGATCGACATCAACCACCACGCCCAGAAAGCCCAGCATTTTATGACGCACCTGCTGACCAATTCCAAATTTACTGGCAATCATCCATACCTCCTGATAAACATTGCCTTTAACCAAGAATATAGGGGCAAAAGCATCGTTTTCAAGTTACAGCACGCGGCAGGCAAACCCCTTCAGATAAAGACCTTCAGGATAGCTGGCGATAACCGGATGATCGGCAGCCTGTCGGAACTGTTCTATAAATTGTACATCACGACGGGCGTCAACGGCGGCGTCAGCGATAATTTTCTGAAATAAATCAGTTGCCATCAGGCCGGAACAGGAGAAGGTCAATAACATTCCGCCCGGATTAAGCAGCTGCATCGCCAGCATATTAATATCTTTATAGCCGCGACAGGCGCCCGCCAGCTGATTTTTGTTTTCAACAAATTTAGGCGGATCCATCACGATAAGATCAAATTTCTCACCGTTATCACGATAGCTGCGTAGCAGCTTAAACACGTCATCACGCAGGAATTGCGCCTTACCAACGTCCAGCCCGTTCAGTTCGACGTTCTGACGCGCCACGTCCAGCGCCGCCTGTGAAGTATCCACGCTGATAACCTGACGACAGCCGCCAAGCAGCGCCGAAACGGCAAAGCCGCCGGTATAGGAGAAGCAGTTAAGCACACGCTTGTCTTGCGCATAGCGACGGGTGGCAAAGCGGCTGTCGCGCTGATCCAGATAGTAGCCGGTCTTGTGCCCGGTACGAATATCGACCAGCAGCTTCATGCCGTGTTCGCTAATCGGCAGCAGATCGGGCGGCAGCTCACCGCAAACCGGGCCCTGGGTCAGTTCCAGGCCTTCTTTCTTACGCACCGCCACATCGGAGCGATCGTAAATGCTGCAGTCGGGATAGCACTGCTGCAGGGCCGAAATAATGGCCGGACGCTGATATTCCGCCCCGGCGGAAAGCAGCTGCAGCACCATGAACGAGCCAAAGCGATCAATCGTCACGCCAGGCATGCCGTCAGATTCACCGGCGATTAAACGGTAGCTGTCCAGGCCATCTCGCACCGTTAGCCAGTCACGCAGTTGCTGGGCAGCCTGCAGGCGGCGGACAAAAAAGGCGATATCGACAGATTCGTCCTGCTGCCAGCTCCAGACGCGTGCACGAATTTGCGAATCGGGCGAGAAGGCGGCGCGGGCCAGCCATTTACCCTGGCTGTCACAAACGTCAATGGTTTCACCACGCTGGGCTTTGCCTTCCATCCGCGCAACGGCGCCGGAAAAAACCCAGGGATGACGACGGAGCAGGGATTTTTCACGTCCCTTAGCGAGAATCAATCGAACGGTCATATTTTGCTATGCTTACCAACGGAAAATGAGGCGACATTGTCCGGTGGTTACCGGCAAAATGCAATCAGCGGACAGCAGGAGGACGCAATGACGCAACAATGTATTAAGGCCTGGGTTCATGGTCAGGTGCAGGGCGTAGGCTTTCGCTACAGCACGCAGATGCAGGCGCAGCAGCTTGGGCTGACCGGCTATGCGCGCAATCTGGACGACGGCAGCGTGGAAGTGCTGGCCTGCGGCGAAAGCGATCGGCTGGAACAGCTGGTGGCCTGGTTAAAGGCGGGAGGGCCGCGCAGCGCCCGCGTCGATCGCGTATTAACGCAGCCGCATCAGCCCGGCGAAATACCGCAGCGCTTTACCAGCGGATAATCAGAAGGGCCATCTGCTCCGCTTAAAAAATCACAGGCATTTAACCGGCTTAGGCAGGCCCGCTATTTTAGTCGCCTGTTTTGCCGGGCCATCGGGAAACAGACGAAACAGATAGCGGCTGTTGCCTTTTTCCTCACCGAATTTCTGCGCCATGGCTTTTACCAGCATTCTTACCGCCGGAGAGGTGTTAAACGTCAGATAAAACTCGCGCACAAAATGCACCACTTCCCAGTGCGCTTCGCTCATCGTAATCGACTCTTCCGCGGCGATATGCAGCGCCAGCGCTTCGCTCCAGTCCGCAGAATTCAGCAGATAGCCCTGAGCGTCGCGCGCAATTTCGTTACCTTCAAACAGCACGATATGGCCTCACTTATTTAACTGATGGCTATATTAGCAAACTTAACGGCGGCAAAAAATAAGGCCCCGCCGATGGCGGAGCCTTGATGATGCGGTAAAAAGTAAGGGCTGGCTTAGTTATTACGCGAGAAGCCAAGAATGCTCAGCAGGCTGATAAAAATATTATACAGCGAGACATACAGGCTAATAGTGGCGCGAATATAGTTGGTTTCACCGCCGTGAATAATATTGCTGGTTTCCCACAGGATCGCGCCGGTAGAAAACAGAATAAACAGGGCGCTGATGGCCAGCTGCAGAGCCGGCAGCTGCAGGAACAGGTTAGCAATTACCGCGACCAGCAGAACCACAAAGCCCGCCATCATCATCCCGCCAAGAAAAGACATATCCTTGCGCGTAGTCAGCACATACGCAGAACAGCAGAAGAACACCAGCGCCGTGCCGCCCAGCGCCAGCGCAATGGCGTCGCCCATGCCTGCTGCCAGGAAAGCGTTCAGTATCGGCCCCAGGCTATAGCCGAGGAAACCGGTAAAGGCGAAGGCGGCCACGATACCGGCCGGGCTATTGGCCAGACGGTAGGTTAAGAACATCAGGCCATAAAAACCCACCAGCATCAGAATCAGGCCCGGCGCAGGCAGGTTCAGTAAGGTGCTGGCGGTAGCGGTAGCGGCAGAAAAGGCCAGCGTCAGCCCCAGCAGGAAATAGGTATTACGCAGAACTTTATGCGTGCTCAGCAACGATGTGCCGGCACCAGAGCGGGAAACGATACGATCCATAATGCACCTCATACAGGGGTCACAATTTAGCGCAGAGCATACGAAGCGCGGCGGAAAGGGAAAAGGCGTTTTACCCTTCTTTACGCGTGAAGCCGCTGTTTTTGTGAGCCAAATGGTGATTATGCCAGCAAATAAAAGCGGTTTGCCTGTTTTTCAGGCGAACAGCAGGCCCGGCTATTTACATTGCGCTGAGGGGTGTTTATAGTTCGCCTCATTGCGGAGGGGTGGCCGAGCGGCTTAAGGCAGCGGTCTTGAAAACCGCCGATGGGAAACCATCCGAGAGTTCGAATCTCTCCTCCTCCGCCACTAAATTTACGACGGGTCAGCAGCAATGCTGGCCCGTTTTCGTTTGGATGGCAAACGGTTCTGCTTAGGCTTTCATCGGGCGCTGCGAAAATAATCAGTCAGATATTTTTTGCATAAAAGGGGCTTGCGCAAGCAGAATCAAGCCGTTAGACTTCGTCGCACAATATGACACGTCAGCAACGCGTTTGCGGATTGTCTTGCGGAGGGGTGGCCGAGTGGCTTAAGGCAGCGGTCTTGAAAACCGCCGATGGGAAACCATCCGAGAGTTCGAATCTCTCCTCCTCCGCCAAATTTTAAGAGCCAGCACAGCGTGCTGGCTTTTTTTATGCCGGTGAAACCTGCCGCCGTCGGCTAACCGCCCACGGTTTTCCCACGCCGAATGGCAAATTTAGCCATCTTCGCCTTTTGCTTTTTATCGTTTAAACGCCCGCTGCTGGAAAAAACGGCGCGCTTATAAAACATCTCGTTACTTTTCAATTAGCTAATCAGATTAAAGCGCAGTGTCGCACGTCTGCTATAGTCCTGATACGATATGAAGCCTGCTTCCGCCGCCGCAAATTATGGCGCCGGGCGGAATGTTATACCCATTATTGGCTCTGACGCCCTGCGGTCAGCAGTCAGCCAGTCATCATCGGATCGAATGGAACAGTAACAATGATCAAAAAACTCAGTCTTTGCGCATTGTCGGTTATTGCGGCGTTACCCTTAGGATTTTCCGCCCACGCCGCTGATGGCGATCTGCAACTCCAGCAGGTATTAATGCTTAGCCGCCATAATCTGCGGGCTCCGCTGGCTGATAACGGCAGTCTGTTGGCGCAGGCGACCAAAAAAACCTGGCCGCAGTGGGAGGTGCCGGGCGGCGAGCTGACCATAAAAGGCGGCGTGCTGGAAGTCTATATGGGGCGTTATACGCGGGAATGGCTGGCGCAGCAGGGGCTGATTAAAAACGATGCCTGTCCGGCGTCCAGGGAGGTATTTGCCTACGCCAACAGCCTGCAGCGTACCGTAGCGACCGCACAATATTTTGTTACCGGCGCGTTCCCTGGCTGCGATGTTACCGTAACGCATCAGGATGAAATGGGCACTATGGATCCGATATTCAGCCCGGTTATTACCAACGACAGCGATGAGTTCAACAAAAAAGCGCTGGCCGCCCTGAATGCGCAGGGTGAGAAGCTGAGCCTCAAGCCAGCTTTCCAGCGTCTGGAAAAAATTGTTGATTATAAAAACTCCCCGGCCTGCGACGGCAAAAAGCAGTGCGCGCTGAGCAGCGATAATCAGAACAAATTCAGCGCGGAAAATGGCAAAGAGCCTGGCGTTGCTGGCCCGCTGAAGGTGGGTAATTCGCTGGTGGATGCTTTTACCCTGCAATATTACCAGGGCTTCCCGCTGGATCAGGTGGCCTGGGGAGAGATTAAAACGCCAGAGCAGTGGCAGGAACTGGCGGCCATTAAAAACGGCTATCAGGATGCACTGTTCACCTCGCCGGAAATTGCCCGGGAAGTTGCTGCTCCGCTGATTGATTACATTCGCAGCCAGCTGGTGGATCAGGATAAGGCCTCAGCGCCAAAAGTGACGCTGATGGTGGGCCATGATTCGAACATCGCCTCGCTGCTGACGGCGCTGGATACCAAAGCGTATACGCTGCCTGGGCAGTATGAAAAAACGCCGATTGGCGGACAGGTTGTTTTTGAGCGCTGGCACGATGTAAAAGCAGATAAAGATCTGGTGAAGGTTGAATATGTTTACCAGACGGCCGATCAGCTGCGTGACGCCGAAGTGCTTAGTCTGAAAAATCCACCAAAGCGCGTAACGCTGCAGCTAAACGGCTGCCAGACGGATGCTAATGGTTTCTGTTCATGGGAGCAGTTTAGTAACGCGCTGAATGCAGCTCTGCAGGGCACCGCGCTGCAGCCTGCCGCCGCCAAACCTGCGGCAGAGGCCAAAGCGGAAGCAAGTCCGGCAGCGGTCACGAAACCCGCAGCCGACAAGCCAGCAACGGATAAAGCCGCAGCGGATAAACCGGCGAATAAAGCGGAAGCTGACAAGGCCGCCCGACAGACAAAAGCAGCGGAAAAACAGGCCGCCGATCGGGAAGCTGCCGCGAAAGCGGCGGTAGAAAAAGCGCAGGCTGATGCAGACAAAGCGAAAGCCGCGGCGGCTAAAGCCAGGGCGGAAGCTGAGCAGGCCGCAAAAGATAAAGCGGCAAGCGATAAGGCCGAGCCTAAGGCGCAGCCGAAGTCTGACGCCCAGCCAAAAGCCGCTGATGAAAAAGCGCAGCAGGCCCCGGCAAAACCGACAGAATCCGCCAGCTGATCGCCAGCGCCGCCATAACAAAGGGAGCAGCACGCTCCCTTTGTTACGCATCTGACAGCTTACTGGCCGGAAACTACCACCAGTTTCTGATTCACAAATTCTTTAATGCCCAAATCCGACAGCTCGCGTCCATAACCGGAACGTTTGATGCCGCCGAAAGGCAGCTCGGCTGCGGTATCGCTGGCGGAATTAATAAACACCATGCCGGTTTCGATACGCGAAGCCATGCGCTTACCGCGGGCAATATCGCCGGTAAATATCGCGCCTCCCAAACCATAATGGGAGTCGTTAGCCAGCCGCACCGCCTCGTCATCATTCTCAACTACGTAAACCTGCGCCACCGGGCCAAAAAACTCGGTATACCAGGCCGGGTTAACACGCGTAATGTTAGTCAGAATGGTGGGCTGATAGAAACAGCCGGGGCCTGATATGATCTTGCCGCCGTAGTGCAGAGTAGCGCCTTTGGCGATGGCCTCTTCGACCTGTTTTACCAGCGTATCGCGCGCGCTGGCTGACGAAAGCGGGCCAAGCGTGGTGCTTTCATCCAGCGGATCGCCGATTTTTACCGCTGCGAAGGCGGCGGTGAATTTCTCCAGGAAGCGATCGGCAACGCTACGCTGAACGATAAAGCGTTTCGCTGCGGTACAGACCTGACCAGTATTGCTCAGGCGCGCCTGCGCGCCTTGCCTGACGGCTTCCTCTAAATCGCAATCGTCCAGCACCACGAACACATCATTGCCGCCCAGCTCAAGGGTGGTCTTCTTTAAATATTTCCCGGCCTGCTGCGCCACGGCGCTGCCGGCGCGCTCTGAGCCGGTTAGCGCGGCGCCCTGAACGCGATCGTCGGCGATCAGCTCAGCTACTTTCTCGCTGGAGATAAAAAGGTTGGTCCAGGCACCTTCAGGCGCGCCCGCTTCCAGCACCAACTGCTCAAAGACGCTGGCGCAGTGCGGAACAATGGCCGCATGTTTAGCCAGTACCGGATTGCCTGCCGCCAGATTCGGCGCCAGTACGCGCATCAGCTGATAGTAAGGAAAGTTCCATGGCTCGACGGCGACCAACACGCCGAGAGGATGATGTTCGATCCAGGCCTGGCCCAAATCGGTGGGATAGGGCACCGGCTGCAAAAATTTTTCGGCATGTTCCGCATAATAGCGGGCGATCTGCGCGCAAATCTGCACTTCGCCACGGCTCTGCTTCAGCAGCTTACCCATTTCAAGGCTGGCGATTTTTGCCAACTCATCTGTGCGGCTGTCAATCAGCTCCGCCAGCTTATGCAATACCTGGATGCGCGGCTGAATATCTCCCTTTGACCAGGCTGACTGATAAAGCTGCGAGGCCGTTTCCAGCGCTGCCTCAACTTCATCGTCACTGTGCTCAGGCCAGGTTTTAATCACTTCACTGGTCGCGGGATTAACAGACTGGTAAGTTGACATACGAAGCTCCTTGCGCGGGATAAAAAAAGGGCGGGAAAATCCCGCCCGTAGGATAATGGCAGACTAGACGTTTTTACGTTCAACCACCGTGTCATCCCAGGTCAGGACATCTGCATCAGTTTTATCGAAGGCGCGAAACAGCACTTCGTCGTTACCCTGCTGGCGCCAAATCTCTTCCGCCAGTTTTTCATCATAATTTGCGACTTCAAAAATTGCCTCAGCAATCTCAGGTGAGGTATGGCGCAGGCTTGCCCATTCGCCAACATGATGTGCTTTGGATTGTTGCGTTGCCATAATGTTCTCCTGTGTTGATTGAGACTATCCGTTGAGTTTTACCGCCAGCTGGGCGACATGTTCGCCCTGGAAACGGGCAATACTCAGCTCTTCTGCCGTCGGCTGTCGTGATCCATCGCCGCCGGCATAGGTTGAGGCGCCGTAAGGCGTGCCGCCGCGAACCTGGCTGATGTCATACATTTCTTTGATACCGTAGCCGATGGGCACCAGCACCATGCCGTGATGTGCCAGCGTGATCCAGGTTGAGGTAATGGTCTGTTCCTGCCCGCCGCCGGTGCCGGTAGAGGTAAATACGCTGGCCAGCTTGCCGTAAAGCGCACCGGAGGCCCACAGCCCGCCGGTGCGATCGAGGAAAGTACGCATCTGTCCAGACATATTGCCAAAACGGGTAGGGGTGCCGAACAAAATGGCGTCGTACTGCGGCAGTTCGTCTGGCGTGGCTTCCGGCGCGTCCTGTTGGGTTTTACCGCCAACCTGAGCAAAGCGCTCGGCATCCATGGTTTCAGGCACGCGTTTGACCGTCACCTCAGCACCGCTAACGCGGCGTGCGCCTTCGGCGACCGCTTGCGCCATGGTCTCAACGTGGCCATACATGGAGTAATACAGCACCAGAATTTTTGCCATTGTTCAGCTCCTTGTTGAAGGTTGTCGATCTATACGGCGATGAGCCGGGCGCGTTTACTTTTTCGGCGTGGCAGGTTTTTTATCACCTGATTCCGGTGCCTGTTTTGGATCGTCTTTACTCTGCTGGGATTGTTTCTGTGTCATAACGTTCTCCTGTAGCAATGAAAGATAACATCAGTAACAGAGTATAGAAGAAGACAGCGAGCTTGCCTGGAACCCGCCATCACCATTGACCCACTGGGATGGGGCAAGCACACTGGCAGCCTTCGTTATAAGGAATAAGTGAATATGTCGGGTCGGTTAACTCGCTACGGATGGACGCTTACGCTGCAGGAAGGCATCCTGATTTTTATTACCATGATCTGGGGCGGCACTTTTATGGTGGTGCACCATGCCATGACCATGAGCGGCCCCTTCTTTTTTGTTGGCGTGCGCTTTGCAACCGCAGCGCTGTTGCTGCTGCTATTTTCATGGCGCTCGCTGGGAGGCTTTACGCGCCGCGAACTGCTGTCGGGTTTATGGATAGGGATTGCCATTGGCTGCGGCTATGGCTTGCAGACCTGGGGCATGCAAACCATCTCCGGCAGTCAATCAGCCTTCATTACCGCCTTGTACGTGCCGCTGGTGCCGCTGTTGCAGTGGGCGTTTTTGGGCAAAATGCCCGGCGTGCTGTCATGGTGCGGCGTGGTACTGGCTTTTTCAGGGCTGCTGCTGTTGGCGGGGCCGGAGAGCGGCGGTCTGGCATTTAGCCGGGGCGAAATCGCCACCTTGCTCAGCACGCTGGCGATTGCGGCGGAAATTATCCTCATCAGCGCCAGCGCGGGGAAAGTCGATATTCGTCGCGTCACCATTATCCAACTGGGCGTGGCGTCTCTGTTTTCTTTTCTGCTGATGCAGCCCAACGGCGAAAGCGTGCCGACCATGTCGCCTTATCTTTGGGGCAGCGCACTGGGGCTGGGGCTGGCCAGCGCGCTGATTCAGGTCACAATGAACTGGGCGCAGCGCAGCGTTTCGCCTACGCGCGCAACGGTTATCTATGCCGGCGAGCCGGTATGGGCGGGCGTGGTCGGTCGTATTGCCGGTGAACGACTGCCCGGCGCGGCGCTGGCAGGCGGCGCTTTGATTGTGCTGGGGGTGTTGGTCAGCGAAATTAAGCTTAAAAGGCGGGCGAAAAGCTAACCCGCATGGAATAAGCGCTAACGGTTCTGATGCAGGCGCTCTGCCTCGCTCAGAGGCGTGATGCGCTGCCCGAAAATCAGCCAGGGAATAGTCAGCCATCAGCGGGCTGACAGATTTACCGCATTTTTTTCTGCACTTAACCTGCCAGCTGCTAAGATGCAGCGCGAGCATCGTTCAGGAAAAGGGCCAGGGTAAAAGTGGTAAATAAGTCCCCAACACGCCGCTCACAGGCGGCAGCGGCAAAGCGTTCAGCGATTCTGGACGCGGCGCTGGAATATTTCTCGCAGTTTGGTATGCACGGCACCAGCCTTGATAAAGTGGCCGAGCGCGCCGGCATATCGAAAACCAATCTGCTTTACTATTTTCCCTCCAAAGAAGCGCTTTATATTGCGGTACTGAAAGAGATCCTGGACGTGTGGCTGGCGCCGCTAAGGGCGCTGCGCGAAGATCAGCAGCCGCTGACTGCGATTCGGCACTATATACAGCTTAAGCTGGAAGTATCACGCGATCATCCGCAGGCTTCACGGCTGTTCTGTCTGGAAATGCTGCAGGGCGCGCCCCTGTTAAAAGCCGAGCTGGAGGGCGACCTGAAGGCGCTGATTGATGAAAAATCGCGGGTCATTGAAAACTGGGTCGTACAAAAACGGCTGGCGCCGGTTGAGCCGCAGCATCTGGTGTTTATGCTGTGGGCGACCACGCAGCACTACGCGGATTTCGCCGTGCAGGTTGAGGCGATTACCGGCCAGACGCTGAATGATGAAGCGTTTTTTAATCAGGCGGTGGCTAACGTGCAGCAAATGGTAATTGAAGGCATCCGCGTTCGCTAAAGACCGGCCAAAACTTTCCTTCCGACGCAAACGTGGCGGTACGCCAGCGGCTGTAACAAAAAGGGCGAACTTTCGTTCGCCCTTGTGATTACCCTATATCAGCGTCGGGACGCCTCACGAGGCCGTAAGGCATTCTGATTTCACCGGTCAGGCTGTTTTACGGCTGCGTAGCCACCAGCCGATACCCAGCAGAACAAACCACAGCGGGGTAACCATCAGCGCCTGGCGAGTATCTTCCTGCAGCGTCAGCAGAACGATAACAAACACGAAGAAAGCCATACATACCCAGCACATCAGCTTGCCCAGCGGCATTTTAAAATGCGACTGCTGGTGGCGCTGCGGATACTTTTTGCGATAGGCCAGATAAGAGCAAAGGATAATGGTCCAGACAAACATAAACAGGATGGCCGAGACGGTAGTTACCATAGTAAACACCGTCATTACGTTCGGGATCAGGTAAATCAGCGCCACGCCAACCAGCAGGCAGAGACAGGAGAAAAGCAGCCCTGCCGTCGGTACCGCGCGTGCTGAAAGACGGCCAAAGGCGCGATGCGCCACGCCCTGTTCCGCCAGGCCGTACAGCATCCGGCTGGTGGAAAAAATACCGCTGTTAGCCGAGGAGGCGGCAGAGGTTAATACCACAAAGTTGACGATGCTGGCCGCCGCTGGCAGGCCAATCAGCACAAACATCTCGACAAACGGGCTGCGATCGGCCACCACGTGACTCCACGGCGTAACCGCCATAATCACCATCAGCGCCAGCACATAGAACATGATAACGCGTAGCGGAATGGCATTAATCGCGCGCGGCAGCACCTTATGCGGATCGTGCGTTTCTGCGGCTGCGGTGCCCACCAGTTCAATACCAACAAAAGCAAACACGGCAATCTGGAAACCGGCAAAGAAGCCGCTTAACCCTTTCGGGAACATTCCGCCTTCGTTCCAGATATTTGACAGCGAGGCGGTACCGCCGCCCGGAGAAGGGTAGTGCATCGCCACTAATACAATGCCGGTAACGATTAACGCAACGATAGCCACGATTTTGATAATGGCAAACCAGAACTCCAGCTCACCAAACAGCTTGACCGTAACGATATTGAGCGTCAGAAACGCCACGATACAGAGCAGGGCGCTCATCCAGATGGAAAAATCCGGGAACCAGAGCTGGAAATAGGAGCTGATGGCGACAACATCGGCAATGCCGGTAACCACCCAGCAGAACCAATAAGTCCATCCGGTAAAATAGCCGGCCCACGGACCAAGCAGGTCGGCGGCGAAATCACTAAAAGATTTATATTCAAGGTTGGAAAGCAATAGCTCGCCCATGGCGCGCATCACAAAAAACAACATAAAACCGATGATCATATAAACAAAAATAATCGAAGGTCCCGCCAGACTAATGGTTTTTCCGGAGCCCATAAACAGGCCGGTGCCGATGGCGCCACCAATAGCAATTAGCTGAATATGTCGGTTATGAAGACTGCGTCGGAGCTTATCCGGGCTTTCTGCGTGCTGCAGAATCTCTTTGGTTTGATCTGTCATGAAGTGGTTCCTGTCTGTGATGTTGTGCGGCTCTGCTGGCCGATATTTATCAGGCTTACCGGCAGGTAAGTTGGCATAAGATAGTGTAATTAACGGATTATCAGCTAATGATTTCTTGTTAATCCTACAGGATTAGCCGACCGTCACTGGCATCATTTATTTACAATTAGCGAGAAGGTGCAACTTTTTTCCAGCGCTGACGCAAAAAACGTCAGAGCGCTCACCTTTCCCGGTAAAGATCGGGCTACAGACTACAATTAACAGGCAAGCGTAGCGGTTAATTAAGGAAAGAAGCGGATGAAAACTATGGCGGTAGCGCTGATGATCATTCTGGCCGGGCTGGCGAGCCTGCCCTGGCTACAGCGCCATCTGCCATCGCACTGGAATCCCTTTACGCCGCTGGCCGTAACCGATCCGCCGGGACCGATCACGCGTTATAAGCTTCAGCGTCTTCGCTACGATCCTGCGGCCTGTCTGGCGGTGCTGCAGCAAGCGCGTGCAGCGGGATTAATCAGTTTCACCCAGCCTCCTGCCATCAGCGGTTCCTGCCCGCTGGCAATGCCGATTCGTATTCAGCGTTTTGCCAGGGTGACGCTCAGCAGCAGCTTTTTGGCCAGCTGTCCGTTGGCGGTCAGCACTACGATGTTTGTCATTCAGGCGAATAAAATAGCGGTAATAAGTCCGCTGAAATCACCGCTGGAGCGTATCGATCACGTAGGAAGCTACGCCTGTCGCAATATTTATCATCGTGCGCAGGGAAGATTAAGTGAGCATGCCACCGCTGACGCATGGGATGTGACGGCGTTTCGGCTGGAAAACGGTACGCGGATCGGCGTGGGGCGAGACTGGCGCAGATCGGGCGAAGAATCGGCTTTGCTGCATCGATGGTTTAACAGCAGCTGCGACTGGTTTGGAAATTCACTGGGTCCGGATTATAACGCGGCGCACGCCAGTCATTTTCATTTGGGTATGCGTGGCTACGCGCTTTGCCGCTAAATCATGGCTGTTTTATAACGGGATTATGGCGACAGCAGCCTAATTTAACCTCGTTGCCGCGGGGTCTGATTGTATAAAGCGGCGCAAAATACGTTAGCAGTATTTAATAGAAGTTAGACTATTTTTTTTAAAAAATTATTAAAATAAACTAAAAAATCTACCGGCAAGCAGTTGCTTTTTCACGGCAGTAATAGCGATCACCATCAGCTGAAGTTACAGTTCTTGCTATGTTGCTGTTTTACAAAAATATTATTAAAGCTATTTTTCTTTAGTGAAAAGGTTAGCTCACGTTACTACTTTCCACCGGCATCCAGCTGAAATTATAAGGGGATTGAATAATTTTAAGAAAAATCTTATTCTTCGTCCTCACTGGCTTAATATTGAGTTTGTGCAGGACTGATTAATATAATTTTACTGAATTATCTGCGGTAACGCAGCGGCAATCTCAGCAGTTAGTTTACATTTGCTTAACGGATCATAAATGCAGCCATCCTTCATCCAGCATCGCTTAAGCAATATAATTAAAATAATTTTTCGAGAGCATTTAATTTTTTGTTACATTAGTGGCAGTTTGACTTAAACCACGGCGCGAGCGGGCTTTGCGTACCGGTGAGGCTTTAATGAAATTCAATGATTACTTCGCCTGGCGCAAGGAGGTCGAGGCACAGTTTTTTTTACTGAATAATACTGAAAAGTTAACAAATACATTACAGCAGCAGCTTGAAGCGCTGGGATGGGATCATTTTGCTTTACTTATCCGCCATCCCGTTCCCTTTACGCGCCCTAAGACGTTTCTTTTTACCACCTATCCAAAAGGATGGATAAAGCGATACGAAAATGAAAATTATTACGCTATCGATCCTATTCTTCGGGTTTGCCAGCTGCCGGGAAAATTTATATTGTGGGATGATGTCGTTTCCGATCGGAATGAAATATTCTGGCAAGAGGCAAAAGAGCATGGATTGATTTCAGGAATTTCCTGTTCGCTGATGGCGCTTAATCGGGCGATCGGGATATTATCTGCATCCTCTAAAAAGGCGGTAAATGTGTTGGCGTTACTGCCGGAACAGCAATTAAGACTACAGTATCTACTGGAACTGTCATTGCAAGCTTTACAGCGTTTAGACGATACCTCAATGCGCATTTTAGATATAACCTTAAGCCAGCGAGAACTGGAAATATTAAAATGGACGGCTGAGGGGAAAACGGCAGTAGAAATTTCACTGATTCTGGCTATCTCGCCCCATACGGTAAATTTCCATCAAAAGAATTTGCAGAGACGGTTCAATGCACCGAATAAAACCCAGGTGGCCAGCTACGCAGCGGCAATGGGTTTATTGTGAGCGTTAGCGCAACTACTAAATTTAGTAGTTTCACAAGGTTAACCAGTTGTCTACCCTTCGGCCTGGGTATCAGCTGGGCTAACGCCGTACGAATATGGCTTAAACGAGGGAGTGCGACAGGGGAATATGATGAAGATTATCCAGACCCAGCTAAAGGATATGCCATCCTCGTTACTGGCGGAATTGGGCAGTTATCGCTATAGCGTATTTGCACGCGGTGAGGGGTGGTCAATACCTTCCCGGCTCAGTACGCCGGGTCAGGAGTATGACCGCTTTGACCGCTCTGATGTCACCTGGCTTATCGCCTGGCACGCGCGTATGGGAATTTGCGGCTGCGCGCGTTTAATGCAGTGGCAGGAGCCGGGCAACGTTGAGGGCATCAGCGTCCCATTCGATCGCAAAGAAGCAATATGGGAAATGTCGCGCTTTTCAGCCCGGCTGGATGTGGATGCTCAATTACCGTTAACCATTCTCTGGCACGCTGTTCAGCTGGCTGAGCTCTCCGGCATTGAATATCTGGTCAGCGCCGCTACGCCAATGCTGGAGCAGATGTTTGAGCAGCACAAAGTAGGATTCGAACCACTCACGCCGGGCTTAATTCAGTCTGAAGACAACCTTTTCGCGGTTAAGATCCCGGTTAAGCAACCTGAGCTGGCAGAAAAGTATCGTGGCGCACGACGCTTTAGCCCCGAAGAGGTTTTGCCTTCGCTGGGCGTATCCATTAACTGGTAAGCGCACGAGCGTTAATGCCAGCGTGTCCATAGCGTAATCAGTAACCACGCGGTCAGCACCCAGCACAGCACGGCGCTGGCCAGCGCAAAAGGCAGCCGCATTATGCCGATGAAAAACCATAACGAAAGTAAATAAAAGAAGTAGGGCACGATTGCCCACATACCAAAAATAAGCGTGGTACGTAACGCTGCCGTGCCCTTATCCGTCGCCACCAGATAATGTGCTATCAGCGCAAAGGTAGGGAACAGAGGCAGCAGGCCAGCTATATAGTAATTTTTACTTTTCGCCAGTATACCGATCGCGACCACTACCAGTGCGCCGATCAACGCTTTCAACAGCAGACCCATTGTTTACTCCACGGAAAAATCCATAACATGCGTGAATAACGGCGTAAAATCAATGGGTTTGACGGATTTAGCGACGGTAAGCGGCTTTGATTTGGCCAATGGTATCGGTGAAGGTTTCAGCCTGCTGTGGATCGTCTAACTGTGCGATAAGCCGTTCCATATTAATAATCACTTTACCCGCATCGGCCTGGCCCATACCTTTCAGCATCATCGTGACCATCGCCTTCAGACAGGCAACTTCATTCGCCAGCTTTTCGGTTTCTTGCGAGGTGTTAAAATCGTTGTAACCCATAGTTTCTCCTTGTTAAAACGGTACAAGCATTTGCACTACTGCTTAAATCAGCGATAGCAGGAAAGTATAACATAAATTATGAGACTGTTTTCTTCGTTAGCCGGGGATAGTGAAGAATAAGACATCGTGTTGAACGGTGAGGTAAAATAAAAAAATGATCTATTTAGCAGGGATAAAAACGGCAACGAAGGCGTTATTCCAGTAGAAAACAACGACAGAATTTATTAATTTAAGTTATTGTATATAAAGGAATTTAAATTTTTATATGATTTCCTGCTTATTTTTTAACGGATTTAACGCTTTATTATCGCCGGGCTGGAAATAGTTCCGCCGTGGGCTGAATAACAACCGCAGGAGCCAGCAATTATCCGTTCCTAAAAAAACGGTGAATTATGTTCAAACCTGTCACGAAAGAGAGTAACATTAAGCCGGTTAATTAAAGTGTCGCCCATAAACTCACCATTCCGGAGAAATCCTCTTTTGATTAGCATTCTTCTTGTGGATGACCACGAACTGGTACGCGCAGGGATTCGTCGCATACTGGAAGATATCAAAGGTATACAGGTAGCTGGCGAGGCATGCTGCGGTGAGGATGCGGTTAAGTGGTGTCGGTCGAATCAGGTTGACGTGATCCTGATGGATATGAACATGCCGGGCATCGGCGGTCTGGAGGCGACGCGTAAAATCGTGCGTTTTAATCCCGATGCTAAAATTATTATGCTGACTATCCATACGGAAAATCCGCTGCCGGCGAAAGTGATGCAGGCAGGCGCGTCGGGTTACCTCAGTAAAGGCGCCGCCCCGCAGGAAGTCATCAGCGCGATTCGCTCGGTTCACGCGGGCCAACGTTATATCGCTTCGGATATAGCGCAGCAGATGGCGCTGAGCCAGATTGAACCGGAAAAGGGAGAATCTCCTTTCAGCTGTTTGTCGGAACGGGAATTGCAGATTATGCTGATGATTACCAAAGGGCAGAAAGTCACAGATATTTCTGAACAGCTTAATCTTAGCCCTAAAACCGTTAACAGCTACCGCTATCGTATGTTTAGTAAACTGAATGTTAATGGCGACGTAGAGTTGACGCATCTGGCCATCCGGCATGGCCTGTTTAATGCGGAGTCGTTGATCAGTAGTGAGTGAAGTTTTTGATGCAAAATCCTTTCTGAAAACCGTCACCAGCCAGCCGGGCGTCTACCGGATGTATGACAGTGGCGGTACGGTCATATACGTTGGTAAAGCTAAAGACCTGAAAAAGCGCCTCAGCAGCTATTTTCGCAGCAATCTTGCCAGCCGTAAAACCGAAGCGTTAGTGGCCAATATCCATCATATTGATGTCACTGTCACCCATACCGAAACTGAAGCGCTGCTGCTTGAACATAACTACATCAAACTCTACCAGCCGCGCTACAACGTACTGCTGCGTGACGACAAATCTTATCCCTATATCTTTTTAAGCGGCGATCCTCATCCCCGGCTGGCTATCCATCGTGGTGCCAAACACGCAAAGGGCGAATATTTCGGCCCGTTCCCTAACGGTTATGCGGTGCGTGAAACCCTGGCGCTGCTGCAAAAAATATTCCCGGTGCGGCAGTGTGAAAACAGCGTTTATCGCAACCGCTCTCGTCCCTGTCTGCAATATCAGATCGGGCGCTGTCTGGGGCCCTGCGTGGCCGGCCTGGTCAGCGAAGAGGAATATGCTCAGCAAACGGAGTATGTGCGGCTGTTTCTCGCCGGGAAAGATGATCAGGTGCTTAATATGCTGGTTAGCCGCATGGAGCAGGCCAGCCAGGCGCTGCGCTTTGAGGAAGCCGCCCGGCTGCGCGACCAGATTCAGGCGGTTCGTCGGGTTACCGAAAAACAGTTTGTCTCTAATCAGGGTGATGACCTTGATGTGATTGGTGTCTCTTACGATGCCGGTATGGCCTGTCTGCACGTGCTTTTTATTCGTCAGGGTAAGGTATTAGGCAGCCGCAGCTATTTCCCGAAAATTCCAGGCGGCACCGAACTGGCGGAAGTGGTGCAAACGTTCGTTGGGCAGTTCTATCTGCAGGGCAGCGAATCGCGCACCTTACCGGGTGAAATCCTGCTTGATTTTAACCTGCCGGAACGCGAGCTGCTGGCGGATTCTCTCAGCGAGCTGGCGGGCCGCCGCATTCATATCCAGAGTAAGCCGCGTGGCGATCGCGCGCGTTACCTTAAGCTGGCGCGCACCAACGCGGCGACGGCCCTGTTGACCAAACTCACGCAGCAATCAACCATACATCAGCGGCTAACTGCGCTGGCCGAGGCGCTTAATTTACCGCGTATCCATCGTATGGAATGTTTTGATATTAGCCATACTATGGGTGAGCAAACGGTCGCTTCCTGTGTCGTATTTGACAGTAATGGGCCGGTGCGTGCTGAATATCGTCGTTATAATATTAGCGGCATTACGCCTGGGGATGATTATGCGGCGATGAATCAGGTGCTGCGGCGGCGTTACGGTAAGGAACTGGAGCCGGAAAAGGTGCCGGACGTGATCCTTATCGACGGCGGCAAAGGGCAGCTGGGACAGGCGAAGCAGGTATTCGCCGAGCTGGAAGTCAGCTGGGATAAACATCATCCGCTGTTGCTGGGCGTGGCGAAAGGCAGCGATCGTAAAGCCGGTCTGGAGACGCTGTTCCTGGAGCCGGAAGGCGAGGGGTTCTCCTTACCGCCCGATTCCCCGGCGCTGCATGTCATTCAGCATATTCGTGATGATTCCCATAATCACGCTATTACCGGGCACCGCAATAAGCGGGCCAAAGTAAAAAATACCAGCGCGCTGGAAAGTATCGAAGGCGTTGGCCCCAAACGGCGTCAGCAGCTGTTAAAATATATGGGCGGCTTACAGCCATTAATGAACGCCTCGGTTGAGGAGATTGCCAAAGTACCCGGCATTTCTCACGCCCTGGCGGAGAAAATCTTTTACTCGTTAAAACACTAACATTGAATCCCTGGTGGCAATGTAGCAACATACGGGTAAACCCTACTCATGCCAGACAGTTAGCGTACCTTATGCAATTGAATATACCGACGTGGCTCACCCTGTTTCGTGTTGTGCTGATCCCTTTTTTCGTGCTGGCATTCTATTTGCCATTTCATTGGGGGCCGATGGTTTGCGCCATCATCTTTGTGATAGCGGCGATTACTGACTGGTTTGATGGCTTCCTGGCGCGCCGCTGGAAACAATCGACCCGCTTTGGCGCTTTTCTCGATCCGGTCGCGGATAAGGTGATGGTGGCGATGGCGTTGGTGCTGGTGGCGGAACAATTCCACGCCTGGTGGATCACCTTGCCTGCGGCGACCATGATTGCCCGCGAGATTATTATCTCCGCACTGCGCGAATGGATGGCGGAAATCGGTAAGCGCAGCAGCGTCGCCGTTTCCTGGATCGGTAAAGTCAAAACCACGGCGCAGATGCTGGCGTTGGTTGCGCTGCTATGGCATCCCAACCCGCTGGTTTCGGCCGTTGGCGTGGTGGCGCTGTATATTGCCGCAGTGCTTACTTTCTGGTCGATGTTTCAGTATTTAAGCGCGGCGCGCGGCGATCTGTTTGAACACTGATCGATATGGTGTAAAAAGCAGCAAACGAATGGCGAGACAAGATAATCTGGTTGACTCATCTGTTCAGGGCAGTAGAATGCAACACATTGAACGGCAATAATATTGCCAGAAGTTCAAAAAAATCAACAGGTTGTTTACTGGTGATTGCGGGAATAGCTCAGTTGGTAGAGCACGACCTTGCCAAGGTCGGGGTCGCGAGTTCGAGTCTCGTTTCCCGCTCCAGATTCAGAGGTGCAGAAGGTTATCTTGCTGCAACTCGCCGAAAAGGGCCGTCAGGCCCTTTTTTCGTTTCAGCAAATCGCTAACCCATCCTTTTCCTGCTGCCGGACCGATATATCCCGTCTCTCTGCGCATCTGTTAAATAAACTATCCCACCCATTTTTAATATGTTTTACGATTTACTCCGGCCTGATTAAAAGAGTATCTTCCAGCCCTTATTATTATTAATGCGGCGAATATTCTACGGGCTTTCTCCTGTACCCGCCGACGTTATTAATATTGAATCGTTAAGTTTGCCTCTGAGGATGATACCCGCGCTTAACCGGGCGTGTATTAATCACACTGGCCGATTTACCGTTAGCAAATGGATATTGCATAGCAGATTTAATAACCCATTAAATCTGCGGCCGAAACGGGCGAAAGGAGAGTGAAGCTGCGGACATCTGTTGTTTCAATACTTCTTGTCAGAGCGCTGTTCAGGCACGAACAATAATGTAAGTTATAACAGGTAAAACAATATGAAAAACAAAAGAAACGAGTCTGGGTACGTTAAATATCATCCGTTAGCGGCGTTTGTTTTGCTCTCTTTAACCGGTGTGACGCAGGTTGAGGCCAATAATATGACCTCTACTGTGGTTAACGGCGTAACGGTTATTGATATTAACAAAGCGAACGACCACGGCATTTCTCATAATGTTTATGATAAATTTAACGTTGATAAAAATGGGCTGATCTTTAACAACAGTCAGAATGCGATAAAAACCACGCTGGCAGGAGAGATACAAGGGAATAGCAATCTCACTTCAGGAGCAGCGAAAGTTATCCTTAACGAAGTTACCTCTAAAAATCAGAGCGCCCTACAGGGATGGTTAGAGGTAGCAGGAAGCAAGGCGCATCTTATCATTGCCAATCCAAATGGCATTAGCTGTCAGGGCTGTGGCTTTATCAATGCAGAAAAAGTTACCGTCACCACCGGTAAACCAGATATGCAGGACGGTATGCTAAAAGGGTATAACGTTAATGGCGGTATCGTTACGCTGACGCAGCTGGAAAATGCCTCGCCAACCGAAATATTAGCACGCTCCATTATAGTCAACGGTGCAGTACAAGCTGGCGAACTATCGTTGGTGGCAGGAAACAATTATATTGATATTGATGGCAAAATTACCGATACGGTAAAAGCGCAGGGTAATCGCCCGGCTTATGGGATTGACGTTGCTGCCATTGGTGGCATGTACGCTAACAAGATCAGCCTGATTACCAGTGAAAAAGGCGTTGGCGTGCGTAATCGAGGTATGATTGCCGGAACGGAAAGTATAGAGATTGATAGCAGCGGTAAACTAGTTAATAACCATGCGCAAATAAAATCGGCCGGGCTGATTAATATAAAAACCAACGGGGATTTGGACAACTCGACGGGTAAAATTTCTTCTGGTACGTCTATATATGTAGATACTAACGAAGCCGCCATTAATAACAGCCTCGCAGGGAATATCGCGGCAATAGAAAATGTTTATATTGGTAGTGGTTCCTTTAATAACAACAATGGAAAAATATCCGCTGGCGGCATCCTGGGATTAAACACGCATAATAAAACCCTGACCAACACAGGGAAGGGCAACTCCGTGGGGATTCATGCCACAGTCGTGGCGTTGCAAACGGGCATGCTGGATAACCGCAACGGGGTCATAAAGGGAAACTTTTTCGGTGCAGAGACTAACGGCATCAATAATAGCCAGGGCACCATTGAAGCTACTGGCGATATGGAAATCAGCAGCAGTGCCAACCTGGAAAATAGCCAGGGGCTTATCCGCTCTACGGTAGGCCATGTATATATTGATGCAGCCAAGAGTCGCATCAATAACGGCAATACGAGAACCGCAGATACTTATAGCGGGGATACACAAGGAATTATTGCCGGTGAAGGGGGGATTCAGATTAAAGCCGCCTCGTTAAATAATCGTACCGGGCAAATCGCATCAAAAGGTGATATCTCTTTTACCACCACGGGGGGGGTTGACAACTATCAAGGCAAACTGATCGGCGCCAGAAACCTTTCTGTTAAAGCCGGATCGCTGATGAACGGTCAGGCCGGAATAAGCAGCACGGGTAATATTCATATTGAGCTGGCAGACGCGCTAACTAATAGCATCGGTATTATTAATTCTGACGAAGGTGATATTGAGCTGCAGGCGGGACGTGTTAATAATAAGGGTGGGCTGCTGGTCGGTCAGAATGTTAATATTGATGTTAAAACCACCGTGGACAATAGCGTTGCGTTAATAGTCGCTAATAAAAACTTAGTCATCAACACGCCTGGATTAGTAGATAACAGCAATGGGCGGAACTTCGGTCATGATTACGGAATTTATTTAGCAATGCCAAATCAACAAGGAGGAATGATCGGCAGGGAAAGCGTAACGATTAATGCTGGCGAAGTGAACAATGAAAATAGCCGTATCGTTGCTGAATTTGGTAAGCTGGCTATCACGGCTAAAAACGCTATTAATAACTCCTACGGCAGAATTATTGCTCATTCGGGGCTTTCACAACTTAAAGCGCAGGCTATCTATAATGATTATGCCATGCTAAGTACCGGCGAAAGCATGACGATAGATACGGACGTACTGAGTAATTACAGCTCAGGTAATGTCATTGATAATAACGCGACGGGCATACTCTCTGCTGGCAAGGATTTAGTACTTAACATAGGTAGAACCTTTACTAACTATGGCTGGATAAATAGCAATGAAAATACCTCTGTTACGGTGGCAGGAATTTTTTCTAACCGTAACACCGTCAGTGCTGCTCGGGATCTGACAATTACGGCAAAAAACATGATTTACAACTATAAAGATATGGCTGCGGGTAACCAACTCATACTCAAAACCGATTCCGATGTGAAAAATAGCCGAGGCAGTAATATTCAGGGCATATCTAAAGTACATATTGAAGCTAAAGGCGACGTGACCAATGAAGGGAATATTGTCAGTAATGTCCAGTTAACCGTTAATGCGGTCAGTAATATTTATAACTATAGTAATATGTTCAGCCACGGAACAGCCGTAATCAAAGCAAAAAATACCAGTAACAGGGGTAGCACCGCTTTATTGGGTGGGGTTTCTGGCCTTGAGATGGCAACGGATACGCTGTCAAATAACGGTTTTATTATTGGATTATAATTTTGCAATGGAATAAAAGCGGCAAGGCGCCTGCCGCTTTTATTTTTTGAGATAATCAATGAAAAAGATAGTTAATTTTTTATGGAGTATTGTTTTTTATCATTTTTCAGCGGTGGCGCAGAGTGACGTAAATACGCTGATAAAAGAACAACACAATAATGACAGTACCGTTCGTCATGAAAACCAGGTGAAGAAAAAAGATGTTTATTCAACCATCGAATCAAAAAAAATGGGTGAGATTGATTTCCCTGATGAAAAACCGTGCTTCAGGCTGGATGAAATTAGCATAAACAATACTCCGCTGGAAATGTCAGCGGCAACAAAAATTAAAGAAGAGGCGGTGGGTCGCTGTCTGGGGAAACAGGGAATATCAAAACTGGCCCAGACGCTGCAGGACGTTTTTATTAATGCGGGCTATATTACCACCCGGATAGAAATTCCGCCGCAGGATTTGTCATCCGCTATCCTGAGATTGAATGTTATCCCTGGAAGGATTGATGATGTCATCCTTGAAAGCGATGACGTTACCAAAGCGATCCTGCCCTTTGGTAAAGAAGATATTCTTAACGTCAGGGATATCGAACAAGGCCTTGAGAATCTGCAAAGAGTCCCTGGCGTGGATGTTAAAATTAATATCGAGCCAGGTAGTCGGGATAGCTATAGCAGGATAGTTATCTATACCAACCGAAAAACAAGCTGGAATATGCGTGCGTCAGTTAATAACTGGGGCGATAAAAGTACCGGGCAATATTTGGCCAGCGTATCCGGCTACGCATATAACCTGGCTCATATTAACGATATCTTTTATCTTTCTGGCAGCCAGAGTATATCGGCAGGCTATAGCAGTATTAGTACCTATTACTCTTTCCCGTTGGGTTATTGGGAGTATGAGCTTTTTTACAGCCATAGCGTTTCTCATCAGGGAATAAATAGTGATGAGCAGGTTCTGGATTATAGCGGAAAAAATCACTATGCCAGTATTAAAACGTCCAGAACGCTTTACCGTGACCGGGACAAGAAAGTTAGCGCATTTATCGAAGCGCTAAGAAGAAAGTCCGATTATCAACTGGATGAGATTAAGCTGGCGCTGCAAAAACGAGATATGAGTAATATTCGCCTGGGGATTAATTATAAACAAAACTATGCTGCCGCCATGCTGAACGGTACCCTGGTTTATCATCGTTTTACCCGCCTGTTTGGTGGACAGCCATCGCCTGATATGGTTACGGGTGATGTCAGTTCGGGCAGTCATCTGCTTAGCCTCGATATTAATTACCTTAAGCGGCTGAGCTATGGTTCTTTGCAGGCATATTATGACGTTAATCTGGGCATGCAATATGCTCCTGAAACGCTGGTATTACAGGATCAGCTGGCTCTTGGCAGCCGCTGGAACGTTCGGGGTTTTGAAAACAGCGCGGGGCTTTATGGCGATAAAGGATTTTATCTGCAGAACACCGTTAATATCATGACGGGATTAAAAGGTGCAGAACCTTATTTAGGTCTCGACTATGGCGAAGTTTCAATGTCTCATTCTTCGCAGCAGGGTGATACCAAAAGGTTAATGGGCGCGACGATAGGTTTAAAGGGCAGCGTTAATTCACTGAGATATAATGTATCGCTGTCCGCACCACTGGCCTATCCATCCGAACTAAAAACCGATCGCCTCACTATGAACTTTAATTTAACTTACCAGATATGATGATGCACGCAGCTATGGAACTGTTTGTCGGCACCGATATTGTCGAAGTTGAAAGAATCAAAAGGGCAATATCACGTTCGAAACGGGATTTCCTGCAACGTGTTTTTACCCCAGCGGAAATCAATAAAATTAACGTTGCCAGCCCAAATTATGAAAGAGCCGCCGGGTTTTGGGCGGCAAAAGAATCGATGGTAAAAGCGCTGGGCACCGGCTTTCGTGAGGGTATCCGTTTCCATGATATCGAAGTCGAACATAACGAATATGGCTGTCCGCGTATCGTGCTGCATGGGCGTTTAAAAGCATTATTAAATAAAAAAGGCAGCGCGCAAATCTCATTAACCATCTCACATTGTAGAACATATGCTATTGCCGTAGTTGCCGTTGTTACACATAATTAATCTAACAGAGCGTGAATATGTATAAATATAATGACCTTAGCAATAAGTCCGTGCTGGTTACCGGGGCCAGTGGGGATATTGGTCTGGCTGTTTGTCAGCAGTTCCTGCGACAGGAATGTCAGGTTTATGCCCTGTATAAATCACACGACGAGGCGCTGACTGAATTAAAAAATAATCATCCGCAGGGCGGAAATCTTCATATTATGCAGTGTGATTTAGCCAATGAAGAGGCGATTAAGCAACTCTGTAGTTATCTGGCTGAAACGGCGGGGAAAATTGATGTTCTGATAAATAACGCCGGCATAGTAAGAGATAGCCTGTTTGCCACGATGAGTTGTGAATCGTTCAGTAGCGTTATAGAAACTAACCTGTTGACGATCTTCAGGCTGACTCAGGCAGCCTTGATGCTGCTAAGGGCTTCTGAGGCGCCGGTGATTATTAATGTCGCTTCCATTGCGGCGATTGTTCCCAGTCCGGGTCAGATTAATTACAGCGCATCTAAAAGCGCCATTCTCGGATTTACGCGCACGCTGGCTGCTGAAATGGCGCCAAAAGGCGTGCGTGTCAACGCGGTAGCGCCAGGGATGATTGAATCCAGAATGGTTAAAAAAGTCTCCCGTACCGTTGTCAGGGAGGTGATTAATACTATTCCACTGAAACGACTGGGGCGCTGCGCAGAGGTCGCCGATACCATAGTTTATTTAAGCTCCTCCGCATCGAGCTATATTGTGGGGCAGACTCTTGTCATTGACGGCGGCCTGGTGATGCGGTGACGTATGAATAAATATATCATCCCGCCGCAGATTTTTCTGGAAATGGGCGGCTGGCGGCAGCCTTTGCTGATGGTTGACCGCATCAATAGCTATCAATATGGCGAAAAAGGATCGATACAGGTTATCAAACACGTTACCTATAATGAGCCGTATATGCTGGGGCACTTCCCGGATAATCCGATTATGCCGGGTGCGATTATTTCTGAGATTTTTGGGCAGGCAAGTGAATATTTATCTTTCCTGACGGACATATGCGATATATACCGCGAACGTCACGGCGATAATTTGCAATCGCTGCGTGATATTTGCAATAAACTCAATGATGAAAATCTGCGTGAGATTATTCGCCTGCGCCGCGCTCAGGTACAGGGCGTTTTAGCTGCGCAGAATTTAAAATTTAAAAATATCGCGTATCCAGGGGACACCATCGAGGTAACAAGCCAGCTAACGTTTTCAGATGACAATGGGTTTAAACATTACGCCGTTTGCGCTCACGTTGGGAAAAAAGTGATTAGTAAAGGGACCATTATTAATTATCGAGAAGTGAAATAATAACAATAGGGGAGATCATCATGGAAACGATGCAAGAAAATATAGTAGAGCGTAAAGCAATCTTGCTGACCATCAAAACCGAAATTATCCAGCGGTTAAATATTCAACGCGAGGCCGATCAGATTGATGACGATACGGCGCTGTTTGGCAATGGCCTGAGGCTTGACTCTGTCGATGCGACAGAAATTTTAGTGCTGCTTGATAAGGTGTTTAATATTCAGGTTAGTGAAGGGGACGATCCTGCCTACATGCGTACCATTAATAATCTGGCCTCTTTTATTATTCAGAAAAAAAGAGCCGCTGAGCGGCCATAACAAAACGCGACCGGGGGAACACACGATGAAAGTGCTTCATGATTTGCATTTAGCTAACCAGGCTAAAATGGGCCGGTATAATGAGAAAACAGTGCCGGCTTCTTATCACAGCCCGGCCGTTGAATATCAGGCCGTGAGGGAAAATGCGCTGCTGGTTGATTACTCGCATATGTCTATTGTCAGCGTAATGGGCGAGGACGCCTGGGCGCTGGTTAATTATTGCGTTACTGCCGATGTTTCTACCCTGCGTGATGAACAGGCGCTTTACTCACTGGTGCTGAATGACGAGGGAGTCCTGCGCGGTGATGTTTATATTCTTTGCGCAGAAGAGGGCTATTATCTTCTGACGGAAAATATGACCTCCGCAGACGTTATTGCCTGTTTACATGCGGCCTTAAATAAAGCCGAAGAGCTGGATATTCAGCAAATACCGGAAATCGACGCGCTGGATGAAGCGCGCTGGGGCGCGGTGCTGCTGGAAGGGCCTTATTCCTGGGAAGTGCTGGCGGAAATTTATGGGTTTGATGTTATCGGTTTGCCCTACCATGAATTTATGCATACCGCAGAAGAGCTGATACTTTTCCGCTGCGGTAAACATGGTGAATATGCCTATTTAATGGTGGGCGAGCAAGCCAGGCTGGCGGATCTGTGGCTGCAACTGCTTGACGTCGGGGAAAAATTCCAGCTGAAAACCGGCGGCCTCGATTATCAGCAAACCGTAAGGATAGAGAACCCCTGCTGGGACGCATCTGGCTGCATGGACGGGTTGCGTAACCCTGTTGAGATGCAGCTGCAATGGGCCATTCAGTATGATAAAGAAAACTTTATCGGTAAAACGGCGGTAGAGGAGATCTCCCGTAACGGCGTCACGCGCAGGCTTATCGGCATCATCCCGCTGGGCGAATGCGCAGCGCTTAAGGTGAATGATAAGGTGCTGGTTGATAAAAAGAGGGTGGGGCAGATTGTAAAAAGCACCTATTCCCCCGCCCGGCAGTCGATGGTTGCCCTGGCGATGATCGATGCCGCCTATGCTTATTCTGATATTCAGGGCTTTACTTTGCAAACCGCTCAGGGCGATGTCGCGGCCATGACGCAAAATCTGCCTTTCCTCTACAACCTCAGTATGCGGGTAAGCCCAACGGAACACAGTTTTATTGATGCCACGAAACTTCGCCGTGCGGAATAGATAATAAGACAGTAATGATGTGAGCTTAATGCGGCGATATTGGCTAAAACCTGACGCATTGAATATTCGCCATCGCTAATTAAGTTATTTTCGTCACGGATGAACAGATGAACAACAGAAAAAGAGTCGTAATTACCGGAATGGGGATATTGTCACCGCTGGCTGATAATATCGCGGAATTTCGTCAGGCCTTATTCAATAAACAGTGCGCCATATCTGACAGCCAGCGTTTTTCCCGCTGGTTTGCCAATGCGCGCGCTGCGGAAGTCCAGGGGCCGGGGGATTATCCTGGCCTTTCGGACGAAATCATTAACTCACTCGATAATGCTGCGCTTTGGGCCTATAAGGTCGGCAAAGATGCGCTGACGCAGGCCGGGCTGATCAATCATCAGGCGAGCCTTGATGAAACCGGACTGATTATTGGCGTTTCCTCAGCCGGAACCGAGGCTTTTTTGCCGCTCTTCGAACGGCGTATGCAGGATTTCTCGCTGGCAAAAGCGATCTTTTCCGGCGGCTTTTCCTCCTGCTGCGCCAGCGTCTCCAGCCTGCTGCGCCTGAAGGGCGGCGTCGAGCTTGTGGCAACGGCATGCACCGCCAGCCCAAATGCGATAGGTATGGCATTTGATTATATCCAGAATGGCAAAAGCCAAATTATGCTGGCGGCAGGAACCGAACCGATTTATTTACCGACCTTCGCCGGATTTTATGCGCTTAACGTGATGCATCCTGAATCCTGTACGCCTTTTTCCGGCACGCCGGGAATGTCCATTGGCGAAGGCGCGGGTGCCCTCGTGCTGGAAGAGTATCAGCACGCCGTTGATCGTGGCGCAACCCTCTACGCTGAGATCCTCTCGTACGCCACTTCCTGCGATGCCTGGCATGAAACCGGACCGGATCCGCGCGCGAACGGAGCCGTACAGGTGATGATAAAAGCGCTGCACAATGCCGACATTGCGCCGGATCGGGTCGATTATGTCAATCTGCACGGGACCGGCACCGAAGCTAACGATCGCATTGAGACGCTGGCGGTGAAAAAAGTTTTCCCACACAGCGCCAGCCTGCCCGTTAGCTCCACTAAATCCTGGTTCGGCCATACAATTGGCGCGGCGGGCATGGTGGAATTAATCGCCTGTCTGGTGACCTTACCCGAAAAGAAGATTCTGCCGACGCTGAATTTTGGTACGCCTCGTGTTAACTGCGACCTGGATTACGTGGCCAACGACTTTCGCGAGCAAGAGGTCAATATTTTCGTCAAAAACAACTATGCCTTTGGCGGCAATAACTGCAGCCTGGTGGTCAGTACGCAGCCTGCATCAGTACCCGTTACGGCCTATCAGGAAAAGCGCGTGGCTATCTCCGGCATAGGGGCGATTACCGCGCTTGGGCACACGCTAAATGAAATGCTGGAGGCTATCTGGTCGTATCAAAAGCCGGTCGCGCTGCAGCCGGTAGTGTTTCATCAGGATACGCTGGCGGAGGTGAGAGAACTGCTTGAGGTTTTACGTGCCACCCGACAGTTTGAAACCGTGCTGGGCTATAGTTTGCCTGACGTCACTCCTCTTTTGCCGGAGCAGACTGAAAACTTTAAAACCTTCCAGGTTACCGGACTGGAGCCGCGCCAGCATCTGCGCCGTTACGATCGGCGTAAGGCCACGCGTGGCGGGACATTTGCGCTGATTGCGCTCTCAGCGGCGTTAACCAGCGCCAGGCGTAAGATCAGGAAAGATGGCGACGAGATTGGCCTGATTATGGGTATGTCGCGCGGCTCGCAGGAAACCACATGGAAATATCTGCAAAGCCTGCAGCCCGATCCGTGCAAGGTGCGCACCTCCGAATTCCCCGGCTCGTTGATGAATGCGATTGCTACCTTTTGTGGCATTTCCGAAGGCATCAAAGGGTATACCACCACGCTGGCAACCGGCGAGAATGCCGCGCTGGGCGCATTGACCTATGGCTATGAAATCATCCGACAGAACCTGCAATCTCAGGTAATCGTTGGCGGTGCGGATGAATACTTCCCTTCAATGGCGCTGTATATGGATGCCGTTACGCAAAAGCTGCATATGACTGCGGATGCGCGGGATTACCAGATTTACGGTAATGCGTCGTCGGGCTTTGTGCCGGGAGAAGGGGCCTGCATGCTGCTGCTGGAAGCGCCGGAGACCGCCGAAGCCAGGGGAGCGGCGGTTCTGGCGGAAATCGTGGGTTACGGCAAATCCTGCAGCAACGGCTATTTTGCCGCGGAGCAGCTAAGCGAGAACGCCCAAGCGTTGACGCTGGCGATCGACCGCGCCCTGACGGATGCCGGCATAACGGCAAAAGATATTGATCTGGTCTGCGGCAGCAGTAACGGCAGCCAGCAACATTCCCACGTGGAAATTGACGCTATCTGGCAATCATTCCAGTACGAAAAGCCGCAGGTACCGGTGGTGAACTATAACGCCTTCTTTGGTTTTGTGGCCTCCAGCGCCGGGCTGCTGAATCTGGCGGTGCTGGTTGACTGTTTCAGGCAGCAGCGGGTGCCGGCGATCCCTCATACGCAGCTGTTTTGCGATGATCGCCTTAATTTTGTGCGTGAGCCGCTGAACATACCGATTAAGCTCGCGTTATTACTGGGCGCAAATGAATCCGGAAACTATTATGCACTGGTCATCAAAGGATAGCCGTCTGGATAATGCAGCGATTATCGCCGGGTACAGCCTCTGTTTGCCGTTCGCCAACACCAGCGATGAATTAATTGCCAGGCTGCGGCAGGGTAAGCAGGTGGCGACCAGCGGATGGTTTGCCTCGGACAGTGAAGCCATCAAAGGCGGATTTAAACGTAACCGGCGTTTTGCCCGGCTGCAGCCTGGAAAAGAAAGCGTACTTGACCAACTGGCGCGCCTGATTGATAACACGCTTGAACAGGCGCGACTGGATAAAAGCTGCCTGGCCGGAGAAAACGTCAGGGTTTATCTGACGGGTCAGGGGCCAAGAGTGGATGCGAAGGCGTATAAATCTTTCTACGACCGCAACGATCTGGAAGATATCAAGCTTACGGCCTCCGTAGCGCAGCTACAGATAGCGAATATGTCGCAGGATCGGCTGGCGCAGCAGCTGGCGCAAAAATATGGCCTGCAATATCTGCCGCCCAATCTTAACTGTGCCAGTAACTCCTCGCTGGCGGCGGTGCATATCGGCTGTCAGGCGATAGAAAAGGGGACGGCCGATCTCATCATGGTGATTAGCTGTTCAGAAATTAAGACGCAGGATTTATGGTTTCTGGAAAGCCAGGCGATGCTGGAAAGCGAAGTGGTTCAGCCTTTTGGCGAACACAGCAAAAGCGCGCTGGTTGCCGAGGGGCAGTGCGTCATGTTGCTGGAAAGCCGCCGACACCGTTATGCCCGGCAGATGACGGCTGGCGTCCGGTTACAATCCGTTTATCGTCAGATCGGCGCAAGCCGCAGTAATGATGCGGCTTATTTAGCCACCAGCCTGCTCAGGCTGATGAAAAGCGCGCTGCTGCAGGCAGGCGTTGCACTTGCAAATCTGTGCGCGATTATTCCTCATGGCAACGGCTCTGAAGTCAGTGATAAAGCCGAAGCGCAGGCGCTTGCTCTGCTATTAACGAACGTCTCAATTCCCGTGCTGGCCTATAAAGGGCAGATGGGCTATACCGCCACCGGCTCCGGAGTGGTTGATTTAATTATTGCTCACTACGCCTTAACCCAGAGGGAGCTGATCCCTGCGCGGGTTAATGATGCAATTATAACCACGCTGGCACCCTGGCTACTTAATGGCGGGGAGACAATAAAACATAATCAGCCTCATCTGTTGAAAGTGGGCGTGAGCCTGGACGGGGCCATTATCGCTGTAGTGATGTCCGATGATCATCAACAGGAAAGCGGCAATGAATAAGGTCTATCTATCCTCTTTCTCTGTTATCGAGCCGGAAGAGGAATTTTATCTCTATTATCCCAGCTGGCTAAACGTTTGGGAGTCGCATCTTTATAACCGGGCGATAAAATCGACCAACGCGCAGGGATGGTATTTCAAACGGTTTGGCTGTGATAAAGCGCTGTATGCCCGAGAGATGATCAGGAAGCCGGCCTATATTAACTATATCGAAGCGATGGAGCAGGCTGCAGAGCAGGCTTTACAACAGCTCGTGGCTAAAGAACGCATGCGATTAATGAAATCGCGTACTGCATTTATTTATGCTGACGCCTGGGGCGAATCAGGTCTGTTTGAAAATATCACCAGCGCCTTACACGTGGCGGTAATTGATACGCTGCCGAAAAATCTGCTGAAAAAATTCTCAGTGAAGGAATTTGCCTGCAAAGTACGCGGAGAGCAGCACGCTTTTATGCAGGCGCTAAGAATGGCGCAGGATTACCTCAGCTGGGATGTGTTCGATTTTGTCGTAATTTGTGTCACCTATCGCGCCATTCCGCTCCTGGTTTTTTCAACGGCGGAAAGCGTGGCCCAGGATAAAAGCCGTGACAGCCAAATGAATATCTCCGTAGAGCGCGTAGGCTGCTTTATCTTTAGTCAGCGTAAGAGTGCTCTACAGGTGGAGTGCGGCAAATATGCCCTTCCCGCCAGTCATAAAATAACCCTGGATACGCTATGTGCAGATAACGCCGATATAACTCAGCTGGCCGTAGCCGGATTAAGCACTAACCTGCTTTATCGGCAGGGCGCGGATAATCAGCACGCATCGATGCCTGATATTATCAGCCTGAGCGAGAAGTATGGTGATAGCGGGTGCCTTACGCCGGCGCTGGGCTGGATTTATCTCGACCGGCACGCCGCGTCTTCCGGGAAAATGCGCACGGTCATGCCCGACGCGTTGGGCGGCTATCACTATTTCGATACCCGCTATGAGCCTTAAGGGAACAGGGATGGCAAGTAATATCAGGGAACTGCCGGCGATAGCCTTAAGCGGCGTGAATAAAAGCTATGGCCGCAATGAAAGTAGAGTCGATGCGCTGAAAGCGGTAAATCTGGAGATTGCGCACGGCGAGTTCGTTGCGCTATGCGGCCCTTCAGGCAGCGGGAAAAGCACACTGCTGAACATTTTGTCTGGCATTGATCGGCCATCCAGCGGAACGGTGATGCTGTTTTGCAAGTTGCTTGATGCGTTGAATGAGCAACAGCTCTCCGTTATCAGAGGCCAGCATCTTGGCTTTATTTTTCAATCCTTTAACCTGATTCCGGTGCTGAATGCGCTGGACAATGTCCGTTATCCGCTGCTGCTTAATGGACGCTATCAGAAAAAAGAAGCCAGGGAGCGCGCGCTGCATTATCTCAACAGCGTCGGTCTGTTCCACCTGGCGAATCGTAAACCGGGCCAGCTTTCAGGCGGTCAGCAACAACGAGTGGCCATTGCCAGAGCGCTGGCGCATCAGCCGAAGCTGGTGGTAGCGGATGAGCCTACAGGCAACCTCGATTTAGCGACCGGCGGGGCGATTTTAGATCTGCTAATAAAAATCAATCAGGAAACCGGCACTACTTTTATTATCTCAACGCATTCGGCCCAGCTCAAAGAGCGGGCCGGGCGTATCGTCGAAATCAGGGATGGAGAAGTCGATGAGAATTAGCGGCTGGCTGTTGTGCGGTATGGGGCTGCTGACGGGCTTAACGACGCAGGCCACGGGCGCCGTTTCTCCACCGATGGTGGCGAAAATTATCCAGCACCAGTTTCCGATGAACAGGGCTGAGTTACACACCCTGACGGATAACCTGTTTACTGAATATCAGCAGCAGAAAAATATTGCCTCGCTGATATTTTATTCCTACGGAATGCTAAAGCTGGCGGATCGGTTTGCCGCAGAAAACGACATCATTAAGGCCTCTGAATATGCCAGGTCAGGCTTTTTTTATCTGGATGAGGCCGCTGAGCTTTATGAGAACGACCCGCGCGTGCGCTATTTAAGGGCCAGAGTGGACGCTTTTCTAACCGCGACGCCTGGCCGCTGTGTTATCGCGCTAAGCGACACGCAGTTTATCCTGAATACCGCCATGAAAGATGATGGGGATATGCTGAGCCACGTTCAATATATGCGCTACCGCGCTTTACATAACTGCGGACAATTTAAACAGGCGGCGGCTTTGCTGACGCAGATAAAGCAGACGCATCCGCATTTAACTTCCCTTTCTTTAGCGCTAAATGCCGTGCCGGAATGGGATGCAGGCGAAGTCACAAAAATCGTGCTGCCTTTAGCCTGGGGAAAATAAATGATGGTTACCGCAAGCCTGATAGCCGCCGCGCTCATCGTCTGTTTTGTTATTTACTGCATGCTGTGCAGCAGGCAGATAACCACATTTGCTCTGTTGAATCTTTTCAGGCACAGGCGGCGTTCATTTTCTACCCTTATGGCGATCGTTATCGGAGGCGTCGCCATTTTTAGCTACGGAGGGTTTATTGATTACGCGTTCTGGATCCTGAAAGAGCAAACGGTCAGAATGAACGTCGGCCATATCCAGATCTATAATCCGCTCTATTTCCAGACGTCCAATAAGAACCTGAGCCTTATTAAAGATTATCAAACGCTGAAAGCGGAAATAGAAAACCATCCTGAACTGGCTGCATATATCGCCACTCTTTCAGGGCAGCTGGAATTTACCGGCGTCATTTCACATTATGAAAATGAAATCTCAAGCTATTTTTCTGCCCTGGGCATCGAGCCGGTACCGGCGCTTAAACTCGGTTCTTTCGAGAAGCTGCTTTCCGGCAGCGATTTATCGCGCATTAAAGAAGAGGTGACGCTGGGCAGCGGTTTAGCAACCACGCTTAACGCGCATTATGCGGACTGGCTGGATTTGATGGTGGTGAACAGCAGCGGCGGGCAGGGAGCGCTCTCTTTAAAGCTGCGCGGCATCTTTTCTTCCGGCATTAAAGACTACGATGATGTGGCAATGAAGGTTCCGCTGGCTACTGCCCAGCGCATTATGGGCACCGAGGGCGTCAGTAAAATTTTAATTTTATTGAAAAATGATGCCGATCTCCCGGCGTTCAGGCACAGGCTTCAGCAATTTATTAACGATAACAACCTGCCGTTGACCACCCGCAGCTGGAAAGAAGCGTCGCTATTTTATCAACAGGTTGAAAGCCTGCTCGCTGGGATCTATTTCTTTATCCGGGCGATAGTGGCGCTGATTGTTATTTTTATGATTAGCAACGCCATGACCATGAATATTGTGGAACGTACCCGTGAGATCACCACTCTGCGCGCCATTGGCCTCCGGCCGGCTCATATTATCCGGCTGTTTCTGCTGGAGGGAATATTTATCGGCGGCCTGGGCGGGATCGGTAGCCTGCTGACAGGTTACGCGCTGGCCGGGATCATTAACCTGCAGGGTATTGCCATGCCGCCTTCTCCCGGACAAACCCACGGATATACCGCCTTTATCAAAACGGACAGCGTCGAACTGTACGCCGTTACGTTTTTATTGCCGGTGCTGACCTCCGCATTGGCCGCTATTTTGCCAGCGATTCGGGCATCGCGCTTAAATATCGCCGACGCTTTTAAATCCAGCTAAAGGAAGAGAGATGAAAAGGGCGGGAATTCCCTTTGTTTTATTTTGTGTCAGCGGATGGGCCGATGTCGCGCCGCCGCAGGCGCTGGAAATTATTCGGCTCGCAGACGAGGTGCGCTCTCCCAATAAACCTTTCCGCTATACGGTAACGATACAGGAGTATAAATCGGCGACATCGCAGCCAGCCAACAAGCAGATACTGGATATCTCGATGCGCTTTATTAAGCCGGAAAAGGGCGGACAGGCGGATGCGCGCTCCCTGGTGCGGTTTGTCTGGCCACCGCGTGACAGGGGGAAAATAATGCTGTCGGACTGGTATGCACTTTGGTTTTACACGCCGGAGCTTCGGCGGCCGATCCCCATTTCGCCGCAGCAGAGGCTGCTGGGGCAGATCTCCAATGGTGACGTTATCGTAACGAACTTCGAGTATGCCTATCATGCTGAACTGGTGGGTGAAGCGCCCTGCGGAGAAACCCTTTGCTACACGCTGGATCTGAAACGAAAGTCACCCGCCGCAACATGGCCCCGGATAGTTTATTGGGTAGAAAAAGGCGGTGACTACCGTCCCTGGAAAGCCGAATATTATTCACTGGATAATCAGCTGGTTAAGCAGGTTATTTATCAGCGCTATCAGCCGGTATTAGGTAAAGCCAGGCCGACAAAAATCGTGGTACAGGATCTCCGCCACGGTAAAGGTTATTCGGTAATGGAATACAGTAATATTCGGTTTGAATCGCTTCCCGTTTCACATTTTACTAAAGAGTATATCCAGCGGGGAGGAAACTGATGGCGATCGCCATTAGGTTGCTGCTGGCGCTGTTATTATTGCCGCTATGCCTGCTGGCGGATTGCCTGCCGGAGGCCAATGTCCAGCTTTACGCACAGCAGTCCTGGATACACAAAGATCCTTCCCGTTGGCAAATAATGCAGAAGAATCCTTATCGGGGTAATAACAGCGTGAGTGATATGGCTATCAGGTACGATAACCGCTGTGAGCTAATCGAAAATGCGCTTAATACGGATATTTCGCTGTTGGCTCTGGCTTATTATCCCTGGCAAACGCCTGCTGCTTTTGAAAAAGACAGGCGACGCACGCGGGCCGCGCTTTATCGGCTCAGCTTCTCTTATCAACTATCAGACGCTTCCCTTATTACAGCCGGTAAATTCAGCGCGAAACCGGGGTTGTTTTATCTGAAGTCGCCTGCGGATTTACTGCATAATTATTATGCAGGCTTTAAGCCGGGCAGGATTTACGATCCGACGCTGCAGGAGATCTATAGCGAATCCTTTTGGGGCGTAAAATTATCAACGGATGCGCTTAACTACGCCTGGTCTTTAACCGTTGTGCCACAGCTAACGCAGATTGATAAGCGCTACGAATCTTCCGGCAGCTGGTCTGCTATTGAACGCTCTAACGCCAGCGAGCGCTATCTGCTCTCCTATACCGATTATCGTCTGCTTGCCCATACGCCCTCGGCGAGCCTGCGGCTCGGCGATAGCAGAACGCTTGCCGTGGCTGATAGTTTTCATCCTGCGCCGCAGTGGACATTTAACGCCGAGCTGGCCTGGCATGCTAAACAACAGTGGCGTCACCTGGCGGGCGAGCGCGTTGAACAGGTACAGAACGGCATCTTTCCCTCTGTGCTTTTTCAGCGCGATCGCCGGAACGGCATAGAACTGGCTTTGTCAGGACAATACACCACCTATCGCTTCAGTCAGCTTGGCGTGGAATATTATTTCCAGAGTGAAGGATATTCCCGTCATCAGTGGCGCAGGCAGATAAATTTTATCCGCTATCTGAACCAGCGCACGGGGTTTGCTCCCGTCGATCGCGCCTTTGATGCGTATAAATATTTAATGGCGGCGGAAATAAATAATATCACCAATAAAGGTAACCTACAGGGTAAACATTACCTTAATACCTATGCCACGCTGGTTATGAATGATGACGCCAGCCTGCGAGCCTATGGCATCGTTAATATGCAGGATAAAAGCGCGATGTTAGGCGTGCATTTTAATAAACCGCTGACGCAGGCAAAAAGGAATATAGATATTTATAGCGGGCTTTATTGCACTCAGGGAAGCAGCGATAGTGAGTTTGGTCTGTTTGGTAAAACGGCGGGAATTTATTCCGGGTTTAAATATTATTTCTGAGAAGGGAATATGGATATAAATCATCAAAAACGGCCTGCGGCATTGATTTTTGCCGGGCAGGGAAGTCCAGTTACCGGTATGGGGGCCGATCTCTGGGATATTAATCAGCATACCCGCAGGATTTGGGACTGCGCCAGTGATGTTTCCGGTATTGATATTCGTCGTGTTTGTTTAAAAGGGCCGGTAAATAAGCTGGTACAAACTCCGGTACAGCAGCTTGCCGTTACGGCAATCAATATCACATTTTATACGCTGCTGCGGGAAAAAGGGATAAAAATTACCGCATCCTGTGGCCATAGCGTGGGCGAATACAGCGCTCTGTATGCGGCTGGCGCCATCACGCTGGAAGCACTCTTCTCCCTTATTCACTTTCGCGCGGCCACCATGCATGAGCTAAGCAAAAGAAATAAGGGCTCTATGCTGGCGGTAAAAGGAGTGGACTATTTGACCACGCGCAAGCTGATTGCCGATCATAGCCCTGAACTGGATATCAGCTGTGATAACAGCTGCCGTCAGCAGGTGGTGGGGGGAACCACCTCGGCGTTAAGCGAATTTTCACGCCGGGCCCGCTGCGAAACCATAAGGCTGGGAGTGAGCGGAGCCTGGCATACTCGCCTGATGCAGGAGGGCGTTCAACCCATGCGGGATTACCTTGCTGCGGTTACTATCGGGCAGCCGCGACATAAGGTGTTAATGAATGTCAGCGGCCAGCCAGAATATCATCCGCAGGCGATCCGGGAAAACTTGTCGCTTCATTTGACCCATACCGTAAAGTGGACGGGGATCGTTGAGCATCTTCTGGCCGAAGAAAACCCGCCGCTTCTGATCGATATTAGTCATAAGGCCTGGCTGGCGTCGCTGCTAAGCGATTTTCCTGCTTTCTCGCCGCAGCGGTTATTACACTGCAGAAAAATCCTGTTATGTCACTGAGGCTACTATGATCCCCGATTATCTGGTTTTCATTCGTTATCAGGACAAACGGTTGATCCCTTTTATCTACCTTATTATTTTAGTGCCCTGGGGTTTTTACTGGAAAAATAATGCCTTTTCGCTAACCCAGCAGGATGCGGGATTTATCAGCGGAATTCTGGCGATTGTGCTGTTCCATCTTATTTATGATTTAAAGGCGTACTGGATGTATAAGGGCGCGATCAAAAACGTCGATCTGACCTGCTTTAACGGCAAAACGCTGTCCGGGGCGGAAATCTTTTTGTCCCGTCCGCTGGTGGCGTGCGCGTTTACCGCACTGGTCTGCTGGGTAATAAGCGGCTGGGGATTAGCGCTGACGGAAAGCCGATATGCTATTTTAGGCCTGTATAGCCTGCTGTCGTTACTGGTCTGTCTGGTATTCAAGGGATTGCGATCGATTTATATCCGGCAGTTGGCCGACATCACGCGGCATAAAGTGCAATATCGCACGCTCTATCATTACGTAAGCCGTTTCATGCTTATGAATTGCGCGTTGAATATATTAACCGTCAGCCCGCTGAAAAATAACCCCGATTTTTCCCTTAACCACGGGTGGCTGTCACCGGCGCTTACGGTGGCGATGTTTATCCTGTGTCTGGTGGTGTTAACCATTAATTTACTGTTCGCTCGGCTGTCAAAAAAGTACGTTTTCCTCGGCAGGCTGTTCCTGCGGGAAATCGATTTTTCCTTTTCCGCCGCCGTTCCCTGCGCTGCGCTACAGGCGAAACCTTTGGCAGTCCGCCTGGTTTTTTTTGCGCTGCTACAGATGCTGTGGATAATCTTTATCAACGCGCTGCTGGCGTGGCTGGCGTGGAGCCTGCCGTTTAGCCTCTACTTCTTTCTCTGTTACCTGCCAGCGAGCGTCTGGTATTTTCTGCATCTTTACTGGCGGTGGCATACAGACTATCTGACCGCCTGTGATATGTATCTGCGCTGTAGTGAGGTCGATAAGCGGGCCAGTGTTTGGTAATTTAAGCTGTAGCCAGCAAAGCGGGCTGACGCACAGATTTATCATACGACTGTCGCTATGGCTAAACTCCGTCTATACCTTATAGCGGTCCGCTAATGGAATAAGCCCCGCTGGCGACGGTTTAACCGTGAAGGATAAAAACAGAACAGAAAGCGCCGACGATTCGTACAGCGTTGTCTTGCATGGAAAAGCTTCTTAAAAAATTTAAGTTTGGGGGGTTGCCAACCGCGGGAAGTTAGTCCATAATGCCGTCCATCTGATGAGGGAACGTGAAAAAACTTCTCGAATCAAGGGGTTAGCATCTGAGCAAAGATTGCACTCCGGTTAAGAATTAGATTATTCGAATACGGATAATCAAACGGAATAAAGGCGCGTTGGCAGAGTGGCCATGCAGCGGATTGCAAATCCGTCCACCTCGGTTCGACTCCGGGACGCGCCTCCACTTTACACCCTGCCCGGGTGGTGAAATCGGTAGACACAAGGGATTTAAAATCCCTCGGCTGTATGGCTGTGCGGGTTCAAGTCCCGCCCCGGGCACCATAAATAATACCGAATAAAATCAAAGCAATAAGTAGTAATGTCGTAACCGCCCAAGGGCGGTTTTTTTGTTTTTGTATTTCCTTAGAATCAGGTAACGGCTACTGCGCCGCGCATCGCCAGCTTGCCGCCAGCGTTGTCCACCGTGATGATAATCTGCTATCTGTTGCATCCTGGTTAAAGGTGTGATCAGATGCCAGGCCCGGCGGGACGGCGCACAGGAAGAGGGGTTTTGCTGATGAGTGAAAAATGAAATCGGCTATTTAACCCAGGAGTTGATTAAACGAGAGCGGCCGCGCGATAATGGCCGGGCTGAACGGAAGTTAATGGACGAAGGAGAGCGTCACCTGGGTGACCCCTGGTTTAACAGTATTTTTTAAGCACCCGCTTCACCAGTAAGTATGCGGCAAACAGGGTTATACCGATACAGGCCTCGTTCGGACCAGCTCTCAAAATAGAAAAACCAATACGCGCATAACAGTATGAGCAGGCCACCGATTAGTGAGCCAACGTAATGAAAGAGTGTGCATTACTGCATCATTTTTTCTGGAGTTCATTCACTACCGCATCGATGATCTGGTTAAAAGCTGAAGTTCCGTTAGTCCACATAACATGCAATGCTTCTCTGCAGAGCCGGCTCAACGCAATCGCCACTCTAATACATGCTCCGCCATTCCCATCTTTTGCCGTGCGCAAAGTTTTACGAAAGCGCATTAGTTACAACATACTAAAACAACCCCATTTTGTCCTGCGTCGGGCATCGAGCCAGTAAAAGCCTGGCAGGAGAAAAAGCGGCAACGGCAGGGCGCTTTTTGATGGCCGACAAAAGATGCGGGTAAAAAAGCGCCTTGCTTAGCTGCTGGTTATATCAAGCCCGCCGTCAGACGACGGGCGAATCAAGCTTAACAGACGGTCTGGGTTACAGCATACCGCTCAGACGACGATGAAAATCGCTGCTGCGCCTGTCCAGTCCGATAATTTTTACCTGGGCATCATAGCGCTGATAGCGGTTTTCGATAGCATCAAGCGCCGCTACGCTGGAGGCATCCCAAATCTGCGCGTGCGTTAAATCAATAGTGACATCCTGCGGATCGTGCGCATAGTCAAAATGCTCAAACAGGTCGTTGCTGCTGCCAAAAAACAGCGGGCCACGCACCACATAGCGCACCGATTCACCCTCTTCGCTCAGCTGCCGTTCCGCATGGATAACGTGCGCCACGCGACGGGCAAACAGTAAAATAGCAAAAATAACGCCGCCAACCACGCCAATGGCCAGGTTACCGGTCCAGACGGTCACGGCAACCGTCAGCACCATGATTACCGTTTCCGACAGCGGGATACGTTTTAGGGTGGCGGGCTGCAGGCTATGCCAGTTAACGGTTTTTAGCGCTACGATCATCATAATACCCGCCAGCACCACCATCGGGATCTGCGCCATCAGCGCGCTGAGTCCGGTCACCAGCAGCAACAGAACCAGCGCGGCCGCGACGGTAGAGATACGTGTACGCGCCTTGCCTAACTCAACGTTAACAATGGTCTGACCAATCATGGCGCAACCGGCAATCCCGCCGTAAAAGCCCGCAAGGATATTGCCGATACCCAGACCCCAACATTCACGACGTTTGCTGGAAGACGTATCGGTAAGATCGTCAACCAGCTTCGCCGTTAATAAAGATTCCATAATGCCCACCAGCGCGATGCTCAGTGCCGTTGGCCAGACAATTTGCAGCGTCGCCAGATTAAGCGGTACGGCCAGCTGATTCAGGCCCGGCAGGCCAGCCTTCATCGGGCCTTCATCTCCGACGTTTGGCACGTGCAGCCCACAGAAAACGGCAATCGCGGTGATAACCACAATCGCTACCAGCGGGGAAGGGACGCTCTTCAAAATTCGCGGCAGCAGCAGCACGATAATCAGCGTCAGAGCAAACAGCAGCCATACCGGCAGCGACTGACCCCAAACGTGCGGCACCTGAGCAAAGAAGATCAGCACGCCCAGCGCGTTCACAAAGCCCAGCATCACCGAGCGAGGAATATAGCGCATCATGCGCGCCAGCCCGGCAAGGCCGAACAGGATCTGAATGACGCCGCCCATCAGCACGGCGGGCATAATATATTCAATGCCATGGGCGCGCACCATCGGGCCGATCACCAGCGCAACCGAGCCGGCGGCGGCGGTCACCATGGCAGGCCGACCGCCCAGCAGCGACAGCGTAAGCGCCAGCACCACCGAGGCAATCAGGCTGACCTTCGGATCAACCCCGGCAATCACCGAAAAAGAGATAACCTCAGGGATTAATGCCAGCGCGGTAATTACGCCAGCCAGACATTCGCGCGTAAATAATTTAGGCGAGCGCAATACTCGGGCGACAGTTAGCTCGCTGTCGGCATGCTTTTCAGCGTTCGCCTCAGAAGAGGTGGTCATAATAGTGCAGGCTCTTATTGTCTTAATGTCAGATGCAGCAGGACGCATCATGGATCTGAAAGGTCTGAATTGCCCATGCAGGACAAGAGGCGCATGTTACCTTTAATTTCCTGTTGATACCAGTTTCAGGCCAGTCTTCCCTCCGATGAGAAGCGCCAGTCTGAAATGGGATTACATAACCACCCTCTCCGCATGTTGGTTCTCTTTAACCAGGCTGGCAGCGCGTCAAGGCTTAAGGGATCGTCCAACAGAATGGTCAAAGTTTAATTACTACCGCCGAAAACAAATGATGTTGTGAGCAGGATACCACGCATTCTTCAGGCGAAAAAAAACCTCTGAAAGTGGAAATCCGGGTTAAACACCTTCAGAGGCGACGCAAATGCATCATTCGTTACAGAGCTTAGCTTAGCTGCGTTTCGCTCAGTGAGTGTAAAGCTATACAACAAAGGTAAAGCTGTACACATAAGGCTTAGGTAAAATGTACTATCATTTAATTATCAAATAATTAAACAGCTCACTAACTATGAAAACGCTATGCAAGCCCATAAAGAAAACGTTTCGCTTGTAACATTTGTTAAAAAGTTAGCGATAAAAACGGGCTGAACGCGCTGAATTGAGAATTTTCTTAATGGGCTGGTGGTCGGAGAAGTTGCTCAAATCGTTAACGCACGAACGGTTTGCCGCCGGTAGCGGGAGCGTCCCAGTGCCGGGTTCTGCATTGTCCGCTCCAGCAAGAATGCCATTTTTTGCACCATAATAACCCCACGCGCTTCTTCACAACTCCTTTACTCAGCGCCTATACTTATCGATAGATATTTACATAGAAGTCTAATTATTAGGTGCCTATATTTTGGATTCCTCTCAACGCTTTCCTCGCCTGCTGCAGCTCACTGCACATGCCTGGCGACTGGCTATCGATCGCCGGTTAAAAGAGAGCGGACTCAGCATGAATAGCTGGCTGGCTATCGCCACGCTGGCCAGTGAAAGTGCACCCATAACGCAAAAAGCGCTGGCGCAGGTGCTGGGGCTGGAGGAAGCCAGCATGGTGCCGCTGATCGATCGGCTGGTGACGCAACGGCTAATAGAGCGTCTGCAGCCGGAGGAGGATCGACGTAAGCGCTTGCTTATTGTCACCGCCGAAGGCTGGGCGGTTTTTGACAAAGTCAAAGTGGAAGCAGACCGGTTACGCGACGAGCTGCTAATGAATATCGATCGTAGCGAGTTGGCGATAGCCCAGCGCGTACTGCAACAACTGCTGGATAAGACAGGAACTCTCTGACGTGGCGAAATCGAACCCTTATGCTCCGCGCCAGTGGCAGCCGCATGAAAAGCCAACGCTGCCCGGTTCACCTTCAACGCCGATTCATCCTACCAAAAAACGCATCGCTTTTGGGCTGGTTGGCCTGCTGATTAGCTTAACGGGCGCGCTGAGTAATGCGCTGGTAACGGCTAATCTGACCAACCTGCAGGGCACCTTTGGCGCTTATTCCAATGAAATCGCCTGGCTACCGGCGGTTTACGTGATGGGGAATATCTCCATCAACCTGCTGCTGGTGAAGTTTCGTCAACAGTTCGGCCTGCGCATCTTTACCGAGGCTTTTCTGCTGCTGTATGTGCTGGTGGCGTTCTTTCATCTGTTCGTTAACGATCTCAGCTCGGCGATCATTGTCCGTACCGCGCACGGCATGGTGGCGGCCGCGCTGAGTTCACTGGGCATTTATTATCAGATTCAGGCATGGCCGGCAAAACATCGCCTTAAGGCGCTGGCGATCGGCATTAGCGTCTCGCAGCTGGCTATTCCACTGGCGCGGCTGTTCTCTTCAGAACTGCTGCAGCTGGAGGAGTGGCGCGGGCTTTATCTGTTTGAGCTGGGGCTGGCGATGATGGCGATGGGATGCGTGCTGATGCTGAAGCTGCCGCCCAGCGATCGCAACAAAGTGTTTGAAAAAATGGACTTCGTCACCTTTATTTTAATGGCGCCGGGGATGGCGCTGTTGTGCGGCGTGCTGTCGCTGGGACGCATCGAATGGTGGTTCAGTACGCCGTGGCTCGGTATCTGCCTGGCGCTGGCGCTGGTGCTGATTGTCAGCGCGGTGGTGATTGAGCATAACCGTAAAAATCCGTTGATCAATACGCGCTGGCTGGGCAGCGGAGCCGTTATCCGGCTGGGTATCGTGATGATTATGCTGCGCGTGGTGCTGGCGGAGCAGAACAGCGGGGCTATCGGCTTTTTGCAGCAGGTCGGCCTGCTGAACGATCAGATGCATGGCCTGGCGCTGGCAATTATTGCCGGCGTGCTGCTGGGCATTACCGCCAGTGCGCTGACCTTAAAGCCCGCGCATTTTAGCTGGCCGATTGTAACCTCTTTGCTGATTATGATGATCGCGTCGTTTATTGATAGCCACTCCAACCCGCTGACGCGTCCGCAAAATATGTATCTCAGCCAGTTCCTGCTGGGTTTCAGCAGCGTTTTCTTTATGGCGCCGGCGATGCTGATGGGGGTCGGCAGAGTGGTTACCCAGCCGAAAAACCTGGTGAGTTTCGTGGTGCTGTTCGGCATGAGCCAGAACTTAGGCGGTCTGATTGGTTCCGCAATTCTCGGCACTTTTCAGGTGTGGCGGGAAAAATATCACTCCAGCCTGCTGGGCGACCAGCTTTCACTGCTCGATCCCAACGTAACCGATCGCCTCAGCCAGTATAGCGCCCTGTTTAATAGCCAGCTGGGCGACAGCACGCTGCTAAGCGCGCAGGCAGTGTCGCAGCTGCAAACCATCTCCACGCTGCAGGCCAACGTGCTGGCGTGGAACGACACCTATTTACTGACCGCCGGCCTGGCCTTTTGCACCCTGATATGGGTGCTCTATCGCCTGATATACCAGCGTATTATCACCCGACGCCAGCAGCAGCGCGATGCCGCTGCTGCCCAAACAATTCCGGCAACATCAGCCAGCATGGAGAAACAATGAGCCAGCAGGAAGAACTCAAAGCCGCCGAGCGCGAGCGTAATAATAAATTTCGTATCCTGTCAATCGCCGTTGGCAGCGGTATCGCCCTGGTTGGCGTACTGGTCATCCTTTACGCCTGGCAGCTGTGGCCTTTTACCAGCGCGGTGCAAAGCACGGAAAATGCGTATGTGCGCGGCCAGGTAACCTTTATCAGCCCGCAGGTAAGCGGTTATATCACTGCAGTTAACGTACAGGATCTACAGCCGGTTCATAAGGGTGACGTTCTGATGACCATTGACGATCGTATTTATCGGCAACGGGTCGAGCAGGCGAAAGCGCAGCTGGCGATGAAGCAGGCGGCGTTAGCCAATAATCAGCAGCAGCGTCGTAGCGCCGAAGCGGTCATTGTGCGTAACCAGGCCGCGCTGGAAAATGCCCAGGCGCAGGCGACGAAAAGCGGCTTTGATTTAAAGCGGGTGGAAAATCTGGTGGCGGACGGCTCCCTGTCGATTCGTGAGCGTGACGCGGCGCGCGCGGCTAACAGCGCGGCGGTGACTGCCGTGCAGCAGGCGAAGGCTACGCTGGAAGTGTCACGTCAGGATCGGCAAACGGTAATGGTTAACCGCGCCTCGCTGGAGGCGGACGTCGCCAATGCGCAGGCGGCGCTGCAGCTGGCGCAAATCGATTTAGATAACACGCGCATTATTGCTCCGGAAGAGGGGCAGCTGGGACAGATTTCAGTACGGCGCGGCGCTTATGTTTCGGCGGGAACGCGGCTGACGTCGCTGGTGCCGGGGCAAAAATGGGTGATCGCCAATATGAAAGAGACGCAGATGGCACACGTGCGTCCCGGCCTGCCGGTCACCTTTAGCGTGGATGCCCTGAACGGCGCGGAATTTCACGGCGTGGTGGAATTTATCTCTCCGGCGGCAGGCTCGGAGTTCAGCGCTATTTCACCGGATAACGCCACCGGCAACTTTGTGAAAATAGCCCAGCGTATTCCGGTACGCATCAGGATTACGGATGACGCGCAGGCGCGCCTGCGTCCCGGCATGTCGGTAGAGGTGAATATCGATACCTCCGCCGCAGAGGAGTCGCGGCCATGATGCGCTGGAAACCGCAGGCGCTGGCGCTGCTGATCCCGCTGCTGGTCGGCTGCGCCAGCGAAGTTGCCAGGGCGCCGTCGTCGTTACCGATCCCGCCTCAGTGGCGTTATCAGGTGGGGCCGTCCGCCGCGCCGGAGGCGAACTGGTGGCGTACCTTTGCCGATCCCGATCTGAACCAGCTGGTGACCCAGGCGCTGCGTAATAACCCCGATATTCTTACCGCCCGTTCACGCGTTGATGAATATCGGGCGCAGCTGCGCGCCGCCGCTGGCGATAATTTCCCTACGCTGGATGTCGGCGTAGGCGCAACGCGGGCGCGCTCGCTGTCAGCCGCGACCGGACAACCGTACGAGAGCGACGTTTATCAGGGATTGCTGCAGGCAAATTATGACGTGGATCTGTGGGGAGCGCGTAGCAGCAGTATCGATGCGGCACGCGCCTCGCTGGCGGCGCAGCAGGCCGCCGCCGCCGCCGCCGAGCTGACGATCGCCACCTCGGTTGCTTCCGGCTACATATCGTTGCTGGCGTTGGACGAGCAGCTGCGCGTGACCCAGGCGACGCTGGCGACGCGTGAGAATTCGCTTAATCTGGCGCAGCGCCAGTTTGCCGCGGGCTATACCTCGCGACTGGAGTGGATGCAGGCCGCCTCGGAATATCAGGCGGCGAAGGCGCAAATTCCGCAGCTTGAACATCAAATCCATCAGCAGGAAAACGCGCTGAGTATTTTAGTCGGCATGAATCCGCGCCGCATTGCTCGCCGGTCGAACTTTACGCAGGTGATGCCGCAGCAGCTGCCGTCGCTGTTGCCGTCGGAGCTGCTGCAGCGTCGGCCAGATATTGTTCAGGCTCAGCGGCTGCTGCTGGCGGCGGACCAAACGCTCGCCTCTTCTCAGGCGCAGCTGCTGCCTTCGCTTAACCTGACCGCCTCCGGCACCCTGCAATCTTCGGTACTGCATCAGCTGGTGGATAACCCTTTCCGCCTGTGGAGCATTGGCGGCAGCGTGCTGGCGCCGCTGCTGAACCGTGAAGCGTTGACGGCGCAGGTAGATGTTTCGATGGCATCGCGCAATCAGGCGCTGTACGGCTATGAGAAAGTAGTGCGTAACGCCTTTAGCGAAGTGAACGATGCGCTGGATGCGATTCGGCAGACCCAGGCGCAGCTGCAGGAGGTAGAAAAGCAGCAGGAGATTGCCGCCGACACGCTGCGTATCGCCCGTAACCGCTATCAGAACGGCTATGCTTCCTATCTTGACGAGCTGGACGCCCAGCGTACGCTGTTCAGCGCGCAGCTGAACGTGATACAGCTGAAAAGTAATTTGCTGCTGGCGCAAATCGATCTGTATCGGGCGTTGGGCGGCGGCTGGCAGCCTTAACCTCTCTCACCGCCGCGCCGGATCGATGACGTTCGGCGCGGCCTCAACGCGCGGTTACGATTTAAACCGGCTGTGCTACACTAAACGGCCGCAGTGCAGAAGCAGGGCGGTGTCCGGTTTATCGGTTATGCCCGCTGTGATGATAACGAAAAATGAATGAAACTTTGCCGCCTGAACCTCCAGAACGAGAAGAACCGCCGCTGCTTGACGATGCGCAGTTTACTATTGTGGTGCTGTTATTGACCTCTTTTTCGCTGATATTGTTTGTTATTATCGTTACGCTATGGATGTCATAATTCATTCAGCAACCGGTTCGTCGCCAGCCGCGCCGGCAGTTCAGATCGGTACAGTGCCGCCCGCTCAGCCCTTAACCTTTTCCCCGATTTTGTAACTTGATTTGCTGGCTGCGTAACGCCAGCGCCAGCGGTTCATATAGCGTGCGGCTGCCGTTGGGATCGGGCAGGCCAAATAGCGAGCCAGGCGTGCGATGATCGTCTGCCCATGCCGGATACTCCACGACCGGATAGAGCGAAATGCCCTCCATCGCCACGCCCTGTTCCAGCGCCAGCTCGACCTCTTCAGCGACAATGTTCAGCCAGTTGACCCGCGCTTCGCCTTCCGCGCCGGTCTCCGTCAGCAGCATTGGGCGCTGATAGCGTTGCCAGACCTCCTGCAACAGCAGATGCAGCGGACGCCAGGCAGAATGCGTCGCGTTTAAGGGCGAGCCGTCGTTGAACCGTTGATTATCGGGATAGTAGTTCAGGCCGATAATATCCAGCGCCTCCGGGCTGCCGCCCAGTTCCGGGCACTGTGTGCCGCACAGCATATCCCAGGCATCGAACTGTGAAAGATGCTGACGCCGCGCCTCTTCGCGCGCTGCCGCACTCTCATCGACGGGCGCAACATGCACCAGCGGTTCTGTTAACACAAAGCGCGCCTGCGGACAGACGTCACGAATCGCGGCGATGGCCGCCAGGCTGGCGCGCACCAGCTGTTTTTTCAGCGCCAGACCGCGTCCGCTCGCGTAAGGGTTAAGCCAGGCAACTTCCGCCCCCGCCCACGACCAAAAAGAGATCTGGTTAATCGGCGTGAAAAAAGGTTGCTCAACGCCCTCGTTTTGCATCACTTCCGCCATGGCGCGGGCGAAGCGGGCGAAGGCGTCAACGAACCCGGCTGACCAAATATCGAGATGGTCCGGATAGCCAAAATGCGCCACCTCCCAGATAACCTGGATGCCATGCTGGCTGGCGGCATGCACCATCGGCAGGAAAGAGGACCAGTCATACTCGCCGGGCGTTTTTTCGATCAGATACCAGCGTGCGCCGTCGCGGGCGGTCAGCAGGCGATGCTCCGCCAGCGCGGCATAATCCTTATGAGCCAGCATATCGTGCCCGCTGCTGATAATCATATCCAGACGCTTACCTTCGCTGCGGCAGGCGGTTGAGCAGGGAAAGCTGCCCTGAAAAAAACTGTTAAACAGTGACGGTTGATGACGCTGCGGTGACTCAGGCGATGAGGTAATGAGCATGCGGTTCTTCTCCCGTAAAAAAGGCAGGCGCGGAACGTTTCGCTAAGTCTAGACTAAATGGCACCCCTGACCCGTTTTTCACCGTTGATATTGCGAGGAGCGAAATATGCATAGCCGACTACGTATTATCCAGGGCGATATTACTCGCCAGCAGGCAGACGCGATTGTTAACGCGGCGAACAGCAGCTTACTTGGCGGCGGCGGCGTTGACGGCGCTATCCATCGCGCGGCGGGTCCGGCGCTGTTGGCCGAGTGCCGCCAGCTGGCGGCGAGCCGGGGCGGCTGCCCGACGGGAGAGGCGGTGCTGACCGGGGCTGGCAACTTACCGGCGCGGGCGGTGATCCATACCGTTGGCCCGGTCTGGCGCGGCGGCGGCCAGGGCGAAGCGGAGCTGCTGGCCAGCGCCTATAATAATAGCCTGCGGCTGGCGGCGGAGCATCGCTTCGCCACCATCGCCTTTCCGGCCATCAGCACCGGTATTTATGGCTACCCTAAAGCGGCGGCGGCGGCGATCGCCTTGCGGACCATCAGCCAGTTTTTGCAGCAGCACGACTATCCGCAGCAGGTCTGGCTGGTCTGCTTTGATGAGGAGAGCTATCGTCTTTATCGCCAGCATTCAGAACAGTCGGATGACGTCGGCGGAGCAGACGGTGAATAATAACCATCAGGTTTAGAAAAAAAGGAAAAATAATGGCTGAAGCGTTTTACCCGCAGGATAACGTTACGCCTGCAGACAGCCGTACCCGCCTCGCCAGGGCCGTTAAACCCCGTACCGTTCAGCATCCTCAGCACAGCGGTTTGCATTCATTAAGCGATGGGCTGGACGCCTTCGCTGCCCGCTATCAGCTGTTATCGATGGCGGAAGAACGCATCGATATTCAGTATTACATCTGGCAAAACGATATGTCCGGGCGGCTGCTGTTCAGCGCGCTGCTGGAGGCGGCTGACCGGGGCGTCCGGGTGCGTTTGCTGCTGGATGACAACAACACTATGGGCCTGGACAAAACGCTGAGCGAGCTGAATCGCCATCCCAACATTGAAATCCGCTTATTTAATCCGTTCTCTTTCCGCACCCTGCGGGCGCTGGGTTATCTCAGCGACTTCGCCCGTTTAAACCGGCGGATGCACAATAAAAGCCTGACCGTTGATAATATGGTTACCATCGTTGGCGGGCGCAATATCGGCGATGAATATTTTGGCGCAGGCAAGCAGCCGCTGTTTTCCGATCTGGATGTCATGGCGATCGGGCCGGTAGTGGAAGAGGTTGCGGCCGATTTTGAGCGCTACTGGCAGAGCGGGGCGGTTAACGCTTTTTCGGCGGTGGTGGATGATGCGCCGGAAGATTCCCGCGCTGCGGTCACGCTGCCTGAGGCCTGGCGCGACAGCGAACAGGTGCAGCGCTATATGCAGCGCGTGCAGTCCTGCGGCTATATAGCGCAGCTGGACAGCGGCGAGTTGGAGATGATCTGGGCGCCGGCGCGTCTGCTGAGCGACGATCCGCGTAAAGGGTTGGGCAAGGCGCGGCGCAGCACGTTGCTGCCGCAGCGGATGCTGGAAATTATTGGTCGCCCACAGCGGCAGTTCGATATTATTTCCGCCTATTTTGTCCCGACGCGCGCGGGCGTGGCGCAGCTGCTGCTGCTGGCGCGCAGCGGCGTCAAAATCGCGATCCTCACTAACTCGCTGGCGGCTAACGATGTTTCGGTGGTGCATGCCGGCTATGCCAAATGGCGCAAAAAACTGCTGCGGCACGGTGTTAAGCTGTATGAGCTAAAGCCGCAAAACAGCAGCGAAGAGAAGCCGCACGATCGTGGGCTAACCGGGAATTCCGGCTCCAGCCTGCATGCCAAAACCTTTAGCGTCGATAACCAGAAAGTGTTTATCGGCTCTTTTAATTTCGATCCGCGCTCGGCGGTGCTGAATACCGAAATGGGGCTGCTGATCGAAAGCGAAGTGTTGGCAAGCAATATCCATCAGCGATTTGTCGAGGAGATGCGCGAGCGCGCCTGGACGCTGCGGCTGGATAAATGGGGCCGGGTTAACTGGGTGGAGTATGAAGGCGAAGCGGGAGAAATCGTGCATAAGCATGAGCCGAAAACGCGCTTTTACCAGCGTCTGCTGGTGCATCTGGTTTGGCGTCTGCCGGTGGAGTGGTTGTTATAGCGGGCATCCTTGCCCGCCTGTCGCTCAGGGACGGGCCTTTTTCCCGGAGAACAGGAAGCGCAGCAGCGGGATGCGCCGATGAATTTCATACAGTACAAAGGCGATACCGAATACAAACGCCAGGCCGGCGATAAAGCCCAGCGCATTATTGTGAATATGCGGCGTAATAAAGATGCCGTACAGCAGCGTCAGCGGATGATGCACCAGATAAATAAACAGCGAGGCGTTGACCAGCCAGGTAATGCGCGGCGAATGGGCATTTAAAAAACGATGTCCAAAGGCGAACACCACGTTGACCATCCACAGGCCCATCAGCATCGACACCACCGCATCGATTTCATACATCCAGCCTTCCCCGCTGCTGTAGCGCTGGTTGGCCATATAGGCGAAAAACGCCAGCACCGAACCGATAAGCGTCCACGGATTAAAGCGCACAAAGCGCGCCTTCAGCGCCGGATTACGCCAGGCTAACGCGCCAAGACAGAAGAAGGGCAGATAAAACAGGGTTTGCATCACGGTGAAGTTAAACAGCCCATCGGTGAGCAGCGCCGGCTGAAAAATAAAGATCAGGCGGCGAAACGTACACCAGCACAGGCTGTAAAACAGGATCGCCAGGGTTAAGACTGGCCAGCCGGGCGCGGCGGCATCGTTTTGCGCAGCCATGCGCAGGCGGTGAAATAGCCCCAGCCCCAGCGTGGTAAAAATAACCAGCACCAGCAAAAACCACAGGTGAGAAACCAGTTCCCAGACTAAAGTATTATATTTGTCATAGGTGGAAAACTGCGACCAGCCGGTGATTTTCCCGGTCCATGCTTTCAGCATAAAAAACTGGGGCAGGGTGATCAGCGGAATGGCGCTTAGTATGGGAATACCGACGCGCTCAACGCGCACTTTCCACCATTCCTGCGGCGTATAGCGCAAATAAAGCATATAAGAAAAGTAACCGGATATGACAAAAAACACCTGCATACGAAATGCATGAATAAAGTCATTAAACACGGTTAACCACAGCGACGGTTCCGCGCTGTTAACGGACCACTGATGGCTGGAATAAATAAGAGAAACATGAAAAGGAACGCCAAGAAGCATCAGATACGCGCGAATAGAATCGAAGAAATATTCACGCTGCTGGGGTTTAGTAAGCATAGTTATCCAGATTTAGTACGTTTTATATACCGGCTCGCCCTGAACCTGACAAAAGTAAGCGCTTTACTTTACCGGAACGGAAATCCATATAATATCAGCCGATTCTGTAACAGACGAACAACGCAGAGATAAGCTCTGAGGGCAGAGAATACCGGAACAAAACGACAGGTATACTGTCGGAAAACCGAATAATCCATTAATATGGATGGGATTGATTTAAGCACACGAAAGGGGGGGATGTGCTGATTACTAACAAAAATAAATCGGGACTGAAAAAACTGCACTGGGTTAGTGCGGCAGTTCTGTTTGCCTTGTATACCAACACCGGTTGGGCTTTTAGCATTGATGATGTAGCAAAAGAGGCAAAGTCGTTAGCGGGAAAAAGTTTCGAAGCGCCGAAGAGCAATTTGCCCTCTCAGTTCCGCGACATGAAATATGCTGACTATCAGCAGATCCAGTTTAATCACGATAAAGCCTATTGGCATAAACTGAAAACCCCATTCAAGCTGGAGTTTTATCATCAGGGCATGTATTTCGATACGCCGGTGAAACTTCACGAAATCACCGCCAACGCGGTGCGGGAAATCAAATACAGCCCGGACTATTTTAATTTTGGCAATGTTCATCACGATCCGGAAACCATTAAGAACCTGGGTTTCGCCGGTTTTAAAGTGCTTTATCCGTTAAACGCCAAAGATAAAGATGACGAAATTACCAGCTTCCTGGGTGCCAGCTATTTCCGCGTGATTGGCGGCGGCCAGGTTTATGGCCTCTCTTCACGTGGGCTGGCGATCGATACCGCGCTGCCCTCCGGCGAAGAGTTCCCACGCTTCCGCGAATTCTGGATCCAACGTCCGAAACCGCAGGATAAACAGTTAGTTATTTATGCGCTGCTGGATTCGCCGCGCGCGACCGGCGCCTACCGCTTTGTGCTGCGTCCGGGCAGCGATACCAACGTGGATGTTCAGGCAAAAGTCTATCTGCGTGACAAAGTGGGCAAGCTGGGCGTTGCGCCGCTGACCAGTATGTTCCTGTATGGCCCGAATCAGCCTTCTCCGATAGTCAACTATCGTCCTTCTCTGCATGATTCCAACGGTCTGTCGATTCATGCCGGTAACGGCGAATGGATCTGGCGTCCGCTGAACAATCCGAAACACCTGGCGGTCAGCACCTTTACCGTGGAAAACCCGAAAGGTTTTGGCCTGCTGCAGCGCGGACGCGAATTCAATCAGTATCAGGATCTCGACGATCGTTACGATCTGCGCCCCAGCGGCTGGATCGAGCCGCAGGGCGACTGGGGTAAAGGTCGCGTAGAGCTGGTTGAGATCCCGACGGCAGACGAAACCAACGATAATATCGTTGCCTTCTGGACGCCGGAGAACCTGCCGGATCCGGGCAAGGAGATGAACTTTAAATATCGTCTGCACTTTACCCGTAATGAAGACCAGCTGCATTCGCCGGATACCGCATGGGTGAAAAACACGCTGCGTTCTACCGGCGACGTGAAACAGTCAAACCTGGTGCGCCAGCCAGACGGCACCCTCGCTTTTGTGGTGGATTTTGTCGGTCAGGATATGAGCGCGCTGCCGGATAACACGCCGGTCACGCCTCAGGTCAGCATCGGCAATAACGGTGAGATTGTTGAACAGAGCGTGCGCTATAACCCGGTGACCAAAGGCTGGCGCTTAATGTTGCGCATTCGCGTAAAAGACAATAAGCAGCCGACCGAAATGCGTGCCGCACTGGTTAACGGTGATAAAGCGCTGACGGAAACATGGAGCTATCAGTTGCCTGCCAATGAATAAATCAATCCTAACTCCCGCTGACTATATCGACGTGCTGCCGCTGCCGTCGGACGGCAAAGCGGCGCTGTCGTCAAATCTGCCCGCCCCGGAGGCGGGCGGTGATATTTACAGCACCTTACATCAGCAGCTGGGCCAGGACGGCCTGGCCGAAGTGCGTCCCGACGACGCGCCGCTGACCTCGGTAAAATCGCGTATTAAAATGAGCTGGCCGGACTCGCTGGACGACGGCAGGCAGTTCAGCGAGGATTATCTCGGACGCACCACGCTGAAGGCGATGCCGCCGGTAAAGCGTTCGCTGATGTTCCCGGAAGCCTGGCGTACCAACCCGCTGGCTCGCGCCTGGGATTCGCTGCGCGGACATAAATCAACGCCGCGCTACGCCTCGGCGGAAGAACAGCGCCAGGAAGATAAATGGCGTCACGTCGGCTCAGTTCGTCGCTATATCCTGCTGATCCTGACGATTTTCCAGACGGTAGTCGCGACCTGGTATATGAAGACCATTCTGCCTTACCAGGGCTGGGCGCTGATCGATCCGATGGATATGCTCAACCAGAACTGGCAGCAGTCGCTGCTGCAGCTGCTGCCTTATGTATTGCAGACCGGGATTCTGTTCCTGTTCGCCATTCTGTTCTGCTGGGTCTCCGCCGGTTTCTGGACGGCGCTGATGGGCTTCCTTCAGCTGCTGATTGGGCGCGATAAGTACAGTATCTCTTATTCGCTTACCGGCAATGAGCCGATCGATCCCACGCATCGTACCGCGCTGATTATGCCGATCTGTAACGAAGACGTAGAACGCGTCTTTGCCGGTTTGCGCGCCACCTGGGAATCGGTGGTTCGCAGCGGAGAAAGCCAGCATTTTGATGTTTATATCCTTAGCGACAGCTACGATGCCGATATTGCTGTGGCAGAGCAGAAAGCCTGGATGGAGCTGGTGCGCGACGTGGGCGGGGCAGGGAAGATCTTTTATCGCCGCCGCCGTCGCCGCGTGAAGCGTAAAAGCGGCAACATCGATGACTTCTGCCGCCGCTGGGGCAGCCAGTACAGCTATATGGTGGTGCTGGATGCGGACAGCGTAATGAGCGGCGAATGTCTGACCGGTCTGGTGCGCATGATGGAAGCGAATCCAAACGCCGGTATTATTCAGTCTTCGCCGAAGGCGTCCGGTATGGATACGCTCTATGCGCGCTGTCAGCAGTTTGCCACGCGCGTTTACGGGCCGCTGTTTACCGCCGGGCTTCACTTCTGGCAGCTGGGCGAGTCGCACTATTGGGGCCATAACGCCATTATCCGCGTGAAGCCCTTTATCGAGCACTGCGCGCTGGCGCCGCTGCCGGGTGAAGGCTCGTTTGCCGGATCGATCCTTTCGCATGACTTCGTCGAGGCCGCGCTGATGCGTCGCGCCGGCTGGGGCGTGTGGATTGCCTACGATCTGCCCGGTTCGTATGAAGAGCTGCCGCCGAATCTGCTGGATGAGCTGAAGCGTGACCGCCGCTGGTGTCACGGCAACCTGATGAACTTCCGCCTGTTCCTGGTTAAAGGGATGCATCCGGTTCACCGTGCGGTGTTCCTGACCGGCGTCATGTCTTATCTTTCCGCGCCGCTGTGGTTCCTGTTCCTTGCGCTCTCTACCGCCTTGCAGGTGGTGCATACGCTAATGGAGCCGCAGTACTTCCTGCAGCCGCGCCAGCTGTTCCCGGTATGGCCACAGTGGCGTCCGGAACTGGCGATCGCGCTGTTCTCCACCACGCTGGTGCTGCTGTTCCTGCCGAAGCTGCTGAGCGTGGTGCTGATCTGGTTTAAGGGCGCGAAAGGCTACGGCGGCGCGCTGCGTCTGCTGGCGTCGATGCTGCTGGAAATGCTGTTCTCGGTGCTGCTGGCGCCGGTGCGTATGCTGTTCCATACGGTATTCGTGGTTAGCGCTTTCCTCGGCTGGGAAGTGGTGTGGAACTCGCCGCAGCGCGACGATGATGCTACGCCGTGGAGCGAAGCGTTCCGTCGTCATGGTTCGCAGATGCTGCTGGGTATTGTCTGGGCCGTCGGCATGGGCTGGCTGGATCTGAACTTCCTGTGGTGGCTGTCGCCGATTGTGTTCTCGCTGATTCTGTCGCCGTTTGTCTCGGTGATTTCCAGCCGGGCAAGCAACGGGCTGGCGACCAGGCGTGCGAAGCTGTTTCTGATCCCGGAAGAGTATGCGCCGCCGAAAGAGCTGGTGGATACCGATACCTATCTGCAGCTGAACCGCGAGCGTGCGCTGAAGCAGGGCTTTATGCATGCGCTGTTCCATCCGTCGTTTAACGCGCTGGCAACCGCAATGGCGACCTCGCGTCACCTGAAAAGCGATCTGCTGGACCATGCGCGTGACCGTCGGGTTGAACATGCCTTAAGCGATGCGCCGACGAAGCTGAGCCGCGATGAGCGCCTGGCGCTGATTAGCGATCCGGTTGCCCTGGCGCGTCTGCACTATCGCCTGTGGCAGGATGCAGAAAAGTACCATGAGTGGCAGGACTACTATCGTACGCTGCAGCTGAATCCGCTGGCGTACGCCCCGGCGAAATAGCTGAGAACGTTCGGCCGGGCTCCCGATGCAAAGAGATTAGCATTATTCAATAGCGGCTTGCGGGCCGCTTTTTTATTTCCCGTCGCGGCGTTACGCCAGGTTTATTGTCAGAAGGCGCGCAAACGCCGGGCAGCCAAAATGACGCCGACTGAGGCAAAGAGGTAGCAGGTTGAAGAGAGGATTACGCAGCGCAGCATTGCTGGCGCTGGTACTGCTGTTAACCGGCTGCGGCAGTATTATCAGCCGCACCATACCCGGACAGGGGCACGGCAACCAATATTATCCCGGCGTACAGTGGGATGTGCGCGACACGCCGTGGCGTTTTCTCACCATTATCGACGTGCCGCTGTCGGCCCTGCTGGATACGCTGCTGTTACCCGTCGATGCGCATCACGGGCCTTATGAGTAATTATTGGTGGTTACCAGCGGTCTGACTCGTTATTGCTGCCGCTGTCTTCCCACTCCTGGGCGACCGCTTCGCCCTCTTCGGTATCCAGCGGCGGTTCCAGCTGGAATTCACCCTCATCCCATTCGTGCAGCGTGTTTTCCGGCATCCATTCCTGGCGCAGCTCCACCTCATCGAAGTCGCCGTCGAAAATGGCCTGCGCCGCTTCACCGGTGCGGATCGGCAATAGCTCGCCATCATCGCTTTCATCAGCGAGAAACTCTGCCTGCCACATGATTTCGCCATCCCGCATCACATATTTTTGCAGATTGAACTGCCCTGCGGAAATCTCGTCTTCATCCAGATCGGGGTTATTCGCCACGAACTCTTCACGGGCGCTATCGATAGCTTCTTCCAGTGTGCTAAACATGCTCATCAGTTTCTCCTTATTCTCCTCGGGGATGGTTTCAGGAAAGAATAGACGAAGATTTAGCACCACATCGCGCCAGGGCTAAAAAAACTGCGCGGAGCGGGGAGGCAAAAAGCCCCTTTCGCTCCGTAGCGGAACGAAAGGGAAAACGGGTTAGTAGAGTTTTTCTTTGCCGGGCGGACGGGTTTTAAAACGACGATGCAGCCACATATACTGCTCCGGCGCCATCAGTACCGCTTCCTCGACTATCTGATTCATCCGCTTTGCGGTGGCTTCCTCGTTATCCGTTGGCACATCTTCAACGTTTGGCAAAACGATCAGCTCGTAGCCTTTACCGTGCGGCAGACGACGCGGCAGGAAAGGGATCACCGCCGGCCTGGCGGTGCGGACCAGCATATAGCTGCCTTTGGTCGAGGCCGCGTCCGGCACGGCGAAAAAGGGCACGAAGACGCTGCTTTTTGGGCCGTAATCGTGGTCGGGCGCGTACCAGATGATCTCGCCCGCCTTCAGCGCGCGGATCATTCCTTTTAGATCCCTCCGATCGATCATGCTCTTATTCGAACGCATCCGGCCCCAGATTTGCAGCCAGTCGATCAGCGGATTGTCATTAGGGCGATAAACGCCGATGCCCGGATTCAGCATACCGAACATGCGTGCGCCCAGCTCCAGAGAAAGGAAATGCATCCCGATCAGCAGAATGCCTTTTTGCTCGCGCTTTGCCTGCTGAATATGCTCATCACCGATACCGGTGAACCACTTGCGCACCCGCCAGTCAGGCCAGAACCAGGCGATGCCGGTTTCCAGAAAACCCATACCCACCGATTCAAAGTTGCGCTTCAGCAGCGCATCGCGCTCGGCGGGCGGCATCTGAGGAAAGCACAGTTCAATATTACGTTGGGCGATCGCCGCGCGCCGTTTCATAAAGCGCATCGAAAGACGGCCCAAACCACAGCCAAGATGATAAAGCACCGGATAGGGCAGCAAAACCACCAGATAAAGCAGGCCAATACCAAGCCAGAGTAACCAGTAACGCGGATGTAGCAGATCGCGAGAAAATTGAGGCAACTGAGTCATGTTCTTCCAGTTATTCGTTGCAGCAGATAAAAAACGCCGCAGTGTCCAGTTTAAGGGCCGTATTGTGCCATTTTTTTACTTATTGCTGAAAGCGGGATGTCAGCCAGATGATACGGCAGCGCATGCGCTGCGCTGCCGCAAAGCATTAAAGATTAAACAAACCTTTCACTTCATGCGGTTCACTGCGCCAGTATTGCGGCGGCGCCTGCACTTTTTCGCCCAGTTCGGCGGCGGCGTGCCACGGCCAGCGCGGATCGTAGAGCATCGCGCGCGCCAGAGCGACGGCGTCGGCTTCACCGTTGACCAGAATCGCCTCCGCCTGCTGCGCTTCGGTAATCAATCCCACGGCAATCACCGGCATAGTGGTCATGGCAGCCTTAATACCTGCGGCGAAAGGCACCTGATAATTCGGACCTACGCTGATCTGCTGCTGCGGTGACAGGCCGCCGCTGGAGACGTGAATATAGTCGCAGCCGGCCGCTTCCAGCGCTTTGCTCAGCGCAATTGACTGCGCTTCATCCCAGCCGCCTTCCACCCAGTCAGAGGCGGAAATACGCACGCCAACCGCCTTATCACGTGGAAAGACGCGGCGCACCTCATGGAAAATTTCCAGCACCAGGCGCATGCGGTTGGCAGCCGAACCGCCATATTCATCGTCACGCTGGTTAGTTAAAGGCGAAAGGAACTGATGCAGCAGGTAGCCATGCGCAGCATGAATTTCCACCAGCTCAAAGCCCAGCCGATCGGCGCGAATGGCGCTGTCGATAAAAGCCTGTTTGATTTCCTCGATGCGTGCTTTGGTCAATGCCAGCGGGCTGGCATCGTTCTCATGGTAAGGCAGCGCGGAGGGCGCCGACGTTTGCCAGCCGCCCTGCAGCGGCGTTAACAGGCCGCCGCCGCGCCACGGCACGTCGCAGGAGGCTTTGCGTCCGGCGTGGCCCAGCTGGATCCCCAGCGGCATGGTCGCGTAGCGTTTCACATCATTGATGGTTTCCGCCAGCGCCTGCTCCGTTTCATCATCCCACAGGCCGAGATCCTCCGGCGTAATGCGTCCGGCGGGCTCAACGGCGGTGGCTTCGATAATCAGCAGCCCGGCACCGGACAGGGATAAATGCCCCAGATGAATACGATGCCAGGGTGTGGCTTTGCCCTGTTCCGCCGAATACTGACACATCGGCGCGATGATGATGCGGTTGCTGAGCGACAACTTGCCCAGCTGCAACGGCGTAAATAGCTGACTCATTTTTTCTCCAACGGTTATCACGCAGGCGATAGTAAGGTTGCTAATGATATAACACGGCTTAACGCAATTGGCAGCGCGGTTAATTGTCAGTATGTGCGGTAAGGTTGGATCGTCAAATAGAGAAAAAATGCGGCAGAGCTTTGTTTCACTGCTAAATCAGGTATGATGTTGCCCGCAAAAAAGAGCTCACTACCGGGAAAGAACACCATGCCAGTGTTACATAACCTCGTTTCAAACAAAGAGCTGAAAGCGCGCATGCTGGCCGAAACCGAGCCGCGCACCACAGTCTCTTTCTATAAATATTTCACTATCGCCGACCCGAAAGCTTTTCGTGATGCGCTTTACCTTGCGCTGACCGGGCTGAAAGTCTTTGGCCGTATCTATGTGGCCCAGGAAGGGATTAACGCGCAGGTCAGCGTGCCGGCCAGCCTCTATCCGCGGATGCAGGAAACGCTGTATATCTTTGATCCGGCGCTAAATAATCTGCGCATGAATATTGCGCTGGATGATGACGGCAAATCTTTCTGGGTGCTGCGGCTGAAGGTGCGCGATCGCATCGTAGCCGATGGCATTGAGGATGAAAATTTCGATGCCAGCCAGGTGGGCGCCTATCTGAAGGCGGATGAAGTCAACGCCATGCTGGACGATCCGAATGCGCTGTTTGTTGATATGCGCAACCACTACGAATATGAAGTGGGGCATTTTGACAAGGCGCTGGAAATCCCTGCCGATACTTTCCGCGATCAGCTGCCGATGGCGGTGGAGATGCTGCAGGATAAGAAAGATAAAAAAATCGTCATGTACTGCACCGGCGGAATTCGCTGTGAAAAGGCCAGCGCCTGGATGCTGCATAACGGTTTTGAACAGGTATATCACGTTGAAGGCGGGATTATCGAATATGCGCGACGCGCGCGGGAGCAGGGCCTGCCGGTACGTTTCAAAGGGAAAAACTTTGTCTTTGACGAGCGCATGGGCGAGCGCATTTCCGATGATGTGATTGCTCACTGTCACCAGTGCGGCGCGCCGTGCGATACGCATGTTAACTGCGTGAACGATGGTTGCCATCTGCTGTTTATTCAGTGCTCGTCCTGCGCCGAGAAGTTTCAGCACTGCTGTAGCCCGCTGTGTATGGAAGAGGCGGCGCTGCCGCCGGAAGAGCAGCGTGCACGTCGCGCCGGGCGTGAAACCAGTAATAAAATCTTCAACAAGTCGCGCGGCCTGTTAACCGCCACGCTGGCTATTCCGGTGCCGACCGATAACGAATAGCGTTAAAACAGTAGGATAAGATACGCGCATCAGGCAACTGGCAACGTGCCGGAATACCTGGCTGAGCGTCGCAACCTGCTCCCTGGCCGTCCGGCCCGCGCCGTCCATTGCGCGGGCCGCTTTACAGAAAGCACGCGGCGGATAAGCCCGTTTGCTTTTTTTGGCTTTAAATGCTGTTTTTTGCGTAAAGATTGATATTCCACGCTAAGTTATTGCCTGAAATTAGCCCACTATTCCAGCAAATTTGCATTTTGCCCTCGCAATCGATAAAGTAAATCCGTGTCAATAAACGTGATGCAGATCTCATTCTGTTGAGCGTATTCATGCTGCGTTATAGCTTTCCTTACCATCAGCCGCTGCTGGCTATGAAAGCTATGGTGCTGCCTACCGTCATCGCGTCATCCGTGAGGAAACGATATGAACGTCGCTACAGGCTCATCTAAAAAACATTTCTGGCAGAAAAAAGGCCAACCCGATCTTACCGTCGATGATATTACTATTGTCGATAACGCCATGCTGAAACGCGCCGTCGGCGCAGCCGCGCTGGGCAATGCGATGGAGTGGTTTGACTTCGGCGTATACAGCTATCTGGCCGTCACCATTGGTAAAGTCTTTTTCCCCGGCGGCAGCCCGGCGGCACAGCTTATCGCTACGTTTGGCGCTTTCGCCGCCGCCTTCCTGGTGCGTCCCATTGGCGGACTGTTTTTCGGCCCGCTGGGCGACCGCATTGGACGGCAAAAAGTGCTGGCAATCACCATGATTATGATGGCGATCGGCACCTTCTGTATTGGACTGATCCCCGGCTATAACGCCATCGGCATCGCTGCGCCGTTACTGCTGCTGCTGGCGCGTCTGGTGCAGGGCTTTTCAACCGGCGGCGAGTATGGCGGCGCGGCTACCTTTATCGCCGAGTATTCAACCGATAAGCGTCGCGGCTTTATGGGCAGCTGGCTGGAGTTCGGTACGCTGGGCGGTTATCTGCTGGGAGCCGGGCTGGTTACCGCGCTAACGGCACTATTGTCTGCCGATCAGCTGCTTAACTGGGGCTGGCGTATTCCCTTCTTTATTGCCGCGCCGCTGGGGCTGTTTGGCCTTTACATCCGGCTGAAGCTGGAAGAGACGCCGGCGTTTCAGAAGCATATGGAAAAACAGGAAGCGCTGGAACACAGCAAACCACAGCTAAGCCTGTGGCAGATGCTGCGTAAATATCGGGCGCAGATGCTGAAATGTATCGGCCTGGTGCTGCTGTTTAACGTCTCCAACTATATGCTGACCTCTTACATGCCCAGCTATCTGACCGGCGTGCTGGGTCTGAGCGAGCTGAGCGGCCTGATGCTGGTGCTGGTAGTGATGTTTGTAATGATGCCGCTAACGCTGTTTTGGGGACACTGGAACGATCGCCTGGGACGCCGTCCGGTGATTGCGCTGGGTGCGGTAGGGCTGCTGGTTCTGTCGATCCCGTGCCTGATGCTGGTGGCTACCGGTAATCTGGTGTTTGTTTTCGTTGGCCTGATGATCCTCGGCATACTGCACAGCTGCTTTAGCGGCACCATGCCTTCGGCGCTGCCGGCGCTGTTTGCCACCGATATTCGCTACAGCGCGCTGGCCATCGGTTTTAATATCTCCGTATCGCTGTTTGGCGGCACCACGCCGCTGGTCACCGCCTGGCTGGTGGACCGCTTCCAGAATCTGTTGATGCCGGCTTATTATTTAATGGGCGCGGGCGTTATTGGATTGATTACCGTGTTCTTTATGCGCGAAACGGCGCGTAAGCCGCTACACGGCTCCGCACCGGCGGTAGGATCAGAAGCGGAAGCCGTCAAACTGGTAAATAAACTGAAGCTGCATCGACAAAAAGAGAACCGGGTAACGCAATAATAGCCGGCACAGCAGAGCGCGGATTATTAAACAATCACAACGCTAATAATTGTTGTGAAAATAATAAGGCACAATATTATTGTGCCTTTATTTATTATTTAAAACGGGACAGAGAAAACGGCGATAAATCAAATTCGCATGGTTTATTGCTGGCAAAATCGCAGGCTATTTCGCCTAATACGCTGGCAAATTTAAATCCGTGACCGCTAAGCCCGCTTATTACCAGGCGGTTATTATCTTCCGGCAGCGTATCGATAATAAAATCCTCATCGGGAGAATTATCATAAGCGCAGGCGGCGCCGCGTAAACAAACGCCCACTCCCGGCAAAAAACGGCGTATAAAATTGAAAACTTCACTGCCGTCGCTGGCAAAGGCGCCAAAAGGCTGGCGATCCTGCGCGGTTTGCATTGGCTGTCCACCGTCATGGCGGCCTATTTTTAGCTCGTTATTATCGCCGGGAAAACCATAATATTGGCTGCCATCGGTCATTTCGACGGTGAAGCCGGGAAATTTATTATTTTCACCGTAGCGGCCATCGGCCTGATACCAGGCAAACACTTTGCGTACCGGCGTAACCGGCAGGTCGGGGCAGAACTGCTTCACGGCGGTGCCGACGCTGAGTAACAGCTTATGGCCATAATAGTCGCCGTCGGCAGTAGTAACGCGCTGTAGCTCGCCTTCACGGGCGATAGCGGTGACCTGGCAGTTAAACAGCTGAGCGCAGCCCGCTTCGCATGCCAGTCGAATCCAGCTGCGAATCGCCACCTCTGATTTCAGATAGCCGGATCGCGGTTCGAAAACGCCCGCGTAGCCTTCGGGCACGTTAATATCCGGCCAGCGTTGACGTATCTGCTCCGGCGATAAAACCTCTACCTCCAGCTGAAACTGGCGCGCGCTTGCTATCACATTGGTGATAAACGGCGAGTCGACGGGGGAAAGATTGATAATGCCGCTGCGATGCATAATCTGCTCGCCGGACTGCTGCTCCAGCTCATCCCACAGCCGCTGGGCGCGCAAAACCAGTGGAACATAGCGTGCGCCCTCGCCGTAGGCGTGGCGAATCAGGCGTGTCGCGCCGTGGTGGCTGCCTTCCTGATGGGGCGGATGCGCGCTGTCAATCATCAGCACCTTGAGTCCGGCACGGGTCGCGTACCAGCCTGCGGCGGCACCGACGGAACCACTGCCAATAACGATAAGATCATAAACCATTAGCCAACTTCTCCTGATGCTGCGAAGGCTTAGCAGCATAGCAAAAGCGCGCAGATAATAAAAAGGCACCCCGAAGGGTGCCTGGATAACCAAAAACAGTGGCTAATGCTTTTTGTAGTCTCGGGCAAGGATTTCGCTGGCTTCTATTTTAGCGATGCCTGCTTCCAGAATGGAGATAAACTGTCTGGCAACGTCCGTAGTCAGCCAATAAGTCGGCCCTACGTCGGCTTCATCAGGCTGTTGCTCTTTAGATGAAAGCGAATGCAGACGAATCATCATCGCATCATACGAGTCCACGGTACTGATATCCCATCCAACGAGGGGATGTGTCTGAATAATCTCTTTATTACTGTCCATTATAACCCCCTTATTACTCGTAGAACGAAGTGATTATTTGAGGTTTCAATGCGGCTTTTTTTCACAGAGCAGAGTGATTATAACAGCGTTACAGATTTAAGCGGCACGAAAAATGTGCGAATAGCGATAATTAATCGGCTAAAAATAATATTTGCCCAGAATTCTGATTATTCTTAGCAGGAAAAGAACTCCTGCATAATGCAGGAGTTTATAACAATCAAAGGCTGGTATCAGGTTGAATTTTAACCGGGGCGTTACGTTTTTCCAGCTCAGCCGCAAGGTGAGCAAAATGCTGCTGCATTCCCTCATCATGATTTTGGTTTTGCGCTTCCAGCCGCAGGCTATGAATCAATAACTGATTAGATTTATCGTCCAGACAAAAGGCAAGATAGGAAAATGCGTTTTCCAACACGGTAAGACGGCGCTGTTGTTCACCAATTAGCGCCAGCAGTTCACCAAAGGTCATCGCCTCTTCAGGTTTTTCAGCGGTCATGGTTAACACCTCCTGTAAGTCATGACGGACGCCAGAATATGTCATCGGCTTACAACAGTCTATAACCGCGTTGAGACGGCGGCGAGGCGGTAAAGATAAAAAAAAGCCGGATGGCATTATCCGGCAAACAACGGCACAAAGAGAAAGTTAGTCAGTGATAAACCAGTCATCGGCGCTTTCCCAAGTTTCCTGCAGGATCTCGGTCACGCGATCTTTTGCTTCTTTACCACTGCCCATCACGGTCAGGTTATTGGCGCTGGCGTAGCGCACCGAAATATGGTTGGCCATTTCCGGAAATTCTTTATCGATTCGTTTTGACAGTTCCTGCGTCAGCGCATCGATAGCGCCGGCAGGGAGCTGAGTCGTTTTTGCTATGGTTACTTCAACACGCATATCTGCCTCCGCGGTAAGTACTGGCTATTTATACAGTTAACGCGTCAGCAAAGCAATGAAAAGCTAGCGGGGAAGGAGTAAAAAAAGAGGCCGATCGCAGAAGCGGCTGACGCACGGAGATCAGCCGCCCAGAGAGAATCAGGCAATGCGCCAGTTCAGCGTTTCGCCAGCCAGGAACGGCACCAGCGTGTCGCCCGCCGCCGCAATGCTTTCGGTGACGGTCCAGGGTTCGCGCACCAGGCGAATCGTTCCTTCATTCAGCGGCAGGCCGTAAAACGTCGGGCCGTTTTCCGAGCAGAAGGCTTCAAAGTGCTGCAGCGCATCCATCTCTTCGAAAACGGTAGCGTAGGCGGGCAGCGCGGTCGGCGCATTAAAGACCCCGGCGCAGCCGCAGCTGGCTTCTTTACGATGGCGCAAATGCGGTGCGGTATCGGTGCCGAGGAAAAAGCGACGGTTGCCGCTGGCGATCGCCTTGCGCAGCGCCTCCTGATGTACGTTGCGCTTCAGAATCGGCAGGCAGTAGAGATGAGGGCGCACGCCGCCCACCAGCATATGGTTACGGTTAAACATCAGATGCTGGGGAGTAATCGTCGCCGCCAGCAGATCGTTGCCCGCTTCGACATACTGCGCGGCCTCTTTGGTGGTGATATGTTCAAACACCACCTTCAGCGCAGGATAGCGCTGACGCAGCGGCTCCATGACCGTTTCGATAAAGCGCGCTTCGCGGTCAAAAATATCGATATGCGCATCGGTCACTTCGCCATGAATCAACAGCGGCATCCCGATGCTTTGCATACGATCCAGCACCGTGGCGATGGCGTCGATACTGGTTACGCCGTGGCTGGAGTTGGTGGTGGCATGGGCCGGATACAGCTTGGCTGCGGTAAATACGCCGCTCTGAAAGCCTTTTTCCAACTCATCAGGCTGCAGTGAATCGGTAAGATAGCAGGTCATTAACGGCTGGAAAGTATGCCCTTCCGGCAGCGCGGCCAGAATACGCGCGCGATAGGCGGTTGCCGCCTCCACGCTGGTGACCGGCGGCACAAGATTAGGCATAACAATGGCACGGCCACACACGGCGCTGGTAAAAGGCAATACGGCGCGCAGCATCTCATCGTCACGCAGATGAATATGCCAGTCGTCAGGGCGGCGAATGATCAGTTGCTGGGGTTGTGCAGTCATGAATTAGGCTCCGGCGATAGGAAAAAAGGCAGTTTTTAGCCGGGTATCAAGCATAAGGATAAAGGCAACCGATTGCACTTGCTTTATGCCAGCCGCGTTAAAAAAGTTCTGTGGCAGGGGGAAAAACGCCGCAGTTATCGCCAGGCGGCCTGCCGATCGCCGGAAACTGCCAGGGCTAACGGCGTATAAAGACAAACGGCCCGCGCGTAGGGCATAGCGCGGGCGGCCTCTTAATCAGTAAAGGGGATCACCAGCTCGCCGGGTTTTACCACAATCCCTTTCGCCAGTTTTTTCGCCAGCGCTTCCGCTTTGCTGCGATCTTCGCTTAGTACGTAAGCCGGTTCGCGATCGAAATAGCTTTTCAGCGACTGGTTAAGATAGGGCGTTAGCGTTTGCAGGATCGGCTGCATTTTTTCCGGCTGGACATTCGCATCAACGATCTCCAGATCTTTTAAATAGACCGCGCCTTTTTCTTTATCGAAGAACGGCTGGGCCTTCATCTTCAGCTGCATATCTGCCTGCTGGGGGCCAAGTAGCGAAGTGATGTTAACTTTCGCATTGCCGGAGAGCGTCACCTTCCCGGCTTCCTCGCGGCCAATCTGGCTGCTGAGATTGCTCAGCACAATATGTGCGTTAACCAGCCCGGAGATACCAATATCTTTCTGATAATTATTATGTTTTTGCAGGGCCTGATTGATTTCCTGCTCGGAAATCGTGTACTGGGTCAGCTGATTACAGGCGGTCAACAGACCCGCCAGCAGCATGGCGCAGAGCGCCAAAAACGCCTTGTTCATGACAATCCTCGGAAGTAATACGGAGAAAGTCTCCTTTTAAGGAGGCTAAGCTTGCCGTAATCACCGCCGTGAGTCACCAGGAAAACAGAAAAAGAGAGGGAAAAAGCGGGAAATGACTATTGCAGGCGGCGCAGCGCCGCCCTGAAAGATTAGCCAGCAACCGAACTTAACAAATTAACCTGCGTCTGCTTCGCCATATTATCGCGATATTCCGCCACCCGGCTGGGCCAGTTAATGCCCGCGACCAGCGACAGCGAACGCAGCAGAGGAAACAGATTAATATCATCAAGGCTCAGCTCGCCGTTAACGGCGTTCGGTTTCACGATCAGCTTATCAAGATCGCGCATATCGTTAGAGATGTTTTTAATCAGCCCGTCCGCATGCTGTTTTAATTCGGCAAAGTCGCCAATATTGGCTTCCTTTTTATTTTTAAAGCAGGCCCGCGCCTGCGGCGTGGCGAATTCAGCGAAGGCGCCTTCGGCAACACGCGGCAGCAGCAGCTTATTCACGTAGCTGTTCACGTTGCGCAGCCAGTCGTTAATGGCGGGGTTGGTTTTGCCGATCAGCAGCGGCTCGCCGTCCAGCTGATCGATATAGCGCACAATATCGAGGCTCTCCGGCATACAGCTGCCATCTTCTTTTTGCAGAATCGGCACCATTTTCTGACCAATCAGACGAGTTGGTGTCTCCTCATCATCGTTAAGCAACACCACCAGTTCTACCGGAAGGTTTTTCAGGCCAAAAATCATGCGCGCTTTAACGCAAAACGGACAATGATCGTAAATATAGAGTTTCACCTCATCTCTCCTTACTGATATTGCCGACGGCAGGCTGCCGTCAGCAATCATTTGAATATGCTTAAAAAGTATGGAAGAGATCCAGGGGAAGGGCAAACCGCAGCGGCGTATCAGCCGCCGCGCAGCATAGCCGGCGCCGCGGTGCGCGGCTGAAATTGCCACCACAGCGCCAGCAGGGTAATCGCGCCGGTGCAGCCCAGCATCAGCCAGGGCAGTTCTGGCAAGGCCAGCTCGCGTCCGGTATCAAACATCCAGCCGCCGCCGGTATAACCCAGCGCGCCGCCCAGCGCCAGCCCCAGACGGCTAAAGCCCAGATAGCTGCCGCGCGCCCTGGCGCTGGCCAGCTCAGCGCTCAGGGTTTCACGCGCCGGCTCGGCAATAATCGCCCCGATATAGAACAGGCAGATTAAAATAAACAGCTGCTGTAAGGAGTCGGTCAGGCCAATCGGCAGCAGGCTGAGCGTCATCAGCAGCAGGCCAGCCATCAGACGATGCTCCAGGCGGAAGCGCTTTTCGCTCCAGCGGGCGATGGGATAAAGCAGCGTCAGCGATAGCGTAGCCTCAATGGCATACATCCACTTGACCGCGCTGGCAGTCCCGGCGATCTGATTCACCATAATCGGCAGCATGAGCATCACCTGAACCGCCAGAATGTAATAGCCGGTTAAGGTCAGCACATAGGTGCAAAAGCGGCGGTCTTTCAGGACGCGTCCCAGCCCTTCGCGCAGCGGCGTGGGCACGGTAGAAATGCGCCAGGCCGGCAGCAGCAGCGCGTTAAACAGCGCGGCCAGCACGAAAACCAGCGCGCCCACCCAGCAGACCAGACGGAAATCCCAGGCCAGCAGCCAGCTGCCAATCAGCGCGCCCAGCACCGCGCCGGCGCTGTCCTGCATCATCAACAGGGAAAAGAAACGGCCACGCGCCTCGGGGCGGATTAGCTTCACCACCAGCGCGGTACGCGGCGGATCGAACAGCGTGCCGCCAATGCCGGAAAGCAGGCAGGAAAACCACAGGATCCACGGCTCGTGCGCCACCGCCATCGTGGCGAAACCGGCCGCGCGCAGCAGCATACCGCTGACAATCATCGGTTTGGCGCCGAAGCGATCGGCAATCGCGCCGCCAAACACGCCAAGCCCTTGCTGAACCAGCTGACGCAGCCCCAGCGCAATACCGACTATCATGGCTGCCCAGCCGAGCTGATCAACGAAGCGGATTGAGATCAACGGGAAAACGACAAAAAATCCCAGCACCACCAACATGTTATCTACCAGCAGAAAAACCCGACCAAGACGTCGGGCACGCGCCATTCCAGCCATGCTGATTCCTTAGCAATGCTAAATAAATTTACTCTTGAAAGATATTATTTTGCGCGTTAATTGTTTAATTTAACAGCAAGCGCAGAATGATATTTTTTTATCGATCTTTGGCAAAATGTGCTGTAATTTCAGCGAAGTAATGGTGTCTGCCGCAGCGTTATCACGCGGGTGTTTTACCGCCGCTAATCGGGGCGGCGATCGTAAATCGTCGTCGATAAGCTGGCTGCGTTAATTTTTAGCGCGTCGGGCATCAATTAATTTTGTTTATCAGCCATGGCTTTCAGGAGAAGAGATGTTTGGCTACCGTTCCGCCGCACCGAAAGTGCGCCTGTCCACCGATCGGCTGGTGGTCCGCCTGGTTCATGAGCGCGATGCATGGCGCCTGGCTGATTATTACACTGAAAACCGCGCCTTCCTTAAGCCCTGGGAGCCGGTACGTGATGAAAGCCACTGCTATCCTTCCGGCTGGCAGGCGCGCCTTGGGCTGATTACCGATATGCATAAGCAGGGCAGCGCCTTCTATTTTATCGTCATGGACCCTGAAGAGAAGGAAGTACGCGGCGTGGCCAACTTTAGCAACGTGCTGCGCGGCTCGTTCCACGCCTGTTATCTCGGCTATTCGCTGGGCGAAAAATGGCAGGGGCAGGGAATGATGTTTGAGGCGCTGCAGACGGCAATTCGCTACATGCAGCGACAGCAGCGTATGCATCGTATTATGGCAAACTATATGCCGCATAATCAGCGCAGCGGCAGCCTGCTGGCGCGGCTGGGCTTTGAAAAAGAGGGGTACGCGAAAGATTATCTGCTTATTGACGGTCGCTGGCAGGATCATGTGCTGACGGCGTTGACCTGTCAGGCGTGGACGCCGGAGCGGCGTGACTAAGCGTTGATTTTTCACTTTATGCGCCGCCGGAAAAAGCGGCGCGGGAGTCTGCGATGACGGTAAAGATTGGGGTAGTGGGATTGGGCGGTATTGCGCAAAAAGCCTGGCTGCCGGTGCTGGCGCATGCTGACGGCTGGACGCTGATGGGCGGCTTTTCGCCAAATCAACAGAAGGCTCGGCAGATTTGCGCCAGCTGGCGTATGCGCTGTTATGCGCAGCTTGATGCGCTGGCCGCCGACTGCGATGCGGTATTTGTCCACAGCAGCACCGCCAGCCACTATCAGGTGGTGCGTACGCTACTGGAGCAGGGAGTGGACGTCTGCGTTGATAAACCGCTGGCGGAAACGCTGAGCGAGGCGGAGGCGCTGGTAGAGCTGGCGCATAAGCGGGGGCGAAAACTGATGGTGGGTTTTAACCGCCGTTTTGCGCCACGCTATCAACAGCTTAAAGCGGCAGTGCGGCAGCCGGCCTCCATCCGCATGGAGAAACACCGCAGCGACAGCGTCGGGCCGCACGATCTGCGTTTTACGCTGCTGGATGACTATCTGCACGTCGTGGATACCGCGCTGTGGCTGGCGGAGGGGAGGGTCACGTTGCGGCACGGCTATATCCAAACCACCGCAGCGGGAGAGATGTTATACGGCGAGCATCACTTTAGCGTGGGCAATACGCAGGTTACCACCAGCATGCACCGACGCGCCGGTACGCAGCGGGAGTCGGTTACGGCGATTGCTGACGGCGGCGTTTGGCAGCTGGATGAGATGCGTGACTGGCGGCACGAGCGCGACGGCCAAACGCTAACGGAGGCGGTGCCCGCCTGGCAAACGATCCAGGCTCAGCGCGGTTTTGACGGCGCGGCGCGCCACTTTATCGCCTGCGTGCAAAATCAGACAATGCCGGAAACCAGCGGCGAGCAGGCGTTAAAAGCCCAGCGCATCGTGGAAAGGATCTGGCGCGATCTTGAGCGTGAATAACCTGCTGTCACAATCCTTTGTGGTTATTTCGCTGCGTATCGGTAGACTAACCGCCGGATCGGCCCGCTGCCGGTCCGCTATTGTCTGTTAACCGGATTGAATATTCAGGATGCGCAGTTAACCATGAATTTGTTGAAATCCCTGGCAGCGGTCAGCTCAATGACGCTGTTTTCCCGCGTGCTGGGCTTTGCCCGCGATGCGATTGTGGCAAGAGTGTTCGGTGCCGGGATGGCTACCGATGCCTTTTTCGTCGCCTTTAAACTTCCCAACCTGCTGCGCCGTATCTTTGCCGAAGGCGCGTTCTCTCAGGCTTTTGTTCCCATCCTGGCGGAATATAAAAGCAAGCAGGGGGAGGAAGCGACGCGCGTATTCGTCGCTTATATTTCCGGCCTGTTAACCCTGGCGCTGGCGTTAATCACTTTCCTCGGTATGATTGCCGCTCCGTGGGTGATTATCATTACCGCGCCGGGCTTTGCCGATACCGCCGATAAGTTTGCGCTGACCAGCAGCCTGCTGCGCATTACCTTTCCCTATATTTTTCTGATTTCGCTCGCCTCGCTGGTGGGGGCGATCCTGAATACCTGGAACCGCTTCTCAGTACCCGCCTTTGCGCCCACGTTATTAAATGTCAGCATGATCGGCTTTGCGCTGTTCGGCGCGCCCCATTTTCATCCGCCGGTGCTGGCGCTGGCCTGGGCGGTGGTCGTCGGCGGGGTGCTACAGCTCGGCTATCAGCTGCCGCACCTGAAAAAAATCGGCATGCTGGTGCTGCCGCGCCTGAACCTGAAGGATGCGGGCGTCTGGCGCGTGCTGCGACAAATGGGGCCGGCTATTCTTGGGGTTTCCGTTAGCCAGATTTCGCTGATCATCAATACCATTTTTGCCTCTTTTCTGGTCTCCGGCTCAGTATCCTGGATGTACTATGCCGACCGCCTGATGGAGTTCCCTTCCGGCGTGCTGGGCGTGGCGTTAGGCACCATTTTACTGCCGTCGCTGTCGCGCAGCTTCGCCAGCGGCAATCACGCCGAATATTCGCGCCTGATGGACTGGGGGCTGCGCCTCTGCTTCCTGCTGGCGCTGCCGAGCGCGGTGGCGCTGGGCATTTTGTCCGGCCCGCTAACCGTGGCGCTGTTTCAGTATGGGAAATTCAGCGCTTTTGACGCCGCCATGACGCAGCGGGCGCTGATCGCCTATTCGGTCGGGCTGATGGGGCTGATTATGGTTAAGGTGCTGGCGCCCGGTTTTTACTCGCGTCAGGACATTAAAACGCCGGTAAAAATCGCCATCGTGACGCTGATTATGACGCAGCTGATGAACCTGGCTTTTATCGGGCCGCTGAAACATGCCGGGCTGTCGCTCTCTATTGGGCTGGCGGCCTGTCTGAACGGCGCGCTGCTTTACTGGCAGCTGCGTAAGCAGCAAATCTTTCAGCCACAGCCGGGCTGGACGGCGTTTTTACTGCGTCTGATTGTGGCGGTGGTGGTGATGGCGGGCGTGCTGATCGCCATGATGATGGTAATGCCCGCGTGGGATATTGGCAGTATGCCGTATCGTCTGGTACGTCTGGCGGTAGTCTGCGCGGCGGGCGGCGGCGCTTACTTTGTCGTGCTGGGCCTGCTGGGATTTCGGCCAAGGGACTTCGCGCGCCGCTCGGTGGCCTGATAACAGACGCATGAAACCCGCCGGAAGCTAAACCGGTGGGTTAATCGCGGTGAAATTCAACCCGCCGGAAGCTAAACCGGTGGGTTAATCGCGGTGAAATTCAACCCGCCGGAAGCTAAACCGGTGGGTTAATTGCGGTGGACTTAAACGCGACGCGAGTGAAAGCCGCCTGAGGTCGCCTGACCGTCCGGGCCGTAAAACGCCTGACTCTGGTGCGGTTTTAACAGCGCCAGCGCCTTATCGTTGTATCCCATCTGCTGATTTAACAGCATCCCGTTATGGGTATTGTTGTCGCGCAGCTGACGCGTGCGCTGCTCAATAGCCTGCCAGCGGCGAGCCAGCTCCGGCTGAGCAGGATAGGGCGCCTGAATACGGTACTGTTTTTCTGATTCCCGCCGGATACCGTCAAGATAGTTCAGCGTGGTCAGCAATGAACTTTTATCTTCGGTAATACGCTGTAGCAGGCTGCTGTTAATGAGGCCGGCAGAGAGCTGCTCGTGTTCTTCCTTCATTATATTGCTCAGCGAACCGAGCACTTCCTGCATTTTATCCAGCGCGGTAATCAGGCTATTCATAGCGGTTATTTATCCTGTAAATAAGATTTCGCTTCCTGAATCAGGGCATCGGCGATTTTGCCGGTATCCATTTTCAGTTCGCCATTGCGAATGGCGGTTTTCAGTTGCTCAACGCGGGCGGTATTAATATCTTTACCGTCCGATGTCATCAGCTGGGACTGCGCCCCGCTCAGGTTAACCTGCGCTGCGCCGGCGGACGCCGTAGGGCTGGCCGTCTGACGAACCTTTGCGCCGCCGTTATCGTTAGTTTCACGTGGCTGAACGGTACTGACGGGCTGCGAAGCTTTAGTTTTGTCGATGCTCATGGTCTGGCTCCTGTAAATTCAGGCGTTAATGCGGCCTGATAGGCAAAGAGTACAATGTATGTTGATCCCACTATCGGCAACTCAACAGCCATCTTTAGCAGTTTACAGAGATATAAGAATATTCCCATCTGCGCTCACGTTGCCACTTACTATTTGACCATTCCCCATGCGCACCCGAACCCGCTGCATTGCCGTGGCGTTATTTAGCGCACGCCCCTCGCTGCTAACGTTAAAACCGTCGCCCTGTGCGATCACTATTACCGGCTGGCCAGCTTTTACGCGCCAGGCCTGACGCACCATTGAGAGCGTTAACGGCTGATCCGGTAAAATATCGCGTACGCTTACGGCTTCTACTATTTGTTGCGGATCCAACACCGCCCGCGCGGGCAGGGTATCAAGTCGCCCCTGCTTAATCACGATGTCACCCGCCGTTAAGGCGCTGCCGCGCGGGATCTGACGATTGGCTACCACATAGTCGCCGGTAACCTGCACTTCCACCTGCAGATAGCGTCGCTCCCGATCGCAGTTCGCCGCCACGCTCATATTGCCCCACAAACGACTGTTGCCCGGCAGGCTGAACTGCGGCGTCGCGCACGGCGGCCACTGCTGTTCCGGGGTGCGTACCACCACATTCATACCGGCGGCATGCAGCGGATCGCGCGTTTTAAAAAACTGGTTGAGCTGCGCGCTAAGATCGTCTGCCCGTACCGGCATGACCAGTAAGGTCAGTATCGTACCCAGCCACAACGTCATTATCCGCATCTTGTTTATCCCCATCCTGACTCATGGCGCTGATTCTACCCGCGCGTGCAATTTTTCAAGGCAAAAAATAGCGATGCTTTTTAGCGCTATTCCGGCGATAGCTTTTGCCGCGCCCGATTATGCTGACAGCTCAAAATTTTCACTTCCGGAGGGGAGCATGCTCGACAAACTGGATGCAGCTCTGCAGTTCGGCACCGAAGCGCTAAATCTGCGGGCTCAGCGTCAGGAAATCCTGGCATCCAACATCGCTAACGCCGATACGCCGGGCTACCAGGCCCGCGATATCGATTTTGCCAGCGAGCTTAACCGCGCGCTGGAGAAAGGGCGGGCGCAGGGTTCTGGCCTGTCGCTGGCGGTGACGTCGGCACGCCACATTCCTGCGCAGACCGCGACGCCGCCGTCAATGGACCTGCTGTATCGCATTCCCGATCAGCCGTCGATGGATGGCAACACGGTCGATATGGACCGTGAGCGTACGCAGTTTGCGGATAACAGCCTGAAATATCAAACCGACCTCACGCTTATCAGTAGCCAGATTAAAGGCATGATGAGCGTGCTGCAGGGACAATAACCGATGGCACTGCTTAATATTTTTGATATCGCCGGTTCGGCGATGGCTGCACAGTCACAGCGTTTAAACGTGGCCGCCAGTAACCTGGCCAACGCCGACAGCGTAACCGGTCCTGACGGCCAGCCTTATGTCGCCAAACAGGTGGTATTCCAGGTCGATGCTGCCCCAGGGCAGGCCACCGGCGGCGTACGCGTTGCGCAGGTTGTTGAGGATCAGAGCCCGGCGAAGCTGGTGTTTGAGCCGGGCAACCCGATGGCGGACGCCAGGGGCTACGTCAAGATGCCCAATGTTGACGTGGTTAGCGAGACGGTAAACAGCATGGCGGCGTCGCGCAGCTATCAGGCGAACGTTGAAGTGCTAAACACCGTCAAGTCAATGATGATGAAAACCCTGACCATTGGTCAATAACGGAGAATAACCATGGGCTTAGCCGTTGGCGTAAATGAAAAGATCGATCCCAGTGTATTGACCAATACCACTAGCGCATCGAGCAGCAGCAGCGCAACCGATCTACAGAGTAACTTTTTGACGTTGCTGGTGGCGCAGTTAAAAAACCAGGATCCCACCAATCCGATGGAAAACAACGAGCTGACCACGCAGCTGGCGCAGATCAATACCGTCAGCGGTATCGAGAAGCTGAACACCACGCTGGGTTCGATCTCCGGTCAGATCAACAGTAACCAGTCGGTACAGGCTTCCACCCTGATCGGTCATGGCGTGATGGTGCCGGGCACCCAGATCCTGGCGGGCAGCGGCGATACGACGCCGTTTGGCGTTGAGCTGACGCGTGCTTCAACCTCCACCACCGCGACCATCACCGACAGTAGCGGCAAAGTGGTGCGGACTATCGACCTCGGCAAACTGACCGCCGGCGTTCATACCTTCTCATGGGATGGCACCTTAACGGACGGCACCAGCGCAACGGATGGCAAATATAACGTTTCGATCGCCGCCAGCGACGGGACGGAGCAACTGGTGGCGCAGCCACTGAATTACGCCTTAGTGAACGGTGTGACCACCGATTCCAGCGGGGCAGTACTCGACCTCGGGACGATGGGCACTTCCACGCTCGATAAAATTCGTCAGATTCTCTGATACGACACTAATTTACTCAGGAGTGACACATGGGCTTTTCACAAGCGGTCAGCGGTTTAAACGCGGCCTCCAGTAACCTCGACGTTATCGGCAACAACATTTCCAACTCCGCGACGGCGGGCTTTAAATCCAGCACCGTCTCTTTTTCCGATATGTTTGCCGGTTCAAAAGTGGGCATGGGCGTAAAAGTCGCGGGCGTTATTCAGGACTTTAACGACGGCACCACCACCACCACCAGCCGTGGTCTTGATGTGGCCATCAGCCAGCAGGGCTTTTTCCGCATGGCCGATGACAGCGGCGCGGTTTACTACAGCCGTAACGGCCAGTTCACGCTGGATGAGAACCGCAACATCGTCAACATGCAGGGCATGAAGCTGACCGGTTATCCGGTAGCGGGCACCCCGCCGACCGTACAGACCGGCGCTAACCCGGTAGCGCTCAGCGTGCCGACCACCCAGATGACCGCTAAACGCACCGAGAGCGGTACGCTGGTTGCGAACCTTAACTCATCCGATGGCACCAAAGTTGACGCTGATTTCGACAGCACCGACGCCACCAGCTACAACGCCAAGTCTTCGATGACGACGTTTGACTCGCTGGGCAACGCGCACACTATCGACCTGTACTTCGTGAAAACGGCGGACAACAGCTGGAGCGTGCACCCGATCGACTCCAGCAGCGGCACCGCGACTACGCCGTTCACCATGAATTTTAACCCCAGCGGCGTAATGACTTCCACCGCCAGCCAGACCATTTCTATGGGCGCGCTGAACGGCTCTAACGCACAGACCTTTACGCTGGACTTTACCGGCAGTATGCAGCAGAACACCGGCGCCAACACCTTTGGTAACCCGGTACAGGATGGTTACAAGCCGGGCGACCTGGTGAGCTACCAGATCAACGATGACGGCACGGTAGTGGGCAACTACTCCAACGAAAAAACCCAGGTACTGGGACAGATCGTTCTGGCGAACTTCGCTAACGCCGAAGGCCTGAAATCAGAAGGCGATAACGTCTGGTCATCAACGGCTTCTTCTGGTCAGCCGCTGGTAGGCCTGGCAGGCACCGGTAACCTCGGTACCCTGACCGCAGGCGCGCTGGAGTCTTCTAACGTCGATTTGAGTAAAGAGCTGGTGAACATGATTGTGGCGCAGCGTAACTATCAGTCGAACGCGCAGACCATCAAAACGCAGGATCAGATCCTCAACACGCTGGTTAACCTGCGTTAATACGGCTGACGGGAGAGCGCTATGGATCACGCTATTTATACCGCCATGGGCGCGGCAAGCCAGACGCTCAATATGCAGGCGGTCACGGCCAACAACCTGGCCAACGCCTCAACGCCGGGCTTTCGCGCTCAGCTCAATGCGCTGCGCGCGGTGCCGGTAGAAGGCTTATCGCTGCCGACGCGTACGCTGGTAACCGCCTCGACGCCGGGCTCCGATATGACGCAGGGCGCGCTCGATTATACGCAGCGTCCGCTCGACGTCGCGGTACAGCAGGATGGCTGGCTGGCGGTACAAACGGCAGATGGCACCGAAGCCTATACCCGCAACGGTAATATGCAGATTAGTCCCACCGGGGAGCTGACCATTCAGGGGCACCCGGTGATGGGCGACGGCGGTCCGATTGCGGTGCCGCAGGCGGCAGAAATCACCATTGCGGCTGACGGCACCATTACCGCGCTGAATCCGGGCGATGAGCCCAACGCGACGGTACAGCTGGGACGTTTAAAGCTGGTGAAGGCGACGGGGCAGGAAGTGGTACGCGGCGATGACGGACTGTTTCGTCTGAACGCGGCGGCACAGGCCCAACGTGGCGCGGTGCTGCAAAACGACCCGACGGTGCAGGTGATGCCTGGGGTACTGGAAGGCAGCAACGTAAAGCCGGTCGAAACCATGGTTGACATGATTGCCAACGCTCGCCGCTTTGAGATGCAGATGAAAGTGATCTCCAGCGTCGATGAAAACGAACAACGTGCCAATCAGCTGCTCAATATGAGCAGCTAAGGCAAGAGGAAAACAGCATGATCAGCTCCTTATGGATCGCCAAAACCGGTCTTGACGCCCAGCAAACCAATATGGACGTCATCTCCAACAACCTGGCAAACGTCAGCACCAACGGTTTTAAGCGTTCACGTGCGGTATTTGAAGATTTGATGTATCAGACCATGCGTCAGCCGGGCGCTCAGTCTTCTGAGCAAACCACGCTGCCGTCTGGCCTGCAGATCGGTACCGGCGTGCGTCCGGTAGCCACCGAGCGTCTGCACACTCAGGGTAACCTGTCGAAAACCGACAACTCGAAAGATGTGGCGATTAACGGACAGGGCTTTTTCCAGGTGCAGTTGCCGGACGGTACGTCGGCCTACACCCGTGACGGCTCGTTCCAGGTCGATCAGAACGGCCAGCTGGTGACCAACGCCGGTTTCCCGGTACAGCCCGGCATTACCATTCCGGCGAACGCCCTGAGCATTACTATCGGACGTGACGGCGTGGTGAGCGTGACCCAGCAGGGCCAGACGCAGCCGGTGCAGGTTGGACAGCTGACGCTGAGCACCTTTATCAACGATACCGGCCTCGAAAGCGTGGGTGAAAATCTCTACAAGGAAACCCAGGCTTCCGGCGCGCCGACCGACAGCACGCCTGGCCTGAACGGCGCCGGCCTGCTGTATCAGGGTTATGTTGAAACCTCTAACGTCAACGTGGCGGAAGAGCTGGTCAGCATGATCCAGACGCAGCGCGCTTATGAAATCAACAGTAAAGCCATTACCACCTCCGATCAGATGCTGCAGAAACTGACGCAGGTATAACGGTAGTAAGCGCGCTCAGTCGCGGACTGGCGGAGCCCCGGCTCCGCCAAATTAAGTTAAATAATGCAATGAAAGGTATACACGTCGTGGCGAAGCAATTCACTTTTAAGCCTGGACATTTGGTTATCGCAGCGATGCTGATAACCCTTAACGGTTGCGCCCTTGTTCCCCGTACACCGCTGGTCACCGGCCCGACAACGGCTCAGCCGTTGCCCGCTTCGCCACCCGTGGTTAACGGCTCTATTTTCCAGGGGGTGATGCCAATGAATTACGGCTATCAGCCTCTGTTTGAGGATCGTCGTCCGCGCAATATCGGCGACACGCTGACTATCGTGCTGCAAGAAAACGTCAGCGCCAGTAAGAGCTCCTCAGCTAACGCCAGCCGTGACGGCAGCAGCAGCGTCGGCCTGACCGCCGTGCCGCGTGCCCTTGAAGGTCTGCTGGGTGGCGATAAGACCTCGCTTAGCGGCGAAGGCAAAAATGATTTCGCTGGTAAAGGCGGCGCCTCGGCCAACAACACCTTCACCGGCACGATTACTGTTACCGTCAATCAGGTGCTGCCAAACGGCAACCTGAACGTCGTCGGTGAGAAACAGATTGAGATTAACCAGGGCACCGAATTTATTCGCTTCTCTGGCGTGGTCAACCCGCGCACCATCAGCGGTAACAACAGCGTGGTGTCCACGCAGGTGGCAGATGCCCGTATCGAATATGTCGGTAACGGTTATATCAACGAAGCGCAGAACATGGGTTGGCTGCAGCGCTTCTTCCTGAACATCTCACCGATGTAAGAGGCTTTTATGGCACAGTCACGCATTATTCATATGGCGCTCTCCCTGCTGCTGCTGAGCATCAGCACGCTGGCCAGCGCCGATCGCATCCGCGATCTCACCACGGTCCAGGGCGTCCGTGATAACCAGCTGATCGGCTATGGGCTGGTCGTTGGGCTGGATGGCACCGGTGACCAGACGGCGCAAACGCCGTTTACCACCCAGTCGCTGAACAACATGCTGTCACAGCTGGGCATTACCGTACCGTCCGGCACCAATATGCAGCTGAAAAACGTGGCGGCGGTGATGGTAACCGCTAACCTGCCGGCCTTTGGCCGTCAGGGACAGCAGATCGACGTAGTGGTTTCCTCGCTGGGCAACGCCAAAAGCCTGCGCGGCGGTACGCTGATTATGACGCCGCTGAAAGGCGTCGATAACCAGGTTTACGCGCTGGCGCAGGGTAATATTCTGGTCGGCGGCGCGGGCGCGGCGGCAGGCGGCTCCAGCGTTCAGGTTAACCAGCTGAACGGCGGTCGCATTACCGGCGGCGCGACCATTGAACGCGAAATGCAGAGTAATTTCGGTACTCAGGGCACCCTGAACCTGCAGCTGAACGAAGAAGATTTCAGCATGGCTCAGCGCATCAGCGATGCCATTAACGGACGCGGCTACGGTTCGGCACAGGCGCTGGACGCCCGTACCGTTCAGATACGCATGCCGATGAACAACAGTTCGCAGGTGCGTCTGCTGGCCGATATTCAGAATATCGACGTTTCCGTACCGATTCAGGACGCGAAAGTGATCATTAACTCACGCACCGGCTCGGTGGTGATGAACCGTGAAGTGACGCTTAGCTCTTGTGCGGTCGCGCAGGGCAACCTGTCGGTGACCATTAACCAGCAGCAGAACGTCAGTCAGCCTGATACGCCGCTGGCCGGTGGGCAGACCGTGGTCACACCGCAAACCCAGATCGATATGCGCCAGGAAGGCGGCGCGCTGCAGCGCGTTAACGCCAGCGCCAACCTGAACAGCGTCGTGCGCGCCCTGAACGCGCTTGGCGCAACGCCGATGGATCTGATGTCGATTCTTCAGTCAATGCAGAGCGCGGGCTGTCTGCGCGCCAAACTGGAAATTATCTGATGAATGATACGCAATCTGTAATGAGCGCGGCTTACGACAGCCAGGCGCTCAACAGTCTGAAACGCCAGGCCAGCAGCGATCCGCAAGGCAAAGCGCTGCAGGTGGCGAAGCAGGTAGAAGGCATGTTTGTACAGATGATGCTGAAGAGTATGCGCCAGGCGCTGCCGCAGGAGGGCCTGCTCAGCACGGAACAGACGCGGATGTTCACATCAATGTATGACCAGCAGATTGCGCAGGAAATGGGAAATAAAGGGCTGGGGCTGGCTGACGTCATCGTGAAACAGATGATGCCAGCCCAGGCGCCGGATGAAAGCGCGGGCACCGTGCCGATGCCGCTCGATCGCTCGGTGGTGGTTAATACGCTGTTGCCACGGCAGCTGGAACAGATGCAGACGCAGATGGCGCAAATGGTACAGCGCGCGGTGCCTAAACTGCCGCAGCCGACCACCAGCGCGCCGCTGAGCGGCGACAGCAGCGACTTTATCGCCAAACTCACGCAGCCGGCGCAGCTTGCCAGCCAGCAGACCGGCATTCCTCATCAGCTGATCCTTGCGCAGGCGGCACTGGAATCGGGCTGGGGGCAGCGTCAGATCCTGACCGCAGACGGCAAGCCGAGCTATAACCTGTTCGGCATTAAGGCCACCGGCAGCTGGCAGGGTAAAACCACCGAAATCACCACTACCGAATATGAAAACGGCGTGGCGAAAAAAGTGAAGGCGGCGTTCCGTGTCTACGACTCCTATATCGATGCGTTAACGGACTACGCCAGTCTGCTGAGCAAAAATCCGCGTTATGCCAAAGTAACGACGGCAAAAACCGCGGAAGAGGGCGCGCATGCGCTGCAGGAAGCGGGCTACGCTACCGATCCGAAATATGCCAAAAAGCTGGTCGGTATGATTCAGCAGTTTAAAAACATGGGTGAAAAAGTCGCCAAAGCTTACGGCAGTGAATTAGGCGATCTGTTCTGATTTTTTACTCAAGTTTCACTTAAGCACGCCGATAACCAAAACAGGCCAGAAAGCGTCCCGTTACGCTTGCGGCACCCGATTTGTTGAATGCCGCCCGGTGCGTACCGGCGCAAAAAGGAACCGACATGTCCAGCTTAATTAACTCCGCAATGAGCGGGCTGAGCGCCGCGCAGGCTGCGCTGAATACCACCAGCAACAACATCAGCAATTACAATGTGACTGGTTATTCACGCCAGACGGCGGTACTGACCTCGCTGCCGAGCACCCTGAACGGCAGCAGCTATTACGGTAACGGCGTGACAGTCAGCAGCGTTCACCGCGAATATGACGAGTTTATTACCGGGCAGCTGCGCAGCGCCTCGGCGCAAAACAGCGCTATTACCACTCAGTACAGCCAGATTTCTAATATTGACGATTTGATGTCCTCTTCGTCGAACAGCCTTTCTACCACGCTGTCTGATTTCTTCACCAACGTTCAGAACGTGGTGAGCAACGCTGACGATCCTTCCGCGCGTCAGACCCTGCTGGGCAAGGCGGACGGGCTGGTTAACCAGTTTAAAGTCACCGATCAGTATCTGCGGAATATGGATGCCAGCATTAACACCAGCATCTCCTCTTCCGTGCAGCAGATTAATAGCTACTCCAGCCAGATTGCGACCCTGAATACCCAGATTGGCAAATTGCAGGCGGCAGGCGCCGGCGCCGATCCTAACAGCCTGCTGGATCAGCGCGACACGCTGGTGAGCAAGCTGAACGACCTGGTGGGCGTAAGCGTTTCGCAGCAGGACGGCAACTATATCGTCTCCATGTCCAATGGTCTGGCGCTGGTTAACGGCGCGGATACGCGTCAGCTGGTAGCCATGACCGCCAGCAGCGATCCGACTCGCACCACCGTTGGCTACGTTGATAAAACCGCCGGCAACGTTGAAATTCCGGAAAGCCTGGTCAGCACGGGTTCTTTAGGCGGCCTGCTGAAGTTCCGCACCGAAGATCTCGATTCGGCGCGCAATAAGCTTAATCAGCTGGCGCTGAACTTCGCCGACAGCTTTAACACGCAGCATAAACAGGGCTTCGACAGCGAAGGCAATGCCGGTACCGATTTCTTTGCTATCGGCGGTCCGACCGTGACAGGCAACAGTAAGAACAGTTCCAGCGTCTCCCTGAGCGCCAGCTGGAGCGATACCAGCAAGGCGCAGGCAACGGATTATAAAGTGAGCTGGGACGGCAGCAGCTGGAACGTTAAGCGTCTGTCTGATAACAGCAGCGTCAGCGCGTCGCTGGATGCCGACGGTAAGCTTAATTTCGATGGTCTGCAGATTACGCCATCCGGCACGCCTGCCGCCAATGACAGCTTTATCGTGAAGCCGGTCAGCGATGCGATCGTTAATATGGGCGTGCTGGTGACGAATGAATCGCAGATTGCCGCCGCAGGCGCTGCGGGCGGTGAAAGTGATAACCGTAACGCTCAAAAGCTGCTGGATTTACAGAGCGGTAACCTGGTAAACGGCAACGCCACGCTGGCGCAGGGCTATGCCAGCCTGGTGAGCGATATTGGTAACAAAACCAATACGCTGGAAACCACCAGCGAGACGCAGGGCAACGTGGTGACGCAGCTCACCAACCGTCAGCAGTCGGTATCGGGCGTTAACCTTGATGAAGAGTACGTGAACCTGCAGCGTTATCAGCAATATTACATGGCGAATGCGCAGGTTCTGCAGACAGCATCAGCAATTTTTGATGCCTTAATCAGCATCCGTGGCTAATTGAATTGATGAAGGAATAACCACTATGCGACTCAGTACCACCATGATGTATGACCAGCAGATGCGTGGCGTTACCAACGCCCAGTCGAGCTGGCTGAAAGCGGGCGAACAGCTCTCTACCGGCAAGCGGGTGATTAATCCGTCGGACGATCCGCTGGCCGCCGCGCAGGCGGTGGTGCTTTCCCAGGCGCAGGCGGAGAACAGCCAGTACCAGCTGGCGCGTGATTTCGCTACCCAGAGCGTGTCGCTGGAAGAAAGTACGCTGCAAAACGTCACCCAGGCGGTGCAGAGCGCTCAGTCGCTGTTGGTTGCAGCAGGCAACGGCTCGCTTTCTGATGATGACCGCGCCTCCTACGCCACGCAGCTGGAAGGCGTACGCGCTCAGCTGCTGAACCTGGCGAACAGCACCGATGGCAATGGCCGCTATATTTTTGCTGGCTATAAAAGCGACAGCGCGCCCTTTACCGAGGATGCCAACGGCAGCGTGGTTTATAACGGCGGCAGCGACGCGATTACGCAGAAAGTGGACGCCAGCCGCACCATGACCACCAGCCATACCGGTGAGCAGGTGTTTATGTCCATCACCAGCAATGCGGTTAAAGAACCGGATAACGGCACCAGCGAGAAAAATATTTTCACGACGCTGGATACCGCCATTAGCGCCCTGAAACAGCCGATCCAGAATAGCGATGATGCCACGAAGGCGGTTTCTAAAGATGCGCTGGATAAAGCGACGCGCGGCCTGAGCAACTCGTTGAACAACGTGCTGGCGGTGCGCTCAGAGCTGGGTACGCAGCTGGATGAACTGGATAAGCTGGATAGCCTGGGAGACGATCGCAGCACGCAGCAGGCGACAAAAATGAGCGCGCTGGTAGACGTCGATTACACCAGCGCAATTTCAAAATATACCATGCAGCAGCAGACGTTACAGGCCTCTTATCAGACCTTCAGCGATATGGCGAAGATGTCTCTGTTTCAAATGAACAGCTGAAAAATATAGTTTTGAACGTGCTTAAACCGGGCGCGTTCGCTTTTCCCGTCACCGATGGCTTATCGTCGCTGACGGGTTTTTTTTGCGCTAAAAACGGTGGGCGTAAGGATAGCGGGCAAGAAACAGGTGAGCGGGCAAGAAACAGGTGGACGGGCAAGAAACAGGCGAGCGGGCAAGAGATTAACCGGGAAGGAAGGCGGCTCGTTCCGCTCATAAAAAACCCCGGCCTGAGCCGGGGTGGATGGTCGCTCGCGCTATCAGGGTTTAGTGGCCGGAGCCGTTGCCTGATGTGTCGCGCTGTGGCCGCCGGCAGCGCCTTTTCCTTCAAACTGGAAGGGCGGACGCACCCAGTCGCTGTGACGCGGCGCTTCTGGCTGCCATGCCGGAGCCGGTGCTTTCGTCATCGGCGCGCTGGCATGGTATTTACCGGCCAGTAAAGACTGGCTGGCTGCTGGCGCTTCGTCGCGAGCCGGAACCGGCGCATGCGGTTCGCTAACCGGCAGCGTCTCTTCCGGCGCAACCGCTGGCGCATTCAGCACCTGCTCTACCTGGGCCGCGATGTCAGCGCTTACTTCATTGGCGCTGGCCTCGGCAACGGCGCTGGCTTGCTGCATAGCCGTTTCTGACGCCCGCTGCGCGGTTTCTACCGGCTCAGATTCTGCCTGAGTCGCTGCCGCTGGCGTGGCCTCGGCCTGACTGGCGTCGTCTGCCGACTGCGCCTGAGCCGCAACCTGAGCGGCACGTGCTTCGGCAGCGGCCGGGATCACGGCAGGCTCTTCATTTACCGGCACATCGATAGCCGAGGTGTCGTGCGTATCAACCGGCGTTACCGGCGCATCAGTCTGCTGCGGAGCAACTTCATGTACCGCATCCTGCGCGGAGTGCTGTTCAGCCTGCACAGGCTGAGCTGAAGGCTGCTCAGTCATCGTTTCGCTGGCGGCCGGTAAAGCAACGGCGGCAGCGGTTGCAACGCGGCTGTAGTCCGGCGTTTCCTGCGACATGTCAGCTGCCTGAGCGTTTTCGCCGTTGGCCTGAGCCACCGGATAGCGAACCCAGACTTTACCGGATGCCATTTCCGGCGAGGCGGCGGCACAGGCGATCGGCATCGGCGACTGCGTCGGATAACGCTCATCGCGGTAACGGCGACGGCGCTGGCCGCTTACGCGCAGGTGGCGCGGAGAACGGCGTGAGCGACGCGGCATATTGCCATTGTCACGGTTTTCCTGCTCTTCCTGCTGCTCTTCAGGCTGCATCTGCGCTTCTGGCGCGACGGCTTCAAACGTCGGCGCTTCTGTCGGCGCAGCTTTCTCTTCATTAACGGCTGGCTGAGTTTCAGCAACCGTTTCTGCGCTTACAACCCGCACTTTCTGCGCCAGCTGACGCGGCTTACGACGCGGCATTACCTGCACGCGCTCTTCCGCCGGGTTCTCTTCGCTTTCTTCAACAACGCTGGCTACCGGCTGCGGCTCTTGCTGAGCGGCGGCTTTCGCGGCTTCCTGCTGTTGACGACGCTCTTCCTGGCGGCGACGCTGGCGTTCGGCACGCTGTTCACGACGCTGCTGCTGCTGTTCTTCACGCTGCGCGCGCGCTTCATCAGACAGCGTATTTTGCGTCTCTTCGCGTACTTCAGCATTGGCTTGCTGACGTTTATTGTTACGGCGCGGTTCTTCACGCGCTTCACGGTTATCACGCGCCTGCTGCGGCGCGGTTTCCGCGTTGCGATCGCGATTACGGTCGCGGCGGTTGTTGTTGTTATTGTTGTTGCGGCGGTTGTTGCCAGAACGACGTTCACGCTGCTGCGTTGACTCGGACTCGCTGCTGGCAGGCTTATCCTGCTGCGGCTGCTCGGCTGCGGCTGGCGCGGCCGGTTCGGCTGCAAACAGCTTTTTCAGGCCGCCAAACAGACGTCCGATAATACCGGTTGACGCGGCAGGTTCCGCTGCGGCTTTCTGCGACGCGGCGGGCTGGGCTGGTTTATCGCTCTCAACGACGGTTTCCTGCGGGGCAGGCGGCGCATCCGGCATCGCAAAGGCGGCCAGCGCTGGCTGCTCAGGACGACGGCGTTCGGCCTGCTCATTTTCAGACGGCAGCGCCATCTCTGCTTCATGCAGTTTCGGCAGATGATAGCTGAGCGTTTGCGACTCTTCACCGCTGCGTACGCGCAGTACAGAGTAGTGCGGCGTTTGCATCTGATCGCTTGGGACGATAATCGCGCGCACGCCGCCCTGACGTTTTTCAATGGCGTTAACGGCGTCGCGTTTTTCGTTCAGCAGGTAGGACGCAATCGGCACCGGCACGATGGCGTGGACTTCTTTGGTGTTCTCTTTCAGCGCTTCTTCTTCAATCAGACGCAGAATAGAGAGCGACAGCGATTCGTTATCGCGAACGGTGCCGGTTCCGCTACAGCGCGGACAAACATGATGGCTCGATTCGCCCAGCGATGGGCTAAGACGCTGACGAGACATCTCCAGCAGGCCGAAGCGGGAGATATGGCTGATCTGGATACGGGCGCGATCCTGACGAACGGCCTCACGCAGGCGGTTTTCTACCGCGCGCTGATGGCGCACCGGCGTCATATCGATAAAGTCGATAACGATCAGGCCGCCAAGATCGCGCAGGCGCAGCTGACGCGCAATTTCGTCGGCAGCTTCAAGGTTGGTGTTAAACGCGGTCTCTTCGATATCGCCGCCGCGCGTGGCGCGAGCTGAGTTAATATCAATAGCGGTCAGCGCTTCGGTGCTGTCGATCACAATCGAGCCGCCGGAAGGCAGGCGCACTTCACGCTGGAAGGCCGATTCGATCTGGGATTCAATCTGGTAGTGGCTGAATAGCGGGATTTCACCGGTATACAGTTTAATTTTGCTGCTGAAATCAGGACGACCCAGGGCGGCGATATGCTGGCGCGCCAGATCCAACACCTTCGGGTTATCAATCAGGATTTCGCCAATGTCGGGGCGCAGATAGTCGCGGAAGGCGCGAACGATTACATTACTTTCCTGATGAATCAGGAAGGGCGCCGGGCGGTTTTCCGCCGCTTTTTTGATCGCTTCCCAGTGCTTCAGACGGAAGCTCAGATCCCACTGCAGCGCTTCTGCTGATTTGCCTACGCCGGCGGTACGCACGATTAAACCCATGCCTTCCGGCAGCTCAAGCGAAGAGAGCGCCTCTTTCAGCTCGGTGCGGTCGTCGCCTTCAATACGGCGTGAAATGCCGCCTGCGCGCGGATTATTCGGCATCAGTACCAGATAGCTGCCCGCCAGGCTGATAAAGGTAGTCAGGGCCGCGCCTTTATTGCCGCGCTCTTCTTTATCGATCTGAACGATGACTTCCTGACCTTCGCGCAATACGTCTTTAATATTGGGGCGGCCATGCGCGTTGTAGCTGGCAGGGAAATATTCGCGGGAAATTTCTTTAAGCGGAAGGAAACCGTGTCGTTCAGCGCCGTAATCAACAAATGCTGCTTCCAGACTCGGCTCAATGCGGGTGATCTTGCCTTTATAGATGTTCGCCTTTTTCTGTTCGTGTCCGGGGCTTTCAATATCCAGGTCGTACAGACGTTGTCCATCAACTAAGGCTACACGCAACTCCTCCTGCTGAGTTGCGTTTATTAACATTCTTTTCATCGTAACGTACTCGTTATTCTTACGTGAGTGACTAAGCTGCGGGCTAAGTAACACTGGACGAAGAATAACCGACGGCCCCGTGTCTTATCGCTTCATCGTCAACCTCACGGTTGTCGGTCGCTCAAGGGGCGCAAAAATCTCGGCAGCCTGTTTTTATAAGGAAAAACAGCGCTCGGATGAGGGAACCGCCACTGAATTTACCAGAGAGAGTCAATCCCGTCTTATCGTCCAGGCTGCAACCCGCAGCCCGCTAAATGCCTGATTTCACAATACGTCTTACGCCATTGCTGCGTGTATGCGCTATCCGGCAAAATTTCTTAATTCGCTATTTATAGTTTCCTGACGGTAAGCGCTCAGGAGACCGGGCCATTATTCCATTGCTAACCTTGTTATAGCAAGGTGACTTTTCAATACTGATAAACTTTCTTGCAGCATTACGCGTTCATTTTGCAGGCTTTTTCACCACCACTATAGAAAAGTATGAAGCAAACCGCAGAATTGGCGCTACGTTGTCAGTTAAGCACAGAAAAAGAAGTGGCGCTATTATCCGCCACTCATTAGAATCGCCGCCCATGAATATGAATACGCCATCGGTACAAATTGTCGCCATTTCCGCAGACGAAGCGGGACAGCGCATCGACAATTTTTTGCGCACGCAGCTTAAAGGCGTGCCAAAAAGCATGATTTATCGCATTTTGCGTAAAGGCGAAGTGCGGGTGAATAAAAAACGCATTAAGCCTGAGTATAAACTGCAGGCCGGAGATGAAGTGCGCATTCCTCCGGTGCGCGTCGCAGAGCGCGAGGAAGCCGCTATTTCGCCCAGGCTTGAGCGCGTAGCCAGCCTGACTGACGCTATTCTTTATGAGGATGAATATATCCTGGTATTGAATAAGCCGTCCGGTACGGCGGTGCACGGCGGCAGCGGATTAAGCTTCGGCGTGATTGAAGGGCTGCGCGCGCTGCGCCCGGAAGCCCGTTTCCTTGAGCTGGTGCATCGTCTTGACCGCGATACTTCCGGCGTGCTGCTGGTGGCGAAAAAACGCTCCGCGCTGCGTTCGCTGCACGAGCAGCTGCGTGAAAAAGGCATGCAGAAGGATTACCTGGCGCTGGTGCGCGGGCAGTGGCCTTCGCATATCAAAGCGGTGCAGGCGCCGCTGCTGAAAAACATTCTGCAAAGCGGCGAGCGCATCGTACGCGTAAGCAGCGAAGGGAAGCCTTCCGAGACGCGTTTTAAGGTGGAAGAACGCTATGCGTTTGCTACCCTGGTAAAGGCCAGCCCGGTAACCGGACGTACCCACCAGATTCGTGTTCATACGCAGCATGCCGGTCATCCGATCGCCTTTGACGATCGCTATGGCGAACGGGAGTTTGATAAGCAGTTAAGCGCGACCGGCCTGCGTCGTCTGTTCCTGCATGCGGCGGCGCTCACCTTTAATCATCCGCACAGCGGCGACAGAATGCGTATTGAAGCGCCGCTGGATGATGGGCTGAAACAGTGCCTGGCGGCATTGCGGAAACAGCCGTAAATCTCTGCGAAATAAGAACCTGATGCGGCCGCTTGCGCCGCATCAGGCTATAGCAAGCGCTCGCTCTGTTTATCGCGCCGTGGTCAAAGGATTGATGCCCACCTCACGCAGCATATCGCACAGCGCTATCAGCGGCAGCCCTGTCAACGTATTAGGATCGCGTCCTTCCAGCCGATCAAATAATGTAATCCCTAAACCTTCGCTTTTAAAACTGCCGGCACACTGTAACGGCTGTTCAAGAGTAACGTAGGCGTTAATTTCCGCCTCGCTTAAGGGACGAAACCAGACGCGGAACGTTTCATAAAGAGAGAGCAGGCGTTTTTGTTCAGCGCCATAAAGCGCCAGGCCGGTATAAAAGGTAATAACTTTTCCGCTGGCGGCGCGTAGCTGCGCGCGCGCATTTTCTTCCGTATGCGGCTTGCCGGTTATTTTTCCTCCCAGTACGCAAACCTGATCGGAGCCAATAATCCAGCCGTGCGGATAACGCGCCGCCAGCGCCTGCGCCTTGGCCTGCGCCAGCCTTTCCACCAGCTGCGGCGCGCTTTCATCAGGCAGCGGCGTTTCATCCGTCTCAGGCGCCGCGGTAATAAAAGAGAGGCCGAGTTTATTTAACAGCGCCTGACGAAATGGAGAGGTTGAAGCTAAAATCAGCTGAGTCATAATTTTTCAGTTAAAATATAGCGAATCGGATGCGGACATTTTAAACTGTTCGCCGCACTGGATGCGAATACCAAGTGAAAGATGCTGTTAAACAGCCTTTTTCTTTGACTCTCTGTCGTTACAAAGTTAATATGCGCGCCCTATGCAAAAGGTAAAATTACCCCTGACAATCGATCCGGTTCGCGCCGCTCAAAAACGCCTTGACTATGAAGGCGTGTATACGCCCGAACAGGTGGAGCGCGTGGCCGATACCGTTGTTAGTGTGGACAGTGATGTGCAATGCGTTATGTCGTTTGCCGTTGACAATCAGCGCCTGGCCGTTCTGAAAGGAACCGCTGACGTTAGCGTCACGCTGAGCTGCCAGCGCTGCAACAAGCCGTTTGCACATCAGGTTCACGTAACGTATTGCTTCAGTCCTGTCGCAGATGATGCGCAGGCTGATGCGTTGCCGGAAGCCTACGAGCCGATCGAAGTCAACGATTTCGGTGAAATCGATCTGCTGGCGGTGGTTGAAGATGAAATTATCCTCGCCCTGCCTGTAGTTCCGGTGCATGATTCTGAACACTGTGAAGTGTCCGACGCGGACATGGTCTTTGGCAAACTGCCTGAAGAGGCGGAAAAACCAAACCCATTCGCCGTATTAGCCAGTTTAAAGCGTAAGTAATAGGAGTAAGGTCCATGGCCGTACAACAGAATAAACCAACCCGTTCCAAGCGTGGCATGCGTCGTTCTCACGATGCGCTGACCACTTCCACTCTGTCCGTAGATAAAGTTTCTGGCGAAACTCATCTGCGTCACCACATCACTGCGGATGGCTACTACCGCGGTCGCAAGGTCATCGTTAAGTAATACTTGCGGCAACGCAAGGCGATACTTTGACACGTTTGACCCTGGCCATTGATGCTATGGGCGGGGACTTCGGTCCCTGCGTGACAGTGCCTGCAGCTTTGCAGGCACTGGCCTTACATTCGCAATTACAGCTTCTTCTGATCGGCGATCCCGCCGCTATCACGCCATTACTTGCTAAAGCTGATTCCGCTGTAACACGGCGTCTGCAGGTTATCCCTGCCGAATCGGTTATCGCCAGTGATGCCAAACTTTCTCAGGCTATCCGTCACAGCCGCGGTAGCTCTATGCGCATCGCGCTTGAGTTGGTTAAAGAAGGGAAGGCGCAGGCCTGCGTGAGCGCGGGTAATACCGGCGCATTAATGGGGCTGGCGAAACTTTTATTAAAACCGCTGGACGGCATTGAGCGCCCGGCGTTAACCACCGTGTTGCCGAATCAGCAGCGCGGTAATACGTTGGTGCTGGATTTAGGTGCTAACGTTGAGTCTGATAGTACCATGCTGGTGCAGTTTGCCATTATGGGGGCGGTGATGGCGGAAGAAGTCTTAGCTATTGAACGACCGCGTGTGGCATTGCTGAATATCGGCCAGGAAGAAACCAAAGGGCTGAATTCGATTCGTGAAGCCGCAGAACAGCTCAGGGCATCGCCGCAAATTAATTATATCGGCTACCTTGAGGGTAACGATCTGCTGACCGGTAAGACTGACGTGCTGGTTTGCGACGGTTTCGTGGGCAACGTCACGCTGAAAACCCTGGAAGGCGTGGTAAGGATGTTCCTTTCGCTGTTGAAACCATCAGGCGAAGGTAAAAAGCGGGCGTGGTGGATGAAACTGCTGAAGCGCTGGATTAAAAAACGTCTGGCTAAGCGTTTCGGTCATTTAAACCCCGACCAGTACAATGGCGCCTGTCTGTTAGGATTGCGTGGCACGGTCATTAAGAGCCACGGCGCGGCAAACCAACGCGCTTTTGCCGCAGCAATTGAACAGGCAGAGCAGGCGGTGCGGCGGCAAGTCCCGGAGCGGATTGCCGCGCGCTTAAAGGCTGTATTAGCCAGGAGTGATTGAGCGGACATGTATACCAAAATAATCGGTACGGGCAGCTATCTGCCCGCTCAGGTGCGGACTAACGCCGATCTGGAAAAAATGGTGGATACCTCGGACGAGTGGATTGTTACTCGTACCGGCATTCGTGAACGACGTATTGCCGCCCCCGACGAAACCGTTGCTACGATGGGATTTCAGGCCGCCGGGCGCGCGCTGGAAATGGCGGGCGTTGATAAAGACGATATCGGACTGATTATTGTTGCCACCACCTCAGGCAGCCATGCATTCCCCAGCTCAGCCTGTATGATCCAGAATATGCTGGAAATCAAAGACTGCGCGGCCTTCGATCTGGCAGCCGCCTGCGCCGGCTTTACCTATGGCCTGAGCGTTGCCGATCAATACATTAAAAACGGCGCGGTAAAACATGCGCTGGTGATTGGCGCCGATGTGCTGGCGCGCACGATCGATCCCAGCGATCGCGGCACGATTATTCTGTTTGGCGATGGCGCGGGCGCCGTCGTGCTTTCCGCCAGCGAAGAGCCTGGCATTATTTCTACTCATCTACACGCCGATGGCCGCTACGGTCAGCTGCTGACGCTGCCTTATCAGAACCGTGCGCAGCAGGATCAGCCAGCCTATCTCACCATGTCCGGTAACGAAGTGTTTAAGGTCGCCGTGACCGAACTGGCGCATATCGTTGATGAGACGCTGGCGGCCAATAACCTTGAGCGTGCCGAAATCGACTGGCTGGTGCCGCATCAGGCTAACCTGCGCATTATTAGCGCCACAGCGAAAAAGCTGGGTATGGGCATGGATAAAGTCGTCATTACGCTCGATCGTCATGGCAATACTTCCGCTGCTTCCGTACCGGCTGCGCTGGATGAAGCGGTGCGCGATGGGCGTATTAAGCCGGGCCAGCTGGTTCTGCTGGAAGCCTTTGGTGGTGGATTCACCTGGGGCTCGGCTCTGGTTCGTTTTTAACCGAAGGAACAAAAGATGACGCAATTTGCAATGGTTTTCCCAGGTCAGGGTTCGCAAACCGTTGGCATGCTGGCTGAGCTGGCTGCGGACAATCCGATTGTCGAAGCCACCTTTAAAGAAGCTTCCGATGCGTTGGGTTACGATCTTTGGCAGCTGACGCAGCAGGGTCCAGCGGAAGAATTAAATAAAACCTGGCAAACGCAGCCTGCGCTGCTGGCCGCCTCGGTTGCTCTTTTCCGCCTGTGGCAGCAAAAGGGCGGTAAGACGCCGGGCATGATGGCCGGACACAGTCTGGGCGAATATTCCGCGCTGGTGTGTGCTGGCGTGCTGGATTTTGCCGAAGCGATCAAACTGGTCGAGCTGCGCGGGAAACTGATGCAGGAAGCGGTACCGGCCGGTACCGGCGCGATGCAGGCGATTATCGGCCTTGACGATGCCGCCATTCAGCAGGCCTGTGAAGAGGCCGCGCAGGGGCAGGTTGTGTCGCCGGTGAACTTTAACTCGCCGGGCCAGGTAGTGATTGCAGGCCATAAAGAAGCGGTTGAACGTGCGGGCGCAGCCTGTAAAGCCGCCGGCGCAAAACGTGCGCTGCCGCTGCCGGTAAGCGTGCCGTCTCACTGTGCGCTGATGAAGCCTGCAGCAGATAAACTGGCAGTCGCGCTGGAAAATATTACATTTAACGCGCCAGCCTTGCCGGTGGTTAATAATGTTGATGTAAAATGCGAAACTTCGCCAGAAGCGATTCGCAGCGCGCTGGTACGTCAGCTCTACAGCCCGGTACGCTGGACTGAATGCGTGGAATTTATGGCGGCGCAGGGCGTGACCTCGCTGCTGGAAGTCGGTCCGGGTAAAGTCCTGACGGGCCTGTCTAAACGTATTGTTGACACCCTGACGGCCTCGGCGGTAAACGATCCCGCCAGTCTGGCAGCGGCGCTTGAACAATAACAGAGGATAAAAATGAGCTTCGAAGGAAAAATTGCCCTGGTAACCGGCGCCAGCCGCGGTATCGGTCGCGCTATTGCGGAAACGCTGGCGGCACGCGGTGCGAAAGTGATTGGCACGGCAACCAGCCAGAGCGGTGCGGACGCGATTAGCGCCTACCTGGGAGACAGCGGTAAAGGTTTGCTGCTGAACGTTACCGATCCGGCGTCAATTGAAAGCGTACTGGAAAATATCCGTGCCGAATTTGGCGAGGTGGATATTTTAGTCAATAATGCTGGCATTACGCGTGATAATCTCCTGATGCGCATGAAGGACGAAGAGTGGCAGTCGATTCTGGACACCAATCTGACCTCCGTTTTCCGCTTATCTAAAGCGGTTATGCGTGCCATGATGAAAAAACGTGTGGGCCGTATCATTACCATCGGTTCCGTTGTTGGTACCATGGGTAATGCGGGCCAGGCAAACTACGCGGCAGCAAAAGCGGGTTTGATCGGCTTCAGCAAGTCACTGGCGCGCGAAGTTGCGTCACGTGGTATTACCGTTAACGTCGTGGCTCCTGGTTTCATTGAAACCGACATGACGCGTGCGTTGAGCGACGATCAGCGCGCTGGCATCCTGGCCGAAGTCCCTGCAGGTCGTCTTGGCGACGCGCAGGAAATCGCCAATGCCGTTGCATTTTTAGCCTCTGACGAGGCAGCGTACATCACCGGTGAGACGCTGCATGTCAATGGCGGAATGTACATGGTCTGATAATTACGAAAATTATTTGCGTTAATTGCGGTAATAGCCGCAAAATAGCGTGAAATCGTGGTTGGACCAGCCGGGATTGAGTTGCATCTTTTCCAACTTTTTATACACTACGAAAACCATCGCGAAAGCGAGTTTTGATAGGAAATTTAATAGTATGAGCACTATCGAAGAACGCGTTAAGAAAATCATCTCCGAGCAGCTTGGCGTTAAGCAGGAAGAAGTCACCAACGAAAAATCTTTCGTTGAAGATCTTGGCGCTGATTCTCTTGATACCGTTGAGCTGGTAATGGCTCTGGAAGAAGAGTTTGATACTGAGATTCCGGACGAAGAAGCTGAGAAGATCACTACCGTTCAGGCTGCCATTGATTACATCAATAGCCATCAGGCCTAATGAACTATCATCAGGCGGTCGCTCGACCGCCTGAGTTTTTATCCGTCCCACATAGTGTCAATCTTTCCCTCCCTGGAGGACGAACGTGTCTAAGCGTCGTGTAGTTGTGACCGGTCTTGGCATGTTGTCTCCTGTCGGCAATACCGTAGAGTCAACCTGGAATGCTCTCCTTGCCGGGCAGAGTGGCATCAGCCTGATCGACCATTTCGATACTAGTGCCTACGCAACGCGTTTTGCTGGCTTAGTAAAGGATTTTAACTGTGAAGAGATCATCTCGCGCAAAGAACAGCGCAAGATGGATGCCTTCATTCAATATGGAGTTGTCGCTGGCGTACAGGCCATGCAGGATTCCGGCCTGGTTATTACCGAAGAGAACGCGAGCCGTGTCGGCGCGGCTATCGGTTCAGGCATTGGCGGGTTGGGGCTGATTGAAGAAAATTACGCGTCGCTGGAAAAAGGCGGCCCGCGTAAAATCAGCCCGTTCTTTGTGCCTTCTACCATTGTTAATATGGTGGCGGGTCACCTGACCATTATGTATGGCCTGCGTGGTCCAAGCATTTCCGTTGCGACGGCCTGTACTACAGGCGTGCACAATATCGGCCACGCGGCCCGGATGATCGCCTATGGCGATGCGGATGCAATGCTGGCTGGCGGTGCAGAAAAAGCCAGTACGCCACTGGGCGTAGGCGGCTTTGGCGCGGCGCGCGCGCTCTCCACGCGTAACGATAACCCGCAGGCGGCCAGCCGTCCGTGGGATAAAGAGCGCGATGGCTTTGTGCTGGGCGATGGCGCAGGCATCATCATGCTGGAAGAGTATGAACATGCTAAAAAGCGCGGCGCGAAAATCTACGCCGAGCTGGTTGGCTTTGGTATGAGCAGCGATGCTTACCATATGACTTCTCCGCCGGAAAATGGCGCGGGTGCGGCGCTGGCCATGACCAATGCGCTGAAAGACGCGCAGCTGACGCCGGAGCAGGTGGGTTACGTTAACGCTCACGGCACCTCAACGCCGGCTGGTGATAAGGCTGAAGCGCAGGCGGTTAAATCGGTATTTGGCGCAGCGGCGTCCAGCGTGATGGTTAGCTCGACGAAGTCGATGACGGGTCACCTGCTGGGAGCGGCAGGTGCGGTAGAATCTATTTATTCGATTCTTGCGCTACGCGATCAGGCCATCCCGCCGACCATTAACCTTGATAATCCGGATGAAGGCTGCGATCTCGACTTCGTACCTCATACCGCGCGTCAGGTTAAAGGTCTGGAATACGCCCTGTGTAACTCCTTCGGTTTCGGTGGCACCAACGGCTCGCTGATTTTCCGTCGAGTTTAACGGCATCATCGCTATTTAAGGCCCGCTTTGCGGGCCTTTTTTACATCTGGACTATTCCGAACGGCTCAGCAGTGTAACCTGAACGTCAGATCGGTAAGCTTAAGCCAATATCGTCAGAAAACGAGCGTGCAAATGATTTGGATTAACGGAGAGCGTCAACAGCAGATAGCGGTTAGCGATCGCGCTTTACACTACGGCGATGGTTGTTTTACCACGGCGCGCCTGCTGCAGGGCAAAATAGCCTGGCTGGAGGCGCACCTTCAGCGTCTGGAGGAAGCCGCTTCCGTGCTTATGATCTACGGCGTTGACTGGCATTTATTAAAACAGGAAATGCTGAGCGCGGCAGCAAGCTGGCAGCAAGCTGAAGGCGTGCTGAAAGTAATACTGTCGCGCGGTTCAGGCGGGCGAGGCTACAGCGGAGCCGGATGCCAACAACCGGTACGCATTATTATGCTTTTTGCCGCGCCGGGGCACTATGCTGCGCTGCGTGAAAGCGGCGTTCGCCTGACGACCAGCCCGGTGCGCCTTGGCATTAATCCCCAGCTTGCCGGGATCAAACACCTTAACCGGCTGGAACAGGTGCTGATCCGCACACAGCTTGAGCAGAGCGGGGCCGATGAGGCGCTGGTGCTTGACACTGAGGGTAAGCTGGTGGAATGCTGTGCGGCTAATTTATTCTGGCGCAAAGAAAATCAGCTGTTCACGCCCATAATTAGCGGCGCAGGCGTCGATGGGATTATGCGCAGGCGGATCATCGCGCTGGCGCGGCGGCACGGCTACGTCTGCCAGCCGGTGCGGGCACAGCCGCAAACGCTGGCGGATGCGGATGAGGTGTTTATCTCTAATGCGTTGATGCCGTTGCTGCCGGTACGGCAGATTGACAGCTGGCATTATCAATCCCGTACGCTATATCAGCTGCTGCTGCCAGATTGTTAATAATGGATTAATCATGACCCGAAAAATAAAAATTTTGGCTGCCGTGGCGCTGCTGTTAGCCGCCGCTGTCGCCGTGTGTTACTGGCAGGTGCGTCAGTTTGCCGCTTCGCCGTTAACCATTAACCAGGAAAAGATTTTCACCCTGCCGGCCGGTACGGGCCGCCTTGCGCTGGCAGCTCAGCTGGAAAGCCAGCATATTATTAAGCCGACGCCGTGGTTTGGCGCGCTGCTGAGGCTGGAGCCGGAGCTGGCAAAATTCAAGGCGGGAACCTATCGTCTGGAGGCTGGCATGAGCGTGCGCCAACTGCTGGCGCTGCTGGCCAGCGGCAAAGAGGCACAGTTCCCGGTACGCTTTACCGAAGGCACACGGCTACAGGATGTGCTTCAGGCGCTACGTAGCTCGCCCTGGATCAGGCATACGTTGAAAGACGATCGGCCAGAAACGGTCGCGGCGGCGCTGAAGCTGAAAGAGGGAGAGAATCTTGAGGGCTGGCTCTGGCCGGATACCTGGCTGTATACCGCCAATACCAGCGACGTGGCACTGCTGCGGCGCGCGCATCAGCGCATGAAGGCGGAAGTGGCAAAAACCTGGCAAAACCGTATGCCTGATTTACCCTATAAAACGCCCAATGATTTAGTAACCATGGCTTCTATTATTGAAAAAGAGACGGCGGTCAGTGACGAACGCACCAAAGTCGCCTCGGTGTTTATTAACCGCCTGCGGGTTGGGATGCGTCTGCAAACCGATCCGACGGTAATTTACGGGATGGGCGATAGCTATAACGGCACGCTGACGCGTAAAGATCTGGAAGCGCCGACGGCTTATAACACCTATACCATCAATGGGCTGCCGCCGGGGCCGATTGCGTTGCCGGGAAAAGCCTCACTTGAGGCCGCTGCTCATCCGGTAAAAAGTAATTATCTCTATTTTGTCGCCGACGGTAAGGGCGGACATACCTTTACTACCAACCTGGCCAGCCATAACCGGGCCGTGCAGGCCTGGCGTATGACCATGAAGGAAAAAAATGAACGCTAAGTTTATTGTGATTGAAGGGCTGGAAGGCGCAGGCAAAACCACCGCACGCGACTGCATTGTCGGGCAGCTACGCGAACAGGGTATTACCGATATTGTCTTTACCCGCGAGCCGGGCGGTACGCCGCTGGCAGAGAAGCTGCGCGATCTTATCAAGCAGGGGCTAGAAGGCGAAAAGATAACGGATAAAGCCGAACTGCTGATGCTGTACGCCGCCCGTGTACAGCTGGTCGAAACGGTAATCAAACCGGCGCTGGCGCGTGGCGCGTGGGTAGTGGGCGATCGCCACGATCTCTCTTCGCAGGCTTATCAGGGCGGCGGACGCGGCATTGATCAGCAGTTAATGCAGACGCTACGCGACGCCGTGCTGGGCGAGTTTCGCCCCCACCTGACGCTTTACCTTGATGTTACGCCGGAAATTGGCCTACAACGCGCACGTGCACGCGGCGAGCTGGATCGCATCGAACAAGAGTCGCTGAACTTCTTCACGCGTACCCGCCAGCGTTATCAGGAGCTGGCGGCCAGCGATGCGTCAATTAAAACCATTGATGCCAGCCAGCCGCTGGAGCAAGTGACAACGTCACTAAAAAAGGTGCTGCAAGCCTGGCTGGTGGAGCAAAAATAATGAACTGGTATCCGTGGCTTAATCCTGTCTACCGCCAGCTTATTGCTCAGCAACAGGCTGGTCGGGCGCATCATGCCGTGCTGGTACAGGCATTGCCGGGCATGGGCGACGCCGCGTTAATCTGGGCGGTAAGTCGCTGGCTGTTGTGCCAGCGGCGCGACGGGCAAAAAAGCTGCGGTCACTGCCACGGCTGTCAATTGATGATGGCGGGTACGCATCCTGACTGGCATCGGCTGGCGGCGGAAAAGGGTAAAAGCGCGCTGGGGATTGATGCGGTGCGCGACGTTAACGAGACGCTATTTCACCATGCCCAGCAGGGCGGCGCGAAAGTGGTGTGGCTGCCCGATGCGGGGCAGCTGACGGAAGCGGCGGCTAACGCCCTGTTAAAAACGCTGGAAGAGCCACCGCAGAACAGTTGGTTTTTTCTGAGCAGCGCAGAGCCGTCAAGACTGTTGCCCACGCTGCGCAGCCGTTGCCTGCGGTTGCATCTGACGCCGCCCGACGAGGCGCAAAGCCTTGGCTGGTTACAAAAGCAGAATGCGGGTTCTCATGAAGCGATGTTAACCGCGCTGCGCCTGAGCAGCGGCGCACCTGCCGCCGCGCTGGCGTTGCTTGATAAGCAGAACTGGGAACAGCGTCAGGCGTTATGCGCTACGCTGGCCAGCGCGTTGGCGGGCGATGTGCTTACGCTGTTGCCGCAGCTTAATCATGATAACGTCGCCGAAAGGATCGGCTGGCTGGCCTCGCTGCTGACGGACGCGCTGAAATGGCAGCACAGCGGAGATCGGTTTATTGCCAACATTGATCAACCCGCGCTGATTACCCAGCTGGCGCAGCGTTTACCGGCTGCCGCGCTGGATAAAAGCCTGCGGCAATGGCTGCTGTGCCGGGAGCGTTTAATGCATATCGTTGCGGTCAACCGTGAGCTGTTGCTAACCGAACAGTTATTAAACTGGGAAACCTTGCTCAGACCAGCGGCGACATCGCTGGCTGATTAACAAAGAGAGTTGTTATGTTTTTAGTTGATTCCCACTGCCATCTTGATGGTCTGAATTATGAGACGCTGCATAAAGACGTGGACGATGTGCTGGCCAAAGCCGCCGCGCGCGACGTCAAATTTATGCTGGCGGTTGCTACCACGCTGCCGGGGTTCAAAGCTATGGCGCAGCTGCTGGGCGACCGGCCTAACGTTGCCTGGTCCTGCGGCGTACATCCTCTGAATCAGGAAGAAGAGTGGGATTTCGCTGAGCTGGCGCAGCTGGCCGCCGATCCTCGCGTTATTGCGCTGGGTGAAACCGGGCTGGATTACTACTATCAGCAGGAAACCAGGGCGCGTCAGCAGGCTTCTTTCCGCGAACATATCCGCGTGGGTCGTAAACTGAACAAGCCGGTTATTGTTCATACGCGCGATGCGCGTGAAGATACGCTGGCGATTCTGCAAGAAGAACGGGCGGAAGAGTGTCGCGGTGTGCTGCACTGCTTTACTGAAGATCGTGAAACCGCAGCTAAACTGCTGGATATGGGTTTTTATATCTCCTTTTCCGGCATCGTAACTTTCCGCAATGCTGAAGCGTTACGCGACGCAGCGCGCTATGTTCCGCTGGATCGTATGCTGGTGGAAACGGATTCACCTTACCTTGCGCCAGTGCCGCATCGCGGAAAAGAGAACCAGCCTGCGTTTACCCGCGATGTGGCGGAGTATATGGCAGTGCTGAAGGGGGTGGATCTGGAAACCCTGGCGCAGGCCACCACGCAAAACTTTTCTAATCTTTTCCACGTCCCGCTGTCACGGCTGACCGATACGCCGGTGTGAGTTTTTTTAGAGCTCGTAATTAATCCTTTAAGATTGTAAAGTGCAGCGCCAAAAACGCTGCGCTTACGGTTTTTTCTGCGCAAAAGATGGCAAAGCAATAAAAAATGACCTAAAGCTTAGCCGACTGATGGGCGAAACGTGACAGGTATCAAACAAAACAGAACCGATTTATTTTACTCTTCGTAATAAATCCAGAGGGCCTTAACAAGCTCCAAAGGCAGAAGATCCTCCCTCTTTTGCCACGCGTACCACGCGATTAAAAGCACTCATACTCAGGAGTTCCACAATATGTTTAAGAACGCATTTGCAAACCTGCAAAAGGTCGGTAAATCGCTCATGCTACCGGTGTCGGTCCTGCCGATTGCCGGTATTTTATTGGGTGTCGGCTCGGCAAACTTTTCCTGGCTGCCTGCCGTTGTTTCACATGTAATGGCGGAAGCGGGCGGATCGGTGTTCGCCAATATGCCGTTAATCTTCGCCATCGGCGTGGCGTTAGGCTTTACCAATAACGACGGCGTTTCGGCGCTGGCAGCCGTTGTCGCTTACGGCATCATGGTGAAAACCATGGCGGTCGTCGCACCGCTGGTGCTGCATTTACCGGCGGAAGAGATTACTGCTAAACACCTGGCGGATACCGGCGTGCTGGGCGGCATTATTGCCGGTTCCATCGCCGCCTATATGTTTAACCGCTTCTACCGCATCAAGCTGCCTGAATATCTGGGCTTCTTTGCCGGTAAACGTTTCGTACCGATTATTTCAGGTATGGCGGCGATTATTCTGGGCGTTATCCTTTCCTTTATCTGGCCGCCGATTGGCAGCGCGATCCAGGACTTCTCCCAGTGGGCGGCCTATCAGAACCCGGTTGTGGCCTTTGGTCTCTACGGCGTGATTGAACGTTCGCTGGTGCCGTTCGGCCTGCATCATATCTGGAACGTTCCTTTCCAGATGCAGATTGGTGAGTTCACTAACGCAGCAGGGCAGGTATTCCACGGCGATATTCCACGCTATATGGCAGGTGACCCGACCGCGGGCAAACTTTCCGGCGGCTTCCTGTTCAAAATGTATGGTCTGCCGGCAGCCGCTATCGCTATCTGGCACTCTGCGAAACCAGAGAACCGTGCGAAAGTGGGCGGTATCATGATCTCCGCCGCACTGACCTCGTTCCTGACCGGCATCACCGAGCCGATCGAGTTCTCTTTCATGTTCGTTGCGCCGATTCTGTACGGAATTCACGCCATCCTGGCAGGTCTGGCCTTCCCGATCTGTATCCTGCTTGGCATGCGTGACGGCACCAGTTTCTCACACGGTCTGATCGACTTTATCGTGCTGAGCGGCAACAGCAGCAAAATCTGGCTGTTCCCGATTATCGGTATCATCTACGGTCTGATTTACTACACCATCTTCCGCGTGCTGATCGCGAAGCTGGACCTGAAAACGCCGGGCCGTGAAGAAACCACCACTGAGCAGTCAACCGGTACAGCAAACGAAATGGCGGCAAACCTGGTAACCGCGTTTGGTGGTAAAGAGAACATCACTAACCTTGATGCCTGTATTACCCGTCTGCGCGTTAGCGTGGCCGACGTATCCAAAGTGGATCAGGCTGGCCTGAAAAAACTGGGCGCTGCCGGTGTGGTAGTGGCAGGTTCCGGCGTACAGGCTATCTTCGGCACCAAGTCCGATAACCTGAAAACCGAAATGGATGACTATATTCGCAACAGCTAATCACTGATGCACACAGCAAAGGCGAGCTTCGGCTCGCCTTTTTTACATTGATAGCTGCGGGCTTTGTCGCTGCCTGTCAGGTTAAAGCCGCTGCATACCAATACGCTGTCGTTGTATATCAAGATACCGCCGCGACAAGTCTACGAACTGACGCGGCATATCAGAATGCTGTCGCTGTCTATCAATGTGTTGTTGCTAAAGGCCACACCTCGCCATCAGAAACAGGATGAGGAGTTTTTAATATCCCAGCCCATGCGGCTTTCCGCGCCTTTAATCCCGGAGGCGGCCTGTTCCCGGTACTGAAACTTCACCTTAAGCGATCCAGGAATATACAAACCACGCCCGGTACTGCCCAGCACGAGAAAGCTTTTAATGACTACGACCCAGTAAATGTGTAGTAAATGTGTAATTACTCAGCGGTACGTGTCGCGGGCTAATACGTATTCCACAACCAACGGTCGGATAACCCTCGCTGCAGTAATACGGATGTTCTCTAAATCCCTCTTCAAATTTCAGAATCTCAATAATCCGGCTATCAGTCAGCCCTCCGCAGCAAATGCGCAACGTTCCCGCGCGTGCGGTATATCAGCACGCAGGTAATGATGTTTGTAATCATGACGGGCCATTCCCGCAACACATAGTGATTGTAAAACCACAGCAATGGAAAATTGCCGTAGAATACCGCCATCGTTGCCGCCAGCCATGAGATGCAACGTTTATACTGACTCCCACGTTTGCAGAAAAAAATAATCCGCAGCGCTATAGCGATGCAAATAGCTGCGTCGATAATGCAGAGAATATAATTCAGCATCTCCACCTCCCAGCTATTTTTTAACTAACGACAGCCGTAGCAATCCGCCACTTTATTCGCAGCAAACCCCGCACCGAATAACCCCGCTGCGTAGCCAAAAATAAAATAGCCGAGCATTTGCCCACGCGTCAGATTTGCAGCCGTGACAACAAAACAGACGCTGCCAGCAAATGCGCCAAAACTATCGAATAATCAATAGGCGTGATAAATCCGATAAATGCAGATGCAACTAATTCCCAGCCAGTCACAGTTGATGCTGTAACGCTGCCGGTCGTTAACGGCTCAGTCATTATTAATCCTCAGTCATGCCGTGCGCCAGGGCACAGATATAAAAAACTTCGCAGAAGCGAGGTTAATTTTCATAAATTATGAAAGGCTTATTTACGGTTTATTTTTTAGTAAAAATAGATACGATAAAAATGGATAATTTAGCGAACGCATATAGCGTCGCTATTGACACTACCACATTTGAAGCCGGTGCAGGCAAAGAATACCAGCCATTATATCCGACACCCGCACCGCTCAAAAATGTACTACCGACTAATATGCCTACAAACACAGCCATCGGAATAATAAATTTTTTCATTCTATTACCACGTACACTGACCACCGATACTGCCGCCACCCGAACTGTTCCCGCTGCCATTATTCGCAGAGCCGGTTGAATTCATGCATGCGCTGATGCCACCGCCGATAGCTCCACCGCTCCACCTAAGGCTGCGCCTGGCCCACTAACTGATGCGCCAATCATCCCGCCAAGAATACCATTCATGCAGTCCTTGAAAATCGGATTCATGTACGGCGGACAATTATTCCCATTACTGCTGTTGCTCCCGCCACCGTTCTTACTATGATTTTTCGTATGCCCAACGTTCGGATCGCCTGTATTAGCTCCTGCACCTGTCGGAACTATTAATTCTGTAATTGTTAACGCCTTCATAATTAACTCCTGATAGATTAAATATTGAATATGAATCAACAGATTCAACAAAATAATTAAATTAACGCCTGGAATTTGTCAAGTAACAGAATTGGAAATAACGCTATAAAAATAAGAAAATAATCATGTTGTTATATTTCATACGATTTAATAAATATCCATTCTTGACGCAATGTTTTTTATTTATCCCAATAAATATCGACAACCATCACAAAATTTTAACAGCCGACAATATAGTATCATTTTAATAACGCTATCCTGCGACTCGCCGGTTAAGCCTTCTATTTTAAGAAATACGCTGTCCATATATTCCCCTGTTTATTTTTATGAGTGATGCGCTGATTCTGTCTGGGGGTTTATTTTTTATACAAAGGTTTTGTATTTAATAAACAGATGCTATGAGGTTCAATTAAAGTGTTTTTTTACAATTTCACCATTATCTTTTATGCGGTAATAACCAGCATGCGTTGTAAAGAAAAGCCCGGTATTTTTACTGTAGTCAACCGTAAAGGTCTTGTTTTTTTCTATGCAATTTTTTTTCGTTTTCATATCAGAAAAGCACAGCCTGTCATATTTCTCTCGTTCCATGTAGCCATCGCCGAACAGCCAGAATGTGATATTGTAATCTTTCGCAAATGTAGGTGCTGGTATGCCGTAGCGGCTTTTTAACATTTCCTTGTTTTCCTGCCACCATGCTATTTTCCCGTTTACGGTCAAAGGGAAATGGTTGACCAGTACGTCGCTAAAACCACTACTTCTGTTATGAACTGCTATAATTTTTACTGGTCTCAGAGAGAGCCAGAGGAACAAACATAATAGCGCAGCGGCGAAAATTAACAGTATCCAACGGAATGGTTTATTGTTTACCTTCATAATAGCCTTTTACACTCTCTGTTGTGTTTTTTATACCATCTATGAAAAATAAATACAAAGCTGCAGGCAGTTAGTTCATCGCTCCGAAAATTTTTTCTTTACCCAATCGCCATTTTCACTTTTCCAGTATATGCCGTCGTAAACCATAAAATGCACGCCGCCATTTCGGCCTTTACTAACAGAGAAAGCCTTGTTTTTCTCGATGCAGTTCTTTTTAATGTTCATATCGTTAAAACATAATCTGTCATACTTTTCCTCTTCCATATAACCTTCGCCAAACAGCCAGAAGGTGACATTAAAATTCCCGTCTGAAGCAAGATTAGGGATGCCATAGCGAATTTTAAGCATTTTCCGGTTATCACGCCACCAAACGAGTTTTCCTTGATCCGTAACAGGAAAATGATTTACCAGAACATGACTAAAATTTTTATCCTTATGAACCGCAATAATTTTTACCGGCCGCAGAAAGAGCCAAAGACAATAAACCAATGACGTAACGGCGATGGTTAATATCGCCCAGTAGATTTTTTTGATCTTTATCCTCATTTCATAACCCCGCTAATCTCTACTGTAGCTTCCATATTGGTTAGAAAAGGCTTAAAAACAAAGCGATTGTAACGCTGCAGTACAAACCAGATGCGGAAAAAGCGAAACAGGTTGAATTTGGCTTTTAAAATATCATAAGCATCCAGGCCAAAGTGGTCCTGTATTTTATATTTTACCATAGCTCGATAATGGTCATTGTCGATATGCAATGATTCAATAGTGATATGCGTGGCCCAGGTGTCATGTACGGTAATTCCCATGCCATTAATATTATCCTGAATTCGATCGAATTTAGGTAGTTTTCCCTCGAGGATTGCTTTTTTTAACTCATCCCTTTTTTGCGCCGGATAAATATTATTTTTCCAGTCTATATTAGCTTTAATCATTGCCCGTAATAACAAGCGTGTACTGTTATATGTCTCATCATTAACTATATGCATTCTCAGCGCGCTATCCAGATAATGACTGCTGAACGGCGCACCTGCGCCGTGCTGCATATGGGTAATCATCTCTTCGATAAGATGCTTATAGGGTCCATAAATAGCGAAAGTTTGCGACAGGTGGCGCAGCTCATCGAAAAGAATACTGGCGCACTCGGCAGGGGAATGTTTTTCGCCCGCGCCTCGGGAGCCATAAAATCGCGAATGCGGTTGCCTGAACGGGGTGATTTCCGTCAGCGTGTACGGATCAATGCGGGTGGATACATCCAGCAGATGAAAATCGTGCTTTAACTGCGATTCAGTGAGATCCCCATAACGCATATCCTCCGCGCTATAGTCATCCATCCATTTTTGCGTCTCAAATATCCTGCAGGGAAACTGTAATGCAGACATGGTGATACATTCCTTGTGTCATTCTTCCTCGGTCACTGGCTGATAATATTCCCCGGCAGGCGCTGTGTAAATAATGAACAAAGTTATCGGTAAGCGTAACGCCTGCCATTTCAGAACGAGAACAGGGCGTGCTGGTATGCCTGCCAATATGGCAGCGTTAAGCGGGAAGGGTTAAAAAGTCGCTAACAGCGACCCCGTCCGGGGCCGCTAATGATAATCAGGAGGATTTAAAGATAGACGCGCAGATATTCGGTCAGGCACAGCAGGGCCATCGCCTGACCGTAGGGCATAGAGGTCAGCGGTATCTGGCGATAATAATCCAGATCGCTGCCCATCGCGGTACCGAAGGAGACCTGGGTCAGTTCGCCATCGCTATTGATATGCTGCATCACGCCTTTCACCGCCTGTTCCGCCATCGGCAGATAGTCACGCGACAGATAACGCTTGCGTACCGCTTTTAATATGCCATAGGCGAAACCGGCGGTGGCGGATGCTTCCAGATAGCTGTCACGATCGTCCAGCAGGGTATGCCACAGGCCGCTTTCATGCTGCCACTGACGCAGCGCCGCCACCTGACTTTCCAGCACCTGCTGCAGGAAACGGCGCGTGGCGTGCTGTTCCGGCCACGCCATCAGCTCTATAAACTCCGGGATCACGATGGTCAGCCAGCTGTTGCCGCGCGCCCAGCGCGCTTTAGCAAAATTGTGGCGGCCATCGAAGTTCCAGCCGTGAAACCACAGGCCGGTTTCCCGGTCCATCAGATATTGCACGTGCAATAAGAACTGATAGCTCGCTTCCTCAACGTATTCCGGGCGGTTAAGCAGCTTGCCGATTTTCGCCAGCGGCAGCACGCTCATCATTAGCGTGTCGTCCCACAGCTGCTGGTGGTTCTCGTTGTTATAAACAATATGCTGCAGGCCGCCCTGTTCGGTACGCGGCATTTCATACATTACCCATTCTGCCCAGCGTTCCAGCACCGGCAACAGCGCAGGGTTGCGCGTCTCTTCATAGCGATAAGCAAGGGTTAACAGCGGACAAACGGTATTCACATTTTTGGTCGGCGTGCCTTCCGCCAGCCGCTGGCGGAACCAGTCATCGATAATCGCCAGCGTTTTTACATCGCCCGTCTGCTGATAATAGTGATACATGCCATACAGCCCGATACCGTGCGTCCATTCCCAGCCGGCCCAGCCTTTGGTATCGATAACCCGGCCATCGTCCAGGCGCAGCAGAAATTCACCGCTTTCATCGACGATCGCCACCAGGTTGTCGGTTAGCTTTTCAATCAGCGTCACCAATTCAGGACGCGGTACCAGGAATTCAGGCTGGCGCAGCAGTGCGCTATGTTTTACAGGAAATACCGTCATCATTCAGATCCTATCATTTTAAAGTATGTGGCTGCGCCGCACTCATGGCCTGAGCAGGCCGCAGCGTCGGCGCGGGGGATTTATGGCGATTAAGGAAGCCGATATTGTTGTTGCCCCACAGGTTTTCATAAGGTAAACCGGCCAGAGTTTCCACCGTTGCACGCGCAGCGGGCGTCAGGTTTTCCGGCACCGGACGTCCCGCCAAGCGCATTTTTTGGGTCTCTTCGCGCAGCACCGAATGCGTCTGCAGATTCAGGCGAAAGCGCAGAGAGATAAAGAAGCCGATCGTCAGCACGCACAGCGTTCCTACGCTCAGAATCAACAGGATGGTGTGCTGAACGTTATCGCTCTGGCTGGCCTGCCCGGAAACGAAACCGGAAAGCTGCAGCACAATCCCCACCAGCATCACCGCGCCAGCCTGCGAAGCCTTACGCGTCAGCGTCATGATGCCGGCAAAAATCCCTTCGCGACGCTGACCGGTGATAACCTCATCAACATCCGCAATGTAGGTATAAATATTCCACGGCACATAGTTGATACCGCCACGGCCCAGGCCCGCCAGCGCAGAGATAAGCACCAGCAGCGTCATATTGTCGTTCATGCCGGTATACCACAGCCCGGCGTAGGAAAGGGCGCTCAGGCCGAACAGCGTAACCACCAGTCGATAGGAAGGGGCGGGCCCAAGGCGAATACAGAGCGGGATCATGCCCATCACCGCGATAAACTGCAGAATGGCCATGGTGCCCATCAGGTTAGAAGCGATTTGCGCGCTTTGCATCAGAACGAAAACCACATACCAGGTAAAAACGGCATTAAACACATCCTGCGCAATATAGCCGCCGAGATACATACCCAGATGCTGGCGGAAAATACGGATGCGGAGGGTGGACGCCAGCTCGACGTACAGACGCTTCAGGCTTTGCGCCAGCGTCAGCTGCTGTTTTTCGGCCTCAGCGCGGCGTGACTCCGCAGAGAAATCTTCCGGGTCGCGTTCCCAGGTGAAAAACCACACCAGCGTCAGCACGATGGCGCAAATTACCGAGAACACCAGGCTGGCGTAAAAAAAGGAGATAGCGTTGTCTTTGCCGAAGTGATTAATCAGCACGCCCGGCAGGAAGGCGGCCAGAATAGCGGAAAGCTGCGCCAGCGCGATGCGCGCACCGGAAAACTTGGTTTTCTTTTTGAAATCGTCAGTCATCTCCGGCACCAGCGTTTCATAAGGCACCAGAATCATGGTGTAGACAATATCAAACAGCAGATAGGTCAGCAGATAGTAGAGATAGCTCATCTCGCCGACCCACATCAGGCTATAGCTAAATACGCAGGGAATACCGAGCAGAATAAAGAATTTGCGGCGACCAAAGCGCTTGCCAAGCCAGGTGGAACCAAAGTTATCGGTAAGAAAGCCCATCAGCGGGCTGACCACGGCGTCCAACACGCGCGCCATAGCAAAGATAAAGGTTGCTTCGATCGGCGTAAGGCCGCAGAAGGTGGTATAGAAATAGAGCAGCCAGGCTGCCGTCAGGGCTGTGGTGCCGGCACCCAGGAAGTCGCCCGATCCATAAGCAAGGTAGTGCCGTAAACCAATTTTACGCGCTGGCATTGTTAATCTCCTCGTCATAACCAGTAAAAACGCACGAACTCCGACAGCTCAGACGGATTACCCAGAAGGTAGAATGGCGGGAGAGGGCAAACCTTCGCGTTTTTGCTACCAAAAAGAGCAGAGTGGCAAAAAAACAAAGAAAAACCCGCCTTGCCTCTAATTTATAAAACAGTGTTTTAATTTTGACAGGGGAAGGGCGTGGGGATGCGAAAAGCTACACAAAAAATCGGTCCGAAAGTCACGGGCGTACAAAAAAGTGGCATCACGGCAGGGGAAACGAAAGAAAAACAGCAGGAAGGTTGAAAGAAAACGAAATTCTCGCTCATACTCCATGCTTACTCCTCTGCTAAGGATATGCATCATGGCTGAAGAAACTATTTTCAGTAAAATTATTCGTCGTGAAATTCCAGCTGATATTGTTTATCAGGATGAGCTGGTAACTGCTTTTCGTGATATTTCGCCTAAAGCGCCTACTCACGTGTTGATTGTGCCGAATATTCTGGTCCCGACCGCTAACGATGTCAGCGAGGCACATGAGCAGGCAATGGGGCGAATGTTCACCGTGGCGGCGAAGATCGCTAAAAAAGAAGGCATTGCTGAGGATGGTTACCGGCTGATTATGAACTGCAACCGCCACGGCGGGCAGGAGGTTTATCATATCCATATGCACCTGCTCGGTGGTTGCCCGCTCGGGCCGATGTTAAGCCTTTAATCAACGTGCGGAACTCCACCATGCGTGCCTTATTAACCAGCCTGCCACTGGTTCTGCTGCTGAGCGCCTGTAGCAGTGATAAACAGGTGATTAACACGTCGCAATCGCTGATTATGGAATCGTCCGTCCTCTCTGCGGGAATTTTGCCCGGCAAGCCCACTCTTTCTGAACAGGCCGGACAGCAGCGGGCGGTAAGCACGCTGGAAAACCAGCAAAGCAAGCCGGTGACCATTCACTATCGATTCTACTGGTATGATGATAAAGGTCTGGAAATTCAGCCATTTGAAGCACCGCGCACCCTGGTGGTTCCCGCAAACCAGCGGGTTGAAATCAGTTCGCAGATGGGCAATCTGATGGCCAGTAAAGTTCGTCTCTATCTTTATTTGTAAGGGGAAATACCGTGTTCAGGCGTTTAAAACTCTCCGGCGTTATGCTGCTGGCATTCGTTCTGGCGGGCTGTATTAATAATCAACAGCAACCACCGGCACCGGTGGAACCCGTTCAGCCCTCGACGCCTCCGGTCATCGTACAGCCGCCGCCGATTACGAATCCGCAGCCGGGCGAAACGGTGCCGCAGCCGCCGAAGCTGAAAACGATTAACTGGGATGCCAGCGTACAGCCGCTGGTGGCGCAGATGCTGCAGGCGCAGGGCGTCACGCCCGGCAGCGTACTGCTGGTAGATCGGATTAAAAACAGTACCAACGGTAACCTGCAAACCGCGAAGGCGACGGCTGCGCTGCAGAACGCGCTGGCAAGCAACAATACCTTTACGCTGGTTACGCCGCAGCAGCTGACGCAGGCCAGGCAAACGCTGGGGCTGTCGCCCGAAGACAGCCTGAACTCGCGCAGCAAAGCCATCGGCCTGGCACGCTACGTTGGCGCGCAGTATGTGCTTTACAGCAATGCGCAGGGCGATGTGAAAGCGCCTGAACTGCAGATGCAGCTGATGCTGGTGCAAACCGGAGAAATTATCTGGTCAGGAAATGGCAGCGTCCAGCATTGATACCGCCCTGCAGGCGTTAATTGATCTCCAGCAACCGGCAGCACCGTCTGCCGGTTATTTTTATCCGCTAAACGGCCTTACCGGGCTATCGGGGAAAGTTACCTGCGGCCAGCAACGCTGGCTGGCGCGGCGTATTCCTCAGCAGCCGATCCCCTTTATCTCCCGTCGGCGAGAATGGCATCTGTTACGACGCTTAACCGCCAGCGGGCTGGCGCCGCATGCGCTGGCGATAAATCACCGCTGGCTGTTGCTGGAATGGCTGCCCGGCGAGACGCTGTCAGAGGCGGAGTTTTTATCACGTCAGCCTGAACTGCTTGCGCTTTTAACCCGGCTGCATCATCAGCCGCTTAGCGGTTACCGACTGCGGCTGCTACCGTTGTTGCAGCACTACTGGCAGCAGTGCCGCCAACGCAATCCGCGCTGGCTGCGGCGGCTACGCCAGCTGACGCGTCAGGGTGAGCCGCCGCCGCTGCGGCTGGGGCTGCTGCATATGGATGTTCATCCGGGCAACCTGCTGGCGCAGCCCGACGGCTTGCGGCTGATTGACTGGGAATACGCCGCCGACGGCGATATTGCGCTGGAGCTGGCGGCTGTCATCAGCGGCAACGGTCTGAAGGCTACACAGCGCGCTGCGTTACTGGCTGATTATGCCGACGCTAACCGGCTGGATCTTACCGCGCTGGAGCATCAGGTCAGGCGCTGGCAGCCCTGGCTGCATCTGCTGATGGCAAGCTGGTATCAGCTGCGCTGGGAGCAGAGCGGCGACCCGGCGCTGCATCAATTGGCTAGCGCCGCCTGGCGACAAATTTAGCGCGCGCTCCCTGCATTCCGGCTATGATGTGCGCCAGTTTTTACAGGAGGATTCATCATGTCGATACCCGGTCCGGTAATGTTGGACGTGGCAAGCTATGAGCTGGACGCCGAAGAGCGTGAAATTCTGGCGCACCCGCTGGTGGGCGGGCTGATTTTATTCGCGCGTAACTATCACGATCCCGCTCAGCTGAGTGAACTGGTACGTCAGATTCGTGCCGCTTCTCATGCGCGGCTGGTGGTGGCGGTCGATCAGGAAGGCGGGCGGGTGCAGCGCTTTCGCGACGGCTTTACCAGCCTGCCGGCGATGCAGTCCTTTGCCGCGCTGAACGGTCCGGAGCAGGCCGATGCGCTGGCGCAGGAGGCGGGCTGGCTGATGGCGGCGGAGATGATGGCAATGGACATCGATATTAGCTTCGCGCCGGTACTGGATATTGGCCATATCAGCGCCGCGATCGGCGATCGCGCTTTCCATCAGGACCCAGACATTGCGCTGCGCGTGGCGCGTCGCTTTATTGCCGGTATGCATGAAGCGGGCATGAAAACCACCGGCAAACACTTTCCCGGCCACGGTGCGGTCAGCGCCGATTCCCATAAAGAGACGCCGCATGACGATCGCGATGGCGCCGCTATCCGCCAGCGTGATATGGCGATCTTTCAGCAGCTGATTAGCGAAAATGCGCTGGACGCGATTATGCCGGCGCACGTTATCTATACTCAGGTAGATCCGCGTCCGGCCAGCGGCTCTTCCTACTGGCTGAAGCAGGTGCTGCGCGCCGAGCTGGGCTTTAACGGCATTATTTTTTCTGACGATTTATCGATGGAAGGGGCGGCGGTTATGGGCAGCTATGCGGAGCGAGCCCGCGCCTCGCTGGAAGCAGGCTGCGATATGATTCTGGTTTGCAACGATCGTAACGGCGCGGTTAGCGTGCTGGATAATCTGCCGCCGATCAAGGCAGAGCAGGTTAGCCGCCTGTATCATCGGGGAACGTTTAATCGCCAGCAGCTGCTTGATTCTGCGCGTTGGCAGCGCGCCAGCCAGCAGCTGAGCGCATTACAGGCGCGCTGGCTGGCCCACAAGGCGTCGGGTAACTAACGGGAAGCCCGGCAGGCTAAGCAACGGTGAGGATAGCCATGATTATTTATCTGCACGGTTTCGATTCCAGTAGTCCGGGTAACCATGAAAAAGTTTTGCAGCTGCAGTTTATCGATCCTGACGTGCGGCTGCTGAGCTACAGTACGCGCCATCCGAAGCATGACATGCAGCATCTGCTGAAAGAGACCGACAAAATGCTGATGCTAAATGTCGATGAGCGGCCTCTGATTTGCGGCGTCGGCCTGGGCGCCTTTTGGGCCGAACGTATTGGTTTTTTGTGTGATATTCGTCAGGCGATGGTTAACCCCAACCTGTGGCCGCAGGAAAACATGGCGGGCAAGATCGATCGGCCGGAAGAGTATCTGGATATTGCTACCAAGTGCGTCAGTAATTTCCGCCAGAAAAATCGCGACCGCTGCCTGACGCTGCTTTCGCGTAACGACGGCATCCTTGATAGCCAGCGCACGGCAGACGCGCTGCAACCCTGGTATGAAATTATCTGGGACGAAGAGCAGCCGCATAAGTTCCCCAATCTTTCCCCCTGGCTACAGCGTATTAAAGCGTTTAAAACCCTCGGCTAAAGCCTGTTTAGCGGGAGGATCGCGTCGCGTTCGCCCGCTTTTTTAAGGGTAATAATCTGACTTATTGCAGTAAAATTGATCTGCATCAAATTTGGTATGACCAACTTACCCCGCCATGTTATTCTGATTTCAGCTCGCGATTTAACTTCGCAACCCTATGTTAATTAAGGTTTTTATTAACCTTTGATTAACTTTTGGTTTACATTTTAAGGGGGTCATGTTGACTACGCCGTTGAAAAAAATAGTTATCGTTGGCGGGGGAGCCGGTGGGCTGGAACTGGCAACGCAGCTTGGACACAAGCTGGGCCGTCGCCAGAAAGCGGAAATAACGCTGGTCGATCGCAACCACAGCCATTTATGGAAACCGCTGCTGCATGAAGTGGCAACCGGATCGCTGGATGCAGGCATTGACGCGCTCAGCTATCTTGCCCATGCGCGCAATCACTCTTTTCAGTTCCAGCTGGGTTCGCTAACCGGTATCGATCGGGAAAATAAGCGGCTGCAGCTGGCGGAAATCCGCGATGCGCAGGGTGAAGTGCTGGTGCCCGCGCGCGCGGTGGCTTACGACACGCTGGTAATGGCGCTGGGCAGTACCTCCAATGATTTCGGCACGCCGGGCGTGAAAGATCACTGTATCTTCCTTGATAACCCGCATCAGGCGCAGCGTTTCCATAATGAAATGCTTAACCTGTTCCTGAAGCATTCGGCCAACGCCGGCGGTCAGGGAAAAATCAATATTGCGATTGTCGGCGGCGGCGCAACGGGCGTTGAGCTTTCCGCCGAACTGCATAACGCGGTGAAACAGCTGCACAGCTACGGCTATAAAGGGCTGGATAATCAGGTATTGAACGTTACGCTGGTCGAAGCGGGCGAGCGCATTCTGCCAGCGCTGCCGGCACGCATTTCCGCAGCGGCACATCAGGAGCTGACCAAACTGGGCGTGCAGGTGCTGACGCAAACTATGGTCACCAGCGCGGATAAAAATGGCCTGCATACCAAAAACGGCGACTTTATCGAAGCGGATCTGATGGTCTGGGCGGCTGGCATCAAAGCGCCAGATTTTATGAAAGATATTGGCGGGCTGGAAACCAATCGTATCAATCAGCTGGTGGTAAAAGAGACGCTGCAAACGACGCGTGATGAGGATATTTACGCCATCGGTGACTGCGCCTCCTGTGCGCTGCCGTCCGGCGGGTTTGTACCGCCGCGTGCGCAATCGGCCCATCAGATGGCCTCGAAGGCGCTGGAAAATATCCTGGCGCAAATGCGTCAGCAGTCGCTGAAGCCGTATGTTTATAAAGATCACGGCTCGCTGGTTTCGCTTTCACGGTTCAGTACCGTAGGCAGCCTGATGGGTAACCTGATGCGCGGCTCGATGATGGTGGAAGGGCGCATCGCGCGTTTCGTCTATATTTCGCTTTATCGTATGCACCAGATTGCGCTGCACGGCTATTTTAAAACCGGCCTGATGATGCTGGTGGGCAGCATCAACCGGGTAATCCGCCCGCGCCTGAAACTGCATTAATTTTCAGCATTAGCGCAGCCCATGCTTCGGCACGGGCTGCATCCTTCGTCACCGGCAAGGACGCGTTGTGTCAGCTGCTAAGAACTCTCTGAAAAGCCTCTGTTTATCCTGCTTTGACGCTTTTCCTCTCTTTATCTGATTGCTGGTTTTCCCCCTCGTCTGCACAATTTTTATTACTTACCACGGCGAGTCGCGCACGCCGAGTATGGCTTACTGCCAGGGAACGGGCAGCAGCAGGATTGCGCGGTAACATAGTCAGGAGGTTTTCCTGTGAATAAATCAATGATAGCGGGTATGGGTATTGGCGTGGTTGCTGCTCTGGGCGTGGCTGCCGTTGCCAGCATGAACGTGTTTAATCCGGCTCCCCAATACGCACAGGTTATTTCCGCCACGCCCATTAAGGAAACGATTAAGAACCCACGCGAGGAGTGCCGGAACGTCACGCTTACCCACCGCCGGGCGGTACAGGATGAGAATCGCATCGCCGGATCGGTACTGGGCGCGGTGGCCGGTGGGGTTCTGGGTCATCAGTTTGGCGGCGGACGCGGTAAAGATGTGGCCACGGTAGCTGGCGCGCTGGCGGGCGGCTATGCCGGTAACCAGGTGCAGGGCGGCCTGCAGAATCGTGATACCTATACCACTACCGAACAGCGCTGCAAAACCGTCTACGATAAGCAGGATAAGATGTTGGGCTACGACGTCACCTATAAAATTGGCGACCAGCAGGGAAAAATCCGCATGGAGAGCGATCCCGGCACGCGCATTCCTCTGGATCGCAACGGGCAGCTAATTCTTAACAGCAACAGCAATCAGGCATAAGCCAACGGGGCCATCCAGGCCCCGTTTGTCATTGACAGGCCTGCAGGTGAGCTGTCTGTTACGGGGCCGTTCAGGCCCCGTTTACCGTTATCTTTCCCGGCCGTCAGCCAGCCAGCGTGTGCTCCTGCATCTGCTCCATCAGTTCACGGATCCATGTCATACGCAGCTTACGCTCGGCTAATTCACGGGTAAATTTCAGGCGTGTCGGCCCCTCCAGCCGCCACTGCTGCGGATCTTTCTGCAGCAGGCCAATCAGCCAGGTGGGATCAACGCAGTTTTTCTCGGCAAACTCGATAAAGCCGCCTTTCTCACTGGCCTCGATGCGCCGTACTCCCAGCTGCCGGGCGTCCAGCCGCAGGGCGGCGACATCCAGCAGATTGCGCGCCGCATCGGGAAGGTTGCCAAAGCGATCGATGAGTTCCACCTTCAGATCGTCCAGATCGCGCCGATCGCTGGCGCTGGCGATGCGCTTGTAGAAGGAAAGGCGCGTATTCACGTCGGGAATAAAATCATCAGGCAGCAGCGCAGGCATCCGCAGCTCAATATCGGTTTGATTGCTGGTCAGATCCTCCAGCGAAGGCTCACGGCCTTCTTTCAACGCATCCACCGCGTTTTCCAGCAGCTCCATATAGAGCGAGAAGCCGATGCTTTCCATCTGGCCGCTCTGATCTTCCCCCAGCAGCTCGCCCGCGCCACGAATTTCCAGGTCGTGCGTTGCCAGCGCGAAGCCTGCGCCCAGATCCTCCAGCGAGGCAATCGCCTCCAGCCGCTTGTGGGCATCGGCGGTCATCGCTTTTGGCGGCGGCGTCAGCAGCCACGCATAGGCCTGATGATGCGAGCGGCCTACGCGTCCGCGTAGCTGATGCAGCTGCGCCAGACCAAAGTGATCGGCACGTTCAATAATAATGGTATTAGCGGTGGGAATATCGATACCGGTTTCGATAATAGTGGTACAGACCAGCACGTTGAAACGTTGATGATGGAAATCATTCATCACCCGCTCCAGATCGCGCTCGCGCATCTGCCCGTGACCAATGGCAATCCGTGCCTCCGGCACCAGATCCGCCAGCCGCTGAGCCGCCTTCTCAATATTTTCCACATCGTTATACAGGTAATAAACCTGGCCGCCACGCAGGACTTCACGCAGGATCGCCTCGCGCACTACCAGGCTGTCATATTCCCGTACAAAAGTTTTCACCGCGAGGCGGCGAGCGGGCGGCGTGGCGATAATCGACAGATCGCGCATGCCGCTCATCGCCATATTCAGCGTGCGCGGAATAGGCGTGGCGGTCAGCGTCAGAATATCGACGTCGGCCCGCATCGCCTTAATACGCTCTTTATGGCGCACGCCGAAACGGTGCTCCTCATCAACAATCAGCAGCCCCAGATCGTGCCACTTCAGATCGCTCATCAGCAGCTTATGCGTGCCGATTAAAATATCGATTTTACCCGCGCTTGCCTGCTCCAGCACCTGCGCCTGTTCTTTGGCGCTGCGGAAGCGGGAAAGCATTTCGATGCGCACCGGCCAGTTAGCGAAGCGGTCGCGGAAATTATCGTAGTGCTGCTGGGCGAGCAGGGTGGTTGGCACCAGTACCGCCACCTGTTTGTTATTTTCCACCGCCAGAAACGCCGCGCGCATCGCGACTTCGGTTTTACCAAAGCCCACGTCGCCGCACACCAGACGATCCATCGCCAGCGGCTGACACATATCGCTCAGTACGGCATGGATCGCCTGCGCCTGATCCGGCGTGGTTTCAAACGGGAAACTGTCGCAGAACAGCTGATACTGCTCACGATCGTATTTAAAGGCGTAGCCTGCTTTAGCGGCGCGCTGCGCATAAATATCCAGCAGCTCCGCCGCCACGTCGCGCACTTTCTCCGCCGCCTTCTGACGCGCCCGCGACCAGGTATCGCTGCCCAGCTTATGCAGCGGCGCATTTTCATCGGCGCCGCCGGCGTAACGGCTAATCAGATGCAGCGAAGAGACCGGCACGTAAAGCCTGGCGTCGTTGGCATAGGTCAGCATCAGATATTCCGCCTTAATGCCGCCCGCTTCCAGCGTGGTCATACCGCTATAGCGACCGACTCCATGTTCCAGATGCACCACCGGCTGGCCGGGATGCAGCTCCGCCAGGTTGCGGATCAGCACGTCCGGATTAATGGTGCGCCGGGTATCCTGGCGGCGACGCGCCACGCGCTCGCCCAGCAGATCGCCTTCGCAGATCAGGGCGCGCTGGCGCAGGTTATCAATAAAGCCGCGTTCGCTGGCGCCAACGATCAGATAACGACCGGGCGCGACGGCCTCGCTCAGGCGCTGAATCACTTTCGGCTGCAGCTTGATCCGCGCCAGCAGCTCCTGTAACGCCTCGCGGCGGCCTTCGCTTTCCACGGAGAAGATAACCGCGCCGTCGAACGTTTCAAGGAAACGCCGCAGGTTATCGAGCGGCGCTTTGGCCTGCGCTTCTACCGCCAGCGGCGGCAGCGGCTGATAATCCAGGTTAGTATTCGCCGCTTTATCCGGCAACGCCTCGCTGTTCATGCGGATGCGCGGCCACTGTTTTAACTCGGCGAACAGCCCATCGGTGCGTAGCCACAGCGACTCTGGCGGTAATAACGGACGCATCGGGTCCACGCGGCGGTTTTCAAAACGCGCCAGGATGTCCTGCCAGAAACGCTCCGCGCTCGCCTCCAGATCGCCGGTGCTGACCACCAGCGTATTGCGCGGCAGATAGCTGAACAGCGGCACCAGCGGCTGGTCAAAAAACAGCGGCTGCCAGTATTCGATCCCGGCGGGCAGGGTGCCTTTACTTACCTGCTGATACACATGTTCCGGCTCGCGGCGCACGTCAAAATGTTCGCGCCACTGGCTGCGGAACAGCTCAATGGCGGCTTTATCGGTCGGGAATTCATGGGCGGGCAGCAGGTTGATCGCCTCCACCTCTTCCAGCGTGCGCTGGCTGTCAACGTCAAACAGCCGCAGGCTGTCGATTTCATTATCGAAAAAGTCGATGCGATAGGGCTGTTCGCTGCCCATCGGGAACAGATCGAGCAGCGCGCCGCGCGTGGCGTATTCGCCATGTTCCATCACCTGATCGACGTGACGATAGCCCGCCTGTTCCAGCTGCTCGCGCAGCCGGTCGCGTGACAGCAGCTGCCCTTTATGCATGATCAGCGCATGGCCGTGCAGGAAATCGTGCGGACAGTATCGCTGAATCAGCGTGGTAATCGGCAGGATCAGCACGCCGCGATCCAGCGTTGGCAGACGATAGAGCGTCGACAGGCGTGAAGAGATAATATCCTGATGCGGAGAGAAGCTGTCGAACGGCAGGGTTTCCCAGTCGGCCAGGCTTAAAACCGGCTGGTGGGTAAACTGTTGAATTTCGTCCTGCAGGCGCAGCGAGGTTTGCATATCTGGCGTAATCAGCATCACCAGCCCTGGGTGACGCTCGGCAATTTCCGCACATTCAACGGCGCAGGCGGCACCGGTTAGCTGTCCCAGCTGGCGTTGATCGTTTGCCGCAGCGGGCAGGGCATAGCGAATCTGTTCAGGCATAGTCGTTTCGACATTCTCTCTGTTTATTTCAGGGGCACAATCATTCCACAGAACGCGACGGGGATCATCTGCTGCGGCAGGCTTTTTGCCCGGCGGACTTGCTCCGTCCCCGGCGGTGTTGCGCTTTAGCGTGCGTGAGGCGGGAAATAACTCTCAGCGCGGCGATCGCTATTTACCCACTCCAGCTCTTTTTCCGCATGCAGACTCCAGGTGCCGTCGTCCCATTGAACATGATAGCTGGCGGGAAAGTTTCCCTGCGCGAAGACCGCAACCACTTCACCGCGAATTTCACCAGACTGATGTTTGACAATAGCGCCTTTTAGATACTTACTCATAAGCGGCTCCGGTGCCAGCGGCACGGCTAATCAGCAATGTTAACCCTTTAAATACTAAGGGCAAGTATAGTGCAGATTAGCGCGTGGATATTGCTGACGCAGGGGGCTTTTTTGTTCGGCTACGCGCCGCAGAAAAATTCTGATGCATCTTTAACATTAACTCGGACGGGTAAAGGTTCCATAAAACAAGCGGCTCCTTTATCATCCTGACTACTTTTGCTTTTTGCTACGCATAAGACGGATCTCATGTATCAACCTGTCGCGTTATTTATCGGTCTGCGTTATATGCGCGGACGTGCCGCAGACCGCTTTGGCCGGTTTGTTTCCTGGCTTTCCACTATCGGCATTACCCTGGGTGTCCTGGCGCTGGTTACCGTTCTGTCGGTGATGAACGGCTTTGAGCGCGAACTGGAAGGCAATATTCTTGGCCTGATGCCGCAGGCGCTGATCGCCAGCGACAAAGGCTCCATTAATCCCCAACAACAGCTCGCCAGCGGCCTGCATTTACAGGGCGTACAGCGAATTGCGCCGCTGACTACCGGTGACGTGGTGCTGCAGAGCGCGCGCAGCGTGGCGGTGGGCGTGATGCTTGGCGTGCAGCCGGATGAGGCGGATCCGCTAACGCCTTATCTGGTTAACGTACAGCAGCAGGCGCTGCAGCCGGGGCAATACAATGTCATCCTGGGCGAGCAGCTGGCCGCTCAGCTGGGCGTTAAGCGCGGCGACCAGCTGCGTCTGATGGTGCCTTCCGCCAGCCAGTTTACCCCGATGGGACGGCTGCCCAGCCAGCGCCTGTTTAACGTGATCGGCACCTTCGCCGCCAACAGCGAAGTCGATGGCTATCAAATGCTGGTGAACCAGCAGGATGCCTCACGGCTAATGCGTTATCCGGCGGGCAATATCACCGGCTGGCGGCTATGGCTGGATAAGCCGCTGGAAGTGGACAGCGCCAGCCAGCAGCCGCTGGCGTCGGGCCTGGTATGGAAAGACTGGCGCGATCGCAAGGGCGACCTGTTCCAGGCGGTGCGTATGGAAAAAAACATGATGGGGCTGCTGCTGAGCCTGATTATCGCCGTGGCGGCGTTTAATATCATTACCTCGCTCGGCCTGCTGATTATGGAAAAGCAGGGCGAGGTCGCGATTCTGCAAACCCAGGGGCTAACGCGTCGGCAGATTATGCTGGTGTTTATGGTACAGGGCGCCAGCGCCGGCATTATCGGCGCGCTGCTCGGTACGCTGCTTGGCGTGCTGCTGGCCAGCCAGCTCAACAATCTGATGCCGGTTATCGGTATGTTTCTTGATGGCGCGACGCTGCCGGTGGATATTTCTTTCTGGCAGGTGACCGTCATTGCGCTGACGGCGATGGCGCTGGCGCTGCTGTCGACGCTTTATCCATCCTGGCGCGCTGCCGCCGTACAACCCGCTGAGGCTTTACGCTATGAGTGATTTGAATCTGTTACAGTGTAACCAACTGTGCAAACGCTATCAGGAAGGGAGCGTGCAGACAGACGTGTTACGCGACGTCAGTTTCACCATGCGGCCTGGCGAAATGATGGCGATTGTCGGCAGCTCCGGCTCCGGGAAAAGTACGCTGCTGCATCTGCTGGGCGGGCTGGATGCGCCCACCTCTGGCGATGTGCTGTTCAGCGGACGTGCGCTAAGCAGCATGTCTTCGGCGCAGAAAGCCGGGCTGCGTAACCGTGAGCTGGGCTTTATCTATCAGTTCCATCATCTGCTGCCCGATTTTACCGCGCTGGAAAACGTGGCGATGCCGCTGCTGATTGGAAAAAAGAGCAAGCAGGAGGCGCAGGATCGCGCGCTGGAAATGCTGCGTGCGGTGGGGCTGGAAAAACGTGCGGCGCATCGTCCTGCCGAGCTTTCCGGCGGTGAGCGTCAGCGCGTGGCCATTGCGCGGGCGCTGGTCAACAATCCGCGTCTGGTGATGGCCGATGAGCCAACCGGCAATCTGGATGCCCGTAATGCCGACGCGATTTTCGATCTGCTGGGCGAGCTGAATGTGCGTCAGGGCACCGCTTTTCTGGTGGTAACGCACGATTTACATCTGGCTAAGCGGCTGCCTGCGCAACGCGAAATGCGTGATGGCCAGCTCAGCGAGCAGGTTACGCTGGCGGGAGCGCTGTAATGGCTTCGCTATCTTTACTGTTAGCGACGCGCTTCAGCGGCGGACGGCGGCGTGGGGGCATGGTTTCGCTGATCTCGGTGATCTCCACGCTGGGCATTGCGTTGGGCGTGGCGGTATTAATCGTCGGCCTGAGCGCGATGAATGGCTTTGAGCGCGAGCTGAATAATCGCATTCTGGCGGTGGTGCCGCACGGTGAAATCGAGCCGGTCAACGGGCGGCTCTCCGGCTGGCAGCAGCTGCTGCCGCGCATGGAGCAGGTGCCGGGCATCGCCGCCGCCGCGCCCTATATCAACTTTACCGGGCTGATTGAAAGCGGCGCAAAACTGCAGGCGATTCAGGTGAAAGGGGTCGATCCGGCGCAGGAAAAGCGCCTTAGCGCACTGCCGCAGTTTGTACAAAATAACGCCTGGTCCACCTTCAGCGCCGGTAAACAGCAAATTATTATCGGCAGCGGTGCGGCGAAATCGTTAGGCGTCAGGCAGGGCGACTGGCTGACGGTGATGATCCCTAACAGCGACGGGCAGAATAAGCTGCTGCAGCCGAAGCGTATTCGCCTGCAGGTCAGCGGCATCCTGCAGCTTAGCGGGATGCTCGATCATAGCCTGGCGCTGGTGCCGCTGGCCGATGCGCAAAACTATCTCGATATGGCGGGCGACGTGAGCGGCATTGCGCTGAAAATGACCGATCCCTTTAACGCCGTTAAGCTGGTGCGCGATGCCGGTGAGGTAACGCACGCCTACGTTTATATCCGCAGCTGGATCGGCACCTACGGCTATATGTACCGTGATATTCAGATGATCCGCGCCATTATGTATCTGGCGATGGTGCTGGTGATCGGCGTCGCCTGCTTTAATATCGTTTCCACGCTGGTCATGGCGGTGAAAGATAAAAGCAGCGATATTGCCGTGCTGCGCACGCTGGGGGCAAAAGATGGCCTGATCCGCGCTATTTTTGTCTGGTATGGGCTGCGTGCCGGGCTGGCAGGCAGCCTGAGCGGCGTGGTGGTGGGCGTGCTGGCCGCGTTGAACCTGACGCCGCTGATGCGCGGCATTGAACATCTGACCGGACATCATTTTCTTTCTGGCGATATCTACTTTATCGATTTTCTGCCTTCGGAACTGCACTGGCTGGATGTGGCCTCGGTGTTGGCGACCGCTATCGTACTGAGCCTGGTCGCCAGCTGGTATCCGGCGCGACGCGCCAGCCGTATCGATCCGGCGCGCGTTTTAAGCGGACAGTAAGCCTATCGTGATGGGTGAAAAGATGTTTTACGGTTTCGATATGGGCGGCAGCAAAATCGCTCTTGGCGTTTACGATGCGCAACGCCAGCTGGTATGGAGTAAGCGCGTCCCGACGCCGCGTGACGACTACGCGCAGCTGCTGGAAAGCTTTATGAGCCTGACGGCAGAGGCGGACGCGATTACCGGCCAGCGCGGCAGCATAGGCATTGGCGTTCCGGGCCTGCCGAATCCCGACGACGGCACGCTATTTACCGCCAACGTTCCGGCGGCGCAGGGGCGGACGCTGGGGCGCGATCTCAGCGAACGCCTGGGACGTGAAGTGCGCATTGATAACGATGCTAACTGTTTTGCGCTCTCCGAGGCGTGGGACGACGAGTTCCTGGCTTATCCGATAGTGCTGGGGCTTACCCTGGGCACCGGCGTCGGCGGCGGGCTGGTGGTTGACGGCAAGCCGGTTTCCGGGCGCAGCTTTATCACCGGCGAAGCAGGACATATGCGCCTGCCGGTTGATGCGCTCGCGGTGCTGGGGCAGGATATTCCGCTGCGGCAGTGCGGCTGCGGCAAACGCGGCTGCATCGAAACCTGTCTTTCCGGCCAGGGGTTCTCCTGGCTGTTTCACCATTTTTATCAGCAGACGCTCAGTGCGCCCGCGATTATTGAACGCTATTATCAGGGCGATCGGCAGGCGCAGGCGCATACCGAGCGTTTTCGCGCGCTGCTGGCGGTTTGTCTCGGCAATCTGCTGACCCTGCTCGATCCGCATTTAGTAGTGCTGGGCGGCGGACTGTCAAATTTTGCAGCGCTCTATGACGGGCTGGCGGAGCAGGTACAGCCGCATCTGCTGCCGCTGGCAAAGCCGCCGCGCTTTGCAAAGGCTCGTCATGGCGATGCGGGCGGAATGCGCGGTGCCGCATTCCTGCATCTCAGGTAACTTAAGGAGTTTTTATGCGCACACCCCGTCGCCGTTTGCGCATTGCGCGCTTTCGCAAAACCCGGCGCAAGATGCATCAGCGCTTCCGGCAGCGTATTTTTGAACGCGATCGTAACGCTGAGCTGGCGGCCCATCCGCAGCCGCGGGTGGTGGTGTTGACCGGAGCGGGCATCTCCGCTGAATCGGGCATTCGTACTTTCCGCGCCGATGACGGGCTGTGGGAAGAGCATCGTATTGACGATGTGGCGACGCCGGAGGGCTTCGCGCGTAATCCGGCGCTGGTGCAGGCGTTTTATAATACGCGTCGTCGTCAGCTGCAGCAGCCGGAAATTCAGTCTAACGCCGCGCATCAGGCGCTGGCGGAGCTGGAATCGGTGCTGGGGGATAACTTTCTGCTGGTAACGCAGAATATTGATAATCTGCACGAGCGTGCCGGCAGCCAGCGCGTGCTGCATATGCACGGCGAGCTGCTAAAGGTGCGCTGTGAAATGAGCGGCCAGGTACTGGAGTGGACGGGGGATTTAAGCGCTGACGACCGCTGCCACTGCTGTCAGTTTCCCGCCCGCCTGCGTCCGCATGTGGTCTGGTTTGGTGAAATGCCGCTGGGGATGGATGACATTTATCAGGCGCTCTCTGAGGCGGACTATTTCCTGGCGATCGGCACCTCCGGCCATGTCTATCCGGCCGCGGGCTTTGTCCATGAAGCGAAATTGCAGGGTGCGCATACCGTTGAGCTGAATCTGGAGCCGAGCCAGGTCGGCAATCAGTTTGCCGAAAAGCACTACGGGCTGGCGAGCGAAGTGGTGCCCGCCTGGGTGGAGAAGTTTCAGAAAGGATTATACCGGCTGGTGTGACGTCGGTCTTTGCGCAGCCCAGCCGCTCGCTCTTTCGCTACGGTGACAGAGCCCGATCGTGACGAAGCTGCGCATATTCAGGGCAGCGGTCTGTTTTCCCGCATGCCTTTTTATCGGTATGACGTCAGGAAAAAACGGTTAGCTAAAATCGGTAATGGTAAAGCAGGTACAGGGGCCAGCGCTCCCTGGACCTCCGTCCAGCTTCCAGTAACAATTCATAAACCAGGTAATAAAATGTTGGCGGTACTGGAAAGTCGCGCAGCCATAGTTTGGATCAAAAAAGACAATGTTTCCCCCTATTGTGGAGAGGGCAACGGCATGGCCTTGTCTGCGGTTATAAAATCTGATTAATTCGTAACGGTGTGGTGTCGTCGCCAGCTCTTGTAATACGCGATTATGAATATCAGTGGTGATAACATTGGTTCGGCCTATTGCCAGCCCGGTTAAGGGCAGGGCTCGACGAAAGAATTTAGCAACCTGAGTCTGGAGGTTTTCTACATCCCGAATGGTGCTGGGGAGTAACATTGAACTGGGAAAAGCGATGAGCTGACCGCGTTTATGCATTTTCATCCAGTGCAACGCAAGACCTAAACAGGCACCTGAACGCATTGTATAATTCAGGTCAAGCGGAAAATCTGCCTTTTGGTCAAAAGAGAAGAGATTTCTGCCACTGTAAGCGGGTATAGCAGGTAACATAATTATTTCACCTCCATGATGTAACTGACCGCGCGTCGCTGCGCTTAGTTGCTGTATTGTATTTTAAATTTTAATGTTAATTCCAAACCTACCTCAAATGAATTGATTCCCGGTTACGGGTCACTTTACCTGACGGCTGATACATTACATTTACCCGACGCCGTGCTTTTTCAGGGAAAGCAAAGCCTGAAAATGCGCTGACTTCCTGTTTTATAATTTATTTTTCTTGTTCCCACTCCACCTTCAGCAAAGGTGGAGTGGGCTTATGTAATTAACAGCGGCTTGCGCGCCCGCTACGCCTTAGCGGCCCGCTTTCAGCTTCTGGAACAGCATCTCGTACTGAACGCTGGCGTCGCCGACATCATCCTGCCATTCGCCGTTTTTGATGATCTCTTCAGCCGGATAGAGCGACGGATCGTTAGCCACGCTGGCCGGCAGCAGTTTTTTCGCCGCCAGGTTCGGCGTTGGGTAACCAATAGTTTCCGCCACCTGCGCGGCGACGTCCGGACGCAGCAGGAAGTTAATCAGCTTCAGCGCCCCTGCTTTGTTTTTCGCGTTCGTCGGGATCGCCAGGCTATCCATCCAGAAAATACCGCCTTCTTTCGGCCATATCACTTCCAGCGGCGTACCCGCCTGGCGCGCTACGTAAGCCGAACCGTTCCAGATCATACCCAGATTCACTTCGCCTTCCATAAAAGGGTTGCCTGGGTTATCGGAGTTAAACGCCAGCACGTTAGGCATCAGCTTTTTCAACTCTTCATAGGCAGCGTTAATCTCTTTGGCATCGCGCGTATTGCCGGAGTAACCCAGCTTACGCAGCGCCATCTGAAAGACTTCACGCGCATCGTCGGTTAACAGCAGACTCTGCTTATACTGCGGCTTCCACAAGTCAGCCCAGCTGGTGACGCTTTTCGCATCCATCGCATCGCTGTTTACGCCAATGGCCGTTGCGCCCCAGATGTACGGGATCGAATAATCGTTATTCGGATCGAACGGCTTATTCAGCAGATTCGGATCGAGGTTATGAAAATTGGTCAGCTGGCTTTTATCGATCTTCTGGATCATGCCTTCGTTGCGCATTTTCGCCACGAAGTAGGTGGAAGGCACCACCAGGTCGTACGCGCCGTCTTTATACGTTTTCAGCTTGGCGTACATGCTTTCATTCGATTCGTAGGTAGAATAGATCACCTTAATACCGGTCTCTTTGGTGAACTGCTCCAGCAGACCCGGCGGTACATATTCAGTCCAGTTATAGAAATAAAGCGTCTTACCATCATCGGCGGCCTGTGCGCTCTGTAAACCCAGCGCCAGCGCCCCAGCCGCCAGCCAGTAACCCCATTTTTTCATCTCTTTCCTCTTATTTTGTTTTATCACGCAGCAACAGCTGACTTGCGGCAACCAGCAGCAGCGACAGCACCATCAGTATGGTTGCCAGCGCGTTCACCTCCGGCGAAACGCCGACTTTTACCATTGAGTAGATTTTCAGCGGCAGAATTTCAAAGCCTGGCCCGGTCACAAAAGAGGAGACCACCACGTCATCCATCGACAGGGTAAAACTCAGCAGCCAGCCAGCGGCAACGGCCGGCATCGCCAGCGGCAGGATAATTTTGCGCAGAATGGTCGCCTCGCTGGCCCCCAAATCGCGCGCCGCCTCCAGCATTCTGACGTCGAAACCTTTCAGGCGTGAGTAGACCGTGATCGCCACAAACGGCAGGCAAAAGGTAATATGCGAAACCAACAGCGACCAGAAGCCCAGCGAAATGCCCAGCAGCATAAACAGGACCAGCAGGGAAATCGCCATCACAATATCGGGCGACATCATCACCACAAACAGCATGCCGCTGACAAACGGCTTGCCGCGAAAGCGGTAGCGGTAGAGCGCCACCGCCGTCAGCGCACCGATCAGCGTAGCGAAACTGGCGGAGAGCACGCCCATCACCAGCGAATGTTTCGCCGCCTGGATCAGGCTGTCGTTGTTCACTAACAGCGCATACCACTGGGTGCTGAAGCCCTGCCAGTTAATGCCGAAACGCGAAGCGTTGAAAGAGTTAACGATCAGAATAATGATTGGAATATACAGCCAGGCGTAAATGAGAAACATAAAGCCGCTGCGTAATGTTTTACCCATTAGTCCAGCTCCACTTTCTTGTTCAGCATACGCGCCGCGCGCCAGTAAAACAGCAGCATCAGGCCCATCACCAGCGTCAGCACAATGCTGGTGGCCGCGCCAAACGGCCAGTCGCGAATATTCAGGAACTGGCTTTTAATGACGTTGCCAATCAGCAGATTTTTCGCGCCGCCCATCAGATCGGCGACGAAAAACAGCCCCATCGCCGGCAGCAACACCAGCAGGCAGCCAGCGACAATGCCCGGCATCGTCAGCGGTAAAATAATGCGCCAAAAGGTTTGCGGTTTACTGGCGCCGAGATCGCGCGCCGCCTCCAGGCAGGATTTATCCAGCTTTTCCAGGCTGGAGTAGAGCGGCATCACCATAAACGGCAGCAGAATGTACACCAGGCCCAGCACCACCGCCTCCGAGGTATACATAATGCGGAAAGGCTTGTCGAGAAGCCCCAGCCACAGCAGGAACTCATTCAGCCAGCCGCGCGTGCTGAGAAAGATTTTCAGGCCGTAAATGCGGATCAGCGAGTTGGTCCAGAACGGCACAATCAGTAGAAACAGCATGACCGGACGGATGCGCGCCGGCAGCTTTGTCAGGCACCAGGCGAAAGGATAGCCGAGCAGCAAACAGCAAAACGTGGCGATCAGCGCCATATTCAGCGAATGCAGCAGCACCGCGCCATACAGCGGATCGAGCAGTCGGGTATAGTTATCGAAGGTCAGCGCCAGGCGGACAAACCTGGCGTCATCACGCGTCAGAAAGCTGGTCGCGATAATCATCAGGTTTGGCAAAAAGACAAACAGTACCAGCCAGCCGACAATCAGCGTGATAATCGTTTTCTGGAAACGGTTACGCATTATTTTCATCGGGCAGCACCACCTCCCAGCTTTCAACCCAGGTAATCGCCAACTTTTGATTCAGCGAGTGGTCAAAATCGGGATCGTCCTCGTTAAAGAACTCGCTGACGGTGACCAGCTTGCCGTTTTCCAACTCAACGGTGGATTCCAGCGTCATGCCTTTATAGTTGCGCTCGCGCACAAAGCCCACCAGGCCTTCCGCGCCTTCACCGTCGTTAATTTCTTCAACGCGCAGATCTTCCGGGCGCAGCAGCACATGCAGATGTTGACCAACGGTCACCGGAAAGGGCACCAGAATATCGCATTCGCGCCCTTCAACGCGGGCGCGGACGCGCTGATCTTCCAGCGGGGCGATAACCACCGCGTCGAACACATTGATCTCGCCGATAAAGCGCGCCACAAACAGGTTGGCCGGCTCTTCATAAATTTCGCGCGGCGAGCCGTCCTGCTCAATGCGTCCGTCGCGCAGCACCACGATGCGATCCGACATGCTGAGCGCCTCTTCCTGATCGTGCGTGACGAACACAAACGTGATCCCCAGCTTGCGTTGCAGCGCTTTTAGTTCGTTCTGCATCTGCTTGCGCAGCTTGTAATCCAGCGCCGACAGCGATTCATCCAACAGCAGGACTTTGGGGCGATTCACCACCGCGCGCGCAATGGCGACGCGCTGCTGCTGACCGCCGCTGAGCTGGTGCGGACGCCGATCGGCAAAACTGTCCAGCTGCACCATCGCCAGCGCGTCGTTAACGCGCGCGGTGATGTCGGCCGCCGGCGTTTTCTGCATGCGCAGGCCAAAAGCGACGTTTTCAAACACCGACATATGCGGAAACAGGGCATAGCTCTGGAAAACGGTATTAACGTGGCGGTGTTCGGCGGGCGTGGCGGTAATCGTTTCACCGTCGAGAACGATCTCGCCGCTGTCGGCTTCTTCAAGGCCTGCGATCAGGCGCAGGATAGTGGTTTTGCCGCAGCCAGAGGGACCCAGCAAAGTAATAAACTCGCCGTGCTGTATGGTCAGGTTAAAATCGGCAATAATTTCTTTGCTGTCAAAAGCTTTACTGATGCCAGAAAGCGTAACCAGCGCCGTTTGCGCGCGTGTTTGCGTCATTTTAGTCACTCAGCCCGAAGTTATCGGCAGTCAGGCTGCCTGTAGGTGTGTAGAGCCAGCCGCTACGGTCGACCAGCCAACAAAGTCAGGGGCGCGATGATACCTGAAAACCACGCTAATTCCATGCTCACAGGTCAATAACCGCTATTTCCCCGGATAAAAAAGCGATTTGTCTTTTTGCACACTACGCTTTAACACTATGACCTGACGCAATATGTTGGCAACGCAGGCTTCCCATAATAGCTCACTGCCATTGAGAGAGAAGAAAGATGACGACGCTACTCGACCGGTTTTTACACTATGTTTCGTTTGATACACAGTCGCGCGCGCATGCGCGTCAGGTTCCCAGCACGGAAGGGCAGTGGCAGCTGGCCAGGGAGTTACAGAAAGAATTAACTGCGCTGGGGCTGAAGGAGGTGACCCTCAGCGAACACTGCTGCGTAATGGCGACCCTACCGGCAAATGTGGATTATCCTACGCCGGTTATCGGCTTTATTTCTCACGTTGATACCTCTCCCGATTTCAGCGGCAAACATGTTAATCCACAAATTGTTGAGAACTATCGCGGCGGGGATATTGCGCTCGGCATCGGTGAAGAGGTGCTGTCGCCGGTGATGTTTCCGATACTGCATCAGCTGAGCGGCCATACGCTGATCACCACTGACGGTAAAACCCTGCTCGGTGCGGACGATAAGGCTGGCGTGGCGGAAATTATGACCGCGATGGCGCAGCTGGCGCAGGGCGATATTCCGCACGGAGAAATTCGCATCGCCTTTACGCCTGATGAGGAAGTCGGACGCGGCACCGAGCATTTTGATGTCGCCGCCTTTGGCGCGGACTGGGCCTACACCGTGGATGGCAGCGGACTGGGAGAGTTCCAGTTTGAAAACTTTAATGCCGCCTCGGTAACGGTAAAAATCGTCGGCAATAATGTTCATCCCGGCACGGCGAAGGGCGTCATGGTTAACGCGCTTGATTTGGCGATGCGCTTTCATGCCGAAGTGCCCGCGACCGAAAAACCACAGTTTACCAGCGGCTATGAGGGTTTTTATCATCTGCATGGCGTTAAAGGTTCGGTGGAGCGCGCGGAGCTAAGCTATATCGTGCGTGATTTCGATCGCGACAGTTTTGAAACGCGTAAGCAGAAGCTGATTGATATTGCCCGACGCGTGGGTAAAGGGCTGAATCCTGACTGCTATATCGATGTGACGGTAGAAGACAGCTATTACAATATGCGGGAAATCGTCGAGGCGCATCCGCACAGCATTGAGCTGGCGCTGCAGGCGATGCGCAACTGCGGCGTGGAGCCGGATGTGAAGCCGATTCGCGGCGGCACCGACGGCGCCTGGCTCTCTTTTAAAGGCTTGCCCTGTCCAAATATTTTTACCGGCGGCTATAACTATCACGGCAAACACGAGTTTGCCTCGTTAGATATTATGCAAAAAACGGTCGAGGTGATTATCGGTATTGCCCGGCTGGCGGCAGAGAAAAAATAATAAAAAGGCGGCTGGTATCACTCCAGCCGCCACAGGCGTTGCCCTCGCTCAGTCACCGGCTGTCACCGGCATCTGACTTCGTAAGGCCATCTTACCCTTCGTTGAAATACCAGTAGCCGCTGTTGACCAGCCCGGCCAGCTGCGCCAGAAACGCGGGATCGTCCAGCGCGTCGGCAAAATCATCCAGGCTCAGCGTTTGTTTAGCCGCCAAAGCGTTTAACGCCGCTGGCCAGGCTGATTCCAGCTGCTCACCGTTAATAAACACCGCGTCGCCGATTTTCAGCACCCGTAGCCCGCCAAGGCGCGTCAGCTTATCGCCCTGCTGCAGCGCATCATAAATTTCATCGGGCTGATAGGGCGGCTCCGGCGGCGCAATATCCAGCTCATGACGCGACTGCGAAATAAACTCGCCGAACCACTGACGGAACTGTTCCGGCTGATCGATAACCTCCAGCATCAGCTGGCGGATGCCGTCGATTTCCGGCGGCAGAATCTCTGCCGGGCAGTCGCGCGACTTAATCTCCGGATCGCTGTAGCGACGGCTGCCCAGCTCGCGCGCCAGCACAAAATCGGCGAAGCCGCTGATCAGCTCGCGCCCGCTTGGCGCACGGAAACCCACTGAATAGTTCAGCGCGTTCTCCAGCGAATAGCCCTCATGCGGGAAGCCCGGCGGAATATAGAGAATATCGCCCGGCTCCATCTCTTCATCGATAATGGCGATAAACGGCTCGACCTGCAGCAGATCGGGATGCGGGCAGTGCTGCTTAAGCGCCACCTTCTCGCCTACGCGCCAGCGACGGCGGCCGGTGCCCTGAATAATAAAGACGTCATACTGATCCAGATGCGGGCCAACGCCGCCGCCGGGCACCGAAAAGGAGATCATCAGATCGTCGATGCGCCAGTCTGGTAAAAAACGGAACGGACGCATCAGCGCGGCGCAGGGTTCATGCCAGTGATTAACCGCCTGGACCAGCAGCGACCAGTTATGTTCACCCAGATGATCGTAGCTTTCGAACGGGCCGTGGCTAACCTGCCATTTACCGTCCTGCTGGCTAACCAGTCGGCTGTCTACTTCGTTCTCCATCGCCAGTCCCGCCAGCTCATCCGGAGAGATAGGATCGAGGAAGTTTTTAAAGCCGCGTTTCAGGATGACCGGGCGTTTCTGCCAATAATTTTGTAAAAAGTCGGTCCAGTTAAGATCGAGCTGATAGTCCATAAGGTTTTCCAGTACAGGCGAGAAATTGCAGCAAGTATAACAGCGGCGGCGCGGTTCTACTCAAGGTTATGTTCGACTTCCTGCCGCTGGAAAATCACTTTCATATGCGCGCCGCCAAGCGGGCTGGTTCCGGCTTCAATATCGCCCGCGTACTGCTCCAGAATATCACGCGCCACCGCCAGCCCCAGCCCCTGACCTGGGCGCAGCGTATCCGCCCGCTGGCCGCGCAGAAAGATCATTTCACGTTTGCTTTCGGGAATGCCGGGTCCGTCATCTTCCACAATCAGCTGGAGGCTGGAATCGGTCTGTCGCGCGCTGATTTCTACAAACTCCAGACAATATTTACAGGCGTTGTCCAGCACGTTGCCCATCACCTCCATAAAATCGTTCTGATCGCCCACAAACGTAATCTCCGGGGAAATATCCAGCGACAGCGAGACGCCTTTGCGCTGATAGACCTTATTCAGCGCCGAACAGAGACCGTCCAGCAGGGCGGAAACCGGATGCAGTTCGCGTTTTAACGGATTGTGATCCGCCTGCATACTGGCGCGATGCAGATAGTAGCCGATCTGCTGCGAGATGCGGCTGATCTGCTCCAGCATGATCGGTTCCGCCTGTTCAACCGAAAGATTTTTACCGCCGCGCAGCGAGCGCAGCGTGCTTTGCAGCACCGCCAGCGGCGTTTTCAGGCTATGGGTCAAATCAGAAAGGGTGGTGCGGTAGCGCGTATAGCGCTGGCGTTCATTTTCCAGCAACAGATTCAGGTTGCGCACCAGGCTGCGCAGCTCCTGCGGCGGATTGGGATCCAGCGCTTCACGCTGACTGCTTTCCAGCTCGCGGATTTGGCTGGCCAGCGTGCCGATAGGACGCAGGCTCCAGTGCGCCGCCAGCCACAGCAGCGGGATCACCAGCAGCAGGTTAACCAGAAGCACATAGCTGAACCATGACCAGACCACATCGGAATGCTGTAGCTCCTGGGGAATAGAGTCAACCACCACAATAGTCAGCGCGGGCAGGCTGGTGGTGGCGTCATAGCGATTCACCGCCACCGAGTGGGTAAAGGTGCCGTTGCCGTTATCATCGTAGTCGTGCAGCTTGCTTTTGGCCGCCTGGTCATTACCCAGCGCTTCACGGCTGGTTTGATTACTGGTATCGATTTCGTAAAAGTCGGGCTTTTTCAGCCAGTCAGGATGGATTTTATGGCGAATTTCCGGCACGTCACGCTGTTGCCACAGCAGCCTGCCGCGTTCGTCATAAATAAAAACCAGCGTGGGCGAATTCAGCGTTAACTGCTTCGGCTGGGCAATGGTTAGCTGGTTGTTATTCCACTGGGCAAGGGTATAAAACAGGTTGCTTTCGCCGCGCATAATGCGATAGGTGTTTTTGTCAAAGCTGACGATATAGCCGACAACCGCAACCATGCCATAGGAGAGAGAAAGGATCAGCACCACGGCGGCCGTTGCTAACAGAAAACGGGCACGGAGCGAAAAAGGGCGTTTACCTTGCAGAATCTTCATCGGCGGTTAAATATCGAAGCGGTAGCCCTGACCGCGCACCGTAGTAATCACTTCTTGCGGATAAGCCGCCTGAATTTTTTTGCGCAGTCTGCCCATCAGCACATCAATAGTGTGGCTTTCGCGCAGCTCCGCGTCGGGATACAGCTGCAGCATCAGCGAATCTTTACTGACGACTTTGCCCACGTTACGAATTAGCGTTTCGATGATGGTGTATTCAAAGGCGGTCAGCTTGATCGACTGGTCGCTCACCGTCAGTTCACGGCGTGACAGATCGATATGAAAAGGGGCAAGGTTAATGATTTGCGAGGCCAGCCCGCTGTTGCGCCGCATCAGCGCCTGCATACGCGCCACCACTTCCTCAATATGAAAAGGCTTGGTGACATAATCATCCGCACCGGCCTCCAGCGCTTCCACTTTGGCCTGCCAGCCTTCGCGGGCGGTCAGCACCAGAATCGGCTGCTTAACCTCCTGACCGCGCCAGCGACGAATTAGCGTCATGCCATCTTCATCGGGCAGGCCCAAATCGACCAGCGTAATATCGGGAGAGTGCTCAGCCAGAAAATAATCCGCTTCTTTCGCATCTTCAGCCGCATCGACCTGATGCCCCATTTCACGTAGCTGTACAGACAAATGATGACGCAGCAAAGCGTTATCCTCTACAACCAAGACGCGCATATGACTTTCCTTTACCGATAATTTTGAGCTGAGTATAGGGGAGAGCGAATAAACCGGGGGTTAACGCAGGAATAATCCCGGACGCATGGCATCCGGGACAGAAAGTTACTTCAGATCGTTAACCATCTGCACAGCGCGGCCCAGGTAGTTAGCCGGAGTCATCTGCTTCAGGCGGGTTTTCTCTTCTTCCGGCAGCGCCAGGCTATCAATAAACGCCTGCATTCCGGCCGCGTCCACGCGTTTACCGCGCGTCAACTCTTTCAGTTTTTCATACGGCTTTTCAATGCCGTAACGACGCATAACGGTCTGAATCGGCTCCGCCAGCACTTCCCAGTTCTGATCCAGCTCCGCCAGCAGACGATCGCGGTTAACTTCCAGTTTAGAAATGCCCTTCAGCGTCGCCTGATAAGCGATAAGCGCATACCCAACGCCAACGCCCAGGTTGCGCAGCACGGTGGAATCGGTCAGATCGCGCTGCCAGCGCGAAACCGGCAGCTTGGCCGCCAGATGCTGCATAACCGCATTCGCCAGGCCGAGGTTGCCTTCCGAGTTTTCAAAATCGATCGGGTTCACCTTGTGCGGCATGGTGGAGGAGCCGATTTCGCCAGCGATGGTTTTTTGTTTGAAGTGATTCAGCGCGATATAGCCCCAAATATCACGATCGAAATCGATCAGGATGGTGTTGAAGCGCGCGATACAGTCAAACAGTTCGGCGATATAGTCGTGCGGCTCGATCTGCGTGGTGTAGGGGTTCCAGCTAATGCCCAGCGAAGTGACAAAAGATTCGCTCAGCTGATGCCAGTCAACTTCCGGATAGGCCGCCAGATGGGCATTATAGTTACCGACCGCGCCGTTAATTTTGCCCAGAATCTCTACCTGTTCCAGCTGACGCAGCTGACGCGCCATACGGTAAGCGACGTTGGCCATCTCTTTACCCAGAGTGGACGGCGTTGCAGGCTGGCCGTGGGTACGCGACAGCAGCGGAATATCGCGATACTGCTGCGCCAGATCTTTCACCGCCTCAATCAGCTGCGTCCAGTAGGGCAGGATCACCTCGCGACGAGCGGTTTCCAGCATCAGCGCGTGGGAAAGGTTATTAATATCTTCGGAGGTGCAGGCAAAGTGGATAAACTCTGAGACGGCATGCAGCGCCGGCACCTCGGCCACTTTTTCCTTCAGGAAATACTCAACCGCTTTTACGTCGTGGTTAGTGGTGCGTTCGATGGTTTTGATGCGCGCAGCGTCATTTTCACTGAAATTCGCCACAATCGCATCAAGGTAAGCGTTTGCGTCGGCGTCAAAAGCAGGAACTTCCTTGATCTCTGCGGTCGCGGCCAGTTTTTGTAACCAGCGAACTTCAACCTCAACGCGGAATTTCAGCAGGCCGTACTCGCTGAAAATGCCACGCAGTGGGCTGACTTTTTCGCCGTAACGACCATCGACAGGTGAGACGGCGGTCAGAGAGGATAATTCCATCAGAGCAACTCCTGGATCGTTAACTAAAGGTTTGGTGCATTCGGCCCGATCAGGCCGAGGGCATACCGGCTAAAATACGTTTTGCCTCATGGATCAGGCTATTTCGGTTAAACATTAGCTGCAGACGGCCACCGCCAGTCTGGCGCCAGAGCACGGCGGAACGGATACCCGCCAGCAGGGCGGCGCGCACTTTATTCTGCACCTGAGAATTTTGCAGCACCGCAGGCGACCCTGTTACCTGAATGCGCGGACCAAGCGGGCTAATAACATCCACATAAATCCCGGCCATAGCGGCGATAATCGTCTCGGATTCAATATCATAATGGCTTAGCTGACGATCGAGCTGAGCAATGCGCTGGGCCAGCGTATTAAGGGCGGATTTGTTGGCGCTTAGCTTACGTTCCAGCGCCATTATGCTTAGGGTATAGCGCGTCAGTTCCGCGCTCAGTCCCTGACGGGCTGGATTACTCAGCACCGCCAGCAGCGTTTCAAGACCAAAACGCAACCGGGCCTCATCGTTGCCGTAAACCGCCAGAGTGGAAGAGGGGTTAAGATCGAGCAGGCTGCTCAATGAGGTTTGCAACGCCTGCGCATCGCACTGGCCCTGATGGGCCAGCTGCTGTGCCAGGTGCGCGGACTGGCAGATCCCTGCCAGCGCCAGCGTGATGTCATAATAATTTTTAGCCACGGTTACTCCTGTATACACATCGCAAGCCGCACGCGATGTTATGCCGGCACCAGCGGTAAACGCTGCTCGATAATACCGCCGCCAAGGCAGATTTCGCCCAGGTAAAACACGGCGGACTGGCCTGGCGTTACGGCGGCGACCGGCTGTTCAAAACGCACTTCGATGCGATCATCATGCAGCGGGGTGATTACGCAGGGAATATCTTCCTGACGGTAGCGGGTTTTCACTACGCACTGTAGCGGCTCGCTCAGCGCCTGACGATCGACCCAGTGCAGCTGCTGCGCAATCAATCCTGTTGACATCAGACGCGGATGGTCGGCGCCCTGCGCGACGATCAGGCGATTACTGGCGACATCTTTGTCCACTACATACCAGGGATCGTCATTGCTCTCTTTCATCCCGCCGATACCCAGCCCTTTACGCTGCCCAAGCGTATGGTACATCAGGCCCTGATGTTCGCCCACCGTCTGGCCGTCAACGGTGACGATGGCGCCCGGCTGCGCAGGCAGATAGCGGCCGAGGAAGTCGCGGAATTTGCGCTCACCGATAAAGCAGATGCCGGTGGAATCTTTTTTCTTCGCGGTCACCAGCTCCAGCTGTTCGGCAATGCGGCGCACTTCCGGCTTCGACAGTTCACCGACCGGAAACAGGCTTTGCGCGATTTGCTGATGGCTGAGCGTATAGAGGAAGTAGCTTTGATCTTTATTGCCATCGAGGCCGCGCAGCAGTCGGCTTTTGCCGTTGCTGTCCTGGCGGCGCACGTAGTGGCCGGTAGCAATGTAGTCTGCGCCGAGATCTTCCGCTGCGAACTCCAGGAAAGCTTTAAATTTGATCTCTTTATTGCACAGAATATCGGGGTTTGGCGTACGGCCAGCCTTGTATTCTGCCAGGAAATGTTCGAAGACGTTATCCCAGTATTCGGCGGCAAAGTTAACCTTATGCAGCTTCATCCCAAGTTTGTCGCAAACGGCCTGGGCGTCGGCCAGATCATCCGCGGCGGTACAATATTCTTCGCCGTCGTCCTCTTCCCAGTTTTTCATAAATAACCCTTCCACCTGATAGCCCTGCTGCTGCAGTAACCAGGCGGAAACGGAAGAATCGACGCCGCCGGACATCCCGACGATCACTTTTTTCTGGCTGTTGTCAGACATGACACACTCACGACAAGGAACAAAAACAGGCGGCGTATTCTAGCACGCGTCCGCCACAGACGCATCCCCGGCGCGGACGTTGCCTGACCGGAAAGCCATTATCGATAAAACCGCACCAGCGACAGCGGATAACGTACGCCGCTCTGCCAGATGCGCACGCTTTCCGCCACCAGCGGCGAACGCAGATGCGTTGCCGCTAAAATCTGCGGCGGCGGCAGCCACCAGCAGCGGTCAATATCGCTGTCTTGCGGACGGGTTTCCAGGCGCTCCGGCAGATCCAGGGCGAACAAAAAGCGGATAAAAGGCGTGTTATCCGGCGCGGTCCACTGCTGTACGCCGAGGAAACTGGTCATCTCCGCCTGTATCCCGGTTTCCTCATACAGTTCGCGGCTGGCGGCCTGCAGCAGACTTTCATCCGCTTCCAGATGCCCGGCAGGCTGATTCCAGGTCGCTTTGCCGTTAATGGTTTCTTCCACCACCAGCAGTTCGCCTTCCGCCTGCACAATGCAGGCTACGGTAACGTGCGGTTTATACATAGGCTGCTCCGGTTAAAAACTAGCGGTAACGTCGCGCCATTCGCCCGGCGCAAGATTATCCAGCGTTAACGACGCCATACCATAGCGAATCAGACGCAAAACAGGAAAGCCAACGTGCGCGGTCATGCGCCGCACCTGGCGGTTACGTCCTTCATACAGGGTGATTTTAAGCCAGCTGACGGGAATCGATTTACGTTCGCGAATCGGCGGCTGACGCGGCCACAGCCAGGCGGGCTCATCGACTCTTTCCACTTCGGCGGGCAGGGTGGGGCCATCTTTCAGATTAATGCCACGCCGCAGCGCCAGCAGCGCACTGTCATCCGGCTCGCCTTCTACCTGAACATAGTAAATTTTTCCGGTACGCTTGCCAGGCTGGGTCAGCTTTGCCTGCAGCGCGCCATCGTTGGTCAGCACCATCAGACCTTCGCTGTCGCGGTCCAGACGGCCTGCCGCATAAACGCCGCCGATCGGAATAAAATCTTTCAGCGTGGAGCGTCCCGCCTCATCGGTAAACTGCGGCAGAACATCATAGGGTTTGTTAAAAACGATCACACGCCGCGGGCCTTTATGCTGCGGCTGCGAAGCGGAAGGGCGGTTGAATCGTTTAACACGGTGATTATTAACAACTGTTTTACGCATAAGCTTTGCACTTGACCTGAATGGGCGCATTATAACGCGAAATTGAGATGATTGGCGTGACGGCAATATTCAAGTAGTATTGACGCGCATCTTACAAATCATTAACAAAAAAGCGCTCGAAGGAGAGGTTAATGGAAAGCAAAGTAGTTGTTCCGGCGGAAGGTCAGAAAATCACTCTTGACGATCAGGGAAAGCTGGTTGTTCCCGCTAATCCGATCATCCCTTACATTGAGGGTGATGGCATTGGCGTAGACGTTTCTCCCGTCATGATCAAAGTGGTTGATGCCGCTGTGAAAAAAGCCTACAACGGCGAGCGAAAAATTTCCTGGATGGAAATTTACACCGGTGAGAAATCGACTCAGGTGTATGGTCAGGATGTCTGGCTGCCGCAGGAAACCCTTGACCTGATTAAGGATTACCGCGTTGCCATCAAAGGCCCGTTAACCACGCCGGTTGGCGGCGGTATCCGCTCTCTTAACGTTGCGCTGCGTCAGCAGCTGGACCTGTACATCTGTCTGCGTCCGGTTCGCTACTATCAGGGCACGCCAAGCCCGGTTAAGCGTCCGCAGGATACCGATATGGTGATCTTCCGTGAAAACAGCGAAGACATCTATGCCGGTATTGAGTGGAAAGCGGGTACGCCGGAAGCGGATAAAGTGATTAAGTTCCTGCAGGAAGAGATGGGCGTGACTAAAATTCGCTTCCCGCAGCAGTGCGGTATCGGCGTGAAGCCTTGCTCTGAAGAAGGCACCAAACGTCTGGTACGTGCGGCGATTGAATATGCCATTACCAACGATCGCGATTCCGTGACGCTGGTACATAAAGGCAACATCATGAAATTCACCGAAGGTGCCTTTAAAGATTGGGGCTACCAGCTGGCGCGTGAAGAGTTCGGCGGTGAGCTGATTGACGGCGGCCCGTGGGTGAAAATCAAGAACCCGAACAGCGGCAAAGAGATCGTGATTAAAGACGTGATCGCTGATGCCTTCCTGCAGCAGATCCTGCTGCGTCCGGCTGAATATGACGTTATCGCCTGTATGAACCTGAACGGTGACTACATTTCTGACGCCCTGGCGGCGCAGGTTGGCGGTATCGGTATTGCTCCGGGCGCGAACATCGGTGACGAGTGCGCGCTGTTCGAAGCGACCCACGGCACCGCGCCGAAATATGCCGGTCAGGACAAGGTGAACCCAGGTTCAGTGATCCTTTCCGCTGAGATGATGCTGCGTCATATGCAGTGGTTCGAAGCCGCAGACCTGATTGTTAAGGGCATGGAAGGCGCGATCGCCAACAAAACCGTGACCTATGACTTCGAACGTCTGATGGAAGGCGCTAAGCTGCTGAAATGTTCAGAGTTTGGCGACGCGATGATCAGCAATATGTAATCGCTGATTAGTCACATATAGCCAACATAATATGTTAAATTTATGTTGGCTTTTTTGTTCATGCTTCTTTCTTCAAAACGTACAGGCTAAACCGTTATTACCTTTCGCGTACATCTTTAATGTACGCAGACTGGAGGCATCATCTCCAAATTCATCTTTAGCCCAATCTTCTAAGCTCACCATTCTGGCCATTCGATACCACACATGAGCGGCTCGCATTTTAAAAGCAGAGCTGGCTTAAAACTGAACTATAATAATTATTTAAACTGATACGGTACTAAGGCCGCGGTGCGCATACGGCGCGCCAGTTTTGCAATTGCAATCATTCGCTTAATCCTTCAAAAATAAAAGCCAGTGTGTTTTGTCGCTTTTTAGGCTTTCTCATTTTCAGTTCCATCAGCACACCTGCAGCGTCTGCGTGCCGTCCTTATAAATGCGCGTCGGGAATGAGCTAGCCCTCTCTCTGAGCGCAGGCCACGTTAGCTGGCATTTTAATATCGAACTCGATCGCATTTTCCTGTTTGTACTCGGCCTGGTTATAGAAGCCCAGCCAGACATCAGCAGAGAAGCCAGGGAGGGACAGCGCTTTTTGATTGCGCCAATAAGTGATTTTTTCTGCGCTTCTCCGTCACAGGCCCGAAAGACTCATAATAAGTGCTGCCGTGATATAAACAAAAAAGTTTACCCTTCTTCTTGATGCTATAAACAAAAATGTTTATAGTTATCTCAGTTTAAACAGACAGGAGGAGGTAGTGAAGCAAAGCGAGTTCCAGCGTTGGCTGGCCGCTCAAGGGGCAGAATTTAAGAACGGTACGAACCACCTTAAAATCTACCTCAACGGCAAGCAAACGATAATGCCGAGGCATCCGGGAAAGGAAATCTCGGAACCGCTGAGGAAAGCAATCCTCAAGCAGTTAGGCATTAAATAAATACCAGCCCTTCGGGGCTGGTTACTCGCAGTGGTTCACTTATTCACTATGCGATATCCAATAACTTTCGAGCATGACGAAACCGGATGGGCAGTATTCTTCCCAGATATCCCTGAAGCAATGACGGGCGGGGAAACCAAAGAGGAAGCGCTGGCAATGGCACAAGATGCTTTGGTGACGGCGTTTGATTTTTACTTTGAAGATCGCCGCAAGGTTCCCCAGCCATCGCTGACCGGTGAGGATTTTGTGGAGGTTCCCGCAAGCGTGGCGGCTAAAGTGCTGCTGCTTAATGCTGTTGTGCAGCAGCAAGTAACTAACGCTGAGCTGGCGCGCCTTATCGGTACTCGCCCGCAGGAGATAACGCGCGTTCTCGACCTGCATCATTCGACAAAAATCGATACCATTCAAAAGGCGCTGGCAGCCTTGGGCAAACGGCTCGAACTGGCCTGCGCCTGACCGAGACGTCATAACTCAAAGGCTCGCTACGGCGGGCCTTTTTCACTCTTATCAGAATGCCACCTCCTATGGAGGTGGTCAGCAAGAAGTTGGCTCTGCCTTATTGTCTTTGGATTTAAATCTAACAGAACTGGCAGAGACTTCTTTTTAGGGCATTTAGTACGCCCCTCAGGGGCGCAATCAATGCCACCTGCTATGCAGGTGATTTTTTCATGCATCTTTCTTCAAAACGTACAGGTTAAACCGCTATTTCGCTTTTTCAAGCCACTTTGAGAAATCAGGAATGCCGCGTACATTTATCCGGCCATAGGCCATCAACCCATTTCCGCCTGGCACACGAACTTTCTTCCGGTTTAGTAGTGACCTTCTTAGTACCTGGAACTCAGAGGCCCTGTAAAAAGTTATGTAGCCCCATGAGACGCCAGAGCCGTCAGTATTTAGGGAGTGAAGCCTGAAACTACCACGCCGTATACCATTGACATGATCGCTCATGGTTTAGGGGTTGTAGAGACCAAACCATTCGGAATGATGGTTTTTTATAGAGGTGAGCCATAATAATTTAACTTCAGCGCAGCCTGGCTGCTGTGGTGCTATTCAGAGGATGTGAGCTATGCGCATTATCGAGAATACGATTGCAACAAAAGGCAGCGAATTTTGCATGAAGTTTTGCAAAACCGAACTAAATAGCATAATTTTTAGCTTAATTTGATATGTCGGCAAATTATATCAACTCGCCATTGAGCGGTTTTTTTCGTTTTCGCATACCCGCCTGGTCTATTAACGATGCCCAAATCGGTGGGTTTTTTACCATGGTTAATTGCGTTAGTATATGGCCGTAATTTTAGCTTTTAGGATGCACTCTGGGGATGCACTCATGGATGGAGCGAAAGAGTTAGCAAAAAGAATGGCCGACGCTATCAACGTAGACAGTAATTATCTGCGAGGCTTGTTTCAGGGTTTTATCAACCTGCCTGTAGATTTTTGCTATCTCGGCTATGATTTTCTGGATACAGAGCACAGAAGCGAAAATTTTGACGATCGCGCGCGGTTTATGTGCCTGGTTAAAACTGGCGCACTGAATCGACGCACAATGGAAAAAATTATCCATGTGTTTGTCGATCAGTTTGTTCAAAAGATTGATTTCGACGAGTTAAAAAAATAATCACCCATATTTGCTTTATTTTTTGGTTGAGGACAAAGTGCGCCCGTTTGAAGATGCGTGCAGTTTGTCGATGCGCGATAGAAATAAATTTAACCAAGTATGCAAATACTTTTTTGAGTCAGTATGAATATAAAAAAAACCTCATTAATTATAGCTTCACGTATCTTGCAGGGTTTGGGTATGGGAGTGAGCGTTTCATCGGCTGCGCTGGCGATCGGGCTACTGTATTTCATGAATGAAAGCATAAAGTATATATGGGCTGGATGCTGCATTTTAGGAATGGTTGGTGGTTACTATATTTATAAATTTGCTGTGCTAAAAATATATGATGATGCTTATAACAGAAATTAGCACCTGTATAATTCCACATTGTATTAGGTTCTAATACTGTCATCAAAAAGTCTGTTCGTTCTGCACCACAGGAAAATTCCCCCGTATGGGGGCTGGCTTAAATGCACCCGTTGTTTTCCCGTTGTGGAAAATCCGCAGCAAAGATGGCGGACCTTGCATATGAAATCCTCCAAAATAGACATAGCTGAGCGGGCAGCGGCTTTGCCTGGTTCCATACCATAAGGATTTTTTCGCCGGAGAAATAAAATGCGCGGCTGCACATGGGATAGAGTCGCCGGGAGGAAGGGCTTCGCGGCGGAGCAGCGTGCTAAGCCAGTCTGCTGCGTAAAATCGTAATGCGTCGGCTGCGAAAGTGAAAACAGCGCCTATAATAGGTGCGCAGATAACAAGATACTCAGGCGCATCAGAAGGGGAGCCATGAAAAAAGTATTAATGCTGGTGGTCTGTTTATATCTTACGGGTTGCTCATGGGGTGTGGCGTCACTGATCCCCGCCTCGGATATTTGTCCCAACGGGCGAGATGGTATAACCGGCCAGTGTCACTAGCAGGCAGAGGCAGCCCGGGGACTGGCCGCCATCGTTCTGTACGATGGCGGCCAGTCAGACTCCGCTATTTTACGCGTTTTCCCGTCGCATCAATGATGATTTCCCCATCCTCTTTACTGAACATTCCCTGCTGCGGATTTGGCAGAATATCCAGGACTTTTTCCGCAGGGCGACAGAGCCGGGTACCCAACGGCGTAACCACAATCGGGCGATTAATCAGCAACGGATAGCGCACCATAAACCCGATAAGCTGCTCATCGCTAAAACGATCTTCTTCCAGCCCCAGCGTGGCATAAGGCTCGACATTGTTCCGTAATAAATCGCGCACGCCGATGCCCATATTTTTAAGCAGCGTCGCCAGTTCTGCCGGCGAAGGGGGCGTTTCAAGATAATAAATAATGCGTGGTTCCTCGCCGCTGTTGCGAATCAGCGCCAGCGTGTTGCGTGAGGTCCCGCATTTCGGGTTGTGATAGATAGTAATAGTCATTAAAGCCTCTCAAAAGTCGCCACGGACAGATTATAACGACAGCCACAGCGCCAGCGCGATAAGCGTTATCAGTAAAACCGGCAGCGTCATGACTAAACCCACGCGGAAGTAGTAGCCCCAGCTGATACGAATATCCTTTTGCGCCAGTACGTGCAGCCACAACAGTGTTGCCAGGCTGCCGATCGGGGTAATTTTGGGGCCGAGATCGCAGCCGATAATATTGGTGTAAATCATCGCTTCTTTAACTACCCCCTGCGCATCACTGGCATCAATAGATAGCGCACCGATTAATACCGTTGGCAAATTGTTCATTACCGAAGAAAGCGCCGCGGTAAGCAAGCCCGTGCCAGACGTGGCTATTCAAATACCCTGTTCAGCCAGCTGATTGAGGAGGGCGGTCAGAAATCCGGTCAGGCCCGCGTTACGCAGGCCGTAAACTACCAGATACATGCCGAGGGAAAAAATCACAATTTGTCACGGCGCGCCGCGCAAGACTTTGCCGGTATCAATAATTTTTCCCTGACGGGCAACCAGCCAGAGGATTAACGCGGCCACCGCTGCGACCAGGCTTACCGGCACGCCGAGCGGCTCCAGCACAAAAAAGCCGATAAGCAGTATCGCCAGCACCATCCAGCCAGCTTTAAACGTGCGCCGATCGCGAATGGCCTCCTGAGGCGTCTTAAGCCGTTCGGTACTATAGACGGCGGGAATATCACGGCGGAAGAACAGATGCAGCATTGCCAGGCTGGCCGCAATGGCGACAAGATCGACCGTCACCATGACCCGTGCGTAATCATTAAAGCCCAGTTGGAAATAGTCCGCCGTCACGATGTTCACCAGGTTTGAAACCACCAGCGGCAGGCTGGCGGTATCGGCAATAAATCCGGCGGCCATCACGAAGGCCAGCGTTGAGGCCCGGCTAAAGCCTTATCCAGCAGCAGGCTAATAATCATGATGGCGATAAAGGTGGCCGTGGCGTTCCAGACTATCTGCCAGACGGTGGCAATATCGCTGACGCTGACCGCGCCGGTAAGCAGGGCCAGCACAGCACCCATAGAGGCGCTCCAGCCAATCTGCAGGCCGCGCGGCTGCCAGATAACCAAAACAAGAGTAAAAATAAAAATTGCACCGGCCAAAAACATGACGTCTACGCTGTAAAAATAAAATGTTAATAATAAATACAGCAGTTAACGACAAAAAACAGCCCCGTTTAAGTAAACCGCACCTTAATCAGCGTGAGAAGCGGAACAGAAACGGGGGGCCGGCCAGTCGATATGCCATGACGCGTAAAAGCTAATCGCGAGAGACAAAAATAATATGCGAGGGCGTTTCGTTAATCAGCAACATCTCTTCCGCCTCACCGCTGGCGGAAACGAAAGTTACGCTATCGCCCTGGGTTAGCTCTTCAAAGGCCTCGGCGGGCTGCGTCGCCTTTAAGATTTCAAAATGACTGCGTGGGGATGCATTTTCTCCTTCAGGCTGCTCTGTAAAATAATTACCGGTGAATGCATATTCCGGATGGTCTTTGATATGCAGTTGAACAGAGGGCATAACGCCTCCTGATTACCGTGGACAGAATTATCAGCCTAAACGCATATATTCAGTTTGCCATTTGCCGACCGTGAAAGGGATGATGATTAAGATTAATCCTAAGCGATTGCGGCGGCAACGTAACGCTAAGCCTGACGGGGCTGCTTTATCTGACAAGGCTAGCTAAAGCGATGCAATTTTAACCGATGTGGAAGCGGATTAAAGCGGCGGCCTCGCTATCCCTTTTTCTGATAAAATCCCCGGCGCAGACATATCTCTATCCTGGCTGGTTCCAGCTGCTGTTGCGGTGTTGCTTGCCTTCATCCAACGACGCCTTAATGAAGCGCTCAAACCAGAGACGCAGCGTCTGTAAATTTTATTCGGTTCGTGATTGTTTATTTTGTAGGTTTTTTATGAAACAGCAGGGTTGGAAGCTCCAGGATACTATCTGGACGTTAGGTTTGTATGGCACCACGGTTGGCGCGGGCACGCTTTTTTTGCCGATTGAGATTGGTACGCGTGGGCCGGTTATTTTTATTATTATGCTGCTGCTGGGATTACCGCTCTCATTACTACCGCACCTGGTGCTGTGCCGGGTTTATATGAGCGAAACGACCCCGCAGCGTTTGCCTGCGCTGAGTAGCTGGTTTGGACCGCGTGGCGACTGGCTGATGACGCTACTTTACTGCGTCGCTTTTTATCCGGTGATGCTGGTTTACGGTATTTCGCTGGTCAACGCGCTGGATAACTTCCTGGTAGGGCATCTCCATTTCGCCCGTATAAACAAAGGGATACTTACCCTGTTATGTATGGTTATCCTGTTCGGGATCCTGAGCAAAGGCCGTAGTAAGGTGGTCGGCACGTTAGGCACCCTGGCGTTGCCTTTTGCCGTTGCCATTATTGCGATTGCCGCCGTACAGATCCCGGAGTGGCGCTGGAGTAACGTTACCGATGCCCTGAACGCGCTGCCCGATGCTGCTGCCGGAACAACGTTTAAAAATATCTGGCTAACGCTGCCGCTGATTACTTTCTCTTTTTGCTGTGCGCCGATTATTTCCCCGCTGACGGCGCACTATCAGGGTTCGCCCGATAAACTGCGGGTATATCGGGTGATAAAAGTCGCCTATCTGGCGATATTTATCAGCATTATCTTTTTTGTTTTCAGCTGTATATTGAGTATTCCTCATGCGACATTTGTAGAGGCGAAAGAGAAAAATCTGAACGTGCTGTCGGTTATTTCTGCACCGGGTAGCGCTGGCGTTCTGTTTTATATCGCGCCGTTTATCGCCATTATCGGCATGACGAAATCCTTCCTCGGCGTTTCGCTATCGGTCACGGAAACCTTTAGTGATTTTACCGTCAGGCTGTTTAACTGCCGCAGTGATAAAAGCCGGAAAATCAGCCAGGCGGCGGCCATGCTGGTAATGTATGGCGTTACCTCGTTAATCGTTTACGCTAATCCAAACGTGATTACGTTGATTGAAGCGTTTTGCGGCCCGCTGATCGCGATTATTCTGTTCCTGATCCCCGCCTGGCTGATTTATAACCAGCCGTCTCTCGCTTTTCTGCGCGGCGGGAAAGCGCTGATGATTGTAACCGGCGGTATTGCCACGCTTTCGGCGCTGCTCTACTCAATGATGTAACCCGGCATCGCGGGACGTGGAGCAAAGCGTCCCGCAACGGCAGACGCCTTAACGGCGTGACGAATTATTGCCTCAGGCGGGCGGCTAACCCGCCTCGTTGACCACCGCCCGGTTGCGGCCGTTATGCTTAGCCTGATACAGCGCATGGTCGGCGCCTTCCTTAATCAGCTGCGCATCCTGTCCGGTATCGCTGCCCACCAGGACAAAACAGCCCGCGCTCAGCGTCACTACCTCATCTTTTAACGCTGTGCTTTTATGAGGAATAGCCGCTTCCCGCACCGCTTCTACCGCGCTTTGTGCAATGCGCAACGCCGCGTCAGGCGTGGCATCCGGCAGCACAATGGCAAATTCCTCACCGCCGTAGCGTGCAATCAAATCCGTTTGCCGAAGCGGCAGATTTTTCAACGCTTCTCCTACGCGCCGCAGGCAGTTATCGCCCGCCACGTGACCGTAGGTATCGTTGTAGCGTTTGAAAAAATCAACATCCATCATGATTAACCCTACCGGCCTGCCGCTGATTGCCGAGCGTTTCAGGTTTTGCGCCAGAAAAATATCAAACTGGCGGCGGTTCGCCAGGCCGGTCAGGCCATCCAGCAGCGCCAGCGCCTGCAGGCTTTGGTTGATGGTGGTTAGCTCATCGCGCAGCGTGGTCAGCTCTATCTGGTTTTCCACATTGGTGCGCACCTGCCGTAAAACCACGGTGCCTATCATAACAATGACGATCAGCAGCATACCGTTTAGCACCAGATCCGGCATGCTGTCATGTAGCCATTGTGACCAGAGCGCGGATTTATCGAAGCCGGCGGCCACTATCAGCGGATACTGGCCGGAACGCGCATAGCCAAAAATGCGGACTTTATTATCCAGCGCGGAATTCCAGGTGCCTGTCCCCCGATCCGCACGCACCAGCTGCGTGGTAAACAGCGGACTGGATGAAAGGCTACGATTGATAAAAGAATCCGGGAAAGGGCGCACGTACAGCGCCGTTCCGTCATCCAGCAGCAGCGCCAGCAGGTCACCATCGCCCATTTCAAAATAGCTGTAAAAGCGTCGAAAAGAGTCAATCCGCACCGTTGCCAGCGCCACGCCGACGAAGCCGCCGCCACTATCATTCAGGCGTATTGAGACCGGGATCACCAGCTCGCCGGTTGAACGGCTGCGGATCACATGACCGATATGGGAACCGCCGTGCCGATTTTTACGGTGATAAAGAAAGTATTCCCGATCGGCATTATTCATGCCGGTTGGTGTCTGAGCGGCGGTGGCAACCCAGTTTCCCTGAGCGTCATACACAAACAGGCCGTTCAGCTGCGGCAGGCCCCTTTTCATTTCCGCCAGCACCGCGCTCAGCGCCGCTTTATTCGCATACGTTGGACCGTTATTCGGAATATCGCGCTGGATAGCGCGCAGCGTGATTTCCGTTTGCAAAAAAGTATCTTCCGCCTGACGCGCCTGCGAAACAGAAAGGTTAACCGCGTTGCTCCTGATATCCTGAAGTTTATGCGCCCAGGAGCGATTAAGCGTCCATGCGCTGACCATCAGAACTGCCGTCAGCAACAGCAGCATAAATATCGTCATTGTTCTGCCGAGCGAAGAGTGCAGAACAAACATGCCGGAAAGTTTTTCGCTAATTTTCATGGTTCTTTTCTTCGCCGGGACATTCCGTTAAGTAAAGCACAGCTTATATTTTTGGAGCGGGAAAGGTATCAGCGCCAGATTGTAGCGCCGCGATGGCCCGTAAACAGCAGTGGACAAGTCGGTTTTTTAACCCAGTAAAAAAGCCCGCACGAAGCGGGCTGGACATTTCCGAAGGGCCGGTAGCGATACCGGCAAGCAGCTTACAAGATTGCGTCAGTGATGAGTCACCTTACGAGCAGTGCAGAACCTGAAGGCACGGCAATATCTCGTCAGGCTTGATGACTATCGGCGCGTCGGGGCGGAACTTTAGCGCACCGATAAAAACGTCACTATTCCTGGTCTGCCATTTGGGCGATCTGCTGGTCAATCAGGCTATCGGATACGTGAATCGCCGCGGTAAAGCCTGCGGCTATTGCCAGCAGCCACATCAATTTTTTCAGCGTCATGACTTTCTCCATAGCGTTATTAGTCTATTAATTGCTGCTATCGTGGCGCGTTGAAGGCTCCGGTTGGAACACGCAAAATATCCTACAGTTAAGGGCTTTTTTTGTACAGAATGTTAATAATTTCAACAGCGCGGGCGGCAACGGCTACCGCTTTGATGAGGGGAAAACCTCAACTACCGAAGCGTGTGCCTGGCGGTAGCCGGTAGATGCCGACATGGCGATGCCAGGCTGCTATTGATGCGCGTCTTTTTCGCCCAGGAAGTAAAACGCCAGCGGCAGAGAACAGATAAGGGTAATGACCGTGGTATAAACCACCACCATCGCACCCTGCAGGATATACATTTGCATTGTCCATTCGGACAGCGGCAGATTGTATTCTTCAATCACGCCGCCAATGGTGGCGCGTATAAGAATGGTCAGCGCAATTAAAAAAACGACGAGGACCGAAAGCAGAAATTTTTTACCTTCGGGTTTTTTTAATTTTTCAAGCAACATACAACGCCTCTCTTTCGTTAATAACAGCGGCCATGCTAACCGCTAAGCGAGTATACAACTTCAGGCGCTGCGGGGGGATAAAAAGGGGACGGCGATCGCCATCCCCTGCAGGATTATGGTTTAATCGGCGCGTTTGCTACTACGTTTACGCGCCCCAGCCCAGCTGCTGCTTGATGGCGCGACGGTAGGGCGTATCCAGCTGCAGTGGCATCTGAACAAAGTAATTGCGTGCGTGTTCACGCTTTTCACCCTCCAGGCTGCGAAGATAGGCGATCGCCTCGTCAATTGTCGGGATCTGTCCTTCATTATGTGCAATGCGCGGCGGAAGCGCCGTCCAGATCACCGCATCAATTTGACGCTGCTGCGCCCATTCCGCCAGCGGCCCAATGGGTAAACCCTGAGAGATCAGCACGCCTATACCATCCGTTCTTTCTGGCGGGATCTGTTCGCGTTGACGCAACGCTTCACAGGCCTGCTCCAGCGTATCGACGGCAAGCAATGCCCAAAAAACCTGAACAAGAGGGGCATTAAGACACACCGCGGTGGATAGCTCGCCGTTATCGCCAACGCGCGAGAATTCAATGGGATAAAATGGGCCATCAGCGTGCCAGTCGCCGCTGACGGGTAGCGGCCCCGTTTTCCACAGCAGCGAGCCCCAGCCCAGACATATAATTTTCATTGGCTATATTCCTGTCTTGTTTTAATTATTCGCTTCAAGCCATCCAGCGCTAAAAAGCCCCTTATTATCAGCATAGAATGAACCGCAAGGAGTACCAGTCCTGAACAGAGCGATGCGATAGTTTTTTAGCGGTTCCAGTATGCGACTTCAGGGCAGGTCGTTTATTAAACACCAGCATTCCTGCCGCAACGAAAAGAGGGACATCCTGTTACAAAGCACGTAAGGCCGGCCGCTTTAGCGGTGGATCCGGCAAGACAGCCGCCCGTTTATCGGTCAGTCGGTGAGTTGCTGACTGACGGCATAGTGGCGTTAATTCTGATGCCGCCTTATTGCCGGAGGCGACAGCGCAGCGTTAGCATCTGTCGCCACGCAGTAATAATTCCAGTGCCTGACGATAAAGCTGAAGCCTGGCGTTATCATTTTCTGTTTCAATCTTTTCTAACAAACCTGCAATGATGTTTTTTTCACTGCGCACCTGTTTTTTACTGGCGATATTATCCATCAGAGTTTGCAGAGCGACTTCATGACTTTTTTCCTTTACTCCCGACTGTTTAAAATAGTCGGCAATCTGTGTCTCAATACCTTGCTTATAGCTCACAGCTAATCTCCCGTGAAATCAATACATGTTAAAAGATAATGTGACATCAAAAGCTGATGGCTTTATTGCTCCTGTAGAGGAAAAGAAGCCGTTGATAACAGGGTGGTTTATTTTTTTACCGAGGCAGCATAACTTCCTGATGTGATTTTTGATTTATCATGGCTGCTGAAGTTATATCGGAAAATTAATATTTAGCCAGTTGTTTATTTATCTTTTTGTGTGGTATGACCACTTTACGAGATATTATCATGCATTGTTAATTATTTTCGTAATATTAATTAGTTTGCTAAATTTTAGTTTGGATACCATTTAAAATTGAATTAATTCGGGGGGGTTGTTTCTTATTATTAGTTATCTGTATGTTAAGTTTTTGGTGGTAACAGGTGAGGTTAATTTTAAATGTTAGGTATTTTTAAAAACAGAAAAGGTACAAATTTATTATATAAAGCGTGTTGGCTGGGTAACGTATTCGCTTGCCATCCTCCCTGGGCTATCCAAAGATGGCTGGATAGCTTTTTGTTTTTTAACGCCCGTTTAATTTAACTGAATAAGGAATGAGTGATAGCAAAGCTAATTAACTTTATTGATTTATTTTCAATGAGTTAACATGACTTGAAGTGAGGGGTGCCGTTGTGCAGGATGTTATCTGCTGCCTGAGGCTTCAGACGGGCAGATAGCGTAAATTATCGGGTGTAACGATTATCCGTCAGAAAAATAATTAAACCGTTAAAAAACGCCAGGGCAGAGCTGCGCGCGTCATACCCCGGAATTTAAAGCAGGTTAATGGGTGACGAAGGGGCACTTTTTTATTCGGCACTTGTGCTTGTAGGCGCAGTTCGCTTCAAATTGGTGACGATTGCCCGGGCAGTTTTTATTGTAGTCATGCAGTTTCTGCCAATAAACCGCGCGGAAGACGGCAACGTCAAGCATGGTAAAAGGCTGATTATGTCCATTGACAATCAGACCATTATCAGAAGTTTCCAGCCTGTCACCGGGAAATAAGTAACCGTCTGATCCATACCACAAGACAAACTTCAGATTATATGGCGAGCTAACAAGCGAAAAGGCTGTATCTGAATCGGGGCTGACAATAGAGTCAAGTACATACCAAACCATAACTGCTCCATCAAGCGACACAAAAAATCCTGATTTTTGGTTAATAGAGTCTCGACTCTACTAAAGAGATTATAGTCAGAATTTACTGTACTTCATGGAAATTAATTAATTTATTGCAACTTTTTTAGCATCTTGATTTAACTTATTGATTATTTTGCGAAATGAAATAAGTATTTGTTGCGGCGACGTAGCGCAGCGATAAAGAGCAGGCGAGAGGTGACAAAAAGTAAATCAGATATTTTTTGAAAAGCCGCAATACCTGTACTTTAAGTGAGTTGTTACATAAGCTATTTTAAACTAATGTGGGTGGCGTTGGTTGAGGGCAATTGTGAAGCCGTTAAGGCTGTCCGGCAACGACAAAGCCGACGGATACTGCTGTGCTGTTCGGTGCAAAAAAATCCATCAGGTTGCCACACCAGGGAAACCTTTCAGAAATTAGCGCTTCGCTTTTCTGAAGAAAAATATAAAAAAATAGATAACTATTAGGGCCGCCTTTGGGTGGCCTTTTTTACTTTCACCGCTTGTCCAGGCACCAGGCAGCAATGAGCCGCCCTTTATCGCGCTTCGGAGTGGTTGCCGAACGGAGTGGTTGCCGAACATAGCTTAGTGTTAAATACAGCCGGTAAAATAAAAATCAATAAACAGCAGACAGCGCCAGCGAAGGGTGCTAATCTGGCTAATCATTCAATAAATATTAAGGTTTTCTTATTTTAACTATTAAATATCGATGCTCACGCTGTCAGGGTCATCAATGCCGTATCTCTTTGTTCGACGTTTCAATTCGTAATCCCCATGGCGCCATCTGCATCTTCTGTAAATCCCCCATGCTTGTAAGCTACCTGACGCCTCAGGCTGCCTGAATCGTTTCGTTTGCTCTCTTTTCTCTGCAAGGCATAGCTTCTCTGCGTTTCGCTAACGCCTTTGCGATTTGAGGTGGGATGCCTGCAATCCTGTTTCATCTTAATCAGATCGGGAAAAAGATGGCTGGCGGCGGCTATTCGTTTAGCGACATAACACAAAAAATAACCATGCGTAGCTTCTGGCTGCCGCTATGCGGTTAGCCGCCATCAGGAACGTAGCGGTCACGCAGCTTATTTTCTCGGCGTCAGCAGATAATCAGGATGTTTTCCCGCCAGCAACAGCAGCAGCTCATATTCACCCTGACTAAGCCCTCCATTTTTGCTCGCATCCATCTCCGACTCTTTCTTTTGCCATACGCGTAAGCTGTAGTTAAAGCGTTCTGCCGCTTCCGCCTGCGTCAGGCCCGCTGCCTGACGGGTAGTTTTAATGGTGGCCCCGGTTGCGGGAATCATGGACAGTACTTTCAGAGGCATCGCAATCTCCACAACGATTTATAATAAGTTTTTTCCTAAGCATTAACACGGACCCTTCCGGTGTCAAGGCGAGCTAATTCGTTGTGGTTTTATAATTGCCTGATATTACAGTCTTTGCCTGATTTTTAACCTTTCGCAAAATTAAATTTTCAGCCAATGCTGAAAAATCAGACGATCGGTTGGGGCGGAAGGATACGCCGCTGGCTATCGCTGTGCTGATTTTTTGCGTTTACGCGCTGCGTCTGAAACTAACAGAAACGGGCTATCAGCTAATTTCTTTGGCTTAAGCTCATGCCGTCATTATTTAAGGTGATACCGGCGCCATATTCTTTCTTCAGCCGGCGTGCCTGGTAAAAAACGGACTGCCAGTAAGGATTGTCCAGCGAGGAACGAATCACGCCTTTGCTGGTGGAAGCATGCAGGAAATGTCTGTCGGTATCGTAAAAACCGACGTGCATCCCGCCATTAATGCGGAAGAAAACTAAATCGCCGGGGCGCAGCTGCGTTGGCGTAACGTGAGTGCCCATATGGATAAGGTCGCGCGTAGTCAGCCGCTCTACCGGTAAATTAAAGCGATCTTTTAACGTTCTCCAGACAAAACCTGAACAATCCACGCCTGACAATTTAGTCCCGCCCCATTCATAGGGCGTTCCGTGCCAGGTATGCATTTGATCGTGCAGGGCCGCAATTACCGGAATCAAATCAGCCTGCTCATCTTGCGCGCTGGCATCGGCTGGATCCTGCGCCGTTGCTGACTTTTTACCAGATGATGAAGAACAACCTACAAGGGTAATAAAAGAGACAAGCAATAACGTTTGGGCCAGTTTGCGATTCATTTTAGATTAGCGCGCTATAGGAAATGGAAAGTTGCTGAATACTCTGTTTTATAACTGAAAGAAGCGCTACCCAGAACCTTATCTTTTTCTCTTTACGTTAATTTACCGGAACGCGGCCAGGCAATGCCTGTTTTGCCGTCATGCTTGCATGGTTTGCAAGAGGCTGAGCAACAGCGCGTTAATCGATGCACCGAATACAACGCCAGCGCCTGTACAACGCCCTTGCCGAAGCGCCTGCGGCAGAGGTTTTTCCCGCGTTCTGACAGCACGATCTTTGATGGACTTCAAATAATCATCATTCCCTGGGACTGAATGTAATATTTTTGTTGCGCACCGTTATCGCTTCTTTCACGATGGTAGAACGTTCTAATAAAACGTTCTACTTACAATTACAGCGCGATGTCGGCGCAGGTAACGGCCTTAATCCGGGGAATAAAAATGAGTCTGATAACTGGGTTTATTAAGTCGCTGTCTAAGCTCTCTATGATTGGCCGCGCATTGATGCTGCCTATCTCATTATTGCCGGCCGCCGGGCTGTTGCTGGCTTTCGGAGATAAGTTTCATTTACCGTTAATGATGAACGCGGGTGGGGTCATCTTCGATAACCTGCCGCTGCTGTTTGCCATTGGCTCTGCCGTGGGGCTGGCCTCTGAATCGGGAATTGCCGCACTTTCCGCTGCCGTGTCGGTATTTATCACCAACATGACTATCGGCACCCTCTTGTCGATTACCCCGGAAATGGCCGCGCAGGGCGGGAAGTATGCCATGGTGGTTGGCATTCCTACGCTGCAAATGGGCGTATTTGGCGGCTTGCTGTGCGGTATCCTCGCCGCCTGGTGCTATAACCGCTTTCACGCTATACAGCTGCCTGAGTTTCTCGGCTTTTTCTCAGGCAAACGCTTTGTAGCTATCGCCACGGCGTTCCTCTCCTTCCTGCTTGGCCTGCTGCTGCCCTATATCTGGCAATACATTCAATCCGGTATTGATACGCTGTCGGTCGTGGTCAACGGCGATAACCAGGCGGCCTCTACTTTTATCTTCGGGCTGGTTGAACGGGCGCTGATCCCGCTTGGGCTGCACCACATCTGGTATCCCTCTTTCTGGTACTCGTTCGGCGATTACACCACGCAGGCCGGGCAGGTTATTCATGGCGACCAGACTATCTGGTTCAAAATGCTGGAAGAGGGCGTGAAATCTTTCAGCAGCGACAGTTACCAGAATGCCGGTAAATTCATGCAGGGCGAATTCCCGTTAATGCTGTTTGCGCTGCCGGCGGCCTGCCTGGCGATGTACCATGAGGCGCAGACGAAGAACAAAAAAATCGCTGCGGGGATTTTATTTTCCGCCGCGCTGACCTGCTTCCTGACAGGGATTACCGAACCGGTTGAATTCACCTTTATCTTTGTCGCGCCGATCCTGTATGTCTTTAATGCAATAATGGCCGGGCTGTCATATATGTGTATGTATCTGTTGCATGCGCATATCGCCAAATCTTTCTCTGCCGGGCTTATTGACTATATTTCGTTCGGCATTCTGCCTTCGTTCAACGGCTATCAGACCAACTTCCTCAATGCCATCATTATTGGGGTGCCTATGGGGCTGATTTACTATGTCACTTTCCGGTTTGTCATCCGCCGTTTTGATATTAAAACACCGGGCCGTGCTGATGTGACTGCCGATGCCAGTGATAAAACAGACGAAGAATTGGCCACAGAAATCATTGGTCTGCTGGGTGGCGCCCGAAATATTGATTCCGTAGGCGCCTGCATTACCCGTCTGCGTCTTGAAGTTACCCAGGGCGGGCAGGTGGATAAAGACGGTCTGAACGGTCTGGGCGCGCGCGGCGTGGTATTTGTCGGGGAAAGAGGGATTCAGGTGATCTTTGGCGCCAGGGCGCAATTTATTGCTCAGAAAATGTCCACAATGCTGGGCAAATAGCCGGGATGGATAGTAAAATAAACCTCCTGTTTTTATCCAGGAGGTTTTACTCTGACGGATAAGCACCGGTACTTTCAGGGAGAAGATGTGAAAAGAGTCAGCATCGTTGATGTCGCTAAACAGGCCGGGGTATCGGTTTCAACCGTATCGCTGGTGTTGCGCCGGAAAGGAAAAATTTCCGCCGCCACCATAGAGCGGGTGCATGCGGCGATGAACGCGCTGGGCTATGTGCATAATGTGGCCGCCGCCAACCTTCGCGCCAACACCTCTAATCTGATTGGCCTGATTGTGCGTGATTTCAGCGACAGCTTTGCTATCAAAGTGATGGCGAGTATCGTGCAGGAGCTGGAACGCCAGCAATATATGGTGTTCCTGGGACAGCCGCAGGATGAAGGCGACGCGCTTGAGCGCTGCCTGCTTTCCTTCAAACAGCAGGGCGTAGCGGGGGTGATCTATCTGGCATCGGATGTCACGGCCTCCTCGTTGCCAGAAAAGATCCGCCGCTGCCCGCTGCCTCTGGTGGTGGTTTCGCAATCGCTGCAGGAAGACGCCTGCGATTTGGTGATACGTGATAACCGGCAGGCGGCTAATCTGGCCACCCGCTATTTGATTGAACGCGGCCACCGCAACATCGCCTATATCGGCGGGGCGGAAAACGATCGGATTCGCCTGCAGCGTCTGCTGGGTTTTGGCAGCGCGCTGGCGCAGTATGGGATGGTTCTCCGTGAAGAGTTGACGCCCGCCTGCGCCGAAAGTACGCAGGCGGCCAGCCAGGTTACCCGTCAGCTGCTGGAGAACAACAACACCATTACGGCGCTGCTCTGCCATTCGCCAAATGCGGTGATTGGCGGCATTAGCGGTATTCATCAGGTCGGCCGTACGCTTGGCAAGGATGTATTTCTGACGCAGCAGGTGGCGCTGCTCGGCTTCGAGGATATGCTGCACGTTAACCTCACGTCGCCCTCCTTTACCTATGTATCTTCCGCCAGCGAAGAAACGGGCCGTCAGGCCGCTGGCTTAATTCTCCGTAAACTGAATGAGCCGGATCTTCCCCCGCAGCGTATCAGCCTCTCCGGGCACCTGGTTATACGCGAGTCGGCATAAATTCCGCTGTTTTTTGTTAGTTGCCGAAGCGGCAGAAAGATAAAAAAGCACCTGCAAAAAAACGCAGGTGCAAAGGAGCACAGAGAGCGGCGAGATTAATGGGGCATAAACTTCTGATAGTTCTCCGGCGTAACCAACTGGAACGGGATGAAGTTAATAGCCTGTACGCTTTCGCCTTTGGCGGCTTTGTCCGCCATATCCACCGCGCCGTAGGCCTGCGATTTCGCATCCTGGAATACGGTATCGGTCATCATGCCGGCTTTAATCGCCTGCAGGCCATTCGGGCCGCCGTCGGTGCCGCCAACTAAAATATCCTGGCCAATTTTCAGACCGTTGCTTTTGATAGCCATTGCGGCGCCAATCGCCATTTCATCGCCATTTGCAGACAGAATGTCAATTTTATCGCCGGCCAGAATCCAGTTATTCATTAAATTCATGCCATCTTCACGCATCCATTTTGCCGTATCTTCAACGATAATATGCATATTCGGATGTTTGGCGATAATTTCTTTCGCGCCCTGGGTTCTGAAGCGCGTTGCGTCGTTGCTTAATAAACCTTTCATGATCGCGACGTTAACGCTTTCCCGGTCTTTCACTTTATCCGCCAGATATTGCATCTGCAGGCGACCGGCTTCAATTTCATCACTGCCGATATAGCTTACGCCATCACCCATTTTAGAATCAGACGGCATACGGTTGAGATAGATTAACGGGATTTTAGCCGCGCGTGCCGCAGCGGACATATTTTTGGTGCCCTGCGTATCTACCGGAGTAACAATAATGACATCCACTTTACCATTAATAAAACTTTGAACCTGGCTCAGTTGTTTATCGACCGCGCCCTGCGCATCTTCAAACTGAATTTTCATGTCGGGATGGGTTTTGGCCTGCTCGATAATATAGCCACGCAGACGGGAAAGAAATACATCATCCATTTGCGCAATACTGACGCCAACTTGTACTGCAAAGGCTGCCGGACTGAGCGAGAGTAGAGTCAGAGCAATTAAGGCGAATCTTTTCATGATAACCTTCCATATAGGTTAATGGCTTTGGTGTTGTCATTTGAGGCAGATAGCTGATTATTATTCCCGTGGCGGAACAGTTTAACTATCCACTTTATCTGTCGAGCCGATAAGGCATTTCTCAAAAATTATCTCAGCGGACTCTTCAGGTCTGTGAATTGAAAGTCAAAAAACCAGCACCTGTAATCAATACAGGTGCGAGAGATCCCGTAACGCTTATTTTGTCATAAATTTCTGGTAGTTTTCCGGCGTAATCAACTGGAACGGGATGAAGTTAATAGCCTGTACGCTTTCGCCTTTGGCCGCTTTTACCGCCATATCCACCGCGCCGTAGGCCTGCGATTTCGCATCCTGGAATACGGTAGCGGTCATCAGGCCGGTTTTAATCGCCTGCAGGCCATTCGGGCCGCCGTCGGTGCCGCCAACTAAAACATCTTTCCCCACTTTCATCCCGTTACTTTTGATAGCCATCGCGGCGCCGATCGCCATTTCATCTGAGTTCGCAGACAGAATGTCAATTTTATCGCCGGCCAGAATCCAGTTATTCATTAAGTTCATGCCATCTTCACGCATCCATTTTGCCGTATCTTCAACGATGACATGCATATTCGGATGTTTGGCGATAATTTCTTTCGCGCCCTGGGTTCTGAAGCGCGTTGCATCGTTGCTTAATAAACCTTTCATGATCGCGACGTTAACGCTTTCCCGGTCTTTCACTTTATCCGCCAGATATTGCATCTGCAGGCGACCGGCTTCAATTTCATCACTGCCGATATAGCTGACGCCATCACCCATTTTAGAGTCAGACGGCATACGGTTGAGATAGATTAGCGGGATTTTAGCCGCGCGTGCCGCAGCGGTAATGTTTTTCGTTCCCTGGGTATCAACGGGTTGGACAATAATAACGTCCACTTTGCCGTTAATAAAGTTTTGTACCTGGCTTAGCTGTTTATCAGGCGCGCCCTGTGCATCTTCAAACTGAATCTTCATATCAGGATATTCTTTGGCGTGCTCAATAATATGGGCGCGCAGCAGCGAGTGAAATACCACATCCATTTGTGAGAAGCTAATACCAATCTGTAAAGCAAATGCTGAAGGACTGATGGAAATCAGAGCGAGGCAGAATAAAATAAGTTTTTTCATGATAGTCTTCCATAGTAATGATTGCAGTCAGAATGTATCTGACATCGCCGGTTTTATTATCGACATCACTTTCGTAGGGTTTATTGCTACAGCAGATATTATTCAGCGTTTCTTTTTGTTGCGATACATATCAATAGCGACGGCGCTCACGATAATAGCTCCTTTAATAATGTCCTGAATATAAGCATCGATACCAATAAAAGTGAAACCGCTCTTAATAAGGCCCAGGATACAGGCGCCGATCAGCGTCCCGGTAATGCGGCCAACGCCGCCCATCAGGCTGCTGCCACCAATGACCGCAGCAGCGATGGCGTCCAGTTCATAAGACATCCCCATGCTGGACTGTCCACTGCTGACGCGCGCGGCGAGCACGACACCCGCTAAACCAGCTAAACCGCCGGCAATGGTATAAACCATCACGAGATACTTCTTCACGTTAATTCCGGAAACCTGAGCGGAAACGATATTGCCGCCGATGGCATAGATATATTTTCCGTAACGTGTGGAACGCAGTGCAATATGGAATACGAAAGCGACCAGCAGGAAGATCACTACGGGCATCGCACCCTGACCAATAGCGGTAAAACTGTCAGAGAGGAAACTGACCGGATTACCCTGGGTGTAATATTGCGCCAGGCCGCGGGCGGACACCATCATCCCAAGCGTGGCGATAAAAGGCGGTATTCCCGTCCGGGTAATCAATATGCCATTAATAAACCCGCAGATTAATCCGACGCCAATGCCGGCACAAACCGGGATGACCGCCGGCAGATTCACCAGCGAGGGGAACATGGGTGACATGCTATCTGAAGTTTGCGCCAGGCTGGCGGCAATAACGGCCGATAAGGCAATGAGCGAACCCGATGATAAATCGATCCCTGAGGTAATAATGACCTGGGTCACGCCTACGGCAATAATGCCGATAATGGCAACCTGCAAGACAATCAGGATCAATCTGTTGGTGTTAAGTAGAAAAGACTGATCGCGTAAATACCATCCTGCACATTCAAATACGAGTGCGATTAATACCATTACGACAAATATGCCGGTATCTTTGGGCAGACTACGGGATAGCGACTGCCAGCTAAATGAAGATTTCCCTTCATTGATTTCAGTTGTATTACTGTCAGACATAACATTCTCCTCGTATTTCTTTTCATATGCAGAAACAAGAGTCTGGGCCTGGCTTCCTTGCCAGGCGTAACGCGTGATTTAGATTTTTATCCAGCTTCTTTCACGGGAAGAGGCGACGGCGGCATCGACCACTTTCTGTATTTCAAAGGCTTCTTTGAAATCCGGGCCGGCGGTGTTGCCCTTGGCGATTGCCTGAATAAATTCCAGCATTTCGATCGTTTTAAGATCGTTAAAGCCGAGCTGATGCCCCGGTGCCGGGCAGAACAGGCCGTAAGGATAATGTTCCGGGCCGGCGACCAGCGTGACAAAACCGTTTTTGCTTTCATCTTCGCTGAAGCGGAAATATTGCAGCTCGTTGAAACGCTCCTGGTTAAAAATCAGCGAGCCTTTCGAGCCGGTGATTTCAAAGCCCAACTGCATTTTATGCCCTGCAGCGACCCAGTTGGCTTCGATATGGCCGCTGCAGCCGCGGGCAAATTTCACCGTCAGGCGGGCGATGTCATCCACTTCCACCGCTTTGCTTGTTGTTGCGCCGGGGCTTTCCGGACGCGTTTTGATCACCGTTTCCAGGTCGGCAACCAGTTCCTCAATCGGGCCAAGCAGAAAACGCGCCATGCCAAGGATATGGCTACCCAAATCGGCTACCGCGCCCGCGCCGCCTGACGGATCGAGCCGCCATGACCAGGGAACGGTCGGGCTGGCCAGAAAATCTTCGGCGTGAATGCCGCGGAAGCCGATAATTTCTCCCAGATCGCCATCGGCGATCATTTTCTTCGCCATTTTCAGCAGCGGGTTTTTGACGTAGTTAAAACCGACCTGAGTGATCACGCCAGCCCGATCGGCGGCGCGATACATGCGTTCCGCGGTGGCGCTATCCGGGGCCAGCGGTTTCTCGCAGTGAACATGTTTACCGGCGGCAATCGCGGCGAGCGACTGCTCGGCGTGGAAGCGGTTGGGGGAGGTGATGGAAATCACATCAATCTCCGGATCGTCAATCAGATCCTGCCAGCGATTCGTCCAGCGCTGGAAGCCGAACTGCTGCTGCGCGCGCTGTGCCGCGTCGCTATCAATATCCGCCACGCTGACCAGCACCGGCTGTATATCGCCCGAAAACGACGCCGCCGCTTTCCATGCCATAGCGTGAGATTTTCCCATAAAGCCCGTACCGATCAGGCCAATACCTAACTTACGCATCGTTACTTCCCTCAATCCACATTAACAACCGTATGCGTATCCGCAGAAAGCTGCGCCGCATCCGCCAGTTTTAACGCCTGGCAACCGTCATGAATGGTCACCGGCACCGTGTCGTCATTGCTGACGGCAGAAATAAAGACATCCATTTCGCGGCGATAAGCCTCGGCGTAGCGCTGCATAAAGAAATTAAGCAGCGGACCGCGGACTTCCGTCTCCTGCGCACCGTAACGGCGTACGCCGGTATCGCGCTGGTTATCGCTGAGCATCATGCCGTTAGAGCCAAATACTTCCAGGCGCTGGTCATAGCCGTAGACCGCCTGGCGGCTGCAGTTGATCTGGCACTGTTTGCCGGAAGCCGTGCGCAGCTGTACCATCACGGTGTCGTAATCGCCCAGCGCTTCCAGCGCCGGTTCAAACAGGCGGCTGCCGGTCGCGAACACTTCCACCGGTTCCTCGCCGAGTATCCAGCGCGCCAGATCGAAGTCGTGAATCACCATGTCGCGGAAAATGCCGCCGGAGTGCTTCAGATAGTTCATCGGCGCCAGGCCCGGATCGCGGCTGGTGATGATCACCTGATGCAGATCGCCAATATCGCCGTTACGAATGCGCTGATGCATTTCGCTGTGTCCGGCATCAAAGCGGCGGTTGAAGCCCAACATTACGCGGGTGGTGTGCTCGCCGAGCGCCTGTTTCGCTTCAAGCGCTTTGCGAATATCAAGATCGACCGGTTTTTCGCACAGCACGGCTTTCCCGGCTCTGGCGGCCGCCAGCATCAATTCGACGTGAGTATCGGTCGGCGTACCGATAACCACCGCATCAATTTCTGGATGGTTGATGGCGTCCAGAGGATCTTTTACCGCGGTTCCGCCATACAGGGCGGTAAGCGCGCGGGCATTATCAATAAAGGGATCGGCAACCATCGCCAGTTGAGCATCGTTGTGGTGAGCGACGTTCGCTGCGTGAACCTGACCGATGCGGCCAGCGCCGAGAACAGCAATCTTGAGCATGATATTCTCCGTTAAGAGGATGTTATGGTGATCAGGGCAGTTGGCTCATCAGGTCGTTAAGCTGCAGAACCTGTTGATTGACTACCAGCTCGCTATCAAGTTGACCCGTAAAATAATTGACGATGTTGGTCGCCGCAGAGACCGACATACGTATTGCCGCTTCTTCGGTCAGGCCCGCCGTATGCGGGCTGAGGATTAAGCGATCGCTCTGGGCAAGCAGGGCGGCGTGAGGGGCGGGCGGCTCATCCCGCAACACATCCAGCCCCGCGCCGCCGAGGGCGTTATTTTGCAACGCGACGGCGAGCGCTTCTTCATCGACGATCCCGCCGCGGGCGGTGTTGATCAGCATGGCGCCACGCTTCATCAGCGCCAGTTCCGCCTCGCCGATAAGGGGTTTATCACCGCTTAACGGCAGATGCACGGTAACCGCGTCGGCCTGTTGCAACCCGCGCTTGATCTCGGTAATCCGTGTGACGCCGTGTTCAGCGAATACGCTGTCAGGCAGGAAAGGGTCATACGCGATGACCTGCATGTGAAAACATTTGGCCAGGCGCGCTACTTCTCTGCCGATGCGGCCGAAGCCGAGGATAAACAGCGTCCTGCCCGCGACTTCCACGGCGGAAAAGCCGTTGCGACGATTCCACTCTCCTTCGCGGATGCTGCGGTCGAAATAGCTGACGCGCTTGGCCACCGCCAGCAGCAGCGTCAGGGTGTGTTCGGCCACCGAAAGCGAGTTCACATCGCCAACGATGGTCAGCGGAATATTGCGCTTGGTCAGGGCATCGACATCCACCGAGTCGTAGCCGACACCGTGACGGGAAACAATGCGCAGCCCAGGCGCGGCGTTAATTTCACGCGCGGTTAACGGCTGGGTGCGGATCAGCAGCGCATCGGCGTCTTTAAGAAACGGCGCGTAGCTCTCCACGCTGACTTCGTTAACGAGCTGGACGTTAAACCCAGCGGTGCGTTGCAGAATATCAAGACCGGCCTGATGGATTTTGCCGGCGACCAGAATATTTGCCATCTCAGTATCCTCCCGGCTGGGCATATTGGCGGCTCTGCGACCCGACGCCGTTGAGTTCGCGGAACTGCTGTACGCTGGCCGCAGCGGCGGAGCGCAGCAGCTGTACATCGTTGGAGAGCGTGACCAGATCGAATCCCCACTCCGCGGCCTTCGCGGCGTAAGCCGCCGAACCGTTGTGCAGGCCAGCTTTTTTACCGGCGCGGTGCGCGGTGTGCAGGATGTGCTTGATGGCGTCGACAATTTCCGGTTCAGTACGGTCAAAACCGGTGCGATATTTACGTCCGGTTAATCCCAGCGTCAGATCGGCTGGACCGATATATACGCCGTCAAGGCCGGGGGTGGCGACGATCGCTTCAAGGTTTTCCAGCGCCTCGGCGGTTTCAATCATGGCGAAACAGACCACCTGCTCATCGGCGTGCTGGCCGTAATCCTGACCGGCGGAGAAGGACACGCGCGTGGGGCCGAAGCTGCGGCTTCCGCCAGGTGGATAGCGCACGCAGGATACCAGCGTACGGGCCTGCTCCGCGGTGTTGACCATTGGGCAAATAATGCCCCAGGCACCTGCGTCCAGCGCCTTCATGATGATGCCAGGCTCCAGCCACGGCACGCGTACCATCGGCGCAACGCCGCTGGCGCGCATCGCCTGGAGCATATGTGTAGCCTGCTCGTAGCCAACAAAACCGTGCTGCAAATCGATGGTCAGCGAGTCGTAACCCTGCTCCGCCATAATTTCCGCCGAGAAGGCGCTGGCGATGCTCAACCAGCCGTTGAGTACCGTACGTCCGTCATGCCAGCATGTTTTAAGGTTGTTCTGTTTCATCGCCTGCTCCTTACACCACAATTTGAGCCAGTTTGACGTTCATATAGTCATGAATGCCCTCGCTGCCGCCTTCACGTCCCATCCCGCTGGCTTTGATACCGCCAAAAGGCGCTTCGGCGGCGGCCAGCGCATAGCTGTTAATACCCACCATACCGGCTTCCAGCCGTGCGACCGTTTCGCGGATACGGGCAGGATCGCGAGTAAAGGCGTAGGCGGAGAGGGCAAACTCGGAGCTGTTTACCCGGCGCCACAGGTTTTCGCTGGAGCTGAATGAGGTGATAGCGGCAATGGGGCCGAAGTTTTCTTCGGCGATCGCCAGCGCGTCGTCCGGTACATCGGCAATCACCGTCGGCGCGTAGAAATAACCGCCGTTCAGGTCGATACGCTGGCCGCCGGTGACGATACGCGCGCCTTTATTGCGCGCATCCTCGACGATCGCTTCAATCGCCTTGAGGCGGCGCGGGTTGATCAGCGGCCCCATCTGCGTACCCTCTTCGAGTCCGTAACCCACTTTCAGCTTGCTGACGCGCTCGGCGAAACCGCGTACAAAATCGTCATAGCGGCTTTCATGGACATAAAAGCGATCGCAGGTGACGCAAACCTGGCCACAGTTGGCGAATTTGGTGGCCACGGAGAGATCCAGCGCTTTTTCCAGGTCCGCATCCTCATAAACGATGACCGGCGCGTTGCCGCCCAACTCCATGCTCAGACGTTTAATGGTGGCCGCCGAGTCGCGGATCATCTGCTGACCCAGCTGCGTAGAGCCCGTTAAGGAAACTTTTTTGACAATGGGGGAGGTAATCAGCGGTTCATAGGTGTCCGCCGTCGCTCCCACCACCAGATTAGCCACGCCGGCGGGCAGTCCCGCTTTACGCAGGCATTCAAAAATCAGCATTGCGGAGCCGGGAACTTCGCTGGACGGACGCAGCACCACCGTGCAGCCTGCGGCCAGGGCGGGGGCGAGTTTACGGGCCACTAACACTACCGGGAAGTTCCATGCGGTAAAGGCGGCGACGACGCCGACCGGCTCGTGCAGCACTTCGCAGCGCCCGCCAGGCACGCGGCTTTCAACTATGCGGCCATAGATGCGGCGCGCTTCTTCGGCATACCAGATAAATTGATCGATAGACAGTTCCCACTCGCGTTTGGCCTGCGCCAGCGGTTTGCCGCTCTCTTTCGAGATGAGCGGCGCTGCGTCGTTGATACAGGCCGTCATCTGACGCGCCACTTCCTGCAATAAATCGGCGCGCGTCCAGGCCGGGGTAGATTTCCAGACGCTGAAGGCATGTTCCGCGCTGGTAAGGGCTTCCTGGGTATCCGCAGCGGTCGCCGCCGGGATCTCGCCCAGCGGCTTACCGTTGCCCGGATCGATAACAATCACTGCTTCACTGCTACTGCCTTTACGCCACTGACCATTGATGAACTGTCCAAAGTCTTGATACATGATATTTCTAACCTCCGGCATATGTTTCAGGCTCATGGGATCCTGCCACTTGAAAACGGGTTAGCTGATGGGCCTCTCGTCTGAACCCAAAAACCTTGTAAGCATCAGTCCTTGCAATACTAGAGTAATTGCAATAAAAATTGCAATGAGGTTGTTAACGAAGAGTTGTTGGTTTGTTTTGTTTTTTTTATCTTTAAAAATCAATGGATAAGTTAATATCGGTTTTTGTTTCTGCCCAGAGGAGCCATGACGAAAAGTGAATTTTTAGAAGCGAATCACAAATATTGAGAAGAGTTTTTCCCTGCATGTTGCAAATACGTTAGAACTAATTGCATATATATCTTAATTGCAATTTTTATTGCGAAGAAAGGCCGGAAAGTTGAACGGTTGACCCGCAAAGGAATGATTGATGAGTAAAAGTGAGAAACGTGAAACTGTAGCTGATCCATTACCTCATGCGAACTATGAGCAGGTTGTGGATGAAATAACGAAGCGCTACCCGCAGCTGTCGGTACGCTATCAGCAGGCCGCACGTTATATCACCCAAAACCCGAATACCGTGGCGCTGGAGTCGATTAACGCCGTTGCCGCCAAATGTGGTATGCACCCTTCGGTACTGGTGCGCTTTGCGCAGGCGTTTGGCTATAGCGGCTTTAAGCAGATGCAGAGCGTGTTTCAGACGCGCCTGGCAACCGTGGCGCCGGGGTATAACGAGCGGATTACCGCGCTGGAAAACGATCTGCGTAAGAACGAGCAAAAGGGGAGCCATGGTTTCCTGCAAAGCCTGGTGATTCGCGATATTGCGACATTGCAGGAATTGCTGGACAGCGTGACGGAAGCCGATCTGGATAGTACGGCGGCGCTTCTGAAGGAAGCGGAAACCATCTATATCGCCGGTCAGCTGCGCTCCGAGCCGATCGCTTTGCTGCTGCGTTATCTGCTGACGATGCTTAACCGTCGGGTGATCCTGCTGGATTCCGCCGGCGGCCTGGCGCCGCAAATGGCAAATAATATGCGGAAGACTGATGTGCTGATTGCCATCGCCTTCCGTCATTATGCCAAAGAGGTGATAGCGATTGCCGATGATGCCAATAGCAGCCGCGTTCCGGTGGTGGCGATCACCGACAGCCCGCTATCGCCACTGGCGAAGAGCGCCAGGGTGCTGTTTACCATTCCAGAAGAGGAATACAGCTTCTCACGCTCGCTGGCGGCGCCGGTTTGTCTGGCGCAAAGCATTGCTATGGCGCTGGCGTCGGCCTTGCAGCCCACGGGTTCACCCCATATCGAAACGATTACCGAACGCGAAAAACGCACGGAAACCCTGCGTAAACGCAAGCATGATTAGTCCGTCTTAATAAGGCTTCCGTCTAAGGCAAGCGGGAGCCTTGTCGCCTGGAATTGCAGCTTTTGTTGCCATTATTAACTGGTAGCAATTTCTGTTGTTGAGTGAAACGCGATGCTGTCGTACGGCATCTAATAAGAGTGAGTGAGGATATGGCTACGATTCGTTGCACGACGGCTCAGGCGATAGTTCGCTATTTGAGCAATCAATTTACCGAAGTAGACGGCCAGCGCGTGCCGCTGTTCCCCGGCGTGTACGGGATTTTCGGTCACGGTAATGTGACCTGTCTGGGCGAAGCGCTGGAAGCGGCGCAGGAGACGCTGCCGACATGGCGTGGTCAGAACGAACAATCCATGGCCTTTGCGGCGGTGGGCTTCGCCAAAGCGATGGCGCGCCGACAGATTATGGTGGTGACGGCATCCATTGGCCCCGGCACCACCAACCTGTTGACCGCCGCGGGCGTCGCGCATACCAGCCGCTTGCCGGTGCTGATGATTTGCGGCGATAGCTTCGCCCGCCGCCATCCCGATCCGGTTATGCAGCAGGTCGAGCACTTCAACGATCCGACGCAAACCGTCAACGACGCCTTTAAGGCCGTTTCGCGCTACTGGGATCGTATTACTTATCCGGAACAAATTCTCTCTTCGCTACCGCAGGCGGTGGCAACCATGCTGGACCCTGGCGACTGCGGCCCGGCCTTTATCGGCGTTTGCCAGGATGTACAGGAGATGGCCTGGGACTATCCGGAAGAGTTCTTCACGCCGCGTCTGCATCAGATGCCGCGTCCGCGTCCCGATCGTTTACTGCTCGCCCGTGCGGTAGAGTGCCTGAAACAGGCTGAGCGGCCGCTGATTATTTCCGGCGGCGGCGTACGTTATTCACAGGCCGAGGTCGAGCTGGAACAGTTTGCCGTCGCCCACGGTATTCCGGTGGTGGAAACTATCGCCGGGAAGGGCGCCTTCAGCCACGACAATCCCGTGCATATGGGGCCAGTCGGCATTCTTGGCTCCACCTCGGCCAACGCCCTGGCGGCGACGGCGGATGTGGTGATCGCGGTGGGAACGCGGCTGATGGATTTCGTGACCGGTTCGTGGACCGTCTTCGATCATAAAGCCCAGTTTATCTCGCTGAATGCGGCCCGTTTCGACGCCCATAAGCATTTTGCCATCCCGCTGGTATGCGATGCGCGTGAAGGCATTGCCGAACTGGATGCGGCGCTGGGGAACTGGAAAGCCGCCGATAGCTGGCTGGAGAAGGGACGGCGGGAGTTCGCTAAATGGAATGAGCTGATCGCTCAGCGGCAGGAGCGCACGGTCAGCGAAGGCGATCCTACTTACGCTCAGGTGATTGGCGTGGTGAACGCGGCGGCGGCGCCGGAAGATTACATTATCAGCGCGGCAGGGGGGCTTCCCGGTGAGTTGGTGAAAGGCTGGCGGGTAAAAAATCCCGGCACCTTTGATTGCGAATTCGGCTTCTCCTGCATGGGTTATGAACTTTCTGCCGGCTGGGGAGCGGCCATGACAGAACAGGATCGGGATGTCTTCGTGATGATTGGCGATGGCACCTACATGATGATGAATTCCGACATCTATTCCAGCGTGCTGTCCGGCCATAAATTCATTTTGCTGGTGTGTGATAACGGCGGCTTTGCGGTGATTAACCGTTTGCAGAATGCGAAAGGCGGCGCCTCGTTCAACAACCTGCTGAAAGATTGCCGCGTGAAAGAGCCATTCCACGTCGATTTCGTCGCTAATGCGCAATCCATGGGCGCACTGGCGCGTAAGGTCACCTCACTGGATGAACTGGAAGAAGCCATCCGCTGGGCGAAAGGTAACGATCGCACGACGGTGATTTCCATTGCCACCCATCCGTTCGACTGGACGCCGGGCGATGCGTGGTGGGATGTCGGCGTACCAGAAGTCAGCGCCCGCGAAAGCGTTAACCAGGCTTATGCGGAACACCTTGAAGGTCGTCAAAAACAACGTATTGGCATTTAATCAGGGGAAATAAGATGACGCTTAAAGCAAAACTGGGTATCGCACCTATTGCCTGGTCTAACGACGATCTCCCGCAGTTGGGCGGCGATACGCCGCTGACGACCTGTCTGGCGGAAAGCCGTCAGGCCGGTTTCCAGGGGGTTGAAACCGGCGGGAAATTCCCGAAGACGACGACGGAGCTGCGGGCCGTATTAAGCGAATATCAGCTGGATTTAGTCTCCGGCTGGTACTCCGGTACGCTACTGGACAGTACCGTTGAGGAAGAGATTAAAAAAGCGCTGCCGCAATTGCAGTTATTCCGCGACTGTGGCGCGGTGTGTCTGGTGTACGGCGAGACGGCCGGGACTATCCAAAATCGGCAGGACATCCCGCTGGCCAATCGCCGTCGCCTTAACGAAGAGCAGATGCAGGCGTATGCGGAAAAACTATCGCAATTTGCCGCCTTCTGCCGCGATTTCGGCGTCCCGCTGGCGTTTCATCACCATATGGGAACCGCGATCGAAGACGAGCATGATATCGACCGTTTAATGGCGGCGACCTCAGCGGACGTAGGGCTGCTCTTTGATGCCGGACACCTGGTATTTGCCGGCGTCGATCCTATGTCCATTCTGGCAAAACATGGCGCGCGGATTAATCACGTGCATACCAAAGATGTGCGCGCGGAGGTGCTGCGGGCGCTTGACTGGCAGCGCGACTCTTTCCTCGACGCCGTGCTGCAAGGCGTTTATACCGTGCCCGGCGACGGCATGATCGATTTCACCGCCATTATCAACAAGCTGGCGCACATTGGCTATGAAGGCTGGTTCGTGGTGGAAGCCGAACAGGACCCGGCGAAAGCGCCGCCGCTGCAGTATGCGCAGATTGGTTATAAAACATTGAGTTCGGCGTTAGATCAGGCGGGCTATACCCTTATTAAAGGAGCATTCTGATGGGTCAGTTGCAAGGTAAAGTTGCGGTCGTTACCGGCGGTACACAGGGCGTTGGCGCCGCCATTGCGCGCCAGTTTACGCAGCAGGGCGCTGCCGCGGTGATTATTTGTGGGCGTAATCAGGATAAAGGCGAAAAGATGGCGGCGCGCCTGAGTAGCGAAAGCGCAGGCAAGGTCACTTTCGTCCGTGCGGATTTATCCTCGGTAGAGGATTGTCGCCAGGTTATTGCTACGGCGGATGAGCTGTACGGTAGGGTCGATATTTTGGTGAATGCCGGCGCTATGACCGATCGCGGCTCCATTCTGGATACTTCCCCTGAGCTGTTTGATCAAATATTCGCCACCAACGTGCGCGGTCCTTTTTTCCTGATGCAGGAGACGGTTAAGATCATGCGACGGGAAAATATTACCGGCAGCATTGTGAATATCTGTTCGATGTCTTCACTCGCCGGTCAGCCCTTTATTGCCGCCTACTGTTCTTCGAAAGGCGCGCTGGCGACGCTGACGCGCAACACGGCCTATGCGCTGCTGCGTAATCGTATTCGCGTGAACGCGCTGAATATTGGCTGGATGGCGTCGGAAGGCGAAGACCGCATTATGAAGCAATACCATAATGCGGAAGATAACTGGCTGGAGAAAGCGGCGGCGGCGCAGCCGTTTGGGCGGTTGATTCAGCCGGAAGAGGTGGCGCGCGCCGTGGCGTTCCTGGCGAGCGATGAATCTGGCCTGATGACGGGTTCGGTCGTGGAATTCGATCAGTCGGTCTGGGGCGGATATGACCAGACGCCGGCGCCTGCCAACCCACTCTAAGCGTGATGGTATCAGCCTGCATTGCAGGCTGATTTATTATGTTATTCCATTAAAAATCACCCTGTAATATTGCGATGCTTGTTATTTTTATACGGGCGATAAAAAGAATAGTTTAAACATAAATGTTCAGAAGAGCGTTTTTGTTCTCGCTATTTTTATTTATTTATCGTCAAAGAATATTGGTTCCGGCTCATTAACCACAATCAAAATTAATTATTACTCATTCAGTCGTGCGGAGGTTGATGTATGAACGTTTTTGCACTTGAAGCGGAAGGGATCAGTAAATTTTTTCCCGGCGTAAAAGCGCTCGATAATGTGTCATTACGCGTGCGACCGGGAACGGTACATGCGCTGATGGGAGAAAATGGCGCAGGTAAATCGACGTTAATGAAATGCCTGATAGGGATCTATCGCCCCGATACCGGATCCATCCGCGTCAAAGGGGAGTCGGTGCAGTTTCAGGATACGATGGATGCGCTGCGTTCGGGGATCTCGATGATCCATCAGGAATTAAACCTGGTCGCCCATATGACGGTGGCGGAGAATATCTGGCTTGGGCGTGAGCCCATGAAGTATGGCTTCGTGGATCATCGTAAACTCAATCAGCAGACGCGGGAACTGCTGAACAGGCTGAATATCCGTTTATCGCCGGAAAAAATGGTGGGCGAACTGAGTATCGCCGCTCAGCAAATGGTGGAAATTGCTAAAGCGGTATCGTGGGATGCGGATGTCGTTATTATGGATGAGCCCACGTCGGCATTAACGGAAGGAGAAGTGGTTCATCTGTTTAATATTATTCGTGACCTACGCGAGCAGGGAAAAGCCATCATCTATATCAGCCATAAAATGGATGAAATTTTCACTATTACCGATGAAGTCAGCGTCTTCCGCGATGGCGCCTGGGTGAGTAGTAAACAAACATCAGAATTTACGCGCCAGTCGCTGATTACCCAAATGGTTGGCCGCGAATTAACCCAGTTATTCCCAAAATTTAATAGCACCATCGGGGAAGAGGTGCTGACGGTGCGCAACTTGACGCGTAAAGGGCATTTTCAGGGTATCAACTTTAGCGTTCGCCGTGGGGAAATCCTCGGCGTCGCTGGCCTGGTCGGGGCCGGGCGTACCGAGGTGATGGAAAGTTTGTTTGGTATGGAGAGCTTTGATAGCGGTGAAGTGCTGATCGATGGCGTTCCCGTTAATATCGATTCCCCGGCGGCGGCAATTGACAAAGGTATGGCGTTGCTGACGGAGGATCGCAAAAAGTCCGGCTTATTCCTGGTTCTGTCGGTATTAGAGAATATGAGCATTGTTAATATGCCGGAATATATTGGTAAAAGCGGATTTGTTAAACATGTAAAAATGGCTGAGGACTGTATGGCGCAAATCCATCGTCTGAATATAAAAACCCCGACGATGGATCAGATCATTAATAACCTGAGCGGTGGTAATCAGCAGAAGGTTTTAATTTCACGTTGGCTATTAGCACAGCCGAAAATCCTGATTCTGGATGAACCGACCCGTGGCATTGATGTGGGAGCAAAAGCGGAAATTTATCATCTGATCAGTGAACTGGCGAACCGTGGAGTCGCCGTCATTATGGTTTCTTCTGAGCTGCCTGAGATCCTTGGAATGAGCGATCGCGTGATGGTCATGCATGAAGGACGTATCACCGGCATCCTCGACAGGGAAGTGGCCGATCAGGAATCCATTTTGTCGTTGGCATCTAATTGAGGCGTAGAAAATGAGCAATATGAAATTAACCGCGGCTCCGGTCAGCGCACGGCCATCCTTCTTTGGCCAGTTACGCCATAAATTACCCAAAGACACCGGCATATTTGTTGTCATGATCGCCATGGCTTTAATTTTTGAAGCTGCAGGCTGGTATGTGCGCGATCAATCCTTTTTATTAAATTCCAATCGTCTGATACTGATTGTATTGCAGGTCGCCATTATCGGTATTATTGCCGTAGGCGTTACGCAGGTCATTATTACCACCGGGATCGATCTCTCCTCCGGTTCGGTGATTGCGCTGGCGGCGGTGGTTGCGGCAAGCCTGGCGCAAACGTCGGATAGCCTGTCGCCCATGTTTCCCGCGCTGGTGAACCTGTCGGCGGTCATCCCTGTTGGCGCCGGGATTGGCGTCGGATTAATCTGCGGGTTCATTAATGGCGCGCTGGTTACCCGTACCGGGATACCGCCTTTTATCGCCACGCTCGGGATGATGGTATCCGCCCGCGGCCTGGCGCAATATTATACTCAGGGTAATCCGATTAGCTTCCTCTCTGACAGCTTTACCGCTATCGGGCAGGGAGCCATGCCGGTCATTATCTTTTTCGTGATTGCAGCGCTATTCCATACCGCGCTGAAACATACCCGCTACGGTAAATATATTTATGCTATTGGCAGTAATATCACTTCGGCAAAGGTTTCCGGTATTAATGTTAATAAATACCTGATTATCGTCTATACCATTGCCGGGGCGTTGGCCGGTCTGGCTGGTGTGGTACTTGCCGCGCGCGTCAGCAGTGGGCAGTCCAGCATGGGAATGTCCTATGAACTGGATGCCATTACCGCCGCTGTGATTGGCGGCAGCAGTCTGATGGGCGGCGTTGGACGTATTACGGGAACGCTGATTGGCGCGGTGATCCTCGGCCTGATCAAAAGCGGTTTTACCTTTATCGGCGTAGATGCCTACGTGCAGGATATTATCAAGGGAATAATTATTGTCTCTGCGGTTGCCATTGATATGCGGCGTAATCGTAAAAAAAGATGATAAACCAAACCAGAGAGAGCGGTGTCGGGAACAACACCGCTTTATTCTTCCTGCCATTTATTTAAGCCTGCCTGGATGCCCGGACTTTCATCTCCATAAATGAATGCTTATCAGGATGGGGAAATATCATCGTAAATAGACATGATATTGTCTAACGGAATATTATGCTTAGCCAGCTCAACGAAAGCATTCAGGTAGGGAAGCATGGTTGAAAACATCATCTTATATCCCTGGCAAAAATAAGAGATTTTGGCTCCTGTCCCTTTGTTGATCCGGTGTTTAGGACATCCACCACCGCAAAGCGGCTTATAGATACACTGCTGGCACTCCTGCGCCAGAATCTGTTTCTGCGCGGTCAGGCGAGTGCTTTCAAGTGAAGCCAGCGAATCTGCGAAGATATTACCTATTTTATATTCCGGCCAGACAAAGTGATCGCATTCATACACATCGCCATTTGACTCCACAACGAAGTTATTACGGCATGATTCCTGAAAAATGCAGCTGGTATGCCCATTGCCGAGCACCCGACTGATGGTGCTCTCAAACTGGCGAATAAAAATGCTACCCACATCCGACCTCACCCAGACTTTGAAAATTTCCGCCATAAACCGGCCATAGTCAGCTGACGGTACGGAGAAATCAATCAGCCGGAATGTGTCGGGTGAATGCGCGAAATGAATATTGGGTTCACTGGTTTCCAGAAGTTCAATAAATTGCATATGGCGGCTGCCAATGCTTTTCAGAAACGCATAAACTTTTAGCGGGTGACGCACATTATCGTTGTTAATAACCGTTAGCGTATTGAATTCAACCTGATGTTTTTTCATCAGATTAATGGCAGCCATCACTTTCTCAAAGGTTCCCCTCCCTGAGCGTGTCAGTCGATAACGATCGTGCAATTCCTTCGGGCCATCAATGGAAATCCCCACCAGGAAATGGTGTTCTTTCAGGAAACGACACCATTCATCGTTCAGCAGGATACCGTTGGTCTGCAGGGCATTGTGAATTTTTTTATGTCCTGCAAACTGTTGTTGCCAGCCCACCGCCTTACGGAAAAAATCCAGGCCGGCCAGCGTGGGTTCTCCGCCTTGCCAGGTGAAATATACCGCCTCTTCGGAAGCGTCGATATAGTTTCTGATGAAGGTTTTCAGCGTACGATCGTCCATTTGAGGCGGGTAGGTAAATTGCGCTTCTTTATCAAGATAGAAGCAGTAATCGCACTGGAGATTGCACTGATAGCTGGTTGGCTTAGCGGTTATATGCATAATTTTCTCTGGAAATAAGATGGCGGGAGACGCCCGCCATCCGATGCTGGTTTACAGGTTATTGCTCTTCATTAATCGCATTTTTAATGTTGGTGAATTTCTCCTGGTTAATCTTACTCAACGGCGGTTTGCTACCCAGGAGAAAATCTTTCGCCTGTGCGGCCATCGTTTTCACCATCTCCGGGTGTTTGGCGGCCAGATTATTCGCCTGCTGCAAATCGTCGAGCTTATACAACCCAAGCTGCTTGTCTTCCAGCGTGTAAACAAGCGAGTAGTCGTTACTCCGTACGGTGTATGAGAACTGGCTCAGATCTTCTGTATTAGGATTGTGGGGATAATCATTGGACTCTTTACGCACATACTTGTGATACCCGTCCCAGAATGGAATGTTCTTCTCATCAAACCAGTGCGAATAAGAAGTGACCCAGGTCAGGTATTTGTGCGGTTCCCCCTGTTTCTGCTGCTTCAGATAAGGCAAAAGGGAAGTACCATCCAGCTTCAGGTTTGCGGGCGTCGTAATCTGCGCAGCATCCAGTGCCGTTGGATAGAAATCCATTGCTGAAATCAGCTTGTCGTAGTTTCCCGGCTGCAGCTTTCCGTGCCACCACATAAACATCGGTGTATGAGTGCCGCCAGGATAGGTCTGGCTCTTGTAACCTTTTTGCGCACCGTTCAGCGGCAGCGGGCCGTCAATAACCGCGCCATTATCGGAGGTAAACAGAATGATAGTGTTATCATACTGCCCCGTTTCTTTTAATTTCTCCAGAACGCGTTTTACCCCCTGATCTACCGAATAAACGGCCGCATAGAAGTTATCTGTAGTGGGGCTACCGGTATTAAACATTTTCTGGTACTGCTCAGGTGCCGGATTATCGTTTGGCAGATGCGGGGCGTTATAGGCTAAATAAAGCATAAAGGGCTGATCCAGCATTTTTGCCCTGTCGATCGCCGCGATCGCCTCATCCGTCAGCTGATCGCTGATATAGCCTTTTGCCGGAATATGTTCACGATTACGGAAAAGAGACGGCGAGTTATAATAAGCGGTGCCCGCCGCGTGGAAACCCATAAAATAATCAAAACCACGGTTCTGAGGCTGCCATTCTTCCGCTGAATAAGTGGTGAAATTATCGTGATAATCACGGGTCTGCTGCTCTTCCGGCACCGGAACATTACTTATTTTAGACAGATGCCATTTACCAATAGCAGCAGTATAGTAACCATGATTCTGGAATAATTCTGGCAGGAACGTTTCATCTAACGGAATACCGTCCTGGGCGTCGGTATTGGAATAGACGCCAAAGCGGGCAGGGGAACGCGCCGTCATAATAGCGGCTCTGGACGGGCCGGAAACACCATGCGCCACGTAGCCATTCGTAAAGCGAACGCCTTCATCCATTAATGATAATAAAGTAGGAGTGGATTTTTTCGCGGCCTCAATCGCTTTATCTATTCCTGTTTTATAGGTATCCACCACCTCGCGGTTGGCCATCGATTGCGGATCGAAAGAGCGTTGATCAAAGGGTAATTGCCCATAACCTAAGTCATCCATCGTCAGAACGATAATGTTTGGTTTACCCTTTGTACTATACTCGGTAGGGGTAAAATCAGAAAACGCGACGTTGGTTTTCGTCGCTTTAAGCTTAACATTTTCGGCCTGGGCGGCAGGAGCCAATAAACCAGATGCCAGTATAGTCGCTACCGAAGCTGCGATTGTTCCTTTACGTAATTTTAACGTCATGAGTAATACCCATTGTTGTGATTATTGGGAATGCTTATTTTGCGATAAAAAATAAGAAAATTCTAAGATATATATCAAGGATCTATAAGGGAAAAAGTTTGACAGGTTCCTGCAGGAGCTATTGAAATTCGCCGTGCTGATAAAGAGGTTTCCGGGAACGGAATAAATAAATTACCTTCGGCGGCAGGTTTCGTTTTGCAAATATCAGGGCCACGACGCTTATTTTATTCAACGCGTAATATTCTCGCCCGCTATCCGGGCGAGAATATTACGGGGCGTTGGCTAAATAAAATCAGCCGCCCGGAATTTTTCCAGCGCAACGCTCTTCTGCTCTGGCGTCATCGGACGCAGCGGACGACGCGGATCGCCAACATCAATGCCATGCAGCTGCATCGCCAGCTTCCCTGCGGCAACGCCGCCGTACTGCACCAGTACCCGAATAATGGCGATCACTTTATCCATACAGGCAGCGACATCCTGATGGTTGCCCTGGTTAAAACTGTCGATCAGACGATGATAAAGCGGTGCCGCATAGTTATAGGTGCTGCCCACTGCGCCAGTTGCGCCACAGGCTAACCCCGCCGGTAAAAACTCATCCACGCCAAACGGAAGATCGAACTGCCCGTTATTCACCCGCAGGCAACGCTGGTATTCATACATATCACCGGAGTTAAACTTCATTCCGGACAAGTTCGGGATCTTATCCGCCGCCTCAATCAGGAACTGCTCCATATCCAGGCTCAGCCCTGACATCCCTGAATGATAGTAATAAAAGCCCTTTGACGGCGCAGCGGCGGCGTTGAGCCGGCAGTATTCGACCAGGTCTTCAACGGTTGAGGGTTTAAAAAAGCAGGGGCCAATCACGGAGGTGGCGAAAATATCTAATGTGTCAGCATGGCGGCTCAGCGCCAGGGAGTCCGCAATGCTCAGCGCGCCCGTATGTAGCGTAATGCTTAATTTCCCGTGACTTGCGGCAACCCAACGTTCGGCAATCTTTTTACGCTCATCAACGGAGCAGTGGATACCTTCTCCGGTCGTACCACAGACGTAAACGCCTTTCACCCCCTGGCCGATAAGATGCTCGGCCAGCCTGTCGATAACGGGATAATTAACCTCTCCATTGGCGTCAAAAGGGGTATGCGGTGCGGCGATAAGACCTGTTAGCTTTTCCATGTAAACCTCAATTGGTGTTTTGCTTCTTAATAATAAATTAAATGAAGTATGGCTCCAATTTAGGTTTTAATGATGCCTGTTGCAACAGGATCTGGTCAGGTGCAAAAACGGGAGTAACAGATTGTGATCGACAGCACTAATTTCCGCTTAGCGCGGCATCGTCAGGGCATCCATGGTCCGCAGCTTATTGGCTTTTGCTTGCTCAGGATCTTTCTGGACCAGCAGGGCATAGATGAGATCCAGAACAAATAGCTGTGCGGTTTTGGTGCCGATGGAGTCGCCCTGCAAGCGTCCCTGCCGGTTGCCATTAATCAAAGTAAAATCAGCGGCTTTGCTTAATGGCGAGCCCAGGTTATGCGTTAAGGCGACGGTCACTGCACCAGCCTCCCTGGCCAGATTAAGCGCATGCGTTGTTTCCGGGGAATTTCCCGAATGGCTTATCCCGACGGCGACATCGCCGGCTTTGAGCAGCGAGGCCTGCATATACATAAAGTGGTTGTTGGTTAAGGCATCTACGCGTAAACCGATTCGCATCAGCTTATGTTTCATATCTTCAGCGGTGATACCCGACGCGCCGACGCCAAAAATGTAGGCGCTATTGCAGGTATGTAGCGCATCCACCACCTGCGCAACCTGTTTCATATCCAGTAAATTAAGCGTTTCTGAAAGCACGTTGGCGATGGCCCCCTGTAGTTTCAGGCCAATGATATGGGCATCATCGGTTTCAGCCACTTCAGCATCAAGCAACGCGCTGCTGTCATCGGAATCTACCATCGCCAGCTCAATGGCCAGCTCCATCTTAAAATTCTGGAAGCCTTTATAGCCTAAGAGTCGGCAGAAGCGGATAACCGAAGCTTCACCAGCGTTTATTTCCTGCGATAAATCCGCGATCGAAAGCTGGGTCACCCGGTGGGGCGAGGTAATAATATAATGCGCAATACGTTGCCCTACACGCGTCAGGCTGTTTTGCATCGCCCCCAGAGTATCAAGTATTTTTCCGGCCTTAACCGGTGAGTTTGGATTCTCCATCTCTTCCTGCATTCACGCTGACTGTATAGTGCCCATGATGGGGCAGCGCCTGCGGTCAGGCAAGATAAAGGGATAAAAAACAGCGTAATCAGCGCCGTTTTTTCGCTGCTGAAACGGATAGCGGCTCAGCTGTTGTGAGTTGGATCGACTTTTTAAACCTTCCCACGCTTATCGCTATGACATTGTTCACACATTTCATTACGTACTCTTGTGGTGCTTAGCTTCCAAAAAATAAAGTAAATGGAGTTTTACTTCATATGGATGTGAAACACCCTCCATTATTGGCCCTAAGGCGCAGGAATTTGCTCATCACAGGAGAGCAACATGAGTGGAACCACAAAAACCATTCCATGGTACAAACACCTTAATAAATCCCAGTGGCGGGCTTTTTCTGCCGCATGGCTTGGCTATTTGCTTGATGGTTTTGATTTCGTCTTAATCGCCCTGGTATTAACGGAAGTACAGAATGAGTTTCAGCTCACTACCGTTCAGGCGGCGAGTATTATCTCTGCGGCGTTTATCTCCCGCTGGTTTGGCGGGCTGCTGCTGGGGGCGATGGGCGATCGTTATGGCCGTCGTCTGGCTATGGTCACCAGTATTATTTTGTTCTCTGTCGGGACGCTGGCCTGCGGCCTGGCGCCGGGCTATACCTCAATGTTTATCGCCCGTATGGTTATCGGCATGGGGATGGCCGGGGAGTATGGTTCAAGCGCGACCTACGTCATTGAAAGCTGGCCAAAACATTTACGTAATAAAGCCAGCGGTTTTCTGATTTCCGGTTTTTCCGTGGGGGCCGTTATTGCCGCCCAGGTCTATAGCTTTATCGTGCCCGTCTGGGGCTGGCGTGCGCTATTTCTTATCGGCATCCTGCCCATTATCTTCGCGCTTTGGCTGCGCAAAAATATTCCTGAGACTGAGGACTGGAAAGAGCGCAAGGCAAGCCAGACTCCCGTGCGCACCATGGTAGATATTCTGTACCGTGGGAAACGTCGGCTACTGAATATTGTTATGACCGGCATGGCCGCCGCTGCATTGTGGTTCTGTTTCGCCGGAAACCTGCATAACCCGCTGGTAATCCTGCTTTTATCGCTGGTATGCGCCGTTATTTTTGTCAGCTTTATGGTGCAGAGCAGCGGCAAAAGATGGCCAACGGGCGTTATGCTGATGGTGATAGTTCTTTTTGCCTTCCTCTACTCCTGGCCCATTCAGGCGCTGCTGCCTACCTATCTGAAAAGTGAACTGGCTTATGACCCGGCGACCGTCGCCCAGATCCTCTTTTTCAGCGGCTTCGGCGCTGCGGTGGGCTGTGTGGTTGGCGGCTTTCTGGGCGACTGGCTGGGCACGCGTAAAGCCTACGTCTACAGCCTGCTGGCGTCACAGCTCCTGATTATTCCCGTCTTTGCCATCGGCGGCTCAAGCATCTGGGGGCTGGGGATCCTGCTCTTTTTCCAGCAGATGCTGGGGCAGGGGATCGCCGGGATTTTGCCGAAGCTGATTGGCGGCTATTTCGATACCGACCAACGCGCGGCGGGCCTTGGCTTTACCTACAACGTGGGGGCGTTAGGCGGCGCAGCGGCGCCGGTGATCGGTGCGCTAGTGGCGCAACACCTCGACCTCGGCACGGCGCTGGGCTCGCTCTCCTTCGGCTTAACCTTTGTGGTGATTCTGTTGATTGGTCTGGATATGCCGTCCCGGGTGCAGCGCTGGATCAGACCCGAAGCGCTCCGTACGCATGATGCGATCGACGGCAAACCGTTTAGCGGCGCAGTGACGCGTAACGCTGAAAATCCGGTCTCCTTGTGCGGTAAGCAATAATTAAAGTGCCCGGAAGCGCCGGGCGTGAATTGAAGTTAAGGATGTATTTATGTCGTTGTTAGAGAATCTGGATGCAAGCATTAAACAACTCAGCGGGCTAATCGTCTCTTGCCAGCCGGTGCCCGGCAGCCCGTTAGATAAGCCCGATATTGTCGCTGCTATGGCGCTGGCGGCGGTGCAGGCGGGCGCGGTGGCGGTGCGAATTGAGGGAATAAACAACCTGAAAGCCACGCGACCACTGCTTTCGGTACCGATTATTGGGATCGTAAAGCGCGATTTGGTGGATTCTCCGGTGCGTATTACTCCCTTCCTTGAAGATATTGATGCGCTGGCGCAGGCCGGTGCGGACATCATCGCCTTTGACGGCACAGCGCGCCCCCGTCCGGTGGGCATTGAAGCCATTATTGCGCGGATTCATCACCATCACGTTGTTGCCATGGCTGACTGCTCCTCCCTTGAAGATGGTATCCATTGTCACCGCCTCGGCGCCGATATTATCGGGACGACGCTCTCAGGCTACACCACAGAGATTGTCCCGGAAGCGCCCGATTTGCCTTTAATCCAGGCGCTGAGCGCGCAAGGCTATCGGGTCATCGCCGAGGGCCGCTTCAATACACCTGCGCTGGCCGTTCAGGCCATGCAGCACGGCGCCTGGGCTGTGACCGTAGGATCGGCCATTACCCGCCTTGAACATGTCTGCCAGTGGTATCGCGATGCCCTGACCAGGGAAACCGTATGATAACGCTGGCGATTGATATTGGCGGGACAAAACTGGCAGCTGCCCTGACAGACGCGCAGCAGCAGATTATTGAGCGGCGTACGCTTCCTACTCCCGCCAGCAAAACGCCCGCGGCGCTGCGGGAGGGACTTAACACGCTGATCGCCCCGTTTATCGGGCGAATGCAGCGCGTGGCGGTTGCCTCAACCGGCATTATTCGTCACGGCGTACTAACGGCATTAAATCCGGATAACCTGGGCGGGCTGGCGCAATTTCCCCTTACGGAAACCATTACGCAGTTAACGGGGCTGCCTTGCCTGGCGGTGAATGATGCGCAGGCTGCGGCGTGGGCCGAGTATAAAGCGTTGCCGGGCGGCATTCGTGATATGGCCTTTATCACGGTATCAACGGGCGTGGGCGGCGGCATTATCTGCAACGGAAAGCTGGTGTCGGGCACGCAAGGGCTGGCGGGACATATTGGACATACCCTTGCCGACCCGCATGGCCCTCTGTGCGGCTGCGGGCGTACCGGCTGTGTTGAAGCGATAGCCTCCGGCAGGGGGATCGCCGCACTGGCAACCGACGATCTGAGCGGCATGAATGCGCAAGAGATTTATGCCTTATCCCTGAATGGCCATGCGCAGGCGACGCGATTAATCCAGCAATCCGCCAGAACCATCGCCCGCTTAATTGCGGATCTTAAAGCAAGCTATGACTGTCAGTACGTGGTGCTTGGCGGCAGCGTCGGGCTGGCGTCAGGCTATCTCCCGCTGGTGACGTCATTCCTGTCGCAGGAACCTGCGGCCTTTCACACCACGATTATTGCCGCCCATTACCAGCACGATGCCGGTCTGCTTGGGGCGGCGCTGTTATCCGAGGGTTATTGATTATGATTATTGGCGATATTAGTCATCCGGAATGCGCGGGTCTTTCTCCGGTATTGCTGGCGGCTTTAAGAAAAGCCTTAATGGCAGAGCCGCAGCATGGCGAGCCGGGGCGTTATGATTTGCAGGGAGATGACATCTATATGAATGTCATGCACTTTGCCACTCAGCCAGCAGACACGAAACGCGCTGAGCTGCATCAAGAGTTTATAGATATTCAGATCCTGCTGGAAGGTGAAGAAATGATTCATTACGGCCTCGTTAACAGCGCCAGGCAATGCGACGAATGGCATCGGGAAGAGGATTATCAGCTGTGTGACGTCATTCAGAACCCGCAATATGTGACGCTACGGGCAGGGATGTTTGCGGTTTTCTTTCCGGGCGAGCCCCATAAACCAGGCTTACAGGTAAATCAGAGCTGCGCTATTAAGAAAGCGGTGATTAAAGTTAAGGCGCTTAACGATCCCTCCCTCCCTTAAGGCCGGATGCCTGGTTTTGCCGCATCGCTGTCAGCATCGTGAGCGGACTACGCACCTATCCGGCTGGCGGGCCTTATGGTGATATTCATCAGGCAGGTAAGCCCGTCAAAAGCGCTAAGGTGGTGATGATGATTAACCTGCGCGGCAAGGCAAATGGGGTTCGCCGGGCAGGGCATTGAAAAAAACGGGCGATGAAGCGGGAAAGGCTATCGCCCGCCTGGGCCACGCGCTACACCGTTTGTCGGTGGTGAAATGGCAGCAGCGGAATTAATCAGCGCGCCAGATTACGCTTTTTCCTGCTGGCATTGCAGGAAATGTTTTATCGCGCCCAGCATGCCGGAGTCATTGCCGTAGGTGGCGGTATCCACCCTGATGTCAAGCTCAAACCAGGCCAGATGATAATTGATCTCTTCCAGGAAGGTTTTCCTTTCGGTAATGCCGCCGCCGAGGAAAATACATTGCGGATTAAAGACGTGTGCGAGGTTATATATGCCGCTGCAGAGATCGTGATAAAAATTAGTGACCAGTCGGCTGCAGATCGGATCGTTATTATCGTAGCGGGAAAATATCTCTTCGCCGGTAATTTCTTCCTGCTTTTTTCCGGTATGCATACTGTAGTTTTGCGTAAGGACGCGCATAGTACAGGTGGTATTCATCGTATAGTGACGCACATTCTCGCTGCCCGGACGCGTACTCAATAGGGAACCAAATTCGCCGGCGCGGCACTGTTTACCGCGCACCAGCGCATTGTTGCAAAAAATAGCGCCGCCAATCCCGGTGCCGATGGTCATCATTAAAAAGTCAGACATTTCCTGCGCTTTTCCCAGCCAGCGCTCGGCCAACAGCGCGCAGTTGGCATCATTTTCTACGCTGACGGGCAGCGAGGTTTTCTCCCGCAGCCACTGACCAATATGAAAATTATCAAAATCCCTGATGGCGCCGCCCATAGCGATATAACCGCTGCGTGGATCGACATAGCCAGGAATACTAACGGCCACGCCTTCACATTCATGCTGCTCCAGCCAGGTCAGCACGCCGTCAAGGATCGCCTTACCGGAGTGGTTCATAATATCCTGTTTATCCTGCGATAATATTTCGCCATTATCGGTGACTACGCCCATTTTTAAGGAGGTGCCGCCAATATCAAACGCTGCTATTTTCACTTGATTCGCCCCTTAACTTTTAAAGTTAAAAATAAGTATAGCGTAACGCGGGAAAAGCCCGGCGGGCGGTGAAGTTAAACGATTGACGAAAAAATAACAGCTGTTAAAAAAGCGCCGACACGCTTAATAAGCTATCGATTTTTATCAGCGTATTAAATAACACGCCTCCTGGCGCTTATTAGTGGAAAATAAAATCAATCTGGCGGTAAATAATCATCAACGACAGGCTACGGCAATTTGCAACAGCAGTAGCGCAGGGCGAAAAGGGTCACGATCCGGCGCTAAAGCATGGCCGGGAGCTTGGTGATGATCAAAGGTGTACGCGGCGGCAGTTTCTTTTAAGATAGCCCGCTATCGGTTTTCACTGGAGAATTTCTATGAGCGCATTCGAAACGCTGTTTAAACGGGGAAAAAATACCGCAGAGTTTATCGCTACCGGCACGCCGGAACAGATCGCCGATCTGCAGCGCTGGCAGGCGATGCTGGAAAGTCAGACTGAGGCGGTAGAAAAGGCGCTGGCGCCTGCGCAGCGGGTGGCGGGACGTTTCCGGCTGCTGGTGGCCGCTGAGATGTGGTGTCCGGACTGCCATCGCAACATTCCTCCGATGGCGCTGCTGTGTCAGCGCCTGGCTAATATCGACATGGCCATTATTACCCGTGACGAGGCGCAGCCTTTTATCGACCTGCCGGGCGTTGATCGGGTGAAAATCCCCATGGCCGTGGTGCTTGATGAGGCCTTTACGCCGCTGGGCACCTTTATCGAGCGGCCAGCCTCGGTTGTCAATGGCGGCGCGGAGCAGCTTGAAGCTTATCGCCGCGGCGAGCTGTTAGCGGAAACCATTAGCGATATTAGCGCTATTATCGCGGCGGCCCGCTAACTATCCGCACCAGCCAAACGGCAAGATGCCAGTTTGTTCCGGGCCTTGCTACACTCTTCGCTGGTTCCTTAACGCAATCTGAGGTGGATTAGTGAAAATTAAAAGCTATGCAGCGATGGAAGCCGGTCAGGCTTTGAAACTCTATGAATATGAAGCAGCATCGCTGAGCGCCGAAGATGTTGAAGTCGAAGTAGAGTACTGCGGCGTTTGCCATTCTGATTTATCGATGATCGATAATGAATGGGGCATTTCGCAATATCCGCTGATCGCCGGCCATGAAGTGATTGGTCGCGTTTCCGCGCTGGGCGAGGCGGCAAAAAACAAAGGCCTTTCTGTTGGCCAGCGCGTGGGCATCGGCTGGACGGCGAAAAGCTGCGAGCACTGCGACGCCTGTATTACTGGCGATCAGGTGAACTGCCTGAACGGCAGCGTGCCGACCATCGCTAACAAAGGCGGCTTTGCCGATAAGCTGCGCGCTAACTGGCAATGGGTCATTCCGCTGCCGGAGAAGCTGGATCCCGCATCTGCCGGTCCGCTGCTGTGCGGCGGCATTACCGTCTTCAAGCCGCTGCTGATGCATAACATCACCGCGACCAGCCGCGTAGGGGTTATCGGTATCGGCGGCCTGGGCCATATCGCAATTAAAATCCTGCACGCGATGGGTGCGGAAGTGACCGCATTCAGCTCAACGCCGGATAAAAAACAGTCGATTCTCGATATGGGCGCGGATCACGTGGTAAACAGTCGCGATCCGGAAGAGCTGAAAAAGCTGGCCGGCCAGTTTGATCTGATTCTCAGCACCGTGGCGGTGGATCTTGACTGGCAGCCGTACTTTGCCGCGCTGGCGCCGCGCGGAAAATTCCATACCGTTGGTGCGGTAATGAAACCTTTCGACGTACCGGCGTTCAGCCTGATTCTGGGTGACCGGGCGGTAACCGGTTCTTCCACCGGTTCGCCGGGCCAGCTGCGAACCCTGCTGAAGCTGGCGGCGCGCACCAGTATCGCGCCGAAAGTTGAGTTTTTCCCGATGTCGAAAATCAATGAGGCGTTGGATCACCTGCGTGCCGGTAAGGCCAACTATCGCGTGGTGCTGCAAGCGGATTTCTGACTGGCGCGACGCGCGGAAAGGTAAGTCAGGCGGCGGGATAATCTCGCCGCCTTTTTTACGCTCAGGATTCGGTGGCGGTTGTCGCCCGGCATTATTCAGCGGATGAGAGGCAGCCTTATTTTCAACTTTTTGAAAAAGATAATGATTTCTGATACGGGAAACCATCAGCCGCTGGCGGGTTAATGCTGGCCGGATATTTTTACATTGTCAACTCTGCAAAATAACGAAAATTTAACTTTTTGATCGCTTTCAACTTTCTGAAAAATCAGCAAAAATCTTTTCTATGCATGAATAGTGCATAAAAAATGCATAAAGGCCGCGCGCTTACGGCAGCGGTGAAAGTAACTAATTATTCATCTCTGTTGCGATTGCTTTACGCAAAAACAAATTTTTCTGTCAGGTTGAAAAATTCATCGACGATAATTAATGGTAAATTTATCAGCGCATAGTGATATGCAGGTCATTTCCACGGTTTAACAATATAAATAACTTTGTTCAAAAAGGTTTGTTATGGAAAAGCTATCTTACGCGTCGGAAAGCGGTACATCGGCCTGGAACACCTACCTGCAGCAAATTGATCGCGTTGCCCCTTATTTGGGTGATTTGTCGCGCTGGATTGATACGCTGCGCCATCCGAAACGTGCCCTGATCGTTGATATTCCTTTACAGATGGACGACGGAACCATCCGCCACTTTGAAGGCTTCCGCGTTCAGCACAATCTTTCACGAGGTCCGGGTAAGGGCGGTATTCGTTACCATCCTGACGTGGATCTGAATGAAGTCATGGCCCTCTCCGCATGGATGACCATCAAATGCGCCGCGGTAAACCTGCCTTACGGCGGGGCTAAAGGCGGCATCCGCGTCGATCCTTTCTCGCTGTCAGAGGGCGAGCTGGAGCGCCTGACGCGCCGCTATACCAGCGAAATTGGCCTGATTATCGGGCCGCAGCGCGACATCCCGGCCCCGGATGTCGGCACCAATGGCAAAGTGATGGCGTGGATGATGGATACCTATTCCATGAACCACGGCACCACCGTTACCGGCGTGGTAACCGGCAAACCGATTCACCTCGGCGGCTCGCTGGGCCGTGAAAAAGCGACCGGACGCGGCGTGTTTGTTACGGGCCGCGAAGTGGCAGGGCGCGCCGGTATTGAAATCGAAGGCGCAAAAATCGCCGTGCAGGGCTTTGGTAACGTCGGCAGCGAAGCCGCTCGCCTGTTTGCTGAAGCGGGCGCGCGCGTAGTGGTGATTCAGGATCATACCGCCACGCTGTTTAATGCGGACGGCATCGATCTGCATGCGCTCAGCGAGTGGCAGAACAGCCACAAACAGATTGCCGGTTTCCCTGGCGCGCAGAAAATCGACAGCGAAGATTTCTGGACGACGGACATGGATATTCTGATCCCGGCGGCGCTGGAAGGGCAGATCACCCGTGAACGCGCAGAGAAGCTAAGCTGCAAGCTGGTGCTGGAAGGGGCGAACGGCCCGACCTATCCCGATGCGGACGATATTCTTAAGGCGCGCGGCATTACCGTCGTGCCGGACGTTATCTGTAACGCCGGCGGGGTAACGGTCAGCTACTTTGAGTGGGTGCAGGATATGGCGAGCTTTTTCTGGAGCGAAGAAGAGATTAACGCGCGCATGGACAAGATTATGACCGAAGCGATGGTTCATGTCTGGGATAAGGCGGTTGAGAAAAGCTGTACGCTGCGTACCGCCGCCTATATCGTTGCCTGCGAACGTATTCTGATGGCGCGTAAAGATCGCGGTATCTATCCAGGCTAAGCCGACGGTCACGGTGCTCTGCCGCTGTGAATGCGTCAGGCCCGTCAGCGTTCCTGACGCTGACGGGCCTGCTTCTGGCCTCTGCTTTAATGGGGGTATTTATTCTGCTTAGCGTACTTACGTCCCGCTCTGGCGCGGCTTAACGCATGTGTAAACAGCATCACATCCTCACGCAGCCAGAGACGAACAGAAAGCGGCGCGTGATTCAGCGCCTCAGGCAGCGATACGCCGTCAATGGCGCCGCGATTACAGATAGCACGAATCAGTTCGCTCTCGTTGATACCCGCGTACCGGGCAAACTCCGGGGCGGTTAAATGGTGGCGTCCCATATTTCCTCCTTAAGCCTGCTTCAGATAATGGTTAATACAATTTAGCTTAAGGTTATTTTTTATCCTTTTTTGTGCAGGATTTATTGATCCAGGTCAGAAAGAACGCAGGACTAAAGTAAAGTTTTTTTGCCGTTTCGCTTGATTAATCAGGTATTTATCGGATAACGGAAGGCCAGAAGCGGATGGCACCGTCATCATCCGAAGCGGAGAGGTTGTCAGGTGAAATACCTTTTACCGTTTCAGGTAATCTGTACGATCGCGCCGGGGGTTTTTAACATCTGAAACAGCTGCTGCTGGCTGGCGTCCGTCGCCTCGTGAGTTTCCCAGCCGTGCCGCCAGGTCAGATGATGGATATGGCCCAGCTGCCGCCATAGCGCGATGGCAGAGGCGGCCAACGAGCAGGCTTCATCGCTCTGCAGGCACTCCAGCGTGGTGTGGCTCTCCTCATCCAGCGCGTTAATAAAAATTTGCGTGGCGTCGGCGGGAATAACGGCCCGCAGATCTTCCAGCATGTCCGCGCTGACGGCGGCGGAAAGACGCAGGATAAATGTCGCTGAATTCACGTTTACCTCCCTGATGGCTACGTTGTTACCAGAATGGTACGACAAGAGCCAGAAGCCAGCCCGCTTTTTCTGGCGGACTACGTCGGCTCACGGCAGGCAGGAAAGCAGAAAACCCAGCAGCCCTGGCTGAGCAGGGCTGAAAGGCTTATTTAGCCGCGTAAGCTTCGGTAGAGATAGTCAGCGCAATTTCATCGCTAACGGCAGGGATATACTGCTTCAGATTAAAATCGGAACGTTTCACCACAGCGGTGGCGTCAAAGCCAATCGCCTGTTTTTTTATCATCGGATGTTCGCCCTGCTTATTCAGCGTAGCATGCAACGTTACCGGGCGGGTCACGCCTTTAATCGTCAGATCGCCCTGCACATCATAGCGTTGGTTGCCTTTGCTGATAACCTGCGTGCTGCGGAACGTGGCCGTGGGGTAAGTACCGGTATTGAAATAGCGATCGCCTTTAAATTCGGTAGTCAGTGCGGCAACGTGGGTATCAATATTGGTTAGCGGCAGCGTCACGTCGACTTTTGATTTTTCCGGATGCGCGTTATCGAAAACCAGCGTGCCGCTGGTGCCGGAAATATCAGCGGCAGGATGAGAAAAACCAAAATGCGACCAGCTCATTACCACGGAAGTATGCTCCGGATTCAGCTGATAGGTCTGCGCTTCAGCGTGGCTGAACTGCGTCCAAAGGCCCAGGCTTAATACCAGCGGCGTGGCAATTTTTTTCATGCTCAACATAACGACAATCCTGCAGTCACTAAAATGGAATTTAAGTGTGGTCGCTGGCGGCAAGAATCGAAAGCAAAGATAATTGTTTTTGTTTTTCAAATAATTTGAAGAAAGTATCACGCCGCGCGATGCGGTATAAAGAAAGACCCGCCAGCTGAACTGTACCCCAAAGCCGTATTCCTGCGGGCCCGGCCCGCGCCGTTCATGACGCGGGCTTTTTATGTTAGGTTTGGGCGTAAATTAGCGGCCAGGGCCACCGTGATGAAATCCACCGCCTCCGCCATGTCCGCCGCCATGTCCACCGCCTGGGCCGCCCCAGCCGGGACCCCACCAGACACAGCCGCTTAATGATGCGGTCAGCACGACCGCCGTTAACAACATACACAGTTTTTTCATGATTACCTCCAGCAAGTGCGCGCGATTCTAAGATAAAAAAATGCCTCTTAAACCAGGCGATCGGCTGATTTTCACTTTCCTGACGTTTTGCTGCGTTTTTCCTGCGCCGCCGGGAGAAAGAACCGCAGTACCAAAGGTTTGCTATATTTAAAAAAACACAGGAGGCAAGAATGGATGTGAATATCGAGAAACACCAGACCGCCAATGGCGATTATGAATATCGCGCCAGCTGCGAACAGCCCGGCTATCGCTTTACGCTTATTGGTAAAGGAAAAAACGCCACTGAAGCGGACAATAATCTGCGGCAGAATCTGGAAGAGATGAAAATTCGGCTTGATGAAATTATCGACATCAGTAAGGTTTCCGCCTGACGGCTAACCTGCTGTTTACGCAACGGCACTCGGTAAGAGCAGGCCGGGCCGCACCCGCTTATAAAGAAAGCAGCCTCAGCCTGCCGTCCAGGCTGAATAATATTCATCTGCTACGCTTACAGGGACATGATTTTTTTAGCGTAAAAATGGAGGATGCATGGGACTGTTAAGCTTTGTGAAAGACGCAGGAGAAAAACTGTGGGATACGGTAACACATAACTCACAGGAACAGGATGCAAAGCTCAAAGAGCATTTACAGAAAACCGGGGTGCCGGATGCCGATAAGGTGCAGGTCGAAGTAAAAGATGGCCAGGCCACGGTAACTGGCCAGGGACTGAGCCAGGAAGCGAAAGAGAAAATCCTGGTGGCGGTGGGTAACGTAGCCGGTATCAGCGGCGTTGATGATAAGGTCTCCGTAGCGCAGCCCGCGACGGAAAGCCGTTTTTATACCGTGAAGAAAGGCGATACGCTGAGCGCCATCTCGAAAGAGGTGTATGGCAATCCCAACGAGTACAATAAGATTTTTGAGGCCAATAAGCCAATGCTGAGCAGCCCCGATAAGATCTATCCGGGACAAACCCTGCGTATTCCGCAATAAGCAATAACATGCCGCGGGGGCCGTCCGGCCCCCGCGATTAATGCCTTAACTTCTGGGCGTCCGCAGGCAGCCTTCAGAACAGATGAAAATGGTGACGCAGGCTGAAGATGCTCCAGTAGATCACGGAGGCAATCAGATACGCCCAGCAGCCCCAGTAAGCCACCGGCTCGCGTTTGCTTTTCTCTTTCGGCAAATTGATAAATAAATAGAACGCCGCGGCAATCAACGCAATAAAGTAAAATATCTTCAATCTATTCTCCTTTTTCCCTGGCCTGTCTGAACATAGCGTTGTAAAAGCTATAGCACAGAAGCGCAAATAAGGAGAAATAAACGGCGAAAATTGCCCGGTAAAGATGAGGCGAAATAATGGTTTACTGGTGTAACCACTTTTGCCGACCTTTGCTTTAATTTTACTTTTGCGCCAGGTTTAAGGGGGAGGAGAAAATTATGAAACGTGATGCGCTGAGTGAAGACTATTATGATGAAGTTTGCCGGGTGATTGGCGATGCGGTGATTGTCCTGTCGGAAAGCGGCCTGAATACCGAGCGAGAGACGCTCGCCAGTTTGCTCTGGCAAACGCGTCTGCGCCGTCAGGATAGCGATCGCGACGAGCAGAAAGTACTGGAACATGCGATCCGGCTGATTAAGCCCTGAACCGCGTCCGGTTTACGCCTGCCGCGGCGGCAAAGATGGAAATTCAGTCACCAGAAAGTGACGCAGATGGTCAAGACACCATTCGGCATCCTCGCTGTGCTGACAGCAAAAGGCGAGGGTGATTTTTTTGCCACGTATGCCGCCCATTTCAAGTTCAGACCAGCTCCATTTCAGTGCGGAACGCGCATAGCTCACCATCGCGCCATCGCTGATATGGTGTTGTAACTCCTGTTTCGCCAGATAAGCCCAAAAATAGTCATCCAGATTCACGGCATCAAGCGTTAACGAGGCGGGTAAACCCGAACGGAAAGTGAAATCCACGTAGCCGCTGATTCCGCCATCCAGCTGGCGATAATCACAGCCCAGCGTCATAAACAGTCCATCCTGCAAATTAACCTCTTCCAGCAGGCGCCGCAGGTCAGGAGAGCGTTTGGCTTCCTCAATCTCATCAATGCGCTGCGTTTCATTGGTTAAGTCGATACCGCCATAATTTACGCTACCGTCGCTATAATTTTCCTGCGGATAGGGAAAGGTAACGAAGCGGTCATGCTGTTTTTCCTGTTCCATGCTGGTATCTCGTTAAGGGTGGCCTGGTGCTATCTTCGGGTATTAATTCCCGCAGGTCCAGGTAATCATCTGATCCTGGCGGGGATCGATCAGGCGAAACTGCTTAGCGGAAAGGCGCTGGGCCAGATAACCTTCTTTGGTGACCGCGGCCGGGATATAACGGGTGCGATCGGCAGAGTGGAGCGGTCCGCTTTCCACTTTGGCATCCTCAGTGGCCACGCTAAACGAACTGACCAGATCAAACACTGTGGCGTGGGTAACGGCGCTTTCCTGACCGTAAATCGAGGCGACTTTGCCAGGACACTCAACGCCCTGCGGGCCGGAGGAGCAGGCCGCCAGCAAAAAGGGAAGCGTGAACACCATCATTCGCAGCATATTCATTGCCTTTTCATCTTAACGCTTTTCCTGCCGTACAGGAGGCAGGGCCGGCGCAGCAGCGCGCTGTGCTTTGAACAGCATAGCATCCGCCGGAAAAATGATGCAGTCCGGCGCTGCCGTTCCGGCTGAACCAGTGAAAAAAAGTGACTTAACTTGGTTTAGCGCGATAAATTTGGCAAACTGTGCGCCCTGTCACGAAAGGGAAAAGCGGAATGAAAGAAGAAGAAGCCAGCCTGATGCTGATTCGCCATGCTATAGATAACCTGCCACAGCCACAGAAAGAACGTGTAATGCTCTGTATTAGCAGGATAAAAGAGACGCTTGGCGAATACGAGGAAGAAGATGCGGGTCTGGCGCTGATGCTGGTGGCGGCGGAAATTGCCGCTGAGTAGCAAAACCTGGCACAAAATTTGAGTGGATCTGAAGCCGCCCTGGGCGGCCGTTATTTGACCGCAGACTTAGCGATTCATCTCTTTTACCAGCCAGGCGTGAATGACCGTAACAATATAGCGCTGCTGTTCGGCGCTTAGCGGCTGATGTGCGGCAATGTGATGCCACTTTTCCAGACAGCTACGGCAGCAGGTAGCGGTGGCGTGTTGAGCAATAAAGACGGGATGTCCACGCATCGGCGTTTGTTTGCCATCGTTACGCGGCTCGGCATCGGCCAGACGCTGCGCAATAAAATCCGCCGCATGCCGATCGATGACCTCCGGTCCTTTTTCCAGACAATATTGCCGTTCTTTACTGCCCAGCCGAAAGCGACGACGAAAAGTCGAGGCGTTCAGGCGCTGAAACAGCCGATCAAGTTCAGACATAAATCGCTCCTGTTAACTGCATCAGTGTTAACGGCGCGGCCAGCGTTGTCAAATTGACGATTGATTTTATGCCTGCCAGAAATTTCAGCAACGGCTTGCGCCAGATCATCTCTTCAGTTCGCGTTTCCGGCGATGTCAGGCTATGGATAATAATGAAATATTTTTGTGCTTACGCTGAGGGTGAATGCGCTATGAAGAGGTTATTGTTAGCGGCGGGATTGCTCACGCTATTTACGTCGTCCGCCCGGAGCGAAACCGAATTTCAGATCACCTGTCCGGGACGGGCAGTAATGACCATATCACGCGCGCAGTACGGTCTGACCACGCTTATGTGGCCGCAGCGCCATTTCCAGGTCGCCTCCGGCCAGACGCGCCACACCATGAAAAATGGCGCGAAGATCGCCATTACCCGTTTCCGCAATGGCGATCGGTTAATCATTAATCAGAGCAGCGGCGAAGTCTGGTTTGCCTATCATCATACCGAAAAGCTGCTGCCCTGTAGCCGTAGCGCTAAACGCGAAGTGGAAGCGGTCACGCTGGAACGTTTTGACGACCGCGGCCACATTAATTCTTAACCATCCACTTCCGGCGTCGCGGATTGAGGTAACACCGGATGGCCGCTTATGCGCAGGCTGGCCTGGCCGCGCGCCACGCTTAGCGCGCCCTGCGCCCCCAGCGGCAGCGTTACCGTCGCCTGGTCATGACCAAAATCGAGCCCGTCGATAACCGGCAGACCGGTCAGCTCGCGCATACGCTGCCAGACGCTGACGAAGCCGAAGCCGTTGTCATATTCCGTAGGTTTAAAGCCGGTAAAACTGCCGACGATAATCGCGCGCTGGCGCGCCAGGATACCGCACTGATGCAGCTGCAGCAGCATGCGTTCGGTACGGAACGGATGCTCATTCACATCCTCGATCACCAAAATACCGTCATTGATATTCGGCATCCACGGCGTGCCGACCAGCGACATGATCATGGCCAGGTTGCCGCCCCATAGCGTGCCTGTCAGCGTCGGCAGCGTCGGGGTGCTGCTGGCCCACGTCAGGGTAAAATCGGGCGAGGTTAACGCCTGCCAGAAGTGGTTCCAGCTAAATTCACACAGCTCCGGCGCGCCGAAATTTCCGCACAGCATCGGCCCGCTAAAGGTGATCAGGCCAGAATGAGCAAGCAGCGCCAGCTGCAGCGCGGTGAGATCGCTATGGCCGCACAGCGCGACCGGCTTGCCCTGCAGCTGTTGCTGCAAACCCGCGTAGTCAATCTGATCCAGCAGCCGCGTCACCCCATAACCGCCGCGCACCGTCAGAATAATATCGGGCAGCGGGCTGAGCCGGGCCAGCGCATTAATATCCTGCAGACGTTCGGCGTCGCTGCCGGCGAAACGCTGGAAGCGGCGGCCTGTTACCGCCTGATTGGTTACCTGATGTCCCGCCTGCTGTAGCCGCTGGATACCCAGCGCGGCGGCAGGCTGGTTATGGCAGTAACCGGATGGAGCAATAAGGTGGATGGTACGAGGCGTGTGCAGATTCATTAATCGGGACTCCTGTTTTTTTCCTGCGGTCCAGCTGGCGTGATGATGACGAAAAGCCTGGCTAAAGTCATCATTTGTCACACTTTATTCAGCAATTCGGACAAGCGGTAATTTTTAAAAGCGAGCCGCTAAGTAAGATGGGGCGCAGCAATAAGGCTTCGAGGAAACCTGCAGCGTGAAAATCAGGATGCTGGTGCTATCGGCACTGTTACTGGCGGGCTGTGCCAGTAAAACTAACACACATACCGCCCAGGAGCGGCAAACGCCCTTAACCAAAGCTTCGCCAGCGCATGTTTCGCAAGCCTGGTCGATGTTTACTGAAAGCGCCGCCAGCCATTATGGCGTTGACGAGCGTTTGATCAGCGCCATTATCAGCGTTGAATCGGGCGGCGATCCTGACGTGGTAAGCCGTTCGAATGCCGTTGGCCTGATGCAAATTAAAGCCTCGACCGCCGGACGTGAGGTCTATCGCGCTCAGGGACGGCATGGTCAGCCATCAACGCGCGAACTGCGCGATCCGGCAAAAAATATTGATATTGGCACCGCCTATATTCATCTGCTGCAGCAACGGGCGCTGGCCGGTATTCGCGACCCGGAAACGCTGCGCTACGCCACTATTGTTTCTTACGCCAACGGTGCGGGCGCGCTGTTACGCACCTTTTCACGCGACCGCGATCGCGCCATCGCCATGATTAATGATATGTCGCCGGATGAGTTCCGACGCCATGTACAGACCAGACATCCGGCTGCACAGGCGCCACGTTATCTGTGGAAAGTGAATACCGTTTATCGCACCATCTGATGTCGACGGTCAGCCTGCTGGCCGTCCTCACCCTCATTCGACGCCTTTTCCGCCATATTCAACTCCGGCAATGTGCCGCCGGTAAACTGCACGTGACGGATCGGGAAGGCGAAATGCACGTCCAGAGCGGCCAGTCGTTCCATCAGCTGCAGGTTAATCTCCTGCTGAATATCCATATATTTGTTGTAATCGGCGTCGGTAACGAAATAGATCACTTCATAGGTCAGCTGGGAAACATCAAAAGATAAAAAGTGCGCGCGATCGAAGCGCGTTTGCTCAACGCCCTGAATAATCTCTTTAACGATGCTGCCAATCTGGCGCGCCTTCTCCGCTGGCGTGTTATAGCTGATGCCAAAACGGAACTGGATACGCCGCTCCTGCATGCGCTTATAGTTGTGAATAGTTTGCTGTAACAGCACGGCGTTAGCGCAGACGATCTGCTCCCCGCTGAGGCTGCGGATGCGGGTCGTTTTCAGGCCGATATGCTCGATGGAGCCGGCAATATCGCCAAAAACGATAAAGTCGCCGATTTCAAACGGCTTATCCAGTCCGATAGCCAGCGAAGCGAAAACATCGCTCAGCACGGTTTGAATCGCCAGCGCGACCGCAATACCGCCAACGCCCAGACTGGCGACCAGCGCGGTAATGTTTACGCCCATATTCGACAGGATCGCCAGCATCATAATCGCCCAGATAAATATCCGCAGCATGATGCCGAGGATCACCATCGTGACCGGATTACGCACGTGCGTGGGATCGCGCAGCATATTTATCAACCACAGGCGCACGCAGCAGTCCAGCCACAGCGCGAACTGGAGCATCAGCGCGATAAACCAGCCGTGGGAAATGTTGCGGTGCCAGGTGGCGGGCAGATCGATAAACTTAACCGCAATCAGCAGGGAGAAGATAAACAGCAGCAGATGGCTGGTGGTACGCAGCATCTCAACGACAATGTTATAAAGGCGTGAGCGGTGATCGTTGTCAAAACGTCCAAGGCGGGAGCTGATAAAGCCAATTAGCGAACGCAGCAGCCAATAAATAATGACGGTGCCGGCCACGACGATAACCGTATTGAACCAGAACGTTTGGTTAAACAGCAGTGACAGATTCCGGTCGGAAAACAGATTTTCCATTAGGGAGCATCTCCTTACGGTTGATTGAGCGCCTGAAATCAACACTAAGCCTGGCTCAGACGGATGCCCTTTGCCAGGCCGGGAGAGAAGGGCCCCTTAACGGAAGCGCATCGCCTTTTCACGCGCGACGCGTTCAAGGGAGAAAATAATCTGCTGTAGCTGGCGCTCCTGCACCGGGCCAAGCGAGGTAAAGCGGAAGCTCAGGCGCGGCGTCGAAACCGTCTCGTTTTTACCGCTAACGGTGGTGCGCGCGCCAACGTGCAACAGTTGAGCATCCACCTGAAGCTCGCCATATTCGCCCATATCCAACCGCATACCATGCCAGGTGGCGCCGCTGGCGAGATTTCCCGGCATTTCACCTTCTACCAGTACGCCAATGCCGCCCAGCGAAATATCCTGTAAGCGGAGACGGGCCTTGCCGCCTTCGGGCCAGCTGGCATGACAGTAAAATACCGGATCCAGCGGGGCGCTAATCCGGAAATATTCGCGGCGCTGGATCTGCAGCAGCTCGGACGGCAGCGGGGTGCTGAAGGCGGGGAGGCCGCCAAAGTGAGCCTCATGCAGCTGCTCCAGGCTGAATTCGACCTTCGCGCCTTTCATTTCGGCGGTGACGGTCAGGCTGCGCACCTCCAGCGTCACCTGATTATCGTAATCATTGCTGCCGTAATCGAGCACCAGCAGATCTTTATCAGCGGAGAGGATACGGCTAATAAACTGGCCGCGCGCATGAGAAACCATAATCGGCATACCGTCATGTTCAAGGTCGCGCAATACGCCCAACACCGCCAGCGTGCCGCGTTTGTAATACTGCTCATTGTCTGGTTCTTTCACTTCCCCGCTCCAGTCTGTTTCCAAAAATTGCTGCAATCATCGTTATCCGCTGATTATCGGCACTGCGGCGGAGAAATTTATACCGGGCGTTGCTTTTTTGGGTAAAAAAACTGCAAAAAGTTATCTCTGAAATCACATAGTTAGAATCATGTCCTATACTTGTTGCCAGAAGTGTGATGAGCAGGTCAGCCGCTAACCTATCTCAGGAGAACTGGTAATGTTTTCGAAAAAAGAAACGCGCGACAGCCTGGAATATGCGCAGGACCGTACACGCGAGGCAGGCAGTGAACTGTGTCGCGAAATGAACAACGTAACGCATCAGGCGTGTGCGTATGTAAGAAGTAACCCCTGGGCAGGCGTTGGCGCCGGTGCCGTAGTGGGCATCATCATTGGTATGTTAATTAGCCGTAAATAAGAAGGAGTTACAGATGGGAATTCTGTCATGGATCATTTTTGGTTTAATCGCCGGTATCATCGCTAAATGGATCATGCCGGGTAAAGATGGTGGTGGTTTTATTATTACCATTATTCTTGGGATCATTGGTGCCGTAGTCGGCGGCTGGATCAGTACTTTCTTTGGCTTCGGCCGCGTTGATGGCTTTAATTTCGGCAGCTTTGTGGTCGCGGTGATCGGCGCTATCGTGGTGCTGTTTATCTATCGCAAAGTACGTCACTAAGCGGTAAACAGAAAAAAAGGAGGCCGGGGCCTCCTTTTTTTTTGCATTAACCGATAAGCCGATTGCCCGTCAGAAATCGTAGCCGACGGTGGCGACCACGGCGCGTTCCGCACCCCAGTAGCAGTTACCGGTGCCGTAACAGGCGGCAACATATTTACGATCGGTAAGGTTATTCGCATTCACCTGTAGCCATGCGCCCTTCAGCTGACTATTCCATACGCCTAAATCGGCACGCACGGAGGCGTCGAACAGGGTAACCGACGGCAGGCGGGTAGTATTTTCATTATCTGCCCACTGCTTGCCTAAATAACGTACGCCCGCGCCGGTGCTGATACCGTAATCAAATTTATAATGCGCCCACAGTGACGCGATCTGATTCGGCGTTACGTATGGCGTATGGCCATTATTACCGTCAACGGCATCTTTAAAGCGCACGCGGGTAACCGAATAGTTGGCGATAGTGCTGAAGCGCGGCGTAAGCTGATTATGTGCCTCCAGCTCCAGCCCGCGCGAATGAACTTTACCCACAGGTTCGTAGAACGAGGTATTAACAATGCGGTTGCCTACGTCTTTCTGCGTCAGATCGTAAACCGCCACGGAGTACATATCACTGCTGCCCGGCGGCTGATATTTTATCCCAGCCTCATACTGCTCGGCGGTGGTCGGCTTCAGCAAATCGCCGTTCGCGTCCGGCAGGCTGGAAGGCGTAATAGCCTGACTATAGCTGACGTAAGGGGAGACGCCGTTATCAAAGGCATAAAGCAGCGAAGCGCGGCCGCTGATATGGTCATCGGAACGACGGCGACTGGTCGCTGTGGTGTCGTTGGTGCTTTTGGCCACCAGGCGATCGTAACGGCCGGACAGCGTCATATGCCACTTATCCCACGCCATATCATCCTGCAGATAAACGCCCGCCTGATAATAACGGCGTGTTTGATTATAAGCATACAGGCCGGGGACGCGTGCGGTGCCTGGAGCGTAAGCCGTCTGCCAGAATTGGGTGCCGCCTTCGCCGGTTCGTGTATCAAGCGGGTCAACATAGGCGCTGGCGTCCCACAGTTTGTTACGATACTGATGATAATCCGCGCCCAGCACCAGCGTATGTACCACATCGCCGGTAGCAAAATCCGCTTCCAGCTGGTTATCGATAGCAAAGGCATCCAGTGAGGAGCGCTCGCCGGAGTAATAACGATCCAGCAGGTCGCTGTCGCCAAGCCAGCCAATCTGGTACACCTGATCTAAATCGACGTTTGAATGGGTGTAGCTGGCGTTAGAGCGGAAAGCCCACGTATCGCTGAAACGATGCGAGAATTCATAGCTGTAGATCTGCTCGCGACGCTTAAACCGATCGATTGCGCTTTCGCCATCATAAAAGCCGTTGCTGAGCTTCTGGCCGTGGTGTTCGGTAATACTGCCTTCGCCCGGCACCGAACCGTGATAGCCGCCGGAAGGATCTTTTTGCAAATAAGCTTTCAGCAATAAAGACGTATCGCTGTCAGGCTGCCAGAGCAGAGAAGGGGCGATGGCATAGCGCTCTTCACGCGTATGGTCATACTGCGTATCGCTATTGCGCGTAATACCGGTAATGCGAAATGCCCATTGATCGTTCAGCGCATTGGTATAATCGAAGGCGGCGCCGGTTGTGGCGTTATTGCCAGCCATCAGGCGGAAATGGCCCTCTTGAGAAAACTGCGGACGCTTAGAGGTCATCATCACCAGCCCGCCCGGCACCGTCTGGCCGTACAGCGCGGAGGAGGGGCCTTTAATCACATCGATACGTTCCAGGAACCAGGGATCAACCTGTAGCGCGTTATAGCTGCCGCCATCGGTCATCAGGCGCAGGCCGTCAAGGAAGGTATTATCCACGTCGCCGCCGTGGAAGCCGCGCAGGGAAACCGTATCATAGCGGGTAGCCGCACCGGCAAAGTTAGTAAAGACGCCGGAAGAGTAGTTCAATGCCTGGTTAACATCCATCGCGCCCTGATCTTCAATCTGCTGACGCGTCACCACCGAAACGGACTGGCCGGTCGTAATCAGCGGCCGATCGGTTTTAGTGGCGCCTTTACTGGTTTTAACGGTATAGCCTGCGGTAGGTGAATCGGCAGTTTCAGCGGGCTGAGCGGTGACCGTCAGCGTCTCTTCCGCCATTGATAAACCTGGGACGGCAAGCGCCAGTGAACAAAGCAGCGCGGAGCGTTTCAGGTTAAAAGGCATTCCCATGTAATATCCCTTAAACAGAATCGAAAAGACCGCTCCGGTAACGGAACGCGGCCAGCAGCAATACGGAGAGGTAATGCTCATGTAACTGGAAAGACTAATGAGAATTATTATCTTTATCGATTGCCGATTCAAGATCTAATTTATCTGATAATTTCCAGATAAACCGTGGGGATTCAGGGGATTAAAACGGGGAAGTCAGGCTGCCCGACCGTTCGGCCGGGCGGTAAAAAGCTACTGCGATTTTTTCATGTCATTAACGTTATTACAGGTTACGTCTTTCGGGCAGTACATATCCATCAGCTTAAGGGTGACGCCGTTAGTCCAGCCAAAGCCATCCTGCAACGGATATTCACCGCCGCCGCCGCCGCCAAGGTTGCCTTCCACCACATATTTTTCTACCAGCTTATGCTCGCGGTCATAGGTGGCCTGAACGTTGTCGAGGAAGCGCATCCCGATCTCTTTCGCCAGCGTTTGTTTGCCGTAGTGATTCAGGCCTTCAACCGCCACCCACTGCAGCGGCGCCCAGCCGTTAGGCGCATCCCACTGCTGACCGTTATGCACGTTGGTGGTAACCAGACCGCCCGCCTTAACCAGCTGTTTTTCCACCGCGGCGGCGGTTTTTGCCGCCTGATCGTCGCTGGCTAACTGCATATAAAGCGGGAACAGCGCGGCGGCAGTCAGCTGGGTACGCACGCTGCTGCGTTTCCAGTCATAGTCGGTGTACCAGCCGCCTTCGGCGTTCCACAGATAGCGGTTAATCGCCGCCTGACGTTTTTCCGCCAGCTCCGCGTAGCGCTGGCTGTCGTTCTGTTTGTCCGCTGCTTTACTGGCGTGCGCCAGCGTTTTTTCCAGATGGAACAGCAGAGCGTTCAGGTCTACCGGAACAATGTCCGTGGTGCGAATGGTGGAGAGATCTTTCGGGTCGTCAAACCAGCGCGAACTGAAATCCCAGCCGGATGCCGCGCCGGAGCGTAGATCGCGATACAGCTCCGCCTTGTTGCGCTGCGTGGCTTTTTCCGCAGTAGTAATGTCATCCATATAGGATTCGGTGCGTGGAACATCGCGCGCATCCCAATAGCGGTTCAGAACCGTACCATCTTTCAGTTTCACTACGCGTTTGCTGGCGTTACCGGCCGTGACGGTTTGAGCATCCGCCATCCAGTATTGATACTCTTTTTGCAGCTGCGGCAGATATTTACTGTAGGCGTTTTCACCGGCGTGCTGCGCCAGTAAATCAACCATCAGGCTAAAGAACGGCGGCTGCGAACGGCTCAGATAGTAGCTGCGGTTGCCGTTGGGAATGTGCCCATATTGATCCAGCTCGTGAGCAAAGTTATCCACCATATCCTGAACGCGATCCCAGTGGCCGCTTTCTGCCAGCCCCAGCATGGTGAAATAGCTGTCCCAGTAATAAACCTCACGGAAACGACCGCCCGGCACGACATAAGGCTTCGGCAGCGGCAGCAGTGAATCATACTGGTTAACTTTATCGGTAGTGCGCGTCAGCACCGGCCACAGGCCATCGATATGTTCGCGCAGGCTTTGTCCGGCTGGCGGCACATAGGCTTCGCCTTTGCCCGGCAGGGTGAAATTGTTATCGACAAAGCGGCGCAGATCGAAATTGCGCTGGTTTTTTTGCATTTGCCAGTCGGCGAGAATAGAGGCGGGGTTATATTTCGGCACCGCATCGGCAAAGGTTTTCTGATCCGGGAAGAACTTTGCTGACTGAACTGCATGATAAAGCGGCCCCAGACGCACGTCCGGCGGTTGCGGCGCCTGGCTCAGCAGATGCTGCTCGTCTGCCGCCTGCGCATAAAAAGTTCCCGTTGCCAGCGCGCCGGTAATCAACAAAGGCAATAACAGAGCGCCTTTCCATTGAGAAGGTACGGCCTTTTTCGTCATCAGTATTCTCCTTGTCCAGACCAGACATGGTCTGTAAGTGTTTGACCATTCAAAAAACTTTAGACGAAATTAAATAATTTGCCTGTCGTGAAGATACGAAATGTGAGTTGGATTAGGGTTTTAACTGATGCGATGGGGAAGGTCGGGGGCTTTATGCCACCCAAAAAACCGGCATTTTCGCGCAGGCTTTCGCCGGGATAATGGCCGTAGCGCATTATCAATTTATTCCTCCTTCGTTTATGGTATGTCCGGGTTACTCAGAATATTTAACGTTTTATACCTTTGATTTTAAAAGAAACTAACGGTAAGCGTATTCAGGTACTGAATTGTATAAAGGTAATTTTTTACGTAAAATTCACATTTTTGGAGAAAGAAATGTCGGTCACGGATTCACTTCTTGCTTATTCTTTTGCCGCATTACTTCTGACGCTTACGCCTGGGCTTGATACCGCGCTTATCTTGCGTACCGCGACGGTCGAAAGCAGGAAAAAGGCGTTTCACGCCGCAATCGGTATCAACACCGGATGCTTTATTTGGGGAACGCTGGTCGCTTTTGGGCTGGGGGCGTTACTGACAGCTTCTGAGCTGGCTTATGACGTGCTCAAATGGTGCGGCGCCCTCTATTTATGCTGGTTAGGAATACAGCTAATTTTAAAGCCGCGCAAGAAATTAGCGATGTATCAGGCGGCTAATTCCCCTTCGGCTAACTGGTTTTTAAAGGGGATGCTTGGCAATGTTCTGAATCCCAAGATAGGCATTTTCTACGTCTCTTTTTTGCCCCAGTTTATACCTGCCGGTCACTCGCCGGTAATCTGGACTTTCCTGCTTGTTTTTATTCATATTTTTATCGGCGCCGCTTGGTCAACGGTATTAATATCAGGAACGCGTTACGCTTCCGGAATATTGAAAAAACCCCTGGTCGTGCAATGGATGGACCGCGTCACGGGGGGTGTTTTCATGCTATTTGCTGCAAAACTTGCATTGAGCAGCCGGTAACTACCCTGAAGCCGCTTTACGGGCCGCCGATCTGCGACGGCCTTTTCCACGCCTGACTCTACCCTGATATGGTACTTACCCTATTATCCTCAACGAGCAGGGAGAACCCGTACGCGATCGAAATAGCTGCGTTGCGCCTGATTCGCTTGTCTGTCGTTACTGAAAAATCCCGGTAGTGAACTTCTCCCGTCAGCTCAACTTGATAATCGCAGCTTCACAGGATAATCAATAAAGCTGAACTTCAGCCCGCTGAGATGATCTATATTTATTAGGGTGTTGGAGCCTCTCCCTGGAGGGTTCTCTGGTTTTCTTATCGCTGGTAAGACGCTAAAGGCAATGTGAGGCTAAAATGTTAAATGAAAGGCAAAAAGAACTGGTTAAAGCCACGGTACCCGTACTGAAAGAAAATGGTGAGGCCTTAACGGCTTATTTTTATAAGCGTATGTTAAAAAATAATCCGCAACTGAAAGAAACGTTCAACATGGGTCATCAACGCAGCGGCGCGCAGGCTAAAGCCCTGGCGGGAGCGGTACTGGCCTATGCGGAAAATATTGAGGATCCGTCAGTATTGGCGGCGGTGATTGAGCTTATTTGTCATAAACATGTCAGCCTGAATATACAGTCCCCGGATTACAATATTGTTGGTGAGAATTTACTGCATTCAATAAGCGAAGTTCTTAATATCCCGATGGATGATGAATTAATCGCCGCATGGGGCGCGGCATATCAACAGCTTGCTGATATTTTTATTGCAGCTGAAAGTAAACTGTACGATGAGCGTAGAAACGCCACGGGCGGCTGGGTAGGCTGGCGAAACTTTATCGTCGATAAAAAGATAAAAGAGAGCGAAGAAATCACCTCTTTTTATCTGGTTCCGCAGGATGGGCAGCCGCTCCCTTCTTATAAGCCTGGCCAATATATCACCTTGCGAGTGCTGGTACCGGAGCTGGGTATTAAGCAACCCCGCCAATACAGTTTGTCCAGCAGCCCCGCTGACAATTATCTGCGTATATCGGTTAAACGAGAGGACGCCCGTATGGAGGGACAGGATCCGGGCTACGTTTCCTCCACGTTGCATAACACTATTGATGAAGGCAACGTTGTTGAACTCAGCGCCCCGGCAGGAAACTTTTACCTGCTGAACCCGGATGCCACCAATGTCCTTATCAGTGCTGGTGTCGGACTGACGCCGATGATCTCTATGGTCAATCACCTGCTTGCCGAACATTCCGATCCCAATTTGAATCCTGCGCTACGTGAAGGAGCAAACTCTAATACCGAAGCGTATCGGGCGCTAAAAAAAGATATTTATTTTATCCATGCAGCCCGCAGTTCTGAAGTACATGCGTTGCGTAAGGAACTGGAAAACTTAGCCAGCCAGAACGACAACCTTCATATTTTTATTGCCTACGAAAATGTCAAAGAAAATGAAGTGGCTGGCAAAGATTATCATATGCAGGGCAGGCTGGATTTAAACGCGCTTCCTGCCGAATATCTGCCCAAAGATGCTGATTATTATTTATGCGGGCCGGTTCCGTTTATGCAGGAGCAGTATCGCACCTTAATCGGTCTGGGGATCCCGCAGGAGAAAATATATAGCGAAGCATTCGGCACCGGCGGGCTGCATTTATAGCGCTCAGGCTTTCTCATGAAATATGCTAATAAAAAAGCCTGAACTTTCACTCAGGCTTTCTTATGAAATATGCCAACAAAAAAGCCTGAACTTTCGCTCAGGCTTTCTCATGAAATATGGCGGTGAGAGGGGGATTGACTCGCTTCGCTCGCCCTGCGGGCAGCCTGCGGCTGTCCAACCGGCGCTGCCGGTTGTCGAACCCGGCGGGGCTTCTCATCACCCCTCTCAGAGTGCTTTATGCTAATAAAAAAGCCTGAACTTTCGCTCAGGCTTTCTCATGAAATATGGCGGTGAGAGGGGGATTCGAACCCCCGATACGTTGCCGTATACACACTTTCCAGGCGTGCTCCTTCAGCCACTCGGACACCTCACCATATTGTCGTCAACAGGCACACTGCTGACCGGCGCTAATGTAGGGATTTTGCCGCAGCTCGTCAACCCACTTTCTGCGCTTAATGATGCGTTTAGTCAGTTTTAAACCACTTCGGCGCGAAAATAAGCGAAAAGCTAATGAAAACGTGCGGTTAACATAAATCAGACTGCATAGCCGCCGCAGAAGATGCATACTAATGCGCTTTAAATGCTTAAAAATCACTGAGGTCAGCTTGAACAACCCAACCAAAGCGCAACCGCAGGGGATCCCGGCGGGATCCGGGGCGCTGTTCTTTATTCAGATTTTTGCGACGCTCGGTTTCGCCGTGCTTTACTCCACGCTGGTGCTGTATGCCACTAAACGCCTCGGCTTCAGCGAGGCGCAGGCAAACGCCACTATGGGCGTTTTCGGCGCGTTTAACTACGGCCTGCACCTGTTCGGCGGCTACCTGGGCGGACGCTTTCTCAGCAACCGCAATCTCTTCGTATTGGGGATGGGATTGCAGGTGGTGGGCTGTTGGACGCTGTCAGGCGAAAGCGCACAGGGACTTTACTGGGGGCTGGCAATGTTCCTTACCGGCAGCGGCCTGAACGTCACCTGTATTAACATGATGCTGACCCAGCGCTTTGCCCCGGACGACCAGCGCCGCGAAAGCGCATTTTTATGGAACTATGCCGGGATGAACCTGGGGTTCTTTATCGGCTTTACCGGGGCCGGTTATTTTCAGCTTGGCGAGCATTATCAGGCGCTATTCCTGTTCGCCACCGTCGGCAACGCGCTGGCGATTATTATCAGCCTGCTGCGCTGGAAAATTCTGGCGGATATCGATACGCCGCTGCTGCATGTCAATCCGCGCCAGTATTGGCTGCGGATGTTGGTCGGTCTGATGGTGCTGGCAGTGCTGGTGCCGATTATTCGCGTAATGCTGACGAATGCTGATTTCACCGGCTCTTTTGTTATTGCGCTGGGCGGCCTGATCTTTTTACTGCTGTGTCTGACTACGCTACGCCATCGACCGCGCCACGAACAGCGCCGCATGACGGCTTACCTGCTGCTGGCGCTGGGTTCGCTGGTGTTCTGGGTGCTTTACCAGCTGGCGCCGATGGGGCTGATGCTGTTCGTCGAACATAATATCAACCTCAACGTTTGGGGAATACCTGTTGCGCCGCAGTGGGTGCAAAACATCAACACGCTGGTCATTGTGATCGGTGGACCGCTGCTGGCCGTCGCCTTTAAGCGTCTGCGTCAGCGCGGCTGGCGCATCGATATTCCGCTGCAGTTTGCCTGCTCGTTGTTCTGCATTGGCCTGGGCATGCTGGTGTTGCCGCTGGGCATTATGCTGGCGGGCGGCGACGGGATGGTGGCTTTCAAATGGATCTTCTTTAGCTATCTGCTGCAGAGCATCGGCGAGCTGCTGATTTCTCCGGTCGGTTACGCGATGATTGGCAAGCTGGCGCCGACGCGCTATCAGGGGATTATGATGGGCTGCTGGATGATGGTTACCGGCGTCGCATCGATACTGGCGGGCTACGTTTCCGCGCTGATGCCGGAAAACAGCGGCAGTAACGCGCTGTTAACCAATCCTGGCTACAGCCATATTTTCAGCCTGCTGGGCTGGGGAGCGGCGGCGGTCGGTCTGGTAATGCTGTTCCTTATCCCGTTGCTGCGTAGATTGATTCAGTCAACGGCGCCGCAGGCTTAATTATTCTCAGGCCCGCACGCTGCGGCGGGCCGAATTCTGCAATTTTTTCTTGCCAGCGCCTCCGGTTTCCCTGAGCCTTGGGTGAAATAAAAACAAAGGAGACACTATGGAGATCATTTTTTACCATCCCACCTTTAGTCTGGAAAAATGGCAGCAGGGCCTGCAACAGCGGCTGCCGCAGGCGCGGCTGCGGCTCTGGCAGCCGGGCGATAACGGTCACGCCGATTATGCGCTGATGCGTTTTGCGCCGGTTGACATGCTGCAGGGGCGGCGTGGATTAAAGGCTATTTTCGCCATCGGCGCTGGCGTGGATGATATTCTTGGTCAGCTACAGCAGCATCCGGATATGATCGATCCGGCGGTGCCGCTGTTCCGTCTGGAAGATACCGGTATGGGCCTGCAAATGCAGGAATATGCCGTGCATACCGTGCTGGGCTGGTTCCGTCGCTTCGATGATTACCGTTTACAGCAGCAGCAGGCTATCTGGCAGCCGCTGCGCAACTATAAGCGCGAAGAATTTACCGTCGGCATTATGGGCGCGGGCATACTTGGGCTGAGCGTGGCAGAGAGCCTGAAGGCCTGGGGCTTTCCGCTGCGCTGCTGGAGCCGTTCGCCCAAACAGCTGGCGGGAATGGAAAGCTTTCACGGCAATGAGCAGATGGCTGATTTTCTCTCCGGCACCCAGGTGTTGATTAATTTGCTGCCCAACACGCCGCAAACCGTCGGGATCATCAACCGTGCGCTGCTTAACCAGCTAAATGACGGGGCCTTTGTCATGAATCTGGCGCGCGGCGCGCACGTGGTAGAAGAGGATCTGCTGGCGGCGCTAAATGATAATAAAATTAAAGGCGCGGCGCTGGACGTCTTCGTGAATGAGCCGCTGTCGCCAGATCATCCGTTCTGGCTTCATCCGCGCGTCACGCTGACGCCGCATAATGCCGCGGTCACCCTGCAGGACGAGGCGATGCGCTATATCGCCAGCGCGATTGAGCAGCTGGAAGCGGGGCGTCAACCCGAAGGCCGCGTTGATCTGACGCGCGGTTATTAATCGTAACGACGGCAGGGTGCGCCAGCCCTGCCCAATCCGAAGGGGAAAGTTAAATGTATCCTGTTGATTTGCATATGCATACTGTGGCAAGCACCCACGCATACAGTACGCTGCATGACTATATCGCCGCCGCAAAGCTAAACGGCATCAAATTGTTCGCCATTACCGATCACGGCCCCGATATGGCCGATGCGCCTCATTACTGGCACTTTATCAATATGCATGTCTGGCCGCGCGTAGTGGATGGCGTGGGTATCCTGCGCGGTATTGAAGCGAATATTAAAAACAGCGCCGGCGAGATCGACTGCACCGGACGCATGCTGGATGCGATGGATTTAGTGGTTGCAGGTTTTCATGAGCCGGTCTATGCGCCCCAGGATAAAGCGGCGCATACCGAAGCGATGATCGCCACTATGGCCAGCGGCAACGTGCATATTATCAGTCATCCCGGCAACCCGAAATTTGAGGTAGATATTCCGGCGATCGCCAGGGCGGCGGCAAAATATCAGGTTGCGCTGGAAATCAATAACTCTTCTTTTACCCATTCACGCCCCGGCAGCGAGCCGAACTGTCGCGCCATCGCCGCTGCGGTGAAAGAAGCGGGGGGATGGCTGGCGTTTGGTTCCGATTCCCATACCGCCTTTACGCTGGGAAATTTTGAGCATTGCCTGCGTATTATGCGCGAGGTGGATTTTCCTGAGGAACGCGTGTTAAATGTCACGCCGCGCCGCCTGCTTGATTTTCTGGAAATGCGGGGCGGGAAGCCTCTCGACGCGTTTGCTGACTTTTAACGGCGGCGTCTTAACCTCTGAACGGACTGAAAGTAATGAATGAGTTTTCCATCATCTGAACGGACTGAAAGTAATGGATGAGTTTTCCATCATCTGCCGCGTGCTCGGCTCGCTGTTTAATCGCCAGCCGCGGTATCAGCGCCAGTATTGATGAGCGCCAACAGGCAGACGGGTAGCCATATTCTTGAGAGCTGCATATTTTTCCCTCAGGCTGATTAATTTCAGCCGCTGTCAGAATTGGTAGCTGTAATTCATGCTGAAGAAATAGAGAGAGGGGTCCTGATATTCTCCCTTCACGCCCTGTGATGATACGTAGGAGGAAGAAAGATTCACGTATTCAAAGGCCACGCCTATATTGCTGGCAGGCGTAACCTGATACTGCGCGCCAATACCATAACGCCAGGCCTCACCTGAGGGCATGGTCATTGAAGTATCATCCGGTGAACGATAGAAACTACTGTCATACGCCACGCCGCTATTGAAGCGCCAGTATTCATTCGGACGGAACTGAACGCCGAGCGCTGCATGCCAGGTATCCTTAAGGCGGTTCTCCCGATCTACCTGATTGCCGGACAGGTAAACCTGATTGCTGCCATATGCGCTCCAGTCCTGCCAGCCCAGATCGCCCATCACTGACCAGCGCGGATTAACATCATGAACCATACTTAGCATCAACTGAGCCGGAGCGTTGATCTGTGCAGAGAGGGGAAGATCATATTCCACATTGCCCAACTGAGGGAGTCTGGCTTTACCATTAATATTGAAGTGGTAGTCCGTTTTGCTGGTGTAATTCAGGCCCACGCGGGTTGCTCCGGTGATGTCGAACAATACGCCGGTGCGAAAATTGAGCGCCCAGTCATGGTCGCTTTGCTTCTCATCCTGTCCGCCTACGTTGCGCGTGAGGGAAAGGAAGCCATAATTAATACCCAGCCCAACCCCCCAGGAGAGGCGATCGTTTATTTGCCAGGCCACGGCTGGGCTGAGCGTTAACGCCAACAACGTGCTTTTTTTAATCAGACGATCGCCCGCCCAATCGCCAAAATCCAGGCCTAAGCCGTAATTACCGTAAAGCCCGACACCGGCAGACAGCTCGTCATTGATACGCTGATGGTAAAAAAGGCTGCCGCCAGGAAACCAGCCGATGGTATTACCAGGACTTTTCCCCTGGAGTGAAGCCTCATTATCCAGCGTGTAAGGAGTATCACCATACAAAGCCTGCAATCCGCCCGTCAGCATACGATCCGGTAGCCTGGTCATTCCAGCGGGGTTGGTCACCAGCGTGGAAGCGTCCTGAGCACGTGCCGCCTGACCGGCTCCGGCTAATCCTGTATCTTCAGTACCGATTTCATAAAGATAGAGGCCACTGGCCTGACTAGCCATAGAAACGAAAATACCTGTCATGCCGATAATCAGTCGCTTCATAACCGCTCCAGAGCAAGAATAATGCTGGCAAAATTAGCTGCCTGTAATGAATGCTTTTCGAAAGAATTAATACGCAAGACCTGAGGGATAAATAAAAAGCCCTGTAACAGACAAGTCACAGGGCAGTTACCTTACGGTGTCACCATATTGAACCAGAACTCAAATTTATCCATATAACCAAGCAGCTCATTCAGCTTGTCGCCGTTACCCGTAATTTTGACGTCACCTTTGCTTTTCGCGTCATCCAGCGACTCTTCTTTCAGGATGATTTTATTCAGTGTGTCGCGAGACAGGGTGATGGTTGCATCAGGGTTTTGAGCGGCGGAATTTGCCGTATGGTTCAGTACGCCGTTCTCCAGTTCGACCGTGTATTTTCCACCGTCTTTACCGAAGTCGAAGTTCAGCAGCGCATGGGCATTTGCCGCTTTTTCGCCATTGATATGCACAGCCAGATAGTCAAAGAACATTTCAGGCGTCATAGCACGGACGGTATCCGGGCTTGCAGTATTTGGCGTTGGCAATTTCTGCACGCCGTTACGCAGCTCCTGAGCACCTGTCAGGTAGAAGTTACGCCACGGACCAGATTCAGCCTGATAGCCCAACTGCTCAAGCGCATCGGCCTCCAGATCCCTGGCCGCTTTGTTGTTCGGATCGGCAAAGACTACCTTGCTGACAACCTGAGCCACCCAGCGGTAATTCCCCTGAGCGTAGTCATCTTTGGCTTTTTTAAGGATGCTATCCGCACCGCCCATGTAATCGACAAATTTCTTCGCCGCTTCTTCAGGCGGCAGCTCGTCCAGCGTTGCCGGGTTGCCATCAAACCAGCCGAGATACAGCACGTAGGTGGCTTTGACATCATGACTGACGGAACCGTAGTAACCCCGGTTGGCCCAGGTATTAGCCAGATTCGGTGGCAGTTTGAAGTTAGCCGCAATTTCATCGCGGGTTAACCCTTCGTTAGCCATACGCAAAGTCTGGTCATTAATGTAGCGATAAAGGTCGCGCTGGCTTTTAAGCAATTTATTAACGTTCTCATTGCCCCAGGTCGGCCAGTGGTGCTGGGCCATTAATACTTCAGCCTTGCCACCCCAACGGTTGATCGCATCATTGATATATTTTGACCAGGGCAGCGGCTCACGGATCTTCGCGCCACGCAGTGAATAGGTGTTGTGCAGCGTATGTGTCACGTCCTCTGCGGACTCAATCAATTTTTTCTCTTCGATATACCAGAGCATTTCTGCCGGCGCTTCGGAGCCTGGCGCCATCATGAAATCATAAGTCAGGCCGTCAATAACCTCTTTCTGACCTGTCCTGGTAATCGTGTTGGTTGGCGCAATCAGCGTCACTGTCCCTGCTGAGGTGGTGGTTCCCAGGCCTGCGCCTACCTGGCCTTTGGCATCTCCTTTCAGTAAGTTGCCGTACATATAGCTTGCACGGCGGCTCATCACGTTACCCGCCATGATGTTTTCCGCCACCGCAGAATCCATAAATCCGGCAGGCGCATAAATTTTCACCTTGCCTGACTTCACATCCGCTTCTTCAACGACGCCACGCACCCCGCCATAATGGTCAACGTGGCTATGGGTGTAAATCACCGCAACTACAGGTTTTTTACCACGGTTCTTGTAATAGAGATCCATACCGACTTTCGCCGTTTCGGCGGAGACCAGCGGATCGACCACGGTAATGCCTTTTTGGCCTTCAATGATGGTCATGTTAGACAGGTCGAGGTTGCGGATCTGATAGACCCCGTCGGTCACCTCAAAAAGGCCGCTTATGTTGATGAGCTGGGATTGTCGCCAGAGGCTTGGATTAACGGTATCCGGCGCTTTAACGCCTTCCTTAATGAAGTCGTACTGTTTAGGGTTCCAGATTACGTTGCCTTTCTCACCCTTGATAACCTCCTGCGGGAGTGGAGCAATAAAGCCTTTATGAGCGTCGGTAAAATCAGTGTTATCAGAGAAAGGGAGTTGATTGTAGAGTGCGTCATTCGCCTGTTTAGTGGCTTCAGTCGCCTCTCTGGGGCCATCTTCTGCATATACGGGCCCAGCCAATGCTGTAACCAGCCCTGCCAACGCCATACTTTTAACTAACGGATTCAGTCTCATTTTCAACCTCAGATTTGAAGGGAGCGAGTTATTTATCCATGTAAAAAATGGGAGTGATTATGTAAAGGAATTAAACATAAATATTGCCTGCGCAATATTCAGATATAACTATAACGTTTGCTTTACATACATCCAGTTTGACTTAAGTAAATTTTATTTCTGTGATGTGGAAAAGCAGGTGAGGTAAAAAGCCTTTAAAAATAGTGGGTTGTAAAACACAACCTGAAAGTTTGTAAGCTGCGGTGAAAGAAGCGGGGGGATGGCTGGCGTTTGGTTCCGATTCCCATACCGCCTTTACGCCGGGAAATTTTAAGCATTGCCTGCATATTAGGCGCGAGGTGGATTTTCCTGAGGAACGCGTGTTAAATGTCACGCCGCGCCGCCTGCTTGATTTTCTGGAAATGCGGGGCGGGAAGCCTGTCGACGCGTTTGCTGACTTTTAACGGCGGCGTCTTAACCTCTGAACGGACTGAAAGTAATGAATGAATTTTCCATCATCTGCCGCGTGCTCGGCTCGCTGTTTAATCGCCAGCCGCAGGATCCGCTGTTGGTGCCGCTGTTCACGCTGATCCGCGCAGGCAAACTGCAGCAGAACTGGCCGCTGGAGCAGGATGAGCTGCTGACGCGTCTGCAGCAGCATGCCGATCCGCAGGCGCTGGCCGCCGATTACAATGCGCTGTTTGTCGGCAGCGACTGCAGCGTGCCGCCGTACGGCTCGCAGTGGAAAGATGGCCCGGCCGAGGCCGAGGTGCGCAGTTTTCTCCAGCAGCGCGGTATGCCGCTGAGCGATACGCCTGCCGATCATTTCGGCGCGCTGCTGCTGGCGGCCTCCTGGCTGGAAGATCAGGCGCAGGAAGATGAAATTCAGGCGCAGATCGACCTGTTTGATGAATATCTGCTGCCGTGGTGCGGCGCGTTTCTTGGCAAAGTTGAAGCCCACGCCACCAGCGGCTTTTATCGTACGCTGGCGGCATTAAGCCGCGAAGCGCTGCAGGCGATGCGCGAAGAGTTGGCGGAAGAAGAGGGTGACGACGAGGCGTAATCGCACACGTTACCGATCTCGTATAACCGGGTGTATTTGCTAAACAGCATACGTCCAGAAACAGACCCGCCAGCATGGCGCAGGCGGGCAAAATCCAGGCCCGCTATCAGGCTGGCAGCCAGCTGGCGGAGGCTGAACCCAACGGGCTGCCGGAGCGTGACCAGAGCAGCGGCGTACCGGGCAGCCACAGCGGCGGCCGCAGCCGATAACCGATGCCCAGCGGCGTGATCTCCAGCGTATCGCTTTCATCATGCGGCTGCGCCGGGCCAGGGCCGGTTGCCGCCGTGGCGGCCGGGTAAGGATGCGAGGTCAGCAGATGCGCGGTACGCGCCAGAGAAAGCCGCGCCGTAATGCCGGTGCGGTGCGCAACGCGTCGGCGCATGCCTTCCAGCACCGCCGCCGCCATCAGATAGCCCGTGGCGTGATCCAGCGCCTGTACCGGCAACGGACACGGCGCATCGGCGGCCTGCCAGCGCTGTCCCGCATCGGCAATGCCGCAGGCCATCTGCACCAGGCTGTCGAAGCCGCGCCGGTTGCGCCACGGGCCGCTCCAGCCCCAGGCGTTCAGGCTGACATCCACCAGACCGGGCGCCAGCTGTTGCCGACGCGCGCTGTCGTAACCCAGATTTTCCAGCGCATCGGCGCGATAGCCGTGTACCAGCACATCCGCCTGCGCCAGTAGCTGCTCAAACTGCTGACGCCCCTGCACGCTTTTCAGATCGAGCCGCGCGCAGCGTTTGCCCTGCATCATCTCTTCTTCCAGCGAAGGTTCCTCCCAGCCTGGCGGATCGAGGCGCAGCACCTCGGCACCCAGCCCGGCCAGAAAACGGGTCGCCACCGGCCCGGCGATAATTCGCGTCAGATCCAGCACCTTAACGCCGCGCAACGGGCGCGCTATCGGACGCTGCCATGCCGGCGGCGCTCCTTCCGCCTGCGGCTCCCAGGCGATTAGCGCCTCCTGCGCCACGCTTTTACCCTGCGGATGCTGCTGCCACTCGGCCAGGCTACGCATTTCTGCGGCACAGCCGCCAGCATCAATAACGGCCTGCTCCAGCGCCTGCTTTTGCCAGCCGGCAACGATTTTGGCCAGTGCCGCGCGGTCTGGCTGTTTCCCCAGCACGCGCTCCATCGCCTGACGGTGAAGCGGCGCATTGGTGTGCAAACGGATCCAGCCGTCAACGGTGGCGTAATCGCCAGCGAAGGCGTCCCAGCTGGCAGGCAGCGGGCGGTTTATCGGACGAAAGGTATGCTGGAACCAGCGTGAGGCGCGACGAATATCAATCGTCACTTTTGCCGGGTTGTTGACCAGCCCGGCGGCGGATTGCGCCGCCAGCGCCATGCTGGTGGCGGCGAGTTCGCTGACCGGATAAGCTGATGCAAAGGCTTCGTATCCCTGCAGGATAACCGGAGGCGGCGGCGTTTCTCCCTGCAACGCATGCCACAGCTGCTGCCAGAAAAGTGCCGCCAGGTTGTTATCCATATCCTTCTCCCTCAGTTCGTTTGCTCTTTCACCTTAGCAATGGATGGGCTTTTTTTCCTGTTACGGCTGGCGTTTACGCCATAGCGGCAAACGGGGGAAGCGGGCGTGCATACGTAAACGACGAATATTGATCACCGCGATAGCGGTGCCGAAAATCACCAGCAGCGAACCGATGATTTTGAACCTATTCATGCTGTCGCCCAGCACCAGCACGCCCATAATTACCGCCAGCACCGGCGTCAGCAGCGAGTAGGGCATGATCAGGTTGACGTTATATTTTTTCAGCAGCGCATACCACAGCGAATAGGCCACTACGGAAGAGGCGATAGCGCTATACAGAATGCCGAACCAGCCACGCCAGGAGGCGTGCAGCAGCGCGTCAATCTGATGCGCTTCGGTCAGCCAGGAGGTAAAGCCCACGACAGGAATCGCCATAAACGACAGCCAGCCGGTCATGGTTAATGGCTTAATCGGCGGCGCCTTTTTTACGATCAGATTGCTGATGGCCCAGCCGCATGCGCTGATCAGGAGCAGCGCCAGTACCCACCAGGTGGGAATCGTCGGGCTGCCGGTTAACACCACCACGCCGCTAAGGGAAATGGCGATGCCGAACAGCTGGATCAGCGTTAGCTTCTCTTTTAATATCACCCACGCCAGCAGCATGGCGATCGGCGTGCCCAGCTGCACCAGTACCGCGGCGGTGCCGGCATCGGTATAGCTTATCCCGACAAACAGCAGCGAAAAGTGCATAAAGCCGAAGGTAAACGCCAGCGCCGCCAGCCAGGGCAGCTGGGCGCGCGTGATGCGGGTAAAGGGGATCAGTACCAGCGCGACCACCACGAAGCGCATAAAGGTCATAAATAACGGCGGCAGATCGAGCAGGCCCCATTTAATGGCCACGTTATTAAACGCCCAGATGGTGACCACCATCAACACCAGCAAAAAATGACGCAGAGCCACAACACCATCCTTAATTATCCGAAATAAAACGTTAACTATCATGACAGGTCTCATCAGCCAGACAAGCGTCAGCGCGGTCGTTTTCTTTGCCTGCTTATTATCAGCCCGCACAGAAGTCTCAGAAAAAGTTATGAGACAGCCCACAACAGAGCTGTAATACTGTACAACCGAAACGCTCCCGTAACAGGAAAAGGATTCGGTATGACGCCCACGCAGTTACCTCTCGCTATTATCCAACTTGAACGTCCTCCCGCGCCGGTGCGCGAACGCATTGGCGAACAGGCGCGCTGGTTTATCGATGCGCTGGACCTCGCGCCACACGACTATATTATCTGCCGCCCCGATCTGGGCGAAACGCTGCCCGATTTTGCTGCCGTCAGCGGCGCTATTCTGAGCGGTTCGTGGGCGATGGTTACCGATCACGCCGAGTGGAGCGAACGCACCGCCGCCTGGCTGCGCGCTGCAATGGAACAGGCGCTGCCGCTGTTTGGCGTCTGTTATGGTCACCAGCTGATGGCCTATGCGCTGGGCGGCGAGGTGGGCGATAATCCGCGCGGCTGGGAGCGGGGAGCGCTACCGATCACATTGCAGCCTGGCCCGCAGTCCGATCCGCTGCTGCAGGCGCTGCCTTCAACGTTTCCGGTCTGGCTGTCTCATCGTCAGACGGTGCTGGCGCCACCGCCCGGTGCGCGCGTACTGGCCCGTTCCGCCACCGATGATTGCCAGATTATCCGCTACGGGCCGCATGCGCTGTCGGTGCAGTTTCATCCGGAATTCGATGCGCAAATTATGCTGGCCTGCCTGCCGGAGGGGGTGAATTTTAATCCTGCCGCCCAGCCAGCCACCGATAATCCGCGCCTGATTTTACAGCGTTTCTGGCAAAGCCTGCGCCAGCGTGAGCAGCTTAGCGCCTGAAACGCTGAATCTTTCCGCCGGGCTCACATTTTTCTCCTGTGGCGACTGACAAAGCTGCCGCATTCGGTCAAGTTAATAAATGGTTATTCATTTGTTATTTAATGCCACAGGAGAATCGGTATGCGTTACGCCTGGCCCGGATATAAAGATTCGCTGATAACGCTGCAGCAGCGTTATGGCAACTACATCAACGGTGAATTCGTTGCGCCGGTTAACGGCGAATATTTCACCAATACATCGCCGGTTGACGGCTCGGTTATCGGCGAATTCCCGCGCTCCGGCCAGCAGGATATTGAAAATGCGCTGGACGCCGCGCATGCCGCCGCCGAACGCTGGGGCAAAACCTCGGTGCAGGTGCGCTCTCAGCTGCTGCTGAAAATCGCTGACCGCCTGGAACAGAACCTGGAACGTATCGCGGTACACGAAACCTGGGACAACGGCAAACCGGTCCGCGAGACGCTGGCGGCGGATCTGCCGCTGGCGGTGGATCATTTCCGCTATTTTGCCGGCTGTATCCGCGCGCAGGAGGGCACGGCGGCGGAAATCGATGAGCATACCGCCGCTTACCATATTCACGAGCCGCTGGGCGTGGTCGGGCAGATCATCCCGTGGAATTTCCCGCTGCTGATGGCGGCCTGGAAGCTGGCGCCCGCGCTGGCGGCCGGTAACTGCGTGGTGCTGAAGCCTGCCGAGCAGACGCCGCTCTCTATTACTCTGTTTGCCGAGCTGGTGGGCGACCTGTTGCCTGCGGGCGTGCTGAACGTGGTGCATGGTTTTGGCCGCGAGGCGGGCGAAGCGCTGGCGGGCAACCCGCGTATCGCCAAAATCGCCTTTACCGGCTCAACCGCTACCGGTACTCATATTCTGGAGCTGGCGGCGAAAAACCTGATCCCTTCGACCGTTGAGCTGGGCGGTAAATCTCCTAACATCTTCTTTGAAGATATTATGCAGGCCGAGCCTTCTTTTATTGAGAAAGCGGCGGAAGGCGTGGTGCTGGGCTTCCTGAATCAGGGAGAAGTGTGTACCTGTCCATCACGCGCGCTGATTCAGGAATCGATTTACGAACCGTTTATCGCGGCGGTAATGGCGCGGATTAAAACCATCCGACGTGGCGATCCGCTTGATACCGAGACGATGATCGGCGCGCAGGCCTCGCAGCAGCAGTTTGATAAAATCCTCTCTTACCTGGATATTGCGCAAAAAGAGGGCGCGGAGATCCTGACCGGCGGCGGCATTGAGCCAACCGAAGGCCAGCTGCAAAGCGGCTACTATATTCAGCCAACGCTGCTGAAGGGCAGCAACAGCATGCGGGTGTTCCAGGAAGAGATCTTCGGTCCGGTAGTGGGCATTACCACTTTTAAAGATGAGGCGGAAGCAATCGCCATCGCTAACGATTCGATTTACGGCCTCGGCGCTGGCGTCTGGACGCGTGATATTAACCGCGCATGGCGCGTAGGGCGGGCGATCAAGGCGGGGCGCGTCTGGACCAACTGCTATCATCTCTATCCGGCGCACGCGGCGTTCGGCGGCTATAAAAAATCGGGTATTGGCCGCGAAACCCATAAAATGATGCTCGATCATTATCAGCAGACCAAGAACCTGCTGGTCAGCTATAGCATCGATCCGCTCGGCTTTTTCTGACGTCATTTCCTCCTTTCAGGGGCGTTGATCGCCCCTTTTTTCTTCTCTTTATGCTGATTTGTCGCCAGCGTGACGGATCCCTGTCGTCTGACGTTCTATGCTTAACTTTTATCGAAACGTAACGGGACGCTTATGACCGTTGGAATTCTGCTGCTGGCAGCAGGGGAAAGTACGCGCTATCGCGCCGCTTGCGGCCGTCACAAGCTGCTGGAACCGGTGGAAGGCGAACCGATGCTGGTGCGCGATGTCGATCTGCCGTCAATGCTGTCAGGAGAGAAATAATGCACTCACTCGATCAACAGGTTATCGACCGCGCGCTACAGTGGCATCAGCAGGGAGAATGCGTCTGGCTCTGCACCGTATTGCACAGCTGGGGATCGGCACCGCGAGCGCCTGGTGCGCTGCTGGTGGCGAATCAGCAAGGGAATTTTTGCGGATCGCTTTCCGGCGGCTGTATTGAAGAGGATTTTCTTACCCGCTTACAGCAGGGGAGCTTTAACGCCGCCAGCCAGCTGGTGCGCTACGGCGATGGCGGGCTGGCGACTTCTACCCGGCTGCCGTGCGGTGGGGTACTGGACGTGCTGATTGAACGGCTGCCGCCGGACGCGGCCAGCCTGAGCCATCTTCAGCGCCTGCAGCAGGCGCTGGCGGGCGGCGATCGCCTGCGCAAGCAGATTGTAATGGGACAGGCCGCGCAGCTGGAAACCGATACCAATCGCGTGCCGCGCGCGCTGTGCTATGACCACGACAGCGTTTCGCTATCGGTGGGTAGCGTGCCAACGCTGCTGCTGGCGGGTTATTCAGCGGTGGCCGGTGAATGTTTGCGTCTGGCGCTGATGCTGGGTATGCAGGCGATCGTGTGTGAGCATCGGGAGCCTTTCTGGCAGCAGCTGCAGGAGAATCATTCACCACAGCCGCATTTGCGCTGCATCAGCCAGCATCCCGCGCGCTATCTGGAGCTGCATGGCGCAACGGATCAAACGGCGGTGATCTGCGCCACGCACGATCCGCGCGTGGACGATCTGGCGCTGCTGGAAGCGATGAATACTCCGGCCTTTTACCTGGGCGCAATGGGCTCCGCCAGTAATAGCCGACAGCGGCTGGCGCGTCTGCGCCGCATCGGCGAGCTGGATGAAACCGATTTACAACGTATCCATGCGCCGATTGGCCTGCCTATCGGCAGTAAAACGCCGATGGAAATCGCGCTGGCGATCATGGCGGATATTGTGCGCGTTAAAAACGGGCGCTGATTAACAGAAGTAATATATTTAGCGTGAGCTTTCGTTCCATTGGCCCGTGCGCCGGGAAACGCTGCGCTTAGCTTGCCGGTGAAGGTTCTGTTCCGGAAAGCGCAGCCAGCGCCACAGGGTAGAGAGACTTACGCCGTGACGGATAACTGAGCAGGACTACTCTACTCAGTTCCCAAAAAGTAGACTCATAAAAAACCATAAGTAAAATATGACAAATTTAACCAAAAGGATGACGGAAAAATGCTGGAGCCTATTGAAGGGATATTAACTTTCAGATCTGAAGGTAATAATTTAAAATCAAGCAGAGATTATTCAAGAAAAATACACTGGCCTGGAAATTCTTCAGCATGCGGTAAAAACAATTCTGGGGTAACAATTGGCCGGAGGTTCGATCTTGGAGACAGGTCAAAAATAAGCGCATTAATTAGTCTGAAAAAATCAGGAATAAAAAAAGAAAAGGCTGCGGCAATCGCAAATGGAGCAAGAATAAAAGGATGCTCCGCTTATAATTTTTTCATTATGAACAGAGATCTAATTGGTGAGATAACAGAGCAGCAGCAATTAAACCTATTTATCCTGACCTACGACGAGATAAAAAAGGATGTTGAGAGGATATGCAAAGATGATTTTACTATCAAAAAGTATCATCCCGACCCAAATATATCAGCATCTTTAGCATGGAATAACATTCCGGGCAAAATAAAAGAAGTCCTTGTTGATTTGCGTTACTGGGGAGACTATAACCCAAAGAGCAGAGTATGCTTACAACGAATGGCATACGCAGGTGATTTAAAGGGGTTTGGAAGTGTAATTGCAGATAGATCAATTTGGCCGTCTGTGCCTAACGACAGATTTAAACGAAGAGTTGACTTCTATGAAAGTAATTAAAATTATCTTTTTCATTTTCATCTATTCTTTTAATGCTAATGCTGCATTTACCGAGACAGAAATTAATCAATTAGATGAAATTAATAAAAAATCGATAGAAAAATCAGAAAATTCGAAGCATATATTAGAGGTTGCAATAAAAAAGACAATAGAACACTTACCAAAAGAAAGAGAAAGGATACTGGATTTAGAAAAATCATGGAATATAACCATTAAGAAAAAATGCAAAGTGATGATATTTAGCTCACTGAACACTGATGCGGAAACTGCGGAGGAGAATTCATGCTTATCATCTGAATATCTTTCGGCAGCGAATTTTTTTGAAAACCTGAACTATTAATAAAATGCAGGTGCCTAACGATAAAAACAGGCACCTGAATTAATCATCTTTTTTCTAAAAATAAGATGTAGAATCTTTTATGTTCCACCCCATGCGCGTTTCAGCACCTCGCCTGCCGATCGCCGCCTGTTCCCAGTACTGGAACTTTACTTTATCAGCCTGAAACTCATACTCAATGTCGGTCATTGAACCGCTTTCGTTTAGAAGCACTTCCATGACAATGTCATTTTCCAGCGTAATCCGGTAATACTCCACTTGTTCGCCACCCGCTTTACAGGCAGATAACTCAACTTTTTTAATTTTGTTTCCATTTGAAGCAAACAAGAGTGTAGCAGCCGTTGCTTTATCCACCTGACAGTGGACAGTAAGATGGTGGTAATTAGTCATCCCTGTTTCTGAACCTTCTCCTTTCCTGGATACTCCCCATGAATAACTCTCAACATCAGTCCATCCCTGATGAAGAGAGTCTTTCGACTCTCCCATGATCCCATCGATTTTAAGAAATGTACTGTTCATCCTATGCTCCCTAAAATTCCCTGTTTGATCCTGTGTTAGCCAGCAGAATTTACCATAACACGAGTTTGAGGACCAAGGATGTTAAAAACCATACTAAGTGCGTAGTTTACTGTTTTTCTCATTTAATTAATGAGTAACCCCGGTTCGATCCAGGTAAATAATGTACTGATTTCATTTTTAATTATTATTTTCCATGCATAACCTGCCTCATTGCAGTAGTTAACTCCAGTGGTATTCCTACGTTAATTTATAAGTTTATTAATTTCGCTATCATTTAGCTCATGATAGTTATCAGGCTGCTTTATAGCGAGGTGTAAACCATATTTAAATACTTTATCAAGATCAAGTTTCTGATAGCTAATTCTGATTATTTTATATTAATTTATTGCGTTTTTTCGTTTTTTAAACAGAAATAAGTATTCCTTGATATGCCTGTTTTCTCTGCCACCGTTTTAAATGATTGCCACAGGTGGATTACTAAATGGTGAACGTGTTCCCCCGAAATCGTACTGGTTATGGATGTTGCCAGATGGATCCACCTAACAAGCCATAACTCTCTGGAGACCAAACTGGCGAAGTGCCAAAAGGAGAGGATCCACCGGGTACACAGGTAACAGAGATAAGGGACGGAACCCAGGAGAACCAAAAGTTTCTCGACGGAATGTGAGTAGGTCGTTCCGCAAGTCCGGTTCTGAAAAGGGGGCCTGCCCGGATAACTGAGCAGGACTACTCCACTCAGTTCCCTTATCACGCGGTACAGACGCGGACACGCCGGGAAAACAATAAGGGAAATATCGGAAAAAAGGGCTATTTCCTCTGGCAATCTGGCGTAGCGGCTCAATGTTACTATGATGAAAAGGATGCATTTTCACCGGAGAGAACTGATGTCAGTAAGCCACAGCCTGTTTGACGATCGCGATGAAACGCTCGATGCCCTTGAGGAAAGCCTGATTGCAGTGAACCTGCCGGGACGACAAATGCTTCATCTGACTGAGAAGGAACGTTTTCCTGTGCTGACGAGCGAACATTCCGGCGCGTTGCGCGATCCGCTTTATGACAGCGACGAGCGGGTATTCTGGCGCTAAACCCCGCTGCGCCCCGAAGTCATTCCAGATATTTGGCTCAGGAAAGACGACGCCGCGCCTTTCCTGCCGTTTCATCACACCGCTGCGGTTTTGAAAATCGCCACGCTGCGGCTGAGGTGGGAGGCCTGATCTTCCAGCGACGCGGCAGCGGCAGCCGCCTGTTCAACCAGCGCGGCGTTCTGCTGCGTAACTTCATCCATCTGCGTGACCGCCTGGCCCACGTGTTCAATACCGTTCGCCTGCTCATCGGAAGCGTTAGAGATTTCAGTCATAATCTCTGAAACGCGCTGAATAGAGGTGACGATATCTTTCATCGTCGTGCCGGCAGCGGCCACCAGCGAGGTGCCTTCCGTAACGCGTTCTGAGGATTGATGGATCAGCTGCTTGATCTCTTTCGCCGCCGTTGCGCTGCGCTGCGCCAGCGCACGCACTTCGCTGGCAACCACCGCAAAGCCGCGTCCCTGTTCACCCGCACGGGCGGCTTCTACCGCCGCGTTCAGCGCCAGAATATTGGTCTGGAAAGCGATGCCTTCAATGGTGCTGATAATATCCACGATATGCTGCGAGCTTTCCGCAATTGCCGACATGGTCGTGACTACCTGATCCACTACGTTGCCGCCGCGCAGCGCCACCTGCGATGCATCGCTGGCCAGCGTGCTGGCGTGCTGGGCGTTAGAGGTGTTCTGCCGCACCGTGGCGGTCAGCTGCTCCATACTGGCCGATGTTTCTTCCAGCGAGGCCGCCTGCTGCTCGGTACGGCTGGAGAGATCGATATTGCCGGTCGCCACTTCTTTCGCCGCGCTGTCGATAGAAGAGGCCGCGTTCTGAATATCAGAAACTACGCGGGTTAGCTGTGTCTGCATAGACGCCAGCGCGGTTAGCAGCGTTCCGGTTTCATCACGAGAGTCTGCCACCAGTCGGGTAGTCAGGTCGCCGGTCGCAATAGCCTGCGCGGCGCTGACCGCACGCTGTAACGGAAGGGTGATCGCGCGCGTCAGCACATAACCCAGCGCCACCGCGATAATTAAACCGAACAGCGAACCAAAGATCAGCGTCAGCGTAGTTTGTGACGTGGTTGACGCGACGGCAATCTGACGTGCCGCCAGCAGCGCCTGTTCTGTGGTCGACATTTCATCAATGATGGCGCGCATATTATCCATCCGCTTTTTGCCGGGGTTCGCTTCAAACGCGTCGATAAATGCCTGTTCCGTTAACGTACCGGCGTTGGCGGCGCGGCGGTTTTCCATCAGGCGCGCAGCAAAATCGGTGTTCCACGCTTTCTCAAGCTGCAACAGACGATCCAGCCGATCCTGCTGGGCGGGGTTATCCGACGTCAGCTTTTTCGCCAGTTCCAGATGCTGTAAAAACGTTTTTTGCCCGGAAATATAAGGCTGTAGCATTTCTTCTTTGCCGTTAAGCGCGTAGCCGCGCAGACCGGTTTCCATATTGACCAGGCTCGCAACCAGGCCACGGCTTTCATCAATTACTTGATAGGTGTGCACGTTCCAGCTATTCGTCGTTACGATGCGCGAAAAATTCAGGTAGAAAGAAGCGCAGATAATTAACATCACTGCGACTACCGCCCCGAAAGCCAGAATAAACTTTCGCTTGATCGTTAAATTTTTAAACATGTGTCATTACCCGCGTGTTGTGGACGATCCCGTTAAGTTTCCGGGGACATCTGAATATCGGCGGCAACAGGGAAACGTTTAGCTGAAAACATAAGGAAAAGTTGAGCTTCACGCAGAAACAAAGCGATAGCGGCCAGATCGATAAGGCGATTTGAACATTTCCGCTTGTCGTTATATGAATATGATGATCGGCAGCAGGGTTATCCCGGCCTGACCGTGGATCGCCTGATGCGGCTGCGTTGTTACAATATCAACGGAATACGAGGGCGTACTAAACCTGCCGGATGCAGCTGGTTAGCATACATCAGCATTTTAGCCATACCGGCGGTTCCAACAAGTTGCGCCACGCTGTCTGCTATATTGCCGGATGACGGATACTGGCACACCATCGCAACTATCCGCAAAATACCCGGCGTCCACGGAACGTCTTTGTAGTCATCGCGTAGGGCAATATCTGGGCGATCGCGGCGTAGCAGTCTGCTGGATCCGACCTGGGCGAATTACGGATCTTTGAGGTTGCTGAGGATGGGTGGTCTGATACGCGCGCTTTGACGCCCCTCCTTAACTGCGGCAACCTTTGCCCATAAGCCACTGATACTCTTTATCAGACCTGCTACGGCAGATGCGTAAAACTGGATGGAATAATCGCTTTCGCGCCCGCATTTTCATTTTCCAGGCTTACAGTTGCCGTGCGGCCTGCAATCAGTTGTACGCCATCTGGCACTTTATCAATCGCAATTCGTACAGGAATACGCTGCGCCAGGCGGATCCAGCTAAAGGTTGGATTCACGTTAGCGAGCAGATTGCCTGCGGCGGTAGTGCGTTCGCTGTCGTTGATACCTGCAGATAATCCGTCAACATGACCGTAAAGAGGCTGGTTTTCACCCATTATACGGATAATGACTTGGTCGCCATTTTGAATATGCCCCAGTTTGGTCTCTTCAAAATAGCCCGCAATATAGAAACTGTGAGAGTCCACCAGAGCCATGACCGGCTGACCGGCGCTGGCATAGGCCCCCGGACGTAATGAAAAATTGGTGATTACGCCGTCCACTGGTGCGAACAGATCGGCGCGCTGCAGATTTATCCGGGCCAGTTCACGATCGGCTAACGCCTGATCCAGATTCGCTTTAGCCAGCAATTGCGCGTCATGGTGATTATCGCGCTCCTGCTGAGAGATGGCGGACTGCAGCGTCTGGTAGCGCTGGTTTTCACGACGCGATGAGCTCAACTGGACGCTGGCTTGCTCAACGGTCGCCTCGGCCTGGGCCAGGGCATTGCGCAGGCGAACCTTATCAAGGCTAAGCAGTAGCTGTCCTTTACGCACCACCTGATTATCGTGAATATAGACCTCGTCTACTCTGCCGGAAACATCTGTTGCCAGCGGCACGACATCGGCGCTTATTTTGCCATCACGGGTTTGCGGCGCGTAGGTGTAATAGTGATAGAGCTGCCAGAGCACGACAATGGCAGCCAGTACGGCAATAAGCGTCAGCAGCGGGCGCAGAAGGGTGAAGCTAAATCGTTGGAGCATGCTATCCTCACGGCGTGGTTAATAATTTCAGACCATAGAAAATAAGTCCGGTCAGTATCAGAAACAGGGCAGTATCAAAAAGCGGACGCTGAGCGATCAGACGATAGACACCGGCCGCGTTGAGCAGTGCGGAGAGCATCATGCGCAGGAAAAAGGCGCAGACAAGACATAGCAGCAGCGGCGAAATAAAAATGCCGTCAATATTAATCTCACCAATCATATTAAGGTTTCCAGTGCCAGGCCTGAGGGAAATGTAATAACCGTAGCCGGGTTAACGGACGCAACAGCCGGGGATCGCTTCGCTCCCATGCATATTCCAGACTGGCATCCAGTTGCGTTAGCAGCGTTCCGGGGATTTCTTCGGTGAGCGATAACTGGCGAAAAGTTGCCAGCAGCCCGAATACCGGCGACGCATCAGGGCAGGTGGTTACAGCCTGTTGCAGCAGGATCAGATTGATGCCGGTTTTGAGCCGGGTCAGCAATAGCGGGCTACGATCTTCCTGCCCGATGGCGCTGAAACGGCTACCCAGCGCCGTAATGCGCTCCAGTGCGCGCGCTGATAGCGCTCCAGGTCTCTGGTGGAGAGGTGCCGGTTCAGAGACATCATCTCTTGCGCATCCTTACGGATCAGCCTTGCCACGGCAAGTTCAGTTCCCCAGCGGCGATAGAGCGCTGCGGATAAAAACGCGCAGTAAACGCCAACCAGCGTACCGGATGTGCTTTCCAGATACTGGCCCATATTGTTTGGCGCATAGTGACCCTGAAAGTTGACGTTGCTGAGCGCCAGGGCAATCGCGAGGGTTGCCAGGGGATTACTGGCAGCCCACACCCCTAACGGCAGCAGGAAAATGCCCATCACCACCAGGAAACTGCCGTAATCTCCGGCCATCGGCAACAGCAGATAACTCAGGACCGCGCCAAGCGCCATCGCAATGAAAGCAAATCGGCCGAAGGAGGCGATCGTTTTGCCTGGATTATCACCGTGACCAAAAAAAGCGATAGCAACGATCCCCATCAGAACCATGTTGGCGCCCTGTGACCAGCCGGTCAGATACCATACTCCGCACAGCAGGGTATAGGTCGTCAGGATGCTGGCAAACATTCGCAGCGCCATACCGGTATCCGCCGGGAGAGAAAACACACGGCTACGCTTCATTCGGGAATATAAGTGCTCCGGCAGTGGCTTACCCTCCAGGAAGGTCTTTAATTGCCGAACCTGCGCCCAGAGTGCCAGCCAGCGTCTGACTTGTTCCACCAGTTCATCAACGAGCAGCTTCTCCCAGGGATGAAGCTGTCCTTGCGTGGGCAGATGAGCCAGCGTCGCGACAAAGGACGGCTTCGGCAATTGAGCCTGCCGCTGGATTTCCGCCAGCCACGGGGTAAGCACGGTACGTAAATTTTCCGGCAGAGCGTTAATACTGCTGTCAATCGATGACAGCAACGGCACCATCTTCACAACGCGCTGCTGTATTGCACTGGCGGCCTGTCGGGTAGATTTTTCAACTGAGCTGTCGTATCCCAGCGTCGTCATCAGCTGATTAAAGGAGGCGATATCGCTAAGTAACCTGATGCGATCGGCTTGTGTAGTGGCATCCGCAGATTTGCCATTCAGACTCTCATTCTGCCAGCGTTCCAGATCCGACAGCCAGCCATTCAGACGCTTGTGCAATACCGGCGCCAGCGACGACGGGAACAGTACGCTGTCAACCAGCGTGACCGCCAGGATCCCCAGACAGATCTCTGTAACGCGGGTAACGACCATGGTGAACATCGTATCCGGCCGTTGATATAAGCGATCGCCACTAACATCATGGTTATGGCGCCCAGCTGGAAAAAATAAGCGCGCGGAGTTCTGTCAAGATAAGAGATCCCGAGCATCAGCGAAGAGGACAACCCGGCAACGATAATCAGTAGCTGGGGCGTGTTGCTCAGAAATGCTGATATTGTCAGCGTTAGCACTCCCGCAAATAGCGTTCCGCAGAAGCGATAGGTTGCTCTGGCGCGTACTGCTCCGCTGACCGGATTGCTGAGTACGCAGCAGGTTACCATTGCCCAGTAGGGGTTTTGCAGACCGATATTTTCCGCAAGGGCGAAGGCCAGCATGGCAGAAATAAATAGCTTTACTGCGTACAGCAGCTGCGGTTTACCAACAGGGATCATGATTTATGGTTAGCCTGTTGCAGGTACTGACAGGCGCGCTCTTCGAACAGACGTAAAATCCGCGTGGCGGTTTCGATCTCTTCCAGCGGAACATCGTGCATTAGCTCAAGCCGTAGCTTGTTCGCCGCAGTTTCAATTTTTTCCGCCAGCTCTGCGCCCGCAGGCAACGTTCGCAGAACTTTAAAGCGCCGATCGTTTGACTGCTCCTGGCGTTCTAATAAACCTAACTCAGATGCCTGATCCAGCAGGCGCACCAGGGCGCCCGGATTCACGCCCACTTCTTCCGCCAGGTCTCGCTGATTAATACCCTGTGGATTGCGGTGTACCAATACCACAACGGTAGCCAGCGACATGGAAATACCCGACCTGGCGAGCACCATCGTTGCGGCCTGCTTCCAGACGCGGCGAACCGGCTGTAAGGCGTTGGTGAGGGCATACAGGGATTTTTCTTTGGATGACATAAAACACCTCGATACAGGGTGCGCATAGGTTAAATGGCAACAATTGCTTTAGCAATTAATATTTATATCAACGTCATCCCTGTTTGCCGCGCTTACCTGAAGCGGTTCGAGACGACGGGCGATCAGCACGGCACTGTCGCCTTTTGCCCGCGTTTAGCGGTTTCCTGAACTATTTTTAGCATGTGATGCGGGGTGATCTCGCTGATGGGAAGTTTTCCGCTGGAGGGAAAGACTACAGGCTCCAGCATATCAAGTCGGCGTATTGTAGTGATTTCCGCCCGGACTTTTATCTGTAACCATTTTTTGGCGATAAGCTCAAAGGTGTTGGATGCAACTTTGATTTTGCGGGTTTTATCTAACTGACGCGCCTGGGTCGGGTTTGCCCCAACAGCGACTGGCTTACGCGCCTGCTCACTAATGCAAACTATTATTTAAAAAGCACGAGTGTTTCCTGCAAAGGTTTTTTCAACAACGTCATAGCATGTGCTTCAGAGCGGATATTGGTATATCCCAAAATTAACCCGTAACGTTTCTGTGTCTGGCTGTACCAGCTGGAAAGCGGAAACACCTGTAAATTATGTGCCTGCCAGATAGTCGCGATCTGCACATCCTGCGTGCCTTTGCGGAGAAAAGCCACTATATGCATGCCGCCTTCGGTAAGCTCATAGTAAAAAATCTCTGAATAAAGTGCATTTAGCGCGTTGAGCATTATTTCCCGTCGCTGCTGATAAAGACTACGCATCCTTTTTATATGTTTAAAAAAGTGTCCTTCACTGAGAAACATACTGAGAATTTTTTGAGGCAACAATGGCTGGCCGGTCTCCATAATTTCACCAATTTCATTAAATTGCTGGATGGTTTCCGGTGGCATAACAATGTAACCAATACGCAGCGCGGGCATAATGGTTTTACTGAATGTGCCGACATATATCACACGTTCATTGGTATCAAGGCTTTTCAATGCCGGGATAACTTTACGTGTGTAATGAAACTCTCCGTCATAATCATCCTCCACAATCCATCCCTGATTTTCGCGGGCCCACTCGAGCAGTTCATGTTTACGCGGTAAAGAGAGTGAGACGGCCAGCGGGCTCTGGTGCGTGGGGGTGACGATGACAAAGCGCGCATCAGGGTGATGCTTCTTAAAATAATCAGTATCCAGTCCCTGTTGATTGACAGGAGAGTAATGCAGATTGGGGGCAATGCGTTTCAGCAGCTTCTGGCCAAAAAAATAACCCGGATCCTCCATCACCACTTTATCTGTATGCTGCGCAAGCGCCTGCAGGATCAAGCGAATATTAGTGCGGTATCCATTAGTCACAAATATTTGCTCAGGAGTGCAGTTTATTCCCCGTGAAATTTGCAGATAGCCTGCCAGCGCTTGCCGCAACGGGGCATAACCCATCAGAGGCTGGCTGGTCATCTCTTCCGGGCGCAGTGAGCGAGCCGCTTTTCCGGAGAGTAATAGCCATTTTTTAAAGGGGAATTCATCAAGTGCTGGAATGCCCAGCCTAAGATCCCCGTTGCCGTCCCGCAGGGAGGTGATCATGCTGAGACCCGCATCCGCCGCTTTTGCTTCAACAGGTGGAGTGACAGGCTTAATCTTTAAATCCGGGTTAACCAGCGTTCCTTTTGCCCCCTGACTGACAATGTAACCTTCACCTGTAAGTATGGCGTAAGCAGCTTCAACCGTTTTTCTGGCAACCTTTAACTCTTCCGCCAGCACCCGGATAGCCGGGAGCTTATCACCTGGCTTAAGCAGCCCGGTGACAATCAGCTGGCGATACTGCTCATAAATGCCTTTATAGCCCATCTGGATGTCCTACCTTTATTTGCGTTTTTTGTATCTTTTTTATATGCCATAGCGGGTTATTATCTCGGCACCAGATCATGGTGCCCTGTTTCAACAGCATAATGCCCTGGTAAAGACTTTACCTGGCCAGGATACAGAACAGGGTGCATCAGAGAGTAAATAATATGGCTGCCCTGACTGATATTACGCATTTTGAAACGGAGAGAGAACTTCGTACGTGCTTCCCGCTCATGAATATTTTACGCCGACAGCTGACATCAGAAACGGAGTTTATCCAGCAGATTAAGCGTCAGCAAATTCAGGGCTACCATCTGGTTGGCTTAGAGCAGGAAGGGAAGCCGATAGTGCTGGCAGGATACCGTGAATTAGAAAATTTTATCAACGTACCGGCTACATAGCGTCAGGTATGCATTTTTATCAGCGCATAAAATAAACGGTGTGGAGACTAAACTTATGAAGTTATTACATATCAAAGTCAGCCCTAATATAACGGGATCTTCGTCGCGGGCCGTGTCGAATATACTGGCCGAAAAGTTAAAAAACCATTATTCAGGTCTTGTAGAGACAGTTCTGGATTTATCGGAAACGCCTCTGCCACATCTGGACGCATTCACTATTGGTTCATTCTTTACCATGCCTGAAAATCGCACTTCTGAGCAGTGTGCTGCTATTGAGCGATCTGAAGAAATGGTTAATTTACTGCTTGAGAATGATCTTATTATTATCTCGTCACCTATGTGGAACCTGGGTTTGCCATCCGTGCTTAAAGCCTGGTTTGATCACATTACACGTGCCGGACGCACGTTTGGTTTCACTGATGAAGGAACTAAATTTGGGCTGGTCACCGGGAAAAAAGTTTACGTCGTGGTTGCAAGCGGAAGCATGTTCACCAATGGTCCCTTTATGAATGACGATCAGTTCTCGCCATATATCAAAACGGCACTGGCCTATGTCGGGATTACAGACGTGCAGTTTATTCGTATAGACGGAACGCACGATCCGCGTAGCCGGGAAACAGCATTACCAGACGCTATTAAATTTGTTAACCAACTTGTAATTAACTGAGGGAAATATTATGAGCGCTCGTGTAAATCATTTCAAAACGGTTCCTGCGCTGATTAAAACACTCACCAGTATGACAATGGCATCTCACGCCACGTCTATTGATCTGACTATCAAAGATTTAATTGATATTCGTGCTTCACAAATGAATGGCTGTGCCTTCTGCCTGGATATGCATGTTAAACAGGCAAAAAATAATGGTGAGCGTGAACTGCGTATTTATCATCTCCCAATCTGGCGCGAATCGCCTTTATTTACCGCCAAAGAAAAAGCAGCGCTGGCGCTGACGGAAGCGCTGACCCGCGTTACTGAACATGGCGTAACGGAAGAAATTTACCGTTCAACACAGGAACATTTCTCTGAAGCGGAAATTTCAGAGCTGACCTTTGCCATTGCTCTTATCAACAGCTGGAACAGGATGCAGCTTCTTTCACAAATGGAGCCGGGTGCGCTGGATAGTGCATATGGACTTGAGCGTGCCAATCTGAAATAAATTTCAGGCCCGTCAATCAGGTTGACGGGCATCTATGTGTAATGTTTCGGGCTGATTGAGCTACAGCCAGTTTATTAACGCAACGGAATATTAGTGAGTCTGCTTCCGGCACGAAGCCGTCAGTAATTAAGAGATTTAAAGTCAGCTATGAGCAAAAGCGGACGTTCCTCTTTTTGCAGCAAAGCAAAAAGAGTGTCTAAATCTAATGCGGCAATTCGATTGTTCACCAATAAGGACTTAGTCAGTCTAAAGCTATCTTCGCTAGTGGCAGGCTGATATTCACCAATACGGATAAGGAGTTAACGGCGTATAAGCAATCGCACCCGCTTACCACGATAGTTAACATACTTTTGAAGCTGGAAACCAAAACGCTCAGCTAGATAATTTGAACGTTTGTTTTCTTCATCAATAATACAGCACACTGGAGAGGAAAATGTCTGGTCGGCCCATAGTAAAATTGCGGTCAGTGCTTCAGATGCATAACCTTTGCCACGTACTTCAGGAATCAACGTCCATCCAGCTTCAGGGTATTCCAGTGCAGGCGTAATATCACGATGCGCATCCTGAAAGCCAAAAGAACCAGCGTAACGGTTTGTTGATTTTTCAAACACTGCCCAGTAGCCATAACCTAACGCCTGCCAGTGCCCGATATAACGTAATAAGCGGGTCCAAACCATTTCTGCCGTTGGATTTTCCCCGCCATTAATTTTAGCCATTTCAGGGGTAGCCCAGCATGCCTTGAGTGCAGGAAAATCATCCAGCGTAAATTGCTTTAAAATCAGGCGTTCTGTTTCAAGTTGAGGCGCTTGCTGTGTAGCCATTATTTCCCCTTATCCTGGCTTCATAATTTGGCTAATTTACCACCATGCACGGATCTTTTTCCACCAAATCAACATAACGGTAACAATGTCCGCTCCAGGCTAAATTAAGATGTCCGTCACGTAGACTTACCATCGAAGGATTTTGATGACGGCTCATGCAGCGTAGTTTTTCACTTTGGACGAAGTTAACCGACTCAAAATCATTCAGGATGTTAGATTGTGCGCTCAGTCATTATGTCTGAGCGCTTCCAGGATGACATTAAAGGCAGCCGAAGATTTCAGCCGACTGGTGTAATAGAGATAATATCCCGGGAAGGTAATGGTGAAGTCGTCCAGAGCGGTAATCAGTCGGCCAGAGGCGATATCATCCTTCACTAACGCATGCGGGACGTAAGCCAGCCCGTAGCCGTCGAGACAGGCCTGATGAACCTGATTGATGCCGTTTACGATAACCTGTCCCTGAATACGCAGCTTTTGCTCCTGCCCGTTAATTACAAACGTCCAGGATAAATTCTGCCCATGGGTTGGTAACTGTAAATTGATACAAGGTAGCGCCAGCAATTCCGCGGGAGTTGTCGGTAGATCCTTTTTTTGCAGACAATGAGGCGAGACAACGACAACCATACGGTGTTCCGCACTGATCGGAATGGCCACCATATCCAGGGCAATCAGGCCACCTCGCCTTACGCCGGCATCAAAGCGCTCCTTAGCGATATCAACCAGGCCATAATCCGTGATGAGTTCCAGGTGAATGTCAGGATAGTTCTTCAGAACCGGCGCTAATTTCGGCCACAGAACCTGCTGGATGGCATATTCATCGGCAGAAATACGCACCCTACCCGCCGGTTTATCCCGCAGGTCTGATAGCTGCTCCAGTCCAGTTGAGATATCTTCGAGTGCCGGGCCGATAAGTTTTGCCAGGCGTTCCCCCGCTTCTGTCAGCGTCAGGCTTCGGGTTGTGCGGTTCAGCAATTTCAGCTGCAGACGTGCTTCGAGATTACTGATGGTCTGGCTTACCGCAGACTGAGTTGTTCCCGCTTTCACGGCAGCCCGCGTGAAACTCCCTTCCTGAATCACCGTCATGAATGTAATGAGATCGTTGAGATTCTCTTTCATCATATTAATAAGCCATGCTAATAACTGTCATCAGATTATCCCTGCTAATCAAAAATGCCGTCCACTCATATCATCACTTCACCGTCACACAGGTCTCATCTTCGGGAGAAGAAAATGATGAAATCCATTCGCTTTACCAATGCAGAAATCAGTATGTCCGGGAATCTGTTCCTCCCGGAGAATTTCAGTGAAGCAGAACGCTACCCCGCGATTGTCGTCGTTCACCCGAGCGGCGGCGTTAAAGAACAAACTTCAGGCCTCTATGCTGAAAAACTGGCGGGTCATGGTTTTATAACCCTGGCCTATGATGCTTCGTATCAGGGGGAAAGCAGCGGTGAACCTCGCCAGCTCGAAAATCCTTATAACCGGGTAGAGGACATCAGTGCGGCTGTTGATTATCTGATCGCACAGAACTGCATTGATGAGCAGCGAATTGGTGTTCTGGGCATCTGTGCGGGAGGAGGCTACGCCGTTCACGCAACCATGATGGATCGCCGGATTAAAGCGCTCGGTACCGTCAGCGCCGTTAACTATGGTGATATGTATCGTCTGGGCTGGGAAGGCGATCTGCAGCCTTCATCGTCCCTTGAACTCCTCGGGATGGCTGCAGATCAACGCACTGCTGAGGCCAGAGGAGCTGTCACTGGCTATCTGCCAACGACACCGAACTCAATGGAAGAGGCGCCAAACAGGGATTTTGCCGAAGCCTATGAATATTACCGTACGCCACGGGCGATGCATCGTAATGCCTCCAGTAAATTCACCACCCGCAGCCTGGCGCAGCTTATTACCTACGATGCCTTCAGTCATGCAGACGTTTTTCTGACTCAGCCAGTTCTGGTCATTGCGGGTAGCGAGGCGGGAACGCGCTGGATGACTGAAGCGATTTATCAGCGTGCCGCCAGTCAGAAAAAGTCAATTCATATTGTTAATGGTGCCACCCATATCGCCATGTATGACAAGCCTGACTACGTGACGGAAGCGACAGAGAAGTTTGCTTCCTTCTTTTCAGAAAACCTGTAATGCCGTCCATTGCCCGCCGGACCCCCCCCCCGGTTCGGGCAGAAACTGACCAGAGAACACTATCATGAAATACACTCTTATCACCGGAGCAAGCTCAGGGATCGGCAAAGCCCTTAGCTATCAGTTCGCATCCCGGGGCCAAAATCTCATTATCACCGCCCGTCGTCAGGACGAACTGCACAGGCTCCGGGAGGACATCGAAGAAAAATATGCTGTACAGGTAATCGCAGAACCCTGCGACCTGGCACAGGAAGGCCAGGCGGAAAACCTGTATCACCAGCTTGCTGATTATGATCTCTCTGTCCTGATTAACAATGCCGGTTTTGGCGATTTCTCCATGCCCTGGGATATGGATTTAACCAAAGCAACCCGGATGCTGGATTTGAATATTAAGGCCCTGACCACGCTCTCCCTGCTGTACACCAGGGATTATGCCGATCGGGAGGCTACGCTGATCAACGTAGCTTCTGTCGGCGGTTATTCGGTATTTGATATTGCCGTCACTTATTGCGCGACCAAGTTCTTTGTCGCGGCGTTTACTGAGGGGCTTGCTCAGAATCTGCAGGATCAGGGCAAAAAAATGCGGGCCAAAGTGATAGCCCCGGGTCCTACGCAGAGTGAATTTGTCGCCCGCTCTTCCGACAATGGTGGGATCAATGGTGATGGTCTGTTCGCTGAGGATTCATTTATTACCGCAGATACACTGGCAAATTACACATGGCAACTGTATGACAGCGACAGTACGGTGGCCATCGTCAATGCCGACCGCCGCCTGATGCTTAAGTCACCTGTCTATCCGTATATCAGAGTCCCGCACTGATGCGCAGGGCATCTCAATACGCTTGAGGAGTTCACACTATGTCTCATGAACAATCCGTTACCTTCAGGAATAACACCTGGCAGGTCGCTGCCACAATCCGCTTTCCTGACGGATTCGATGCAAACCAGAAATACCCGGCCATCGTCTGTGCTCATCCTATCAGCAGTTGTAAAGAACAGACATCAGGCGCAGTCTACGGTCAGAAACTGGCCGAAGCGGGTTTCATTACTCTGGCATTCGATGCTTCCACCCAGGGTGAAAGTGGCGGCGAGCCACGCTTTAGCGAAAATCCGTCAACCCGCGTGGAAGATTTCCGCTGTGCAATCGACTACCTCGTAACCTTATCTTATGTGGATGAGGAGCGCATCGGTGTATTGGGGGTCTGTGGCGGAGGGGGATATGCCGTCAGCGCCGCAACAACGGACCACCGCTTCCGGGCGGTGGCAACAGTGGTCGCGGCCAACTACGGACGCATCATGCGTGAAGGTGATTCGGGCCCTGATGCCGCACTCAGGACGATCGAAGCGCTTGGCAGACAGCGAACAGCTGAGGCCCGGGGAGCCGCTCCACTCGTGGTGGGTTACATTCCGGCCAACGCTGAGGAACTGGCCAAATCGGGCATTAAGGATATCGATATCATTGAGGCGGTAGATTATTACACCACTCCCCGTGGCCAACAGCCTGGCTCACCCAACAAGCTGCGCTTTACCAGCACCGCTCCCGTATTAAACTGGGATGCTTTTGCCTTTACGGAGAAATTGCTGATACAACCTCTGCATATTGTTATTGGCGATGTCCCTGGTGGTTTTGGTTCATATCGCGACGGTTATGAACTTTACCAGCGAGCCCGCTCTGCTGAGAAGACGCTACAGGTGGTCAAAGGGGCTTCCCACTATGATCTGTATGATCGTCCGGAAGCAACGGGTCAAGCGCTGGAACAGATTATTCCTTTCTTTAATAAGCATTTAGGCTCGTAAGTGGTTTAGCCTTTTGTTAATTCCCTTTCAGGCCCCAGGTCATAAAAGTCATGGCCTGGTTTTTTAAATTTGTCTCCTCCTGCCGCCTGCAAGCGGGAAAATAGTCAGCGATAGTCTCAGGAAAATAATCCGGGTGGTTAGTGCTCACTGTAGAGAATAACCAATGTTATTCGCAATATTTCACGGATACCCCATTAAAAAGTTTTTCGTAGTTCATCCTACATCTCTTGTTCCCTTAGTCAGTTCAAACTGAACAGGGCTACCCGTTTTTTGCTGCAGCACTGTCGCTCTGCCCGAAACAGAGTGTCCATAGGCCACATCGGAAACTTTCAGCTTTACCAGAGCACAGCCCCGAAGTTTACTGTCCAGCGCCATGTTAAACAGAGCCAAATCGCGTACTTTTCCTTCCAGCTCAAGCCGGTTACGAATTCCCCATATATGAGAAATCTGAAGCGGTCGTTTCTGGCCAATAATACGGCTTTTGTTCCAGGAGGATGTTGTCATGTTCAATCTCCAGTGATTCAGGAGATGTGATTATGATTGTCTCATATGAGCGAAGAGCGGAAGTTCACATTGACAGTCTGTGTGTATCGGTACGAACAGCTTTAACAGTCTTTAATCAGTAGTTATTCTGACTGACATGAGTATCAAATTATAAAAATCGTTAAGCGTTCAAATCTGAACGTCAGAATTCTTATTCACACAGAGAGCAACAGAATGAAGATGGACGCATTTGCTTTTGGCACAACGAACTGGAATGAAGTCGAAAGAACAGAGCATCCCGGAGAAACAGGCATCGCCTACTGGCGTACACAGAGCTTTGGTAGCGAGCCCAACCAAATTCGTGTACGTATGGTTGAGTATACTCCTGGCTACCTTGCGGATCATTGGTGTCAAAAAGGACATATCCTTTTCTGCATGGAAGGCGAGTTAGAAACAATGCTCGAAGATGGACGAGAATTCGTCTTGAAGGCAGGAATGAGTTATCAGGTTGGCGATAACGCTGAGCAACATCAGTCAAGAACAACTACAGGGGCAAAACTTTTTATAGTTGACTAAATTGCTTGCAAACCGATCACGCTAAGTCCGCGTCTGGCACGAAGCGGACTGCCAAAGATGCTCAGGCTTAGACGAGTTGAGTTGTGGTTCGATTCAGGTCGATATCCCATCTCGTTTAATCGTGTGCTGCCAGTGGTTCTGGTTGCATGCGGGCTAAAAGCTCCGCTCCAGCCAGGACTTTTAAGTAACAGGCGTAACGAGTAAGAAATTATCGGGCCACGCGGATTATCCCTGCCCGGAAAGAGATGCCGCCGGTGCCCGGTTAGTCCCTGGCGGGTTCTGAGCATTTTGACGGTCTGGGAGGGAAGGGGAATGTTATGCTCTCAATGGGCTTTCATTCGTGCCGCTGGAATTACCCACAACGCTTTATCAAGATCGGTTTCGGCCCGTTTCGCTTCGATGGCTTCGGCAGAGCGAGCCAGCGTCCGCCACATCAGACACATGCAAAAGTTAATTGACCTGTTTACGGGCGACGATATAAAAAAATCCACGCAAGGGCGTGGATTTTATAAGGTTTGTTAGGCTTCGTGAGATGCGCTGCGATCCCACAAGTCAACCAAAGCGATTAGACGTTAAACCATGATTTACCACTCAATGCATTGATTTAATTGTTTTATTTAAATTTGTTTTTTATTTGTACTCAGATTTGTACTCATTTTCATGTCGATTCATATTGGCAATGTGCAGTACGGATGTTCTACTTCTAGTATCGGTACAAGCTCAACTCCTTGAAGAGAGTGTAACGTTAGTTCCTGTATAAAGTGCACATTCAGTAACTTCCTAACCATTCATGAGATTTTTAGCGCACCCTGCCGCTGCCAAGTGCGCCGTTAGTTCGGTCTTTTACTCGATTTGTTTTAGCACGAATGATTCTAATGAATCGCTCAAGATTTCAAGAACGCCAGAGAGAGGAGACCAGCACACAATTTTGCCGTTCCCGTTGTTAACTTCCCTCTAAACTGAAGGTAATCCTAGTTTATCAAAGAATGCACGATTACGTTCTTTCGCTGATTTCACTAGTTGATCGAAACTAATCACTTCTATGTAAGAATGTGCAGGTTCATTGTAACCAAAATAGCCCATGCCGTCGGAGGTGATACGCAAATTAGCCCTTCGGCACCGGCGATGCATTGTCTTAGTTAAGTCACAAAGCACATAACAATAGCCTGGGATATCCTTGCCTCCGGGAATAGGGCGTCCTGACTTAGTTTTTACACCTCCCTCACGAATTCTTTCTAAATAGCCTAAGGCCTGATCAATCGGGTCTTTATCTTCTCCTTCTTGCATATCGTTACGCATTGGTCTTTTAATCTCAACAACTGTAATGGAAGCAAGATAGGGTGTGTTTTGGTCATTTACCAAAAGAGGGTTATCAAAAAGTCTAAGGCTGAGTATATCCGGTTCTTTTGTTGACTCTGCTCCAGTAATTGGCATTGATAGCAGAGTTTTATCTGAAGCTAAATAGTTATGAAATGCCAAACGTTCGTCAATCAGCCATAAGTTACAAGCTTCAAGAAAAACTTCATTAGAATCTTTTCGCATGGGCATTATCAATTCATGGATCATATCTTCACGAGCATATTTTCCGTCTTCAAGTCTTTCGATCGATTTTTGCAATAAATCAATGATTACTTTGCGGTGAGAGACGTAATTGGCTAGATCTGATTTTTTAAGGTCTTCAGCTTTGCTAAGGTATTCATTCAGCCTTTCTTTATATTCCTCTACCTGCTCTTTGTTCTGAGGTTTTAAGATGTCATGACCTTCGTTTACCAACTGCCTTTCTACTTCATACCACTGTGAGTGCAAATGTAACTCTAATTCTTTATCTGATTTTTCTGGGTCCACGATCAGTAGCTCTTCCGGCACATGATTTACGATTGGACGATAGCGCGGCGCATGATTGTTAATGAAATCGTCAACACGTTTGCGGCCGGCAGAAGTAGTTTCTGCTAGTACATCCTGAAGATAGAATTTAGTACGAGCTAACACAGCTTCGCGGATGTCTTTTAGACTGACTTCATTGAGCATGTCTTCAACATCTTCAGCAATATCAAACGATGTTCGTTCACTACGAACGTGCTGATTAAGATATTCAGAAGATACATAGCATGTATAAGTAAACTCACCAGAATTGTCCGAGATTTTTCCGTATAAACCGGGGATTTTACCTTGTATTGATTCTTCTTTAACCAATCTATTTGCGGCGCAAAGTGCCAGTTGATGCTTTTTATTCACCGAAGCACGAAATTTAATATGGGTAAGATCAAACTGGCATTCACGAATTGTAATTGTTTCAATGAATGCACTCGCATGCATATGTCCTTCAAGTAAACTATCTAGATCAAAAGTTTCGTCAGAATCTTCAAGGATTATATTTGGAGCACTGCCTTGTCGTACGAAATACCAAAGCACATGCTCCAGTAATTGGTTAGCTATTGAATGACCTTTTGAAGGAACTTGCTTTCTAAAACTTTCATCAAAATCAATCAACCTGATGACGGTGCCGGGATTCGAAGATGTTGGATCTAAGATCTTTTCGCCATGGACACCTGATTTGCCATCGAAACGAAACAAGCGTTTTTTCAACTCGCCATCAGAATCGAAAAAGTGGCTTTCCACTTCGACCTGCTTAAACACCTTAAGCCACATCAGGCGACCCACACCACGGCATCCTTTGTCAATTTTATGGTCCGAATCAAGGGTTTCAAAGGACTTAAAGTTGTCGTCATTAAACCCACAGCCATTATCTATGATAGTAAAGCCGACGATTGCTGACTGAGATTTTGCATCAAAATCCAGATTGCCTTGAGTTGCACGATTGACTTGGAGAACAATCCGCCCTTCAGCGGCGCCATTCATCTCTTCAATGGAATGGATGGAGTTGACTACCGCCTCGAAAACAGGCATCAGGCCGTGGCTTTTAGGCAAAAAAGTGTTGCGTAAACGTCCTCTCAGATTTGTTTGCAAGCTCACAGCGCAATCTCTCATTTTTATCATTGATGCTAAAAAATCTAACTGACACGATGTTATGAGGCAATACATCACTGAAAAATTAATGTTTAGCATTAGGAGTGATCACAAAGGAATTTGTTCTTCTTGTGTAGTGGTTTACTGAATTTGGCCACCTGAACAGAGGTGATATGCTCACCTCAAAACAATACAGGTGCCCCAATGAAAAGAAGAAATTTCAGTCCTGAATTCAAACGCGAATCCGCTCAGCTGGTTGTTGATCAAAATTACACCGTCTCTGACGCTGCTAAGGCTATGGATGTTGGTCTTT